>DASZIB010000085.1:0-26877 GCA_035937415.1 Edaphobacterium sp. (SeqCode) | reverse complement strand
CCGTTTCCGCGCAACACCGCGGCGGCAGTCGCGCTGGGGGCGCTGTACGTCGAGGCGGTATTCGGCGCCGACGCGACGCTGCTGGTACTTCCTGCAGATCATCTGATCCGCGACACCGCTGCGTTTGCGGGCGCCGTCGTGCGCGCGACTGCGCTGGCGCGCGAGGGCTGGCTCACAACGTTCGGCATCACCCCGACCGGCGCGGAGACTGGCTACGGATATCTTGAACTGGGCGAAGCGCTGGCGGAGCCCGGGGCGTTCCGCGCCCGCCGTTTCATCGAGAAGCCGCCGCTCGCCGACGCGACGCGTTACGCCGGTGACACGCGCCATGTCTGGAACTCAGGCATGTTCTGCTTCACCGCGGCCCGCGCGCTCGCGGCATTCGCTTGCCACGCCCCGCGTATCCTCGAGGCGGCGCGCGCAGTCTGGCAGCCGCTCGCCGACCACTGCGCCGACACCATGCTTGAGATCGACCCGGCGTTGTTCGCGGCGGCGCCCGATGTGTCCTTCGACGTCGCCGTGATGGAGCAGGCAACGCAAGTCGCGGTCGTCCGCGGAGAGTTCGACTGGACCGACGTGGGCTCATGGCGCGCCATGGCGGACCTTGCAGCACCCGATTTGACTGGCAATCGCGGCGAGGGCGAGCGCGTGACGATCGCCACGACTAATACCTACGTGCACGCCGAGGACCGCATCGTCGCGACCGTCGGTGTCGACGGGTTGTATATCGTCGACACGCCCGATGCCGTGCTCATCGCGCATCGCGACCATTTGCAACAGGTAAAGGAGGTCGTCGGCGAGTTGAAGGCACGCGGACACGAGGCGTACCGGTTCCACAGGACGGTGCTGCGGCCCTGGGGCGCATTCACGGTGCTCCAGGAGGGCCCCGGCTTCAAGATCAAGCGCATCGAGGTCAGGCCCGGTGCGGCGCTGTCGCTGCAGATGCACGCGCACCGCAGCGAGCACTGGGTCGTTGTCAGCGGCGAGGCTCGCGTCACCAACGGTGATCGCGTCTACGCCTTGCGCGGCAACGAATCGACTTTCATCCCGGTCGGATCGCGGCACCGCCTCGAAAATCCCGGCTCTGAGCCGCTGCTGCTAATCGAGGTGCAGTGCGGGGAATACCTCGGCGAGGACGACATCGTGCGCTTCGACGATCGCTACAATCGCCACCTCGAACCGGCACGCTAGTTAGGCACTGCGGGCAGTGGCGGCCCGCGGGGCAGCTCGGCACGGAGACTCCGTTCAGGCTTCGGCGATCCTAGCGAACGCCATGAAGCAGTTCCCTGAGTTGTTTTTCGTCGAGCACCGGCACCCCGAGCTCGTCCGCGCGGTCGCGCTTGCTTCCCGGCTCGGCACCCGCAACCACGTAATGCGTCTTTTTCGACACGCTGCCGGCGACCTTGCCGCCGTGACGCTCGATGAGTTCCTTCGCCTCGTCGCGCGAGAGCGTCGGCAGCGTGCCGGTCAGCACGAACGTCAGGCCGGTGAGCTTCCCTGCGGGCGCGCGCCGCGGCGTGGACTCCGGCCACGTCACTCCGGCCGCGCGCAACTGGGCAATCACCTCGCGATTGTGTGGTTCGGCAAAGAACTGCCGGATGCTCTGTGCCAGCACCGGCCCGACGTCGGCCACTTCGACGAGCGCAGCCTCGTCGGCAGCCATGAGCGCATCGAGCTTGCCGAAGTGCTGCGCGAGATCCTTTGCCGTCGCCTCGCCCACGTGGCGAATGCCCAGGGCGAAGATGAACCGGGAGAGCGTCGTCTTCCGGCTCTTGTCGATGGCGGCGACGACGTTGGCTGCCGATTTTTCCGCCATGCGCTCGAGTTCGGAGAGTGCCGCAACGCCGAGCTTGTACAGGTCGGCCGGGGTGTGCACGACGCCCGCGTCGACCAGTTGCTCGACGAGCTTCTCGCCCAGACCCTCGATGTCCATGGCGCGCCGGCCGGCGAAGTGCAGCAGCGACTGCTTGACCTGCGCGGGGCAGACGAGCCCGCCCGAGCAGCGCGCGGTCGCCTCGTCGGGCAGCCGCACCACTGCCGACCCGCACTCGGGGCACTTCCTGGGCATGACGAACTCGCGCGCGCCTCGCGGCCGCTTCTCCTTGAGCACCCGCACTACTTCGGGAATCACGTCGCCCGCGCGGCGCACGATCACGGTGTCGCCGACACGCACGTCCTTGCGCCGCACCTCATCTTCGTTGTGCAGCGTGGCGTTGGTGACCGTGACGCCGCCGACGAATACCGGCTTGAGGCGCGCGACCGGGGTCAGCGCGCCCGTGCGGCCGACCTGAACGTCGATGCCGAGTACCTCGGTGGCCATTTCCTCGGCCGGGAACTTGTGCGCCAGCGCGAAGCGCGGCGCTCGGGAAACGTAGCCCAGCGCGGCCTGCTGCGCGAGATCGTTGACCTTGTAGACGACGCCGTCGATCTGAAATGGCAGCGCAGCCCGGCTTGCACCGATCTTGCGGTAGTACTCGAGCAGGCCCTCGAGGCCGCGCACGACGCTGCGCTCGCGCGCCACCGGCAGGCGCAGCGTCGCAAGGAAATCGAGTATCGCGGATTGCGTTTGCGGCGGACGCTTGCGCGCGCCCCAATCGACCGCGCCGACACCATAGGCGAAGAACGTGAGCCGCCGCGCCGCCGTCATTTTCGGATCGAGCTGGCGCAGGCCACCGGCCGCCGCGTTGCGCGGATTGACAAATGTTCTCTCGCCGCGCGCTGCCTGCGCGGCGTTGAGGCGTTCGAAGTCGCGCTTGAGCATCAGCACCTCGCCGCGCACCTCGAGATACGGCGGCGGCGCATCCTTGGCCGCGGCGAGCTTGAGCGGAATGGCGTTCACCGTGCGCACGTTGGCGGTAACGTTCTCGCCGACGTAGCCGTCGCCCCGCGTCGCCCCCAGCGTGAACAGGCCGTGCTCGTAGACCAGGTTGACGGCGAGGCCGTCGAATTTCGGCTCGACCGCGTAGGTGACCTCTGCGCCGTCCAGGGCTTCGCGGACGCGCCGGTCGAAGGCCGCCACCTCCTCGGGCGTGAAAGCGTTGCCGAGCGAGAGCATCGGCAGCCGGTGCGTGACCGCGGCGAAGTCCGTTGCGGCTTCCGCGCCGACACGCCGCGTCGGTGAGTCGGGGGTCGCCAGCGCCGGATGCTCGCGCTCGAGCGCCTGCAGCTCACGGAACAGCGCATCGTATTCGGCATCGTCGATCGTGGGCGCGTCGAGCACGTGATAGCGGTAGTTGTGCTCCTCGAGCGCTGCGCGCAGTTCCGCCGCGCGCGCGGACGCCTTGCGCGGAACGCTGGCGGTGGTCATGAGCGGCGGCGCGCCTTCCGCCTACCCGAACAGCCGCAGCGCGCGCGTTCCGCCCGGCTCGATGTGCGCCGCGCGCAGCGCCGCCGCCGTTGCCTGCACCTGGCTGCGGATCGCCGCCAGCGCCGCGTCATCGAGCGGCCGACGGTTGTCGTCGACGAGCACGCCTTCGAGCGTCACGGCCAGGCGCTTGGCGATGAGCCGCATCTGATCGAACACACGCACGGGATCGGCCACTCGTGGCACATCGATCAGGAGCACGATACCGGGCGTCGTGAGCACGCGCAGGCTTTCGACGGTAAACGGTTCCTGCTTGTAGTTCTGCAGGCTGCACAGCACGTTGCCGATCTCGTCGACGTATTCGAATTGACCGCGGGCATCAAGCCGGAAGCCCGCTGCTTCGGCGACGCCGCGCAGCCGCGTGCCGGCGATATGACCCGGCTCGCCCTTGAGAATCGTGAGCCCGATCTGGACATCGAGATCGGCGCAGAACTGATCGAGTTCCTCCGCGCGCGCAGCCTCCTCGGCGGCGTCGGGTAGTGTGCAGGGCGCGGACAGCGTCGTCGCCGCGGCGGAGACCGCCTGCAGAAACGCTTCGACGTCGCGGCGCTTCGCCGCCCCGGACCGGTCGGCAAGCAGCAGGCACGCCGCGATTTCCTGCCACGGTGCGCCGGCAGCATCGATCGGCTGCCAGGGCAGACCGGCGCCGCGTCGCCCCAGCCAGCGCACGGGATGGCGCAACTCCGGCACCTGCCCCAGCGTAGTGCCCGGCGCAGACGCACCCGGATTGAGCAGCACGACGCACTCGATGTCCGGATCGGGCGCGCTGCCGTCACGCGCGCCGTGCGCGGCCGTAAGAGGCTGTGGCAACGGCTCATCCGCCACTTCAGCGTCGAGCGGAAGATCGTTCTCCCCATCGACCTCTGCCTCCCCGACGGTTGTATTCTGCGGCAGCGGCGCGCCATTGCCGCCGCGCAGGGTGGGCTCCGCGTATTCGCGACCGCCGCCCCCACGAGTCAACGCCTGGCCGAGGCGCCCCCGGGCGCGGCGCTCCTGCAGCCAGTTGTACACAAGCACGCCGACGACGAGGAGGACGCCGGCGACGAGCAGGCCGAGGAACAGCCGGTTCATCGCCCCGCCGCGGCCTGCCGGGGCACGCTTTCCGCAAGCTCGAGCGCTTCGGCGATATCGACTGCGACGACCCGCGAGACACCCGGATCGGGCATCGTGATGCCGATGAGCTGCCCCGCCATCTCCATCGTGATCTTGTTATGGCTGATGAACAGGAACTGCGTCACGTCGGCCATCGCGCGCACCATGGCACAAAACCGATCGGTGTTCGGGTCGTCGAGCGGCGCATCGACCTCGTCCAGCAGGCAGAATGGCGCCGGATTGAGCTGGAACAGCGCAAAGACGAGCGCGATCGCGGTCATCGCCTTCTCGCCGCCAGACAGGAGGTGAATCGAGGTGTTGCGCTTGCCCGGCGGCTGCGCAATCACCTGCACCCCGGAGTCGAGGATCTCCTCTCCGGTCAGGATCAGCCGCGCCTGGCCGCCGCCGAAAAGCACCGGAAAGAGCTTGCCGAAATTGGCGTTGACGCTGTCGAAGGTCTGCTGCAAGAGCTCGCGCGACTCCCGGTCGATCTGGCGGATAGCCGACTCCAGCGTCGCCATAGCCTCGGTCAGGTCCTGCGCCTGCGCATCGAGGTACTGCTTGCGTTCGGATGCGATCTTGAGCTCGTCGAGCGCGGCGAGGTTGACCGCGCCGAATCCGGCGATCGCCTGCGTCAGCCGTTCGATCTCGGCGGGCAGCCCGCTGGCGCGGCCCCAGGCCTTCAAAGCTGCCGGCAGTACGGCGAGGTCGGCGTGGGCTTGGGCGAGCTGCTCGGCAAACTGTGCTTCCGCAAGTGCGGCCGCCTGCTGCTTCAAGCGCATGTCTTCGATTTTGGCGCGCGCGGGTTCGAGCTTTTGCTCGGCGGAGAGCCGCAGCTCTTCGCCGGAACGGAGCTCCGCGCCGACGGCTTCCTGGGCATCGCGCGCCGCGGCCAGAGCGGCCTCGGCGGCGGCGCGCGCGGTGAGCTGCTCCTGCAGCGCAGCTTCCACCGGCGTCCAGTCGATCTGCGCGCGCTCCGCGGCAAGCTGGCCGGAGAGCGCCTCCTGCTGGGTAGCCTGCGCCTCGATCCCCTCGCGGCGACGCGCGAACTCGGCGATCCGTTCGCGGCAGGAACGCTCGGCAAAACCGGCCTCCTGCGTGGCGCGCTCGGCGGCGCGCATTCGTTCCCGGGCACGGGCGAGCGCAACGTCCGCCTGGTTGCGCGTATGCTGCGCGGCCGCGACCGAACGCGCCGCTTCGGCGAGGCGCTCGCGCGCACCGGCGATCACTGCCTCGATCGCGGCCTGCGCCTCGCGCTCGGCCGCTTCCTCGGTGGCGAGCGCGGCGAGCTCCTCGGCGATGCCGGCACGACGCTTCTGCGCCGCCTCGGCGGTCTGCTGCAGCTGCAGGAGCTCGATCTCGAGATCGTGGCAGCGCCGCTGCTGCGACGACAGGGCCATGCTCTCGCCGTGATAGGCCTGCTGCTGGGCGTTGAGCTCCGCTTCGCTGCGGTCGCGTGCGGTCGCGGCGGCACTGGTTTGGCGGCGCGCCGTCGCGAGCGCAATTTCCAGTTCGGCGAGCTCGCGTTGCCGCGCCAGCACGCCATGCAGTTCGCTGTCCGGCGCAAAAAAGCCGATGCCCTGCGCGCTGACGACATGCCCTTCCGGCGTGACGAACGCCTCGCCGGCGCCAAGCTTGCCGCGATCGGCCATCGCGGAGGCGACATCGGCGCGGCAGCGCACACCGGAGAGCCAGTCGCCGAGCAGGCGCGCGAGCCCCGGGCGCCCCGGCTTGACCTTGGCGAGCAGCGAATCCGCGCCTGCGGCGGGCCTGTCGGTGGAGAGGTCGGCGCCATACGCGGCGATGCGTCCCGGCAGCGGGCTGCCGTCGGCCCAGGCGAGCGCCGCCTCGAGCGCCGGCAGTTCCAGCGCGTTCAGACGCTCGCGCAATACCCCTTCGAGGGCATCTTCCCAGCCGCGCTCGATGTCGAGCTCTTGCCACAGCCGCCGGGCCTGTTCAAGGCGGCGTGCGGCGAGCCAGTCGTCGGCGTCCTTGCTGCGACCGATCTTCGCCTGCAGCGCGGCCAATGCCGCCGAGCGCGCCTCGCTCTCCGCCAGTCCGCGGCTCGCCTGCTGCCAGTCGTCGCCCGCAGCGCGATGTCGCTCCTGCAGCGTCTGGACCGCATCGCGCAAGCTGTTGAACCCGGCCTCCCGGCCGGCCAGGTCGGCGGTCTCCTGCTCGAGTTGTTCGGCGACGAGCGCGATTTGCGCCGCCAGTGGCGCCCCCAGCGAGCCCGCCTCGGCGTCGAGGCGCTCGCGCCGCTGCGCGAGTGTGCCGAGCGTCTTGCCCACGTTTTCGCGCCGCGCTTCGGCGACGCGCAGCGCCTGTTCGATCTCGCCACTTTGCTGCTGTACGGCGGCCAGGGTCTGCGCCGCCGCGGCCAGCCCGGACTCCACCTGCGGCAGGGCAGCCTGCGCCCCGCTCTCCTCCGCGCCAGCCGCCTCGCGCCGCGTCACCGCGGCGCCGAGCTCGCGCTCGCCTTCGCGCGCTTCGTCCTCGAGCCCGGCGAGCTGCGCCGCGAGACCGGCGAGCAGGGCCGCGAGCTGCGCGGCCTGCTGCGACAACCGCCCCTCGCTGTCGCGCGCGAATTGCAGCTGCTGCTCCAGGCGCGTCACCTCGGCATTGGCGGCATAGAACGCGCCCTGTTTTTCGTGCAGCTCGTCCCCGGCGCGATACTGGTCGGCGCGCAGCGTCTCCACCCGGTTCTCCGCCGCGCGCACCGCGGAGAGCAGCTCCTCCAGCGCCGTGGCGAGGTTGGCGATTTCGCTGCTGTGCTTTTCGCGCAGCCGCGCCGCGTCCTGCGCTCGGGCGAACCAGAGCAGGTTTTGCGCCTGCTTCAGCTGCGCCTCGTGTTCGCGATACTGCGTGGCGAGCGCGGCCTGCGCTTCGAGCTTGGCGAGCTGCGCGGCAAGCTCCAGGCGGATGTCCTCGACGCGCGCGAGGTTGTCGCGCGAGTCGGCGAGCCGCCCCTCGGTTTCCTTGCGCCGCTCCCGGTATTTCGACACCCCGGCCGCTTCTTCGAGAAAAATGCGCAATTCCTCGGGTCTCGCCTCGATGACCCGCCCGATCATGCCCTGCTCGATGATCGCGTAGGCACGGGGCCCGAGCCCCGTCCCCAGGAACAAATCGTGGATATCGCGGCGGCGAACCGGGATGCTGTTGATGTAATAGGTCGAATCGCCGTCGCGGGTGAGCACGCGCTTGATCGACAGCTCGGTGTAGCGGCCCCACTGGCCGCCGATACGGCCCTGACTATTGTCGAAAAACAGCTCCACCGAGGCGCGTCCGATCGGGGCGCGGTCGCCGGCGCCGTTGAAGATGACGTCCTGCATCGACTCGCCACGCAGCGCCGAGGCCTTCGATTCGCCAAGCACCCAGCGCACCGCGTCGATTACGTTCGACTTGCCGCAGCCGTTGGGGCCGACGATGCCGACGAGCTGTCCGGGGGTGGCGATGGTGGTCGGATCGACGAACGACTTGAAACCGGCCAGCTTGATCTGTGTGAGGCGCAATTCGGATTCTTCGGGGGACGCGCGGATGGGCGGCCTCGTCAGCGCAAGCCGCCGTTCAAGGCGTAATTATAGCCGATTCACCCGCCCGACCGAGGCGCGGCGCGGCCTTCCGCCCCCGTGAAAGGCGCCGTTATTGACCGGCCGGCGGCGGCAGGCGCCCTTCCTCGACCGCGTGGCACGCAGCGACGGTCATGACCGGTGCCGCGCCGGGCACGTCCTTGAGCGCGGGCACCTCGCGCCGGCAGCGCTCGTTCGCGAAGGGACAGCGCGGATGGAACGCGCAACCTGGCGGCGGATCGAGCGGATTGGGGACTTCGCCGGCGACCGCCGTGCGCGCCTTGCCGGTGAGCTCCAGGTCGGGCACGGCGTCGAGCAGCATGCGCGTGTACGGGTGCTGGGGGCGCGCGAAAAGCCGCGGCGTCGGCGCCAGCTCGACGATCCGGCCGAGATACATCACGCCGACCCGATCGGCGATGTGATGCACCACCGCGAGGTTGTGGGAAATGAACAGGAAGGTCAGGCCCAGTTCGCGCTGCAGGCGGCGCATCAGGTTGAGCACCTGGGCTTGCACCGACACGTCCAGCGCCGAGGTCGGTTCGTCGCAGACCAGGAACGCGGGATTGCCGGCCAACGCGCGCGCGATCGAAATGCGCTGCCGCTGCCCGCCGGAGAACTGATGCGGGAACTTGGCGCCGTCGAGGCGGGCGAGACCCACCTGCTCGAGCAGGCTCGCCACGCGCGCCTCGACCGTGGTGCGGGACGCGCCAGCGCCGCCAGGCCGCGTCCGCAGCGGCTCGGCGACGATATCGACCACGCGCCAGCGCGGATTGAGGCTCGCGTACGGATCCTGAAAGATCATCTGCATGTTGCGCCGCTCGGCCGGGTCGGCGCCCTCGACATCGATGCGGCGTCCCGCGTAGCGAATTTCGCCGCGCGTCGGCCGATACAAGCCGACGATGAGGCGCGCGATCGTCGACTTGCCGCAGCCCGATTCGCCGACGAGCCCGAGCGTCTCGCCTTTGCCGATGCTGAAGCTCACCCCGTCGACCGCTTTCAGCAGCGCGCGCGGCTTGCGCTCGAGCATGCGGTTGAGCCATGGCGGCGACACGTCGAAATGACGCGCCACGTCGAGCAGCTCGACTAAAGGCGGCGCGGACATGTTCATCGGCAGACGAGCCAGCACGCGGCACGCGTGGCGCCGGCCGACATCAACTCCGGCCGCTCGCGACGGCAGCGCTCGAACGCGTGTGGGCAGCGCGGGTGGAATGCGCAGCCGGAGGGAATTGCGGTCAGGCGCGGCATCGTGCCGTCGATCTGCGCCAGCTGCTCGCGCTCGGCGATGATCGACGGAATCGAGCCCATCAGGCCGCGGGTGTAGGGGTGCGCTGCACGATGGATGACGTCGGCAACCGGGCCGACTTCGACGATGCGTCCGGCGTACATGACCGCCACCCGGTGCGCGGTCTCCGCGATCACCCCCATGTCGTGCG
This sequence comes from Edaphobacterium sp. (SeqCode), assembly GCA_035937415.1. GTDB lineage: Bacteria > Pseudomonadota > Gammaproteobacteria > Burkholderiales > Casimicrobiaceae > PALSA-1003. The sequence goes on along the minus strand of DASZIB010000085.1, from coordinate 17,419 downwards.
TGATCAGCATCACCGCGGTGCCGTGGTCGCGGCAAAGGCGCTTCAGCAAGGCGATGATCTGTGCCTGGATCGACACGTCGAGCGCGGTGGTCGGTTCGTCGGCGATGATCAGCCGGGGCTGCGCCGCGAGCGCGAGGGCGATCACCACCCGCTGGCGCATGCCGCCCGAGAACTGGTGCGGATAGTGGCCGAACCGCCGCTCGGGCGCTGCGATCCCGACCTCGGCGAGCAGCGCGAGTGCGCGCGCGCGCGCCGCGCTGGCGGAGAGATCCAGATGCGTCGTGATGGTCTCGACGAGCTGGCGTCCGACCGTGTACAGCGGATTGAGCGAGGTCAACGGATCCTGGAATACGGCGCCGATCTCGCGGCCGCGGATCTTGCGCAGCGCCTCGGGCGGCAGGTTGTCGATCCGGCGCCCGCCCAGGTGCACCTCTCCGGCGCCGATCCGGCCCGGCGGATCGATCAGTCCGATCACCGCCGCCCCGGTCAGCGACTTGCCGGCGCCCGATTCGCCGACCACACCCAGCACTTCGCCGGGCGCGATGGAAAGCGATACGTCGTCGACCGCGACCAGCGTACCCCGCCGCGTCGGGAACTCGACCCGCAGTCCGCTGACGGAGAGGAGCGCCTCGGCGGTCACGATGCAGCCCCCGGCTGGTTCGAGGCAATCGCGGCCGCCGCGTTCATTGCAACCGGGGATTGAGCGCGTCGCGCAGCCAGTCGCCCAGCAGATTGATGGCCAGTACCAGAATCACCAGTGCCGCGCCGGGAAAGATCGTGATCCACCATTCCCCGGAGAACAGAAAATCGTTGCCGACGCGAATGAGCGTGCCCAGCGACGGCCGCGTCGGCGGGACGCCGACGCCGAGAAAGGACAGCGTCGCCTCGAGCACGATGGCGGTGGCGATGTTGATGGTGGCGAGCACAAGCACAGGACCGAGCACGTTGGGCAAAAGGTGGCGGAAGACGATCGCGGCCGGCGTGACGCCGATGACCCGCGCCGCCTGCACGTACTCCTTGTTTTTCTCCACCAGGGTCGAGCCGCGCACGGTGCGGGCGTACTGCGGCCAGTTGGAAACGCCGATGGCGACGATCAGCACCAGCAGCGCCACGTCGCCGTGCGCCTGACGCGGCAGCACGGCGCGCGCGATGCCGTCGATCAGGAGCGCGATCAGGATCGCCGGAAAGGAAAGCTGGACGTCGGCGGCACGCATGATGAAAGCGTCGAGCCTGCCGCCGGCGTAGCCGGACACCAGGCCCAGGCTGACCCCGATCGAGACCGCCAGCGCGACCGCAGCCGCGCCGACGAGGAGCGAAATCCGCGTGCCGAACATGATCGCCGAGAGCACGTCGCGGCCCTGGTCGTCGGTCCCGAGCAGGTACTCCGCCTTGGCGCCTGGCAAGCCATGCGGCGGCGTCAGCGCGTCGCTCAGGTTGAGCGTGGCGAGATCAAACGGGTTGTGGGGCGCGATCCACGGCGCCAGCAGCGCCGCGGCGAGACAGACGAAGAGCACCAGCGCCGCCACCACGGCCACCGGAGAACGGCGAAAGCTGTACGCCAGATCGCCGTCCCACCAGCGCGCGAGTCGCCCGGGCAGCGCGGCAACGGTCATCACCTGAGCGCCGGTGGTACGCGCACCGCGGGGAGCGGCGCGGTCACCGGACCACGATCCACTTCAGGAAGTTGACGTTGTCGGGCAGCTGCACGAGATCGACGTTCTTCTTCATCGCCCATGCCAGGGCCTGCTGGTGGAGCGGAATGTGGCCGACATCGTCGGAATGAATCTTGAACACTTCGTGGATCATGGCCTCGCGCTTGTTCTGGTCGAGTTCGCTCGCAATCTGCGGTCCCAGCTCGTCGACGCGCTTGTTCGAGTAGCTGCCCAGGTTGAACTGGCCGCGCCCGGAAGGACCCGGCGACATCAGGATGGCATAGATTTGGTTGTGCGCGTCGTACGAGGCCGGCGTCCATCCCAGGAGGTAGAACGAGGTGTCGCGGGAGAGGATTTTCGGAAAGTAGGTGACCTTGGTCTCCACCATGAGGTTCACCTTGACGTCGATCTTCGCCAGCATCGCCGCAACCGCCTGGCAGATCGCGGCATCGTTCACGTAGCGATCGTTCGGGCAGTTCATGCCGACCTCGAAGCCGTTGGGATAGCCCGCTTCGGTCAAGAGCTTCTTCGCCGCCGCGGGATCGAACGGCAGGCGGCTATTGAGATCCTTGGCAAAGCCGCGGATGCCAGGCGCAATCATGAGGTTGGACGGCGTCGCGGCGCCGCGCATGACCGTGTGCGCAATCGCGTTCTCGTCGAGCGCCTGATAGAACGCCTGCCGCACGCGCTTGTCCTTGAACGGATTCTTGCCCTTGACGTTGGAGTAGAGCAGCTCGTCGCGCGACTGATCCATACCGAGGAAGATCGTGCGCAGCTCCGGCCCCTGCAGCATCTTGAGCGCCGGGTTGGCCGAGAGCCGTTCAAGATCCTGCAGAGGGGCAGGCTCCATCATGTCGATGTCGCCCGAGATCAAGGCCGCGACCCGCGTCGCGGCGTTGCCGATCGGCGTGAACACCACCTCGGTGAGGTTGCTCTCGATCTTGGTCCAGTAGTTCGGGTTGGGAACGAACACCGTGCGCACGCCCGGCTCGCGGGACTTGACCAGGAAGGGTCCGGTGCCATTGGCCTTGAGCGTCGCCGCGTTCTCCTTGCCCTTGCGCACGTCGACCGGCGCGGTGGCGTTGTTCTTCTCGCACCACGATTTGCTCATCATGTACCAGAAGCCGATCGTGTCGGGCAGGATCGGAAACGGCTCCGCGGTGATGATGTCGACGCTAAGATTGTCGACCTTCCTGATCTCGCTGATCGGGGCGACGTAGGTCTTCATGTCGGAGCCATCGCTCTTGGCGCGCTCGTAGCTGAAGATCACGTCATCGGCGGTGAAGGGTGTCCCGTCGTGGAACTTCACATCCTTGCGCAGCGTGAAGCGCCACACCGTCGGCGCGGTCTGCTTCCAGGACGTCGCCAGCACCGGCACGAGCTGGAGCTGCTTGCCGCGACCGGCGAGCGGCTCGTAGACATTGCCCATGATGCTCAACTGCAGGGACTCGTTGAGTGCATAGGGATCCATCGAGATCGCGTCGCCCTGGTCGGCGAAACGGAAGGTCACCGCCTGCGCCGCGGTAGCGCCGAAGGCGGCGGCGACGATGGCGGCAACGAGCAAGGTCCGCAACGTGGTCATGGTTGTTGCTCTCCAAGGGTGGCGCGGTTCGGCTCCAGGGCGGCGGCGGGCGACGCAAGGGCGGCAAGCGCCTGCAGGCACGCATCTTTCGCTTGCGCGACGACCATCGTCTTCCAGTCGTCGGCGTCGATGTAGAACGCATCGCGCAGGGCCCGTTTGATTGCGGCGCGCTGCGCCTCGGGCACCTCGGGGTGCTGCTGCAGCCAGTGCTCGGCGCGCAGGACCTGCAGCGTGTGCTCGAGCGAGTAGGTACCGTACTCGAGGACCATGGGCGTGAGCTCGGCGCGCGGGCATTCGGTTGCGGCGGCGTTGGCGATCACACCCGAGACGCGCGCCGCCGTCGCGGTTCCCTCGAAGGCCGACGTGACCTCGGCTCCCCACCAGGCCCTTGCCCGCGCGACCGCGCCGGCATCGTCGCCGCCGGCCCAGATTTTTTCGCCGTGACCGCGCGGTCCAAGCCCGGTATGCAAGTCGATCCAGCCCAGACGCGTGCACGCCGCTGCCTGCCCGCGTAGCGCGGCGCGCAGGCTCGCGTTGCTCCAGGTCGGCAGCTTGCCGCCATAGAACATGCCGTCGGCAAATGCGTACTGACCGCCGGTCACCGCCGCCTGGAAGGCCTGCAATCCGTCGCGGGCGACGCGCGCCAGCAGCTCTGCCTCGTTCTCCGGCGCCGGCGGCCACGCCGCCGGCAGCAGCAACGAATGAATCTCCGCGTACTCGCGGTTGACCGGCAGCGGCGCGGAAAAATCGACGAAGTTGCGATTGAGGTCGACGTTGTCCTCGTTGGCGCGCCGCAGGTGCGAGAAGCCGTACGGGTTGATCGCGTGCAGCATGAGCAGGCGCACCCGGGACTGCGCGAGCGCGGCCAAGAATGCGGGCTCGTGCAGCAGTGCCACCTGGCAGCCCGAGCCGCAGAAGCCCTCCACGCCGTGGGTGCCGGAGCTCACCAGCAGCAGCCCGGGGGCGTGCTCGTCGCCTAGCTGCGCCAGATCGAGCGACAACTCCTCGTCTTCGGCCCCACGCTCACTCGGGTGCACGCGCCGGAATATGCGCGCGCCGCACGCCCGCGCCGCGGCCAGAAACTTTTCGCGCGCCTCGGAGTAGGTCTGCGCGAAATGCGGGGCGAGGTTCATCGTGGCCGGAACCTAGCCGACAATTGGCAATGCGTGCTCGGCCAGCGCGGCCATATAGCCCGCGCCAAGCGGGATGACCTCGTCGTTGAAGTCGTAGCGGCTGTTGTGCAGGAAGCAGCCGCCCTCCGCCCCGCCCTGCCCGAGGCGCGCGTAAGCGCCGGGACGCCGTTGCAGCATGAACGAAAAATCCTCCGAGCCCATGCTGGGTTCCAGGTCGCGCACCACGTTGTGCTCGCCGATCAGGGAGACGGCGACGTCGGCCGCGAACTCGGCCTCGCGCTCGGTATTGACGGTCGCCGGATACTGGCGTTCGTACTTGAGCGTTGCCGACGCGCCGAAGGCAGCAGCGATGGAATGCACCAGATCGTTGAGGCGCCTTTCGATCGCGTCCGCGGTCTGCGCCCGGAAAGTGCGCACGGTGCCAACCAGCCGTGCCTCGCGCGGGATCACGCTCATCGCGGCGAGATTGCCCGCGTGCATGGCGCAAAGGCTAACCACCGCGGTGTCGACCGGGTTCACGTTGCGCGCGACGATCGATTGCGCCGCGGTGATGATGTGGCCGGCCACGAGCACTGGATCGACCGCCAGATGCGGGTGCGCCCCGTGGCCGCCGCGCCCCATGATGTGAATCTCGATCCTATCGGCCGCGGCCATCATCGGCCCGGCGCGTACGGCGATCTTGCCGGGGGGCAGCCCGGGCCAGTTATGCAGCGCATAGATGGCATCGACCGGAAAGCGCTCGAACAAGCCATCGTCGACCATCGCCTTGCCGCCGGCGAAGCCTTCCTCTCCCGGCTGGAAGATGAGGTGCACCGTGCCGTCGAACCGGCGCGTCCCGGCGAGGTAGCGCGCGACGCCGAGGAGCATCGTCGTATGTCCGTCGTGGCCGCAGCCGTGCATGCGGCCCTTGAAGCGGGACACGTGGGCAAAGTCGTTTTCCTCGTGCAGCGGCAGCGCGTCCATGTCGGCGCGCAGGCCGATCGCGCGCCCGCTGTCCTGGCGCTCGCCGTTAATGACCGCCACCACGCCGGTCTTGCCCACGCCGGTGTGATATTCGACGCCGAGCTTGTCGAGCTCGCGCGTCACCACCTGTACCGTGCGATGTTCCTCGAAGCCGAGTTCGGGATGGGCGTGCAGATCGCGGCGCAGTGCCGTGAGCTCGGCATGCTGGCTGCGGAGAAAATCGATCGGGCCCATGATGGTTTGACGCGGGCGGGGCAGCGAGGTTCAGTGCGCCGGCACCAGGCGCTCGATGCGCAGGCGCGGGTCGACCGCATAGTAGAGCAGGTCGACGACGAGATTGATGAGTACGAATACGAGTGCGATGAAGCACAGATACGCGGCCATCACCGGCACGTCGGCAAAGCTGACCGCCTGGATGAAGAGCAGACCCATGCCCGGCCATTGAAATACCGTCTCGGTGATGATGGCAAAGGCAATGATGGCGCCCAGTTGCAGGCCGGTGATCGTGATCACCGGCACCAGCGTGTTCTTGAGCGCGTGGCCGAAATGGATCGCGCGGTCGGTGAGGCCGCGCGCACGCGCGAACTTGATGTAGTCGGTGCGCAGTACCTCGAGCATCTCGGCGCGCACCAGGCGCATGATCAGCGTCATCTGGAAAAGCGACAGGGTGATCGACGGCAGCACCAGCGCCTTGAGGCCGCTCGGGGTCAGCATGCCGGTCGTCCACCAGCCGAGAGCAACCGTCTCGCCGCGGCCGAACGAAGGCAGCCATCCCAGCACCACCGCAAAGATCAGGATGAGCAGGATGCCGATCAGGAACGTCGGCAACGACACCCCGATGAGCGACACCGCCAGCAGCACCTGCGCGAACCAGGAATGGCGCTTCAACGCGGTATACACGCCCGCCGGAATCCCCAGCGCCAGCGCGAGCAGCGCGGCAACCGCGGCGAGCTCCAGCGTCGCGGGCAGGCGCTCCTTGAGCAGCGTCGACACCGGCCGACCCTGGCGCAGCGACAGGCCGAACTCACCCCGGACAGCGCGCCCGACAAAGCGCCCGAATTGCGCGTAGAAAGGCTGATCGAGTCCCAGGTCGGTGCGCAGCTGCGCGCGCTGCTCCTGGGTCGCATCCTGCCCGACCATGAAGGTCACCGGGTCGCCGGTGAAGTTGAACAGGCCGAACGCGATCAGCGCCACCACCGTCATCACGACGACGGACTGCAGGATGCGGCGAAGGATAAAGGCGAGCAAAGGGGCGTGCCGGCTTTAAGTCAGCAGCGGTGCGCGAAGCTGCGTTTGGTGACGCGCTGCGATGATGCCCAAAGCGAACGGCAGCGTCAATCCGCTCTGCGCTATGGATTCAACTCGGCGGCGCGCAGGCAGGCGACCTGTATCCGGCCGAGTGGCGCGAGCACGGGCGTCTCGACGCGGCAGCGTTCGATGGCGTGCGGACAACGGGTGTGGAAGGCACAGCCTGAAGGCGGATTGAGTGCCGATGGCAGTTCGCCCTTGAGCACGCTGCGCTCGCGCCGGGTTTTGGGGTCGAGCGTGGGCGTGCTCGCCAGCAGCGCCCGCGTGTAGGGATGTGCCGGCCGCTCGAACACGGCCGCTTTCGGGCCGTACTCGACGCTCTTGCCGAGGTACATGACCATCACGGTGTCGGCGATGTGGCGCACGACCTGCAGATTGTGGGAGATGAACAGGTACGCGATACCGAGGTCCTGCTGCAGGTCGAGCAGCAGGTTCAGCACCTGTGCCTGAATCGACACGTCGAGCGCGGAGACAGGTTCGTCGGCGACAACCAGCCGCGGGCGCAGCATGAGGGCGCGCGCGACCGCGATGCGCTGCCGCTGTCCCCCGGAAAACATGTGCGGATAGCGGCGGTAGTGCTCCGCCTTGAGTCCGACCCGGGCGAGCATGCCAAGCGCGGCATCGCGCCGCTCGCCCGCGCCGAGCGCCGAGTTGATCACGAGCGGCTCCTCGAGGAGCTTACCGACCTTCTTGCGCGGATTCAGTGATGCGTAGGGATTCTGAAACACCATCTGCACCAGCGGGCGCAGTGCTCTGAGGGTGGCGGCGTCCGCCGTCGCCACGTCGCTGCCGGCAATGCGCAGCGCGCCGGCGGTGGGCCGCTCGATCATCGTCACCTGCCGCGCCAGCGTCGACTTGCCGCAGCCGGACTCGCCGACGACGGCGAGCGTTCTGCCTTCGTCGAGCGCGAAGGACACGCCGTCGAGCGCCCGCACCAGGTCGGCGGAACGGAACAATCCGCGCGAGAGCGCATAGTGGCGCGTCAGCGCGCGCGCTTCGAGCAACGGAGCGGTCATTGGCTCGCGTCGACCGGCGTTGCCTTCACTTCGGGTTGCCAGCCGCGCGTGGGGCGGCCGGCCGCGTCGAGCGGAAAATGGCAGCGGGCTTCGCGCCCGCGGGCACCCTCGAGCGGCGGCCGCACCGCGCGGCAGCGCTCGACCGCGTAGTCGCAGCGCGGATGCAGCAAGCACCCCGCCGGCCGGTCGTGGGCTCCGGGCACGACGCCGGGAATGGCCTTCAGCCGCGCCCGATCGCGATTGTGCTCCGGAAGCGCCCCGAGCAACGCCTGCGTGTACGGATGCTTGGGCGCGGCGAAGATGTCTGCGACCGGGCCGGTTTCAACGATCTGCCCGGCGTACATCACGCACACGCGCTGCACGGTCTCGGCGACAACGGCCAGGTCATGGGTGATCAACAGCAGCGTCATGCCGCGCTCGCGCTGGAGCCGCAGCAGCAAATCGAGTACCTGCGCCTGCACGGTGACGTCGAGCGCAGTGGTCGGCTCGTCGGCGATCAAGAGCCTCGGGTTGCAGGCGATCGCCATCGCGATCATCACCCGTTGCGCCATGCCTCCGGAAAGCTGGTGCGGGAAGGCCGCGAGTCTGGCCTCGGCGTCGGGAATCTCGACCTGGCGCAGCAACTCGAGCGCGCGTGCGCGCCGCAGCCTGACGCTCCCGCGCTCGGCATCACTGCCGTGGACGCGCAGCGTCTCCGTCAACTGGAAGGCGACGGTGAAGCACGGATTCAAGCTCGCGAGGGGATCCTGAAAGATCATCGCGATTTCCTTGCCCACGAGGCTCCTGTGCTGCGCGTCCGACAGGGTGAGCAGATCGCGGGCCGCAAATGCCAGCCGGCGGGCACGGATGCGTCCGGGGAAATCGACCAGGCCCATCACTGCCAGCGCCATCACGCTCTTGCCCGACCCCGACTCCCCGACGCAGCCGACGACTTCGCCCGCCTCGAGCGCGAGATCGACACCTTCCACGGCCACGAGCGGATCGGTGTCGCTGCCGAAGGTCACATGCAGGTCTTCAACTTCAAGCAATGGCATGGCCGCGGCGCCCTTCTCAGCGCTTCAGCTTCGGATCGAGCGCGTCGCGCAGGCCATCGCCCATCAGGTTGAAGGCGAGGACCGTCACCAGAATCGCAAGTCCGGGAAAGGTCACGACCCAGGGCGCGCGCTGGATAAACTCGAGCGCGTCGGCGAGCATCGAACCCCACTCGGGTGTCGGCGGCTGCGCCCCCAAGCCGAGGAAGCCGAGCGCGGCGGCGTCAAGAATCGCCGACGAAAAACCGAGCGTCGCCTGCACGATCAGCGGGGCGAGGCAGTTCGGCAGGATCGTGCTGAACATGACGCGCAGCGCGCCGGCGCCGGCGATCTTCGAGGACTGGACGTATTCCTTGCCGACTTCGGCGATGACGGCGGCGCGCGTCAGACGCACGTAGTGCGGCAGCAATACGATCGCGATCGCGTACATGGCGTTGATCAGCCCGGGCCCGAGGATTGCCACCACGGCGATCGCCAGGAGCAGGCTTGGCAGCGAGAGCATGACGTCCATCAGGCGCATGATGAGCGTCTCGATCCAGCCGCGAACGTAGCCCGCGATCATTCCCAGCACGACGCCGAGCGAGAGCGAGATAGCCACCGAGATGAGGCCGATCAGCAGCGACAGCCGGGTGCCGTGGATCAGGCGTGACAGGATGTCGCGGCCGACCGGATCGGTGCCGAGGATGAAGCCGAGCCGGCCGCCGGCATGCCATACCGGCGGCGTCAGCGTGAACTCGCGGAATTGCTCGTAGGGAGAATGCGGTGCGATGACGCCCGCGAACAACGCGAGCAGTACCAACAGGCCGGCGAGGCAAAGGCCGAGCATCGCGCCGCGGCTTTGGGCATAGGCATGCCAGAATTCGGCGAGCGGACCCTCGATGCTTTCCGCCGGGACGATCGCGTGTGCGCCGCTCATACGTGTCGGATGCGCGGGTTGACGATGCCGTAGAGCAGATCGACGATCAGGTTCACGCTGATGACAATCGCGGCGATCAGCAGGATGCCGCCTTGAACCACCGGATAGTCGCGCGACTGCACGCCGTGGACCAGCCAGTTCCCCACGCCGGGCCAGGAGAATATCGTTTCGGTCAGAATTGCGCCGGAGAGCAGCAGCCCCACCTGCAGGCCGATGACGGTGATCACCGGGATTAGCGCATTGCGCAGGGCGTGGACCAGGATCACCTGCCAGCGCGGCAGTCCTTTCGCGCGCGCCGTGCGCACGTAGTCTTCCCGCAGCACCTCGAGCATTGCCGAGCGCGTCATCCGGGCGATCACGGCCAGCGGGATTGTGCCCAGCGCGATCGCGGGCAGGATCAGGTGCGAAAGCGCGGAGCGCAGGGCCGCCCAGTCGCCAGCCTTGAGCGTGTCGACGAGCATGAACCCGGTCGCCACCGGCACGTCGTATTCCACGGCGATCCGTCCGGACACCGGCGTCCAGCCGAGCTGCACGGAAAAGAAGAGTATGAGCAGCAGCGCCCACCAGAAGATGGGCATCGAGTAGCCGGTCAACGCCACGCCCATTACCGCGTAGTCGGCAGGCGTGTTGCGCTTGAGCGCGGCGAGAATGCCGGCCGGAAGCCCGAGCCCCACGGCGAGGAGCAAAGCAAAGAACGCAAGCTCGATGGTCGCCGGAAACAGTGTCAGGAACTCGGAAAGGACCGGCTCGTGCGTGGTGAGCGAATTCCCGAGGTCGCCCTGCAGAACCTGCCCGACATACTCGGCGTACTGCACCGGCAGCGGTCGGTCGAGCCCGAACTCGTGCAGCAGCCGCGCCCGCCGCGCCGGATCCATGCCGCGCTCGCCGGAAAGATTCTCGACCGGATCGCCCGGAATGAGATGGATCAGCGCGAACGCGAGCAGCGTCACGCCGAGGAAAGTCGGAACGATCAGCGCAGCGCGGCGGAGGAAGAAACGGAGCAAGCGAGCTTAAGCGGCAGGCAGCCGATCAGGATCATTCGCGGTCGCGAGCGGGTCGCGCCGCGAACGGGCCGCCAGTCCCGGTGCCAGGCCCGCGGCGAACGGCGGATATCGCGTCGGGCGCGATGACGAATCCAGGCAGATTTACTTGACGATTTCGGTCTTGTCGAAGTAGTGATGCGCGGTCGCGTCCATCTGGTAGCCCTTGACCTCCTTGCGCACCGGATCGAAGCGGATCGAATGGGCGACGGTGATCCAGGGCGCCTCTTCCTTGAACAGCACCTGCGCCTGCGCGTAGAGCTTGGCGCGGTCGGCCTGCTGCGGCGTCTGCGCGGCCTTAATGATGAGGTCCTCGAAAGCCTTGTTGCACCAGCGCGCGTTGTTGCCACCGCCTTTTACCGCCTCGCAGCCGAGCAAGGGCACGAAGAAGTTGTCCGGATCGCCGTTGTCGCCCGACCAGCCGAACATGACGACCTGGTGCTCGCCACCCTTGGCGCGCTTGCGGTATTCGGCCCATTCGAAGGTCATGAGCGTCGCCTTTACGCCGACTTTCTCCCAATCAGCCTGGATCATCTCCGCCATGCGCTTGCCGTCCGGGTTGTACGGACGGGTAACCGGCAGATACCAGAGCTCGAGTTCGAGCCCGTTGGGGAATCCGGCCTGTGCGAGCAACGCCTTCGCCTTCGCCGGATCGTACGGATAATCCTTGACCGCGTCGTTGTAGCTCCAGAGGATCGGTGGGATCGGGTTCTTGGCCACCTGACCGTTGCCCTGGTATACCGCCTTCAGGATCGCGTCCTTGTTGGTCGCGAGGTTGAGCGCCTGGCGCACCCGCTTGTCGTCGAACGGCTTCTTCTCGACGTTGAAGGCAATGTAGCCGATGTTGAGGCCTTCTTTCTGCAGCACGTTGAGCTGCGGGTCCTTCTTCATCTCGTCCAGATCGGCCGGCTTGGGGAAGGCCATCACTTGGCATTCGCCGGTCTTGAGCTTCGCGTAGCGCGCGGTCGCGTCGCGAGTGATGGAGTAGATCAGGCTGTCGATCTTGGGCCGCCCGCCCCAATACTTGTCGAACGGCTTGTAGCGGATCGTCGCGTCCTTCTGGTAACTCACGAATTCGAACGGGCCGGTGCCGATCGGATAGACGTCAGCCGCGTTCGGCGTGCCCTTTTTCTGCATCGTCTCGAAATATTCCTGCGACAGGATCGACGCGAAATCCATCGCCATGTCGGCGAGAAACGGCGCCTCCGGTCGTTTCAGGTCGAAGCGCACCGTGAGGGGATCGACTTTCTCGACCCGGTCGACGATATTCTTCATGCCCATGTCGTCGTAATAGGCGAAGGTCTGGCCGGCGGTCATCTTGTGGAAGGGATGGTTCTCGTCGGCCATCCGGTTCCAGGAGAAGAGCACGTCGTCGGCGTTGAAGTCGCGCGTCGGCGTGAAGTTGGCGTTGCTGTGGAACTTGACCCCCTTGCGCAGCTTGAAGGTATAAGTCTTGCCGTCGGGCGATACCGTCCACGATTCAGCCAGCGCAGGCACGATGTTGGTGGTGCCGATGGCAAACTGGACCAGGCGGTTGAACATCGGCACCGACACGGCATCGAAAGTCGTGCCAGTGGTGAAGAACTGCGGCTGGAAGCCCTCGGGGCTGCCTTCGGAGCAATAGACCAGCGTTCCTTTCGCGAATCCCGCCGGCGACGCGCAGACGGCTGCAACGAGGAGCGCAATGCGGAGCAACGGGGTCGGGCCTACGCGACGAGCTTCGAGCATGGGGGTCTCCTCCGCGACTTCTAGCAAGCGCGTGTCGGCGCGCGCGGTGGGGCAATGCTAGTCGTCCGGAGAGGCAAAGGCAACCGCCGGAATCCCCGGCGCTCCACGCCACCCTTCGCGCCGGGATCCATTATTGAACGCTTGGGACTCCAGGCGCACGCATTGCGCCAATCGAGTTCCGCAATCACGTTTTTTTTGGCGCCGCCCGTTGCCGCCGCGCGGCGAACAGGCATATACCTGCCACCACCGAAACGTTGAGCGATTCGACACTCCCCGAAAGCGGGATGCTGATGATTCTATCGCAGTGTTCGCGGGTGAGCCGGCGCAGACCCGTTCCCTCTGCCCCCAGCACCCACGCGATGGGGCCTGATAGATCTGCGTCAAACAGGCTCTCCTCACCGCCGGCATCTGCACCGAGAAGCCAAACACCACGCTCCTTAAGCTCGCGCATGCTCCGCGCCAGATTGGTCACGGTGAGCACCGGCACCGTGTCGGCCGCTCCGGATGCCGTTTTGGCGACGGTCGCATTGACGCCGGCTGCGCGATCCTTGGGCACGATAACAGCCTGCGCACCAAAAGCGTCTGCGCTACGCAGGCATGCGCCGAGATTGTGCGGATCGGTGACGCCGTCGAGGATCAGGAGCAAAGGCGGTTCCTGGACGCGGTCGAGCACCTCGTCGAGCGTCTGGTAGGGCATGTCCCCGGCGACTACCGCAACGACGCCCTGGTGCTTGCCATTGCCGGCGAGTGCGGCGAGGCGCTGTTCGTCGACCATGTGCACCGGCACGCCGGCGGTGGTAGCGCGCTCGATGAGTTCGCGCGCGCGACGGTCGTGACGTGCTTCGCCAACGTATAGCGCCCGCACGCTGTCCGGCCGCGCACGCAATCGCGCAGTCACGGCGTGAAATCCGAACAAATGGTGCGTATCGCTCATCGCAGTGACTCGCGTTCCATTGTCGCCGTGTATCACGGTGGAAGTCTGGTGTGCGATGGCGCGCTTCGGTATACTTTGCTGTTTGTTCCAACGGTCGGAAGCGTCCTGCCGCCCATCGTCATTCCGGGCTGTTGTAGCTCAGTTGGTAGAGCAACTGATTCGTAATCAGTAGGTCGGTGGTTCGAATCCACTCAACAGCACCATCTAGCTTTGGTTTGCGCGGTAGCAGCCACTAACCTAAGGCGCTTGGGGTTACGGCAAAGCACATCCCAGCCGCTCCGTTTTCAGCCCCTGGCGCAACGCGCAATCGCTTCTTAGAAGTCTTGCGGGCGCGCGCAACTTACACTCAACCCGCGAGTCCCATCTTCTCGAGGAATGGCGGCCAGCGCGGATCGCCGTGGAGTTTGTGCAGCAGCGGGTCGGTCTTCACCACGCTGGTTCCGGGGTCGCGCTGCGTGTATGCACGCTCGAGCCAGTCGAACGCAAGGTCCGTCGCGTCACAATACGCATGTCCCTGCGCGATCTGATAGGCGGACCCTTCCGGGTCTTTTTCGCTGAGCTCCAGGAGTGCCGCAGCCGATTGGGCAAACTGCCCGCGTGCGTGTTGTACGAGCGCGAGCCCCAGGAGCCGGAAGGTGTCGTGTCCTTCCCGCTGGAACTCATCCAGTGCTCCGTCCAGCCACCCCTGTGTCAGACGAATGGCGCCGAGATAGTGGTGCGTGCGCGCTCCCTGCGGGCTGAGCTCAAGCGTCTTCTTCAGCGCTGCCTCCGCCTCCTCGAGGAGCCCTGCACAGTAGCACCACCGCCCGAGGGATCGAAGGACCGTCACGCTCAGCGGATCGAGCACTGCCGCCCGCCGAAGCAGCGTGACCGCTTCGTCTACCCGGCCGAGAATTCCGGCCAAGATCGCCGTGTCGCGTAGGGCCTGTGCATCGCCGGGCGCCAGTTCCACCGCTCGACGAAGGAATGTATCTGCCGCTTGCCAGTCCCAGTCGTGATACATGCGAATCCAACCCATCGCAAGTTGCGACTCCGCGCGATCCGGCTCGAACTGCAACGCCCGCTCCGCTCCAGCCAGCGCCTTGGCAAAGCCCTCGCTGATGGGCAACCACGAACTCCCGGCTTGCGAGGCGTAGGAACGCGACAGCCCAGCCCACGCTAGCGCGTACTGTGGGTCAAGCTCCAACGCCTGCCGGTAATACTCGATCCCCTTCACCATATCTTCCCTAGTCGATCGGTCCTCGAAGAATCGTCCCTGCAGGTAAGACCGATAGGCCTCGGCATTCTCGCCGCGCCCCCTGGCCGCGGCCTGAACCTCTGCTTTAACCGCCGCGCTGGCCGCAGCGTCCGGCTTCTCCCCCAGCAACGCGTTCCGCAGCTCCTTGACCACCGACTGCGCGATGTCGTCCTGCACCGCGAAGATGTCCTCCAGCTCCCGATCGTAAGTGTCCGACCACAGGTGCGAGTCTGTCGCCACTTCGATGAGCTGCGCAGTAATACGCACGCGCCTGCCCGCCTTGCGCACGCTGCCTTCGAGAATGGTTGCTACGTTGAGCTTCTGCGCCACCGTTGGGATGTCCGCCTTGCTGCACTTGAAGCTGAATGCTGATGTGCGCGACGCAACTCGCAGCCCACGAATCTTCGAGAGCACGTTGAGCAACTCCTCCGCGAGACCGTCCGCGAAATACTCGTTCTCCTCGTCGCGGCTCATGTTCACAAACGGCAGCACCGCGATCGACGGAATCTTCTCGTCGATGGGCGCAAGCAGCGCCTTAAGCGGGGGAAACGCCTGCGGCAGGTCGGAATGGCAGAGCTGAAAGACCGATTCGCGGCGCACCAGATCCTTGAGGCTGTGCTCGCCGAGCGACTTCAGCGCGGTTCCCGCAGGCAGCCGGTCACGACACAGATCATGCGTAATCTCGGAGAGTAGGGTTTGGCCTCCGTGGCCGATCGCAAGCAGACGCGCCACCTGATTGAGTGGCGGACCGAAGTAGTCGCCGTCGCGCAACTCGGGTGCTCCCGTATGGAGCGCCATCCGTGCGCGAATAGTGGCGTGCTCCGGCCATCGCTCAGCGAGCAGCCCTCGTTGGGCGGCCAACGCAGCACCAACGGCATCCGTCGCAGTGGCGAATACGGCGCAGAACGCGTCACCCGCGGTCTTGAAAACTTGACCTTGGTTTGCCTCTATAGATCGGCGTAATAGCGCATCGTGACGCGCAAGTGCTGTTCGCATCGTTTCCGGCTGCGCCTCCCACAGCCGCGTGCTGCCCTCGATGTCGGTGAACAAGAACGTAACAGTGCCGGTCGGCAGTAACGGGGCGGCGTGAGGAGTCGCAGTCATGAAGGTGGGCGCCCGAAGGGGTCCAGGAAACGCATTCTGCGGACCCACCGCTGCTTGCGCAACTCAAGACGTTCCCTCAAGGGCAACACGAGTCCGCCGATCTCTTTTCGTTGCACCCAGGGTAGGCGTCGCTCACGAACCGCAGCATGCCGCGGTTGTGTTCGTCGAGGAGCCTCCGCAGCCGCTGCCACACGAGGCTCTCGGGTGCCTCCGCCGACTGCACAGCGCGGGAGCAGCAGTGCTTGAATTTCCTGCCGCTACCGCAAGGACAGGGATCGTTGCGGCCGGGATTCATTCCGTGATCAAGATACTCGGTGCCCGTCGCGACGATCACCAGACGGCCGTCGGGCAATGCTTTCGAATCAGTCTCTCCTTGGTGACCAGCTTTGCCCCCGCAAGGATGGCGTCGGCGACGATTAGTCGGTCGAACGGGTCGCGTGTCCACCCCAGAGTGCAAGCCGCAGTTGCCACGCTCCGATATACCGTTGTCGTCACCTGCAGGCCGACTTCCCGAGCAAGCGCGTGAAGAACGGGATCGGGGCCCTTGAGAATGCGGCCGATCTCGTAAAGTAGCTGCAGCTCCAGTTCGACGACCGGCGACACGAACAACCGTCCGCCTTCTACGGCTGCTCTCGCGGCCGCCGACAGAAGCTCGGGGCGACCCTCGTAGAGCCAGCACACGATGTGGGTATCGAGGTGGACTACTTGAGATTCTGGACTTCGCGCCACTTGCCTGCCTTGACGCCGACCAGCAGCCCCGGTGCTCCTCTGATGAGCTTCCTGCGCCTGAGCCGCGCGAGCCGGGGCAGCGCCGCCTGTGGGGCCAGCAACAGCGTCTTGCCGCGCCGCTCTATCGCGACGGGAACGCCGGTCTCGATCACTCGGTCGGCGACCTCAAATAGTTTCGCGCGCAGCGTCGTGAGGGTGAGCTTCTCCATGGCACAGCTCGATATGTACAAGTAGTGCAGTCTACATGTAC
Source organism: Edaphobacterium sp. (SeqCode) (assembly GCA_035937415.1). Taxonomy (GTDB): domain Bacteria; phylum Pseudomonadota; class Gammaproteobacteria; order Burkholderiales; family Casimicrobiaceae; genus PALSA-1003. Next base: position 796 of record DASZIB010000085.1, on the reverse strand, counting down.
GTATGCGGCGAGTCAACCATCGCGGCCACTTTGCCAGATCGACCTTTTCCACCTCCGCCAAGCAGAGCGACATTCTGAGTGGCGCGCACGACCTTGTATGACGCGAGTGCCGGGCCGCCACCTGCAACCCGCATTCATCAAGCCGCTCCGGTACGAGCCGAGCCGCTGTTGAGTGGATTCGAACCACCGAACCTACTGATTACGAATCAGTGCGTCGCCACCACTTCACAGAAGCCGCCAAGGTCAAGCCACTACGGTGAGTAACATCCCGAGCCGCTAGCCCTAGCGGAATTGCACCAACAAATAAATTACGAGCCGCCGTCGTTCGATGGCGGTTCACGGACCCAAAGCGGAAGTAGCCATTGCCAAAAAGCGGACTCCCAAACTAAATTAGCCGCTGAGGTTACACTGAAGGGGCCTTCAATCGTTTTGAGATGATGCTGCCATGAAAGTCGGCCTAGTCGGTGTCGCAGGCGTCCCGCTCGGGAAGCACAAGGTCAAGGATGCACGCCTGGATCAGGCTGACAAGCTCGTCAAGGCTGACAATAAAACCTACGCGTTCGTCGATGTCGTCGGAGAAGAGGAGGCCTCCACCGCGGATGCGATAGTCGCCTCACCGGAGGGCCGATTTGACCTGATCGTGAAGGACTTGGAGTTCGTGGAAACGCGGCTCGAGCGCAATCCACCCGCGGCAGAAAAGGCGGTTCTCGAAAGAATCAAAGCACACCTGGAGAGCGAAGGGGTCGTCGCCGAAGCCGGATTGACGCCGGAAGAATTGCACCTCATCGAGTCGCAC
>DASZIB010000084.1:0-1872 GCA_035937415.1 Edaphobacterium sp. (SeqCode) | reverse complement strand
TTGCTGGCCTTTGCGGCCAATTCAGTACTGTGCCGGATGGCGTTGCGGCAGACGCACATCGATCCGGCGAGCTTCACGAGCATCCGCGTACTCGCGGGCGCCGTCACATTGTGGGTACTCGTGCGGGTTAGCCGCAAGGATAAAGCTGCCGGAGGGAGCTGGCCGTCGGCGCTCGCGTTACTCGCTTACGCCATTGCGTTCTCATTCGCCTATGTGGGACTGACGACGGGCACCGGAGCGCTGCTTCTCTTCGGGGCGGTACAGGTCGTGATGATTGCGGCGGGATTTTTCGGGGGCGAGCGAATTGACCGGACGGTCGTCGTCGGCTGGCTGCTCGCCGTCGCAGGACTGATCCTTCTTCTGCTTCCTGGCATCGCCGCGCCTCCAGCACTCGAAGCGGTTTTCATGCTGATCGCAGGCATCGCCTGGGGGATTTACTCACTGCGTGGACGGCGATCGACGGACGCGCTCGGCGACACGGCCGGAAATTTTGTGCGCTCGGTTCCCGGCGCGCTGCTGATCAGCGCTCTGTTCTGGGCGCATCGATCCGCAGATCTGCAGGGGATAGTTCTCGCCGCGCTATCGGGCTCGCTCGCCTCAGGCCTTGGATACGCCGCCTGGTACACCGCCATGCCCAGGCTCGGAGCGATTATCGCTGCGAACGCTCAATTGAGTGTGCCGGTGATTGCGGCTCTGGCAGGCGTAGTGTTGTTCGACGAGCCGATTACAGTACGCCTCGCGGTATCTTCCGTACTGGTGCTCGGCGGAACCGCCCTCGGAGTACGGCGCAACCTGACTTTGCGGAGGGCGCGGAGCTCGATTGGCACGTAGGCGCAAGGGTCGTCTCGCCAGGCTGCGGATTCCAAATGAGAGCGGCCGTGCAGCACGTGCGTTTTGGCAACCGCCGGCGCGCGGGCGCAGGACGGAGTTGCTAGGCGGAGTTCCGATTCAGCCGCTCGACGAACCGCACCATGTCGATGACCATTCGCTCATGCGTGCCGGTTCCAATGGACGCGACGCCATCGGTCGCTTCGATCCTGAACTCGATGCGGCGACCGTCGACTTTGGTTACTCGCGCTCCCGCGACGACCTGCCTGCCGACCGGCGTGGCCGCCAAATGCAGGACGTCCACGCGCGTTCCCACCGCACTTTCCCGCGCTCCAAGGAAGGGCTTGATCGCGTTAAGAGCAGCGTTCTCCATGGCCATGATCATGACCGGTGTCGCCAGCACCGGTGGCAAAGTAGCGTCCTTGAAGCGATTGGCAAGGTGTTCAGCGGTTACCACCAGCGTGAACGAACCCCTGGCTCCTACTGGTATAGCCGCCATGAGATTGCTCCTCGTGGACCGCCCCGTTGAAAGCGACTATTGAATCACAACGAACCGCGCACGGCGTCAGTGCCGTGCCCATGCCCCGGCTCCGTCGCCGTGCTTGCGGCGCGGGACCCAATTGCTGCGGGACAGCGCAAACCGGGCAAATTCGTTGTCTCCCTTGTCCGAGGCCCGACAGCGGACGATACTCCGCTGGCGAGTGTGGCCGATCGGCTGCGGGAGCTGATATGGGCAACCCCTAGACCATAATGGCCAAGCGCGCCCTGTTGCTGTCGTTTTTCGGTCCTTTGACGGTGTTGCCCGCCGTCGTTCTGGGGGCGCTGGCGGGGGTGGCCGCATACGCCGAGGACGAAGCCCTGCCGCCGCGCACGCAGTGGCGGGCAAGCAGCTCATCGGGCGCTCAACCGACCATGGAGCCGGCGTTTGCGATCGACGGCGATGCGTCGACAAAATGGGGCGGAGCCTTCTCGCCGGGACACTGGCTGCAAGTTGACTTGAGTCGCACGGCCGCGATTGGCGGCGCGCTAATACACTGGGACAGC
>DASZIB010000083.1:0-1695 GCA_035937415.1 Edaphobacterium sp. (SeqCode) | reverse complement strand
ATGCTGTTCGTTTCATTTCCGATCAACACGGCGATCCCGGTGCGGGCCTTCAACGCGGGCATGGCGCACTCGCCCAAGCCAAAAGTGTTGGTCGCGCTTGGCGACACATGGCAGCTCGGCGCCGACGTCAATGAGGCCGTGAAGGAAAGCCCGGCAGTATATTCCCGCTCGTCCGACCGCATGCTGCGGGCGATTGCGCTCTACACCAAATACGGGCGCTCGCTTGCCCGCACGCGCGTTGCCAGTGCAGCCACGCCATTTGCGAGACTGCCCGACTTCGGCAAGGGCGCTCAGCCGGAATGGCGCGGCAAGAAGCTGCTCGCCGCGGCGGGCATTCGCGTGCCCGATGGCGACCTCGCACGCACGGCGGACGAAGCGGCGGCGGTGGCCACACGGATTGGCTATCCGGTGGTTCTCAAGGCGCAGGCCGCGGCATTATCGCACAAGACCGAAGCCGGCGGCGTCGCGCTCAATCTGACCGATGAACCCGCGCTTCGCTCGGCCTGGGACATGATGATGCGGAACGTCAAACGTGCCGCGCCCGATGTCAGCATCGAGGGCGCGCTGGTCGAGAAGATGTCGCCCAAGGGTGTCGAGCTGATGGTCGGCGCCAAACGCGATCCAGGCTGGGGCACGGTCCTGCTGCTGGGACTCGGCGGCATATGGGTCGAGGCATTGGGCGATGTTCAATTGGTGCCTGGAAACGCTGACGAAGCGCAGATACGCGAAGCGCTCGGCAAGCTCCGCTCGGCCAAGCTCCTGGCCGGCGTGCGTGGCGCGCCTCCCGTCGACGTCGACGCCGTGGTGCAGGTTGTCGTGGCGATCGGGCGACTGATGCAGACGGTCCCGAAATTGACCGAGATCGATGTCAACCCGCTGATGGTGCATGCCAAGGGACAGGGAGCGACTGCGCTGGATGCCTTGATTGTCACGGACTGACGGTTGAACACTATTCTGACCCGAGGCGTTTTCAATAACCAGGGTGTGGCGAGCGCCACGGATCTCCTTGAAGCATCGGCTTTGTTGCCGTGAAACATCGGATCGCAACGGCGTCGACGCACGATGCGGCCGCGACCGAAAATCGATCAAACCGGAAAAGATCCGCAAGGACGCGATTTTTGCACGAGCGCTCTGATGCGTAGCCCGGATGGAGCGGAGCGTAATCCGGGATTGCCGTGAGGCGTCGATGCCGCCGCGGATTTCGCTGCGCTGCATTCGGGCTACGATCGCTGGCGACGGCTTGTTACCCGCAACAGTGGATGCCAATGTCAGCGCTGCTGCCCGCCTCGCATCCAACATCCGATAAAAACCATGGCCCGCATCTCCTACGTCGAAGAAAACGCTCACCCCGAGCTCGCCGAGCTGATCGGCAAAATCCGCGCCGGGCGGCGCGGGGCGTTGATCAATGTCTATAAGCTTTTGCTGCACTCGCCGGCGCTTGCCGCCATCTGGCTCGAGTTCGTCAGCGCGGCGCGGTTCAAGGTCGATCTCGAGGGGCGGCTGCGCGAGATCGTCATTGTCCGCGTCGCCCATCTCAACCGCACGGCTTACGTGTTCAAGCAGCACGTGCCGCAGCTCTCGGCGCCGGAGGGCTTGAGCGACGCGGAGTGCGATGCGCTCGCCGACTGGCGCAACGCGAAAACATTCAGCCCGCGCGAGCGCGCGGCGCTGGCCTATACGGATGCCATGACCCGC
>DASZIB010000082.1:0-117711 GCA_035937415.1 Edaphobacterium sp. (SeqCode) | reverse complement strand
GAAGAGTGCGCGCGCCGCTTTGCGACCGAACCCGTGCCTTCTTAGACGAGCAGCAACATAAAACTCGACGAGTTCATAGTTGGATCCATCGTCGAATCTTCGGACGAGCGCGAAGCCGACGACGTGGTCGCCGTGGCGCAGGAGATAAGGATGACGCCCCGGGTCCTGCCAGTACCGTTCGAGATGCGGGTACAAGCCCATGCCTCCTAGGTCGGCAAGGTAGTGTTCCATCATGTCTTCGATGAGGCTGCGCTCATCGGCAGCAGCCGGAAGTACAGTGAGGCTGGCGGGGGTTAGAGGCATAGCGCGACTCTGCGGTGGTCGCTGGTGATAGGCGGGCGGCGCTCGTGCGCCAAACAGTGACGATCCGGGCACAGAGGTTGAATGTCCACAGCCGAACTGCGGCAGTCGCAACCGGCCAGGATCGACCCAGATTCGCGCATGCAGGCTAAATCACAAACGGAATGAAGCGCTTCGTGCGCGACATGTATTCCCTGTAAGGTTCACCAAGGGTCTCGAGAAGAGCTTTTTCCTCAACTACGACGCGGATTCCGTAAAGATAGCAGTGACTGAAGAAGAGGATTGCCACACTGATCCAGCTGCCCAACGCGAGTCCGATACCGGTATACATCAGGAGCGCCCCCGTATAGGAAGGGTGCCGCACCCATCGGTATACGCCGTGCTGAACGATTCGCTGGTCTTGCGCAACGATGACTTTTCCGGTGAAGGATCGTCCAAGCGTATTGAAGCATAAGCGGCGAAGGACTGCGCCGGCGATAAGCATGAGGGTTCCCAGCACCGCCGCGCCCACGGGATACGGTATCGTGAGCCAAGGCAGGTACGACGCTGCGCAGGCCACAATCACGGCAATCGGCGATCCGATCACGATTGCGCGAAAGGTCCCCTTGTCCTGTCCGGATTGTGAATCGGCAAATGAACCTCGAATGATGCGTCCCTCGCGAATGAAGGCGAAGAAGAAAACGACCCAGAAAAGAATCGCGAACGGGAGCTTAAAGATCTCTGCTACGTGCAACGCAGTTTCTCCGTTATCTGTGGGGGACAGCGACGGGCGACCGTCGCGGCAACGCGCGACAGGAGCCGCCGATGCGGGTTAGGTGTTGGTCGGCCGGGGACGGTTCTTGGCGAATTTCGGGACGCTTGGGTTCATGTGGTCCCAAGGCTGTGCGCTGGCTACCCAAACATCGGCTTCTGCGACAAACCGACTCGGGTCATCGAGGCTCGCGGCCCTGATGCCTACGTATTCCGGCCTGGCAGAACTACCCGCAAACAAGGGAGCACCGCAGGTCGCGCAGAATTTTCGTGTCGCGACATTACCGCTATCAGCCACCGTTTGATGCTCTTGACACTGACCACACAGCAACCCAACCGACTCCGCAAGCATGATCAACGTTGCCGAATAGCCACTCCCACTTGCGCGTTGACAATCGCGGCAGTGGCAATTGACCATTCGCAGCGGTTGCGCTAGGCACTCATAGCGGATCGCGCCACAAGCGCATCCACCGGAAAACGGAACCTCTGAAGTGCTTGGCATTGGGCTCAGCTTAGGTTCCCGTCGGCGTTGCAGCCGGCTGTCCTTCGTTCCGCCGCAGGCGGATCGCATTGCCGTAGCACAGGACCGTGGCCTCCGTGCTCGACCACCATTGCGGATGACCCTGATCCAGGCAGGTCACGTTGATCAGTCCGTCCGCGCCCAAACGGGCCGCCTCAACCCGCAAAGCGGCGATCCCGACGGCCTCGCTCGGATAGGTCGGCACCGAAAAGTCAGCACGCCAGGAATCGACCCAAATGTGGCGCACGACCTCATATTGACTCGCGGCCAGCTGACCCGATGCATAGAGCTTGACTTCGGTGGCCTTACCTTCGACGCCGGTCGGCGGTACGCTGGTGCAGGCCGATAGCAGGCATGCGGCAACGGCGATTGGCGCGGAAAACCGTGAGCTTCGCAGTTTCATCTTGATATTCACCCCGGGATAGCGCAATGCGCGCCTCCGCCAATTATAGTTCCGGAGCGCGGCAAGTCCCACCCCGCCCGACGCGCACGGATGCTCAGGCGACCCGGGCCGCGACCGGATGTGGTTCGGGCGCGACGCGCCGGATGCCCATCTCGCGCAGCGTATCGCGAATAGCGTTCACCGCATGGCGCATCTCGCTGGGCCCGATCGCGCCGATGCAGCCGACGCGAAATGTCTCGAGTTGCGTGAGCTTGCCCGGATAGAGAATGAATCCCTTGTCACGGACCCGCTCGTAGAACCCCTTGAACGCGTAGTTCGGATCGGCCGGCGCGTGAAAGGTCACGATAATCGGCGCCTGAACGCGTGGCTCGAGAAAGACGTGGAAACCGAGCTCGGCCATGCCCGCCGTGAGCGTCTCGCAATTTGCCGTGTAGCGCGCCAGCCGCGCCGGCTGTCCACCCTGTAGCTCGAACTGCGCGAGCGCGGCGTCGAGCGCGACGACGACATGCGTCGGCGGTGTGTAGCGCCACTGCATGGTCGCCTCCATGTACGTCCACTGGTCGTAGAGGTCGAGCGAAAGGGAGGTCGAGTTGCCAGCGCATCTTTCCAGCACGCTGCGTCGGACGAGGACAAATCCCATGCCGGGCGGGCCCTCGACGCACTTGCCCGACGCAGCGATAAGCGCGTCGAACGCGATCGCTTGCGCATCGATGGCGATCGCCCCGAAGCTGCTCATGGCGTCGACGATCAGGCTGCGGCCGCGCTGCGCGACGACCGCGGCGATTTCGGCCAGCGGGTTGAGGATGCCTGTCGAGGTCTCGCAATGAATGAACCCGACGTGGGTTATCGAGGCGTCACGGTCGAGCAATCGGGCGACCTCCGCGGCGCTGGTGGGGACTCCGACCTCCGTTTCGAGCACGGTGAGCTTCCGACCCAGCATCTCCGTCAGCTTGGCGAGACGCTTGCCGTAAGCGCCGTTGACCAGCGCCAGGAGATGACCGTGGCGTGGAACGAGCGTATTGACCGAGGCTTCCACCGAGAATGTGCCGCTGCCTTGCATGGGTACGCAGACATGCGTGCTATCGGCATTGGCGATTGCGGTCAGACGCTGCCGGACGCGCGCGGTCACGGCGTTGAAGTTGCTGTCCCACGACCCCCAGTCGCGCAGCATCGCGGCCTTGGTTGCGAGCGAGGTCGTCAACGGACCTGGAGTCAGCAGGATGGGATCATGGTCGAAATTGCTCATCGTAGGCTTGCTCCCAAGTCGAGATCACTTACCTTTATGCCGGCAGCGGTTTGCGCCATGCCTGCGTCCGGGCGAGCAGCCAGCGCGTTAGCCCTGCATAGATGACGCACATGATTGCGGAGGTCGCGACGATCAGCGTGCCGATTGCCGCCGCGGGACCGATTTCGCCGGCTTCGTCGAGATTGATAATCGCAATGGACGCAAGCTTGGTGTCGGGCGAGTAGAGAAACACCACTGCGGAAATCGTCACCATCGCGTTGATGAAAAGGTAGCGCGCGATGTCGAGGATTGCCGGCAGGCAGACCGGCAAGGTCACGCGAAAGAAGGTCTTGTAAAAGGGGACCTTGAGCGACGCCGACACCGCTTCGAACTCGTTATCGAGCGCCTTCAGCGCCGTAACCGCGGTCAGGTGACTCGACGTGTAATAGTGCACGATCGTCGAGGCCGCGAGTATGAGCATGCCTCCGTAGAGGACATTGAGCGGATTGTCCGGGTGATTGAAGAAGAAGATATAGCCGAGCCCGAGCACCATGCCCGGCACCGCCATCGGAATGGTCGCCTGCAGGCGGATCAGCGCGCGGACGGGGCGCAGGCCGTGCGTCTTCTCCAGCAGGTAGGCAGTGCCGAAGATGAGCATCGTTCCCAGCCCCGCGGTCAACAGCGCCATCTCGAGGCTGTTGAAATACGAGTCGATCACCCCGCCGTCGATCAGGCCGAAGACGTAGTGGCGCAGACTCAAGGACAGATCGTATGGCCAGAGCTTGATGAAGGAAGTGTATACGGCCATGCCGAGCACCGCAAAGATAACCAGGCTGACGACGACGCAGAAGGCGAGCATGGCCGCGTCGAAGCCCGGGCTCGGCTTGGGGACGTAGGGCACCGCGCGCGCCGAGAACTGCGCTTGCTGGCGCCCCTGCATCCACCAGTCGACGATGAACGCGAGCAACACCGGCAGCAGCAGCACCAGGCTTACCACCGCGCCGCGGTTGAAGTTCTGCTGGCCGATGACTTGCTTGAAGATGTCGAGCGCGAGCACGCTGAAGTTGCCGCCAATCACCTTCGGAATGCCAAAGTCGCTCACGGTATACGAGAACACGACCATTGCGGCGCTTACCAACCCGTAGCGCACCCCGGGCAGCGTGATGGTGAGGAACTTGCGCAACGTCGGGGTGCCCAGGGACTCCGCGGCTTCGTACAGTCGGCCGTCCGCGAGCAGCAGCGAGGTCAGCACGATCATCAGCGCGTGCGGGAAAACGGCGTACACCGCGCTTACAACGATGCCGATCGGCCCGTACACCGAGTTGCCGAAGAGCCAGCTCTTGAGCACGCCCTGGTTGCCGAACCACTGGATGAACGATATGGCCGCCAGCATCGACGGCGATAGGATCGGCGTGAGCGCGATCAGCCGGAACATGCCCTTGGCCGGCATGCAGCTCCGCGTCAGCGCGTAGGCGAAGGCAAACACGAGCGGCACGGTAATCGCCGTCACCACCAGCCCCACCCACAGGGTGTTCAACACCGATTCCCGCAGCGCGGGGTTGCGCAGGTATTCGCCGAAGAGCGCCGTGCCGATGAATGCTCCGCTCTTGTCCTCTACGCTCTTGACCAGAATCATCGCCAGCGGCGCGAGCAGAAAGACGGCCAGGATGGCGCACGACGCAAGGAGCAAACCGTGGGCAAGCCAGCGCTCGGCGTGGATGCGGGCCTTGACGCGTCCGCGCGGCAGCGGCGGGAGAGCGGGCGCAACGATCGACACGGAAGCCCGGGTCTTAGGCCAATAGGCGCATGCAATCAGCCGGCAGGCCGACCTGGAGCTGTGCGCCTTCAGCAAGGTTCATCTCGTCGCTGCTGTGCCGCGACAGGTTAACGACGAGTGGCTGATCTTCGGCGCCGGCCAGGGTCACCGTGACCAGGCAGAATGCGCCCAGGAACTCGATCTTGCGCACCGTGCCCTTGGCCGCGTTCGCATTTCCGTGGCTCGCGCCGTCGACCAGAACGTCTTCAGGACGCAGGTAGAGCTTCACCCGCGTCCCCGGCGCAACCGCCGCGGCGCCGATTGCGCCACTGAAAAGCAGGCTGCCGATCCGGAAGCGGCCGGCACCTTCGGCGACGGCGGACAGAACGTTGACCTTGCCGACGAAATCGGCAACGAAGGCGCACGCCGGCTCGCGGTAGATCTGTTGCGGCGTACCGACCTGTTCGATGCGTCCCTGGTTCATCACGACGACCGTGTCGGCCATGGACAGCGCCTCCTCCTGGTCGTGCGTGACCAGGATCGTGGTCACGCCCAGCCGCTGCTGCAACGCGCGAATTTCGCCGCGCAGGCGCACCCGCTCCAGCGCGTCCAGCGCGGACAGCGGCTCGTCGAGGAGCAGCAGGCCCGGCGCAGTCGCCAGCGCCCGCGCCAGCGCGACCCGCTGCTGCTGTCCCCCGGAGAGCTGGCCCGGATATTTTGCGCCGGCGTCGGGTAGCCCGACGAGCTTGAGCAGCTCGGCGACGCGGCGCCGGATCTCGTCCTGGCCCTTGCGGCGATTGACCAGCCCGTAAGCGACGTTGGCAAAGATCGTGAGGTTGGGAAACAGGGCGTATGATTGAAACACGATGCCGTAGTCGCGCTGCATCGCCGGCAGCCGCGAGATTTCCCGGCCGCCCTGTACGATCGTACCCTCGTTCTGCGCCTCCAGCCCGGCAATGATGCGCAACAGCGTCGTCTTGCCGCAGCCCGACGGCCCGAGAAAGGTCATCAACCTGCCGCGCTCGACACACAGCCCGATGCCGGAGAGCGCGGTGAACTTGCCGAACCGCTTGGTGATCCCGGACAGCGTGAGGTACGGCGGCTCCGCACCTGGAGCGGCCGCGGTCATGGCCCCGCCCGAGCCGCGTTCGCCGCAGTCCGTTCGTCGTGAGCCCGTCGAGCCATGAACGGAGCGGCGCCGTAGCCAATGCGTCTACCGGTCGTCCGACGCCTCGCGTGCGACGACCGGCAGCATGCTAACAGCCTACTTCTTGGGCGCCGATTTTGCGTCGTAACGCTTGGTCCATTCAGCGAGGATCTTGTCGCGATTCTTCGCTTCCCACGCGAAATCGTTCTTGATCAGCCGCTTTTCGAAATCGGCGGGAACGAAATCGAGCGGCTTGGCAATGCCCGGGATCGCGACCACGGCAAAGTTCTTGGCGAACAGCGCCATCGCTTCGGGTGTGGCAAGCCAGTCCATGAGCTTGCGCGCGGCTTCGAGCTTCTTGGTCGCCTTCATGATGCCGGAGGCCTCGAGGTCCCAGCCCAATCCCTCGCTGGGAAAGATGATATCGATCGGCGCGCCCGACTTCTTGGTCGTCACCGCGCGGTACTCGAACGACACGCCGATCGGAAATTCTCCCTGGCCCGCCCGGGCACATGGCTGCGAGCCGGAATGGGTATAGATCGCGATATTCTCGTGCAGCGCATCCATGAATTTCCATGCGTCGGCCTCGCCCCACATCTGCAGCCAGCCCGCGACGTCGAGGAAACCGGTGCCGGACGAGGCTGGATTGGGCATGACGATCTTGCCCTTGTACACCGGCTTGGTCAGGTCCTTCCACGATTCGGGCTTGGGCAGCCCCTGCTTGCCCGCCTCGACGGTGTTGAAGCACACCGCCGCGGCATAGACGTCCATGCCGACCCACTCCGGCGGCCGCTTCGAATCGACGTACTGCGGCGAGAGCTTGTCCAACCCCTTCGGCGCATAGCCCTGCAGCAGGCCTTCATTGGCGAACACCGCCATGCTCGACGCCGACGTGCCCACCACCAGATCGGCCTGCGGATTTGCCTTCTCAGCGAGCACCTTGGCGGTGATGATGCCGGTCGAATCGCGGACCCACTTGAGGGTCACGTCCGGAACCGCCTTGTAGAAGGCCTCTTCGTAGGCCTTGATCTGGTCGGTTTCGAGCGCCGTGTAGACCAAGAGCTCGGTCTTCTGTGCGCCGGCGGGCGCGGCCCATGCCAACGCACCCCAAAGCGCGCCGGCTGCGATGCGTTGCCACCACTGTTTGCCGACCGGTAAACGCATTTGTTCTCTCCCCAAGAATTGAACTGAAAATGCTACCCGCAACGCCTGCGACAGGCAAATTGTGGCTGTTCCCGGCGCGCGCTGGCGGCTTGCCACCCCGGGAGTTGCTAGCAATAACTTGCGCAGATTGCAAGATTGTGTCGAGCGACGCGATTGGGAGCTTTTCCGGCGCGGCGAGACACCCTAGCAAAAGCGCAGACCGGCTGCGGCCGGCTTGACCGGTCGCTTCGACACCGACGGCCACATGGGCGCGCGCCGGGCCGATGCGCTCGCGCGTTCCGGGTTGGCCGGCCGCAGGCCGGCTCTCGGCTACAATGCCGGCACGCGGGAAATCATGAAGAGGCTGCAGCAACGTCGAGACCTATCCGCCGCAGTCGTCGCAGCGATGCGCAGGTCGACGCGATGAACGAACCCTCGCCGGCCTCGCGCGACGGGCGCCTGTCTGCGAGCGATCTCATCGCCGAAGGCGATGTCAACCTCTCGCCGCTGCGCAGAGCCTGGGAGGCGGAGAACATCGGCGCCGCCACCCGCGCCCTGCTTGACGCCGATAGCGAACATTTCTTGCACCAGTCGCTGTCGACACCCTGTCTCAATGCGCTCCAATCCTGCGCCGGCATCTGGCTCGAGGATGTCGAGGGTCGGCGGGTCATGGATTTTCACGGCAACAGTGTGCATCAAGTCGGTTATCGACATCCGCACGTAATCGACGCGATCAAGAAGCAGCTCGACACCCTTCCGTTCTCGCCGCGGCGCTACACCAACGCTGCGGCGGTCGGGCTCGCGGCCAAGCTTGCGTCGCTCGCGCCCGAACCCTTGTCGAAAGTCCTGTTTGCACCAGGCGGAACGCTGGCCATCGGCATGGCGCTCAAGCTCGCGCGCGTCGCGACCGGCCGCCACAAGACGCTGTCGCTGTGGGACTCCTTTCACGGCGCCTCGCTGGATGCGATCGGAATCGGCGGCGAGGCGGTGTTCCGCAACAACATGGGCCCGCTGCTGCCCGGTGCCGAGCATGCGCCGCCGTGCGACCCTGGAAGCTGCTCCTTCCGCTGCGGGGCAACCTGCAACCTCGCCTGTGCCGAATATCTCGAGTACGTGCTTGATCGCGAGGGCGATATCGGCGCCGTCATCGTCGAGACGGTGCGTAGCACCGACGTGCGGATTCCACCGCCGGAGTATTACCGCATCCTCCGCCGTGCGTGCGATCGCCACGGGACGCTGCTCATTCTCGATGAGATTCCGATCTGCCTGGGACGCACCGGCACCATGTTTGCCTTTGAGAACTACGACATCGTTCCCGACATGGTGGTAATCGGCAAAGGGCTGGGCGGCGGCGTATTCCCGATGGCTGCATTGCTGGCGCGCGCCGATCTTGACATCGCCGGCGACCGCGCGCTCGGCCATTACACCCATGAAAAGAGCTCGGTCGGCTGCGCCGCCGCGCTGGCGACGCTGGAAGTCATCGAAAACGAGCGCCTGCTCGAGAGATCGCGCAGCGAAGGCGCGCGGGCGCTGGAGCGCTTGCGCGCGATGCAGCAGCGACATCGGTTCGTTGCGGATGCGCGCGGCATCGGCCTGTTGCTGGGCGTCGAGCTTGCCCGCGACGGGCGGCCGGCGTTGCACGAGGCCGAGCAGGTGATGTATCACTGCCTGGCGCACGGATTGTCGTTCAAGGTCGGCCAGGGCAACGTGCTCACGCTTTCGCCGCCCCTGATCATTGCGCCCAACGAGCTCGACCAGGCGCTCGACATCATCGATGCGGGGTTGAGCGCGGTCGAGGCCACGAACGCAGGCTCGCGATGCTAATCCTTCCCGGCAGGCGGCGGCCCGGATAGGAACGCGGTGCAGCTGACTCTCGGCATCACGCTGGCCGTGCTGGGCGCGGGTTTCCTTCACGCCAGCTGGAACGCGCTGCTCAAATCCTCTCCGGGCGGCGACGCGCTGCTCGATACGGCGACGGTGGTTGCGGGATCCTCGCTCTGGGGCTTTGCCGTCGTCCCGTTCGTGTCGGTACCGGCCTCCGCGGCGTGGCCCTACATGGCCGCCTCCGCCGTGATCCATTTCGGCTATTACCTTACGCTCGCCGGGGCCTATCGTACCGGCGACCTGTCGTTCGCCTACCCGTTGATGCGCGGCACGGCGCCGCTCTTGGTCGCGCTGCTCGGCATTGCATGGCTGCAGGAGCTGCCGTCCCTGCCGATGGCGCTCGGCATCGTGCTCATCTCGCTTGGCATCGTCAGCATCGCTTTTTCGCAACAGCGCAAGCATCCGCGCAGCGCAGCGTATTGGGCGTTCGCCAATGCCGGGCTCATTGCCGGTTACACGCTGATCGACGCGGCCGGCGTGCGCGTTTCCGGAAACGCGGCAAGCTACGTGTCATGGCTGATCTTTCTCGAGGGGCTGCCGTTTCTCGTCTGGGTCGTTTCCCGGCGCGGCCACGCGGCCGTGCGCTACTTGCGGAACAGCGCTCCGCGCGGCCTGCTCGGCGGCGCGTGCAGCCTCGTGGCGTACGGCATCGTCCTGTGGGCGATGACCCGCGCACCGGTCGCCGCGGTGGCGGCGCTGCGCGAGACGTCGGTCCTGTTCGCGGCGCTGCTGGCTTCGTTATGGCTCAAGGAAGGATTCGGCTTGACGCGGCTTGCCGGGGCGCTCAGCGTCGTGCTCGGCATCGCGGCGCTCAAGCTATAGGCCGGGCAAGGTGCCGACACCTCCCTCGCAGGCGCAGGTCGTCATCGTCGGCGGCGGCATCGCCGGCGTCAGCACGGCCTACCACCTCACCGGTCTCGGTTGGTCCGACGTCGTATTGCTCGAACAGGGCAAGCTGACCTGCGGCACCACCTGGCACGCGGCCGGTCTGGTGGGCCAGCTCCGCGCGACGCGCAACGCGACGCGCATGAGCCGTTATGGCATCGAGCTGTACGCGACGCTCGAGGCCGAAACCGGTCTTGCCACCGGCTGGAAGCAGTGCGGCAGTCTCAACGTGGCGAAGACGCCACACCGGCTCAAGCTGCTGAAGCGGCAGATGGCGCGGGCAAAAAGCTTCGGCATCGATTTCGAGTTTATCTCCGCGGCGGAGGCCGGGAATATCTATCCGCTGCTGCGTACCGAGGACCTTGCCGGCGCGGTATGGATTCCAGGCGACGGCAAGGCCAACCCGACCGACCTCACCCAATCGCTCGCCCGGGGCGCCCGCATGCGCGGCGCGCGCATCCTCGAAGGGGCCAAGGTGAGCGGAGTGATCGTCGAGGACGGCCGCGTCGCCGGCGTGCGCTGTCGCACCACCGATGGCGAGACCTCCGTCCGCTGCGAAGCGCTCGTCAATTGCGCCGGGCAATGGGCGCGCGAGTTCGGGGCGATCTGCGGGGTCAACGTGCCGCTGTTTTCCGCCGAGCATTTCTATGTCGTCACCAAGCCAATTCCCGGCGTGCACCCGGATCTTCCGGTCATGCGCGATCCGGACGGCTACATCTATTACAAGGAGGAGGTCGGCGGGCTCGTCGTCGGCGGCTTCGAACCGGTGGCCAAACCGTGGGACGTCCACGCCATCCCCGACAAGTTCGAGTTTCAGCTCCTGCCCGAGGACTGGGACCACTTCGAAATCCTGATGCAGAACGCGATCCACCGCACCCCGTGCCTGGAAACCGCGGAAGTGAAAATGCTGCTCAACGGCCCGGAGAGCTTCACCCTCGACGGCAATTTCATCCTCGGCGAGGCGCCCGAGCTGCCGGGTTTCTTCGTCTGCGCCGGGTTTAACTCCGCCGGCATCGCCAACGCTGGCGGCGCGGGCAAGCTCATCGCCGAGTGGATCGTGCACGGCCACGCGCCGTTCGATCTGTGGGACGTCGATCTCCGCCGCTTCGCGCCGTTCCACGCCAACCGCAAACACCTTTTCGATCGCACCGCCGAGACGCTGGGTTTGCACTACGCCATGCGCTGGCCGCGCGAGGAGCTGGCGAGCGTCCGCCCGCTGCGCCGCTCGCCGCTCTACGAGCGCCTGCGCGCCCGGCGCGCGGTGTTCGGCAGCAAGTTCAACTGGGAGCGCGCCAACTATTTCCTGCCTTCGGCGGCGCGCGAGCCGCCGCCGACCCTCGACGTCCCGGAGTGGCTGCCCTACGTGCTCGAGGAACAGCGTGCGTGCCGCGAGGATGTGGTGGTGTTCGATCAAACGTCGTTCGCCAAGCTCGTCGTCAAGGGCCGCGATGCGCTGGTGGTGCTGCAGCGGCTGTGCGCCAACGATGTCGACGTGCCGCCCCGGCGCATGGTGTACACCGCGATGCTCAACGAGCGCGGCGGCTTCGAGAGCGATCTCACCGTTACCCGGCTCGGCAGCGACACGTTCTTCATCCTGACCGGGACCGCGCAGGCAACCCGCGATGCGGATTGGATCAACCGCCACATCGGCAGCGATGAATTCGCTGTCGTGGTCGATGTCACGTCCGCCTATTCGGTGCTGTCCTTGATGGGTCCGAAGGCCGCGGCCCTGCTCGCCCGGCTGTCTGCGGACGACCTCTCGGCGTCGGGCATGCCGTTTTCCGCCAGCCGTGACATCGATGTCGGCTACGCCCGCGTTCGCGCCGCGCGAATGAGCTACGTCGGCGGCCCGGGCTACGAGCTCACGGTCGCGACCGATCAATGCGTCACGCTGTACGAGGCGCTCTGCGCCGCGGGTGGCGAATTCAGCCTCAGGGACGCCGGCTACTACACGCTCGACGCATTGCGCATCGAGGCCGGGCGCCGCGCCTGGGGCGCTGAGCTCGGCCCCGACGAAACGCCCTGGGAGGCCGGACTAGGCGACGCGGTGAGGCTCGACAAGCCGGTGCCATTTCTCGGCCGCGACGCGCTGCTGCGGCAGCGGGCAGAAGGCTTGCGCAAGCGGCTCGTGCTGTTCACTTTCGACGACCCGGCGGCGTTTGCATGGGGCGGCGAGCCGATCCTCATGGACGGAAAGAGCGTCGGTGAGCTCACCTCCGCCGGTTACAGTCGCAAGCACGGCCGCGCCGTCGCGATGGGCTACGCGCGAGCCGAGGGAGTTCTGACCGACGCGGCGCTGCTCGGGGCAAATTACGCGGTCGACATCGCCGGCGAGTTGCATGCGGTGACGCCTCGGCTCAAGCCAGGGTGATTGTCGAGGATCGACGCGCCTACGCCACATCGTCGCGCGCGTTCGGGTCGCGAAGCGAGTGGGCACGAAGCAGATACGTCGCCGCGCGGTGGGCCATGCGTGCCTCGCGCCGCGCGAGATTGGGTCGCATCGCCGGACGCCACCGTGACAGCAGGATATCGGCAGCGGCCGGTTCGTTGCACACGAGCACCATGTCGCAACCGGCGGCGCACGCCACCTCGGCACGCGCCACGACGTCGCCCACCCCCTGGGCGGCCGCCATCGACAAATCGTCGCTGAAAATCAGGCCATCGAAACCCAGCCGCCCGCGCAGCACGTCCTGGAGCCAGATACGCGAAAAGCCGGCGGGTGCGCTGTCGACAGCCGGAAACACGACGTGCGCCGGCATGATTCCCTCGATGCCGAGCCGAATGAGCGCGCCGAACGGGACAAGGTCGTCGTTTTCGAGCGCGGCAAGCGGCCTCTCGTCGACCGGGATCTCCGCGTGCGAATCCGCACGGACAAAGCCGTGCCCGGGAAAGTGCTTGCCGACCGCGGCCATGCCGCCCTCGCGCAAACCGCGGCAGAGCGCCCACGCCAGGTGCGCCACAGCGTTCGGATTCCGGTGCAGCGCCCGATCGCCGATGATCGCGCTGTTGCCGTGATCGAGATCGAGCACCGGCATGAAGCTGAAATCCACGCCGTGGGCGGAAAGCTCGCTGGCAATGCCGGCGCCAATGCGCTCGGCCTCCGCCGCCGCCGCCGCCGGGTCGCGGTCCCAGCGCTCGCCCAGCGATCGCATCGGCGCCAGCTTGGTAAACCCGTCGCGAAATCGCTGCACGCGCCCGCCTTCGTGATCCACGCCGATGAGCGGCGGCGGCTCGCGCACCGCGCGTATCGCCGCGGTCAGCGCCTTCAGCTGCGGCGGCAAAGCGTAATTGCGCGCGAACAGGATCACGCCGCCGGTCAGCGGATGGGCGATGCGCTCGCGCTCCGCCGCGGTCAGCTCGAGGCCGGCGACGTCGAGCATCACCGGCCCGCGCGGCAGCGCGTTCATCGCCCCTGCACGGCCGCTTCGCGCAGCAGCGCCTTCATCTGGCGCACCGCTTCGCGTAAGCCGACGAAGACGGCGCGGCTGACGATGGCGTGGCCGATGTGCAGCTCGCGCACGCCCTCCTGCGCCGCAATCGGCTGCACGTTGAAGTAATTGAGCGCGTGACCGGCATTGAAGCGCATGCCCTGGGCGCGTATCGCCGCGCCGGCATCGCGAATCTTGGCGAGCTCGGCCAGCACGGCACTACTCTGCGGGTCGCGTCCCTTGGCGTGAAATGCGTGTGCGTACGGCCCGGTGTGGACTTCGCACACCGCGGCGCCGATCCGCGCCGCCGCGTCGACCTGGCGTGGGTCGGCGTCGATGAACACGCTGCTGACAATGCCGGCAGCAGCGAGCCTGGCAACGACCTGCTTGAGCCTCGCTTCCTGACCGGCGACGTCGAGGCCGCCCTCCGTCGTGACCTCCTCGCGGCCCTCGGGCACGAGCATCGCCATCTCAGGCTTGAGCGCGCAGGCAATGCCCACCATCTCGTCGGTAGCCGCCATCTCGAGGTTGAGCTTGATGTGCACCAGCTCGCGCAGCCGGCGCACGTCCTGATCCTGGATGTGCCGCCGGTCCTCGCGCAGGTGCACCGTGATGCCATCGGCGCCGCCCAGGTGCGCCTCGACCGCGGCCCAGACCGGGTCGGGCTCGTAGGTGCGGCGCGCCTGCCGCAGCGTCGCGACGTGGTCGATGTTGACGCCGAGCTCGATCATGGCCTAGGGGTGATCATCGGTCCGGTCCTCTTCCGCTTCATCCAGCGCCTGCAGGTCGCGCACGACGCGGCGGCTCACAATCGCGCGCTGCTCCAGGTAGTAGTCGAGCACTTCGCGCATCAGCCGCTTCGCCTCGGCCATCGCCTCCGGCGCGCTGAAGTCCTGCTGCGCAAGCGCCAGCAGCGTCGCCCCGCGCACCTGCGGGTAGCGCTGCCCCGGCTCCGCGAGGCTCACGCGCGGACCGCGATCGAACGCGTAATAGTAGCGCGCTCCCGGTTCGACCGGCCGCCCGGTATCGGCCTCGTGGGTGAGCGGCAGCGCATAGCCGAGCTCGGCTAAGAGCTTGAGCTCGAACCGGCGCAGCACCGGCGCCTGTTCCGCGCCGTCCGCGAGCTGCGCCAACGTCGCGTCGTAGGCACGGTACAGCTGCGGATGCGGATCCTCGCGCGGCAGGAGCTTCAGCAGGAGCTCGTTCAAATAGAAGCCGCAGAGGAGCGCCGAGCCTCCCACCCGTGGCAGCCCGCCGCACCAGTCAGCCCGGATGAGCGTCTTGAGCTCGCCGCCTCCGGCCCACGACAGCGAGAGCGGCTGAAAAGCCTGCAGCACGCCGCGCAGCTCGGAGCGCGGGCGGCGCGCGCCGCGCGCCACCAGGGCGACGCGCCCGTAGGCGGCGCTGAACGCTTCGACGATTACGCTCGTTTCCCGGTACGGATAGGTATGCAGCACGAACGCCGGTTCGTCGTCGTGTCGCTCTCGAGCCGTGCGCATCGGTTCAATATCCGAGCCGCGTCAGTGTCCGCTCGTCGTCTGCCCAGCCGGCCTTGACCCGCACCCAGACTTCGAGAAACACCTTGCCGCCGAACAGTCGCTCCATATCGCGCCGGGCGGCGGTCGCGATCTGCTTCATGCGCGCGCCGTCGCTGCCCAGAAGGATCGCCCGCTGGCTCGCCTTCTGCACCAGGATGGTGGCGTGGATACGCCGCAAGTCGCCCTCCTGCGTGAAGCTGTCGATCTGCGCCGCGGTCGCGTAGGGCAGCTCCTCGCCCAGCAACCGGAAGATCTTCTCCCGCAGGTATTCGGCGGCGAGAAAGCGCTCGTCGCGGTCGGTCAGCTCATCGGCCGGGTACAGCGGCGGCCCCGGCGGGAGGTAGGTGGCGATCTCGCTGGTCAATTGGTCGAGCTGCCAATGCTTCTCCGCACTCACCGGAACGATCGCGGCGAACTCGTGCGCTGCGGCGATCGTGGCCAGCAACGGCAACAGGCGCCCCCGGTCGGTGAGGCGGTCGACCTTGTTCACCGCCGCGATCACGGGGACGGCCGCCGGGAGGAGGGCGAGTACCTCGCGATCGGCCGCGTCGATGCCCTTCGCTTCGAGCACGACCACGACGACGTCGACGTCGGTGAGGCTCGTGCGCACGCTGCGGTTCATGCGCTCAGTCAATCGCGAGCGGTATCGCGTCTGAAACCCGGGTGTATCGACAAAGATGAACTGCGCGTGGGCGGTGGTGAGTATGCCGCGCAGGCGGTAGCGGGTCGTCTGCGGGCGCCTGGAGGTGATGGCGATGCGCGCTCCCACCAGCGCGTTGAGCAGCGTCGACTTGCCCACGCTCGGTTTCCCCACGATCGCGACCTGGCCGCAGCGAAATGCGCTCGCTGTCGGACCGTCAGGCGCCGCGCGCTTGTTCATACGCCTGCGCTGCCGCGGCCTGCTCGGCGGCGCGACGGTTCGCCCCCGTGCCGGTTGCCGCGATGTCGAGCGCGCCGATGCGGCAGACGACCTCGAAAGTCTGCAGATGCGCCTCGCCGCGGACGGCGACGATCGCGTACTCGGGAACGGGGAGCCGGCGGCCTTGCAGCCATTCCTGCAACCGCGTCTTCGGATCCTTGGCGATCGCCTCGGTATCGGCGCCGGCAATGTCGACGGCGTAGAGGCGCTCGATGGCGGCGTGGGCGGCCGCATACCCGCCGTCGAGAAAGATGGCCCCGAGCACCGCCTCGAGCGCATCGGCAAGAATCGACGGCCGGGCAGCACCGCCGCTCTTGATTTCGCCCTCGCCGAGCTGGATTGCCGCGCCGAGGCCGAGCGCGACGGCGTGCCGGTGCAGTGTGTCGCGGTTGACAAGGCTCGCGCGCATCCGCGACAGGTCACCTTCGGGCAGGTGCGGGAAGCGGTCGAAGAGCAGGCGCGCGATTGCGCAGTTGAGCACGCCGTCGCCGATGAACTCGAGCCGTTCGTTGTGCGCGACAGCAAAGCTGCGATGGGTGAGCGCCTGGCGCAGCAACTCCGGACGGCTAAAAGCGTGACCGAGCGATACGTCGGGAGCGTCGGCGGACATCGACTCCTACTTGGTGGCCGTGGCCTGGAAGTCCAGCAGCAGGCTCGCGTTGCCGACCAGGGGCAATGTCTTGGTCCAGGAGGCGGTGGCGACCACTTGATTGCCCTCCTTGGCGACGTCGACATCCGAGCCCCTGACCGAGTCGATGTAACCGGCGTTGGCCCTCCGATCGAAGTCCGACCGGTACGTCTGCAGCGGCTGGCCGTCGCGCGAGGCCTCGAGCATCTCCTTGAGCGCTTTCTGCACCGAGAGGTATTCGATATACGACGGGAACACGCGAAAGCCGATCATGGCGACGCTCAGCACGACCGCGGCGACGAAGATGAATCCGAGTATGGAAATGCCTTTCTGTCCGGACCGAGTGCGCATGCTCTCTCCCTCAGCGGATGCCGCTGCCGACCCGCTTGAATGCCAGGCTGCTGATATCGTCCCAGTTGAACCAGATGAAAAACGCCCGGCCGCGGATGTGGTCGTCGGGTACGAAGCCCCAATAGCGACTGTCGTCGCTGTTGTCGCGATTGTCACCCATCATCAGATACTCGCCGGCAGGTACCCTGCAGCTGAACCCACGGTCATTGTAAACGCAGTTTTCTTTGCCGGGAAACGACCGCACGTTGAGCGGATAGACTGGCTGCGCCGCCGGATTGACGGCAATGGTGTATTCGCGGTCACCCGAGCGTTCGCTGCGCTTTTCGGTCGTCACGTAGGTCAGCCCTTCGAGGTAGCCGTAGGTCCCGTCGGGCACCTGCGGCAGGGGCACGCCGTTCACCGTCAGCTTCTTGTCGAAGTAGACGACCTGGTCGCCGGGCAGCCCGATCACCCGCTTGATGAAGTCCTGCGACGGGTTGACGGGGTAACGGAACACGATCACGTCGCCGCGTTTCGGATCGTCGGTCGGAATGATCTTCTTCTCGATGATCGGCAGGCGGATGCCATAGGCAAACTTGTTGACCAGGATGAAGTCGCCCACTTCGAGGGTGGGGCGCATCGACGAGCTCGGGATCTTGAACGGTTCCGCGACAAAGGAGCGCAGCAGAAACACGATCAGCAGCACCGGGAAAAAGCTCTTCGGATACTCGATCCACCACGGCTCGGGCGCACCGGGGCTGCGCCGCTTGGCCAGGAACCAGCGGTCGGCGAGCACCATGGCGCCGGTGAGCACGGTCAGCACGAACAGAATGAGTGCGAAGTTCATGGGGTCATTTCTCGCCGACTTGGAGGATTGCGAGGAAGGCCTCCTGCGGAATCTCGACGCTGCCGACTGCCTTCATGCGTTTCTTGCCGGCTTTCTGCTTCTCCAGCAGCTTGCGTTTGCGCGTGACATCGCCGCCGTAGCACTTCGCCAGCACATTCTTGCGCAGCGCCTTGACGGTCTCGCGGGCGATGATCTGCGCCCCGATCGCCGCCTGGATCGCCACATCGAACATCTGCCGCGGGATCAGCGAGCGCATCTTGCTGACCACTTCCCGTCCCCGATATTGCGCCGCGGCACGGTGCACCATGACCGACAGCGCGTCGACGCGCTCGCCGTTGATGAGGATGTCGAGCTTGACCACTTCGGCACTGCGAAACTCCTTGAATTCGTAATCGAGCGAAGCATAGCCGCGGGAGACCGATTTCATGCGATCGAAGAAGTCCATCACGACTTCCGCCAGGGGCAGCTCGTAGGAAAGCATGACCTGCCGCCCGACGTACTGCATGTTCTTCTGCACGCCGCGCCGTTCGGTGCACAGCGTGAGCACCGGTCCGACGTAGTCCTGGGGCACCAGGATCGTGGCGGTGATGATCGGCTCGCGAATCTCTTCGACCCGCGACAGGTCCGGCAGCTTGGCCGGATTCTCGATCTCGATGAGCGTGGCATCGCGCAGCAGGACCTGGTAGACGACCGTCGGCGCGGTGGTGATCAGCTCCATGTCGTATTCGCGTTCGAGCCGTTCCTGCACGATGTCCATGTGCAGCAGCCCCAGGAAGCCGCAGCGGAAGCCGAACCCCAGCGCCTGCGACACCTCGGGCTCGTAGCGCAGCGACGCGTCGTTGAGATGCAGCTTCTCCAACGCGTTGCGCAGCGCTTCGTACTGGTTGGCCTCGACCGGATACAGGCCGGCGAAGACCTGTGGCTTGACTTCCTTGAAGCCGGGCAGCGGCTTCTCCGCCGGGCGCGCCGCGTGCGTCAGCGTGTCCCCCACGCGTGCCGACTTGAGCTCCTTGATGCCGGCGGTGACGAAGCCCACGTCGCCGGCGGCGAGCTCGCTGCGGACGACGGCCTTCGGGGTGAAGACGCCCACCTGTTCGCAGTTGTACACCGCTCCACTGGCCATGAGGAGGATGCGTTCCCGGGGTTTGAGCGTGCCCTCCATGACGCGCACCAGCATCACGACACCCGTGTAGTTGTCGAACCAGGAATCGATGACCAGTGCCTGCAGCGGCCGGGCCGGATCGCCCTGCGGCGGCGGAATGCGCGCAATCACGGCCTCGAGAATGTCGTCGACGCCTTCACCGGTCTTGGCGCTGACGCGCAACGCATCCTGTGCCGGAATGCCGATAATGTCCTCGATTTCCTCGATGACGCGGGCAGGGTCGGCGGACGGCAGGTCGATCTTGTTGAGCACCGGGACCACCTCGACGCCCTGCTCGATCGCGGTATAGCAA
The DNA here is from genome assembly GCA_035937415.1 of Edaphobacterium sp. (SeqCode). Classification (GTDB taxonomy): domain Bacteria; phylum Pseudomonadota; class Gammaproteobacteria; order Burkholderiales; family Casimicrobiaceae; genus PALSA-1003. The sequence continues at coordinate 98,554 of DASZIB010000082.1, read as the reverse complement.
TTGGCTACCGTTTGCGCCTCCACGCCCTGCGATGCGTCGACGACGAGCAGCGCGCCCTCGCAGGCGGCGAGCGAGCGCGAAACCTCGTACGCAAAGTCCACGTGGCCGGGGGTGTCGATGAGGTGCAGGCTGTAGTCGCGGCCGTCACGCGCGGTATACGACAGGGCCGCCGTCTGGGCTTTGATCGTGATGCCGCGTTCGCGCTCCAGGTCCATCGAGTCGAGTACCTGTTCGCCCATCTCCCGGTCGGTCAGCCCGCCGCAGCGCTGGATAAACCGGTCCGCCAGGGTCGACTTGCCGTGGTCGATATGCGCGATGATCGAGAAATTGCGGACGTTGTCCATGAAACGCGAAGGGCACCGCAGCGGTGCCCTTTGGCTTGGCGATCAGTTGCCCGTTGATGGCCGCGGGGTCGCGGCAGCGGAAAATGTTGAATTTTAGCGGAAAACCCGTCTGCCGTGCGACTGTTGCGGCGGCGCGGAAGCGCCGCCTGCTTGCGCGGGCTGCCCGGGGTCACGCGCTGGCGCGGCGCGAGCCGCCGCCGCCGGGGTCGGTCGAAGACCCGCCGGGAAGCTGGCGCTGCGCTCTAGCGCGCCGCCGCGGCGAAAAAGGCGGCCAGCGCCGCGTGGTCGAGCCGAAAGTGGCAGAGCTCGCGCGCGCCGTCGAGCAGCACCGGCACCTGCGCGCCCCAGCGCGCTTCGAGCGCCGGATCGGCATCAACGTCGATCTCGTCGATCGCGTAACCCGCCGCCGCGGCCTGTGGCGCGAGCGCCTCGCGCATCTCGTCGCAGAGGTGGCAGTAGGCGCGCACGAGCAGGGTCAGCCGCGGCAGGGGACTACTCCGCGCTGCTGCCGTTGCCAACCTTGATGCTCGAATAGAACTGCTGCTCGCCGCGCCGCAGCAGAAACGTCACGGCCGAGCCTTTCTCAAGCCTGGTGATCAGTGCGTTGACCTGGTCGGCACTCTTCGCCTCGATGGTCGCACCCTTGTTGATCACAGCCAGGATCACGTCGCCGACCTCGATGTTGCCGCGTGCGTTGCCGCTGATGTCCTCGATCAGAACTCCGTTCTTGACGTCGAGCTCCTTTTTTTGCTCGTCGTTAAGGTCGGCCAGCACCAGACCCATGCGGTTCGGCTTGCCCTTCTCCTTGCTTGGCGCGCTCTTGCGCGCCACACGCGGCGCTTCGTCGTCCTTGAGCTCGGCGACGGTGACCGTCACATCCTTGGTCGCGCCCTTCCGCCACACCTGCAGCGCAATCTTCGCCCCCGGCTTGACCTGGGTGATGATCCGTGGCAACTCGGTGGAGGTATTGACCGTTTTGCCATCCGCTTTGAGGATGATGTCTCCGGCCTCGACGCCCGCCTTGTCGGCAGGTCCGCCCTTCTCCACCGCGTTGACCAGCGCGCCGCTGGCCTTCGCCAGCCCGAACGCGTCGGCGGTCTCCTTGCTCACTTCCTGGATCTGCACGCCGATACGCCCGCGGGTCACCCGGCCCTTGTCCTGGATCTGCTTGACCGCGTTCATGGCCACATCGATCGGAACCGCGAAGGCGAGCCCCATGTAACCGCCAGTGCGGCTGTAGATCAGCGAGTTGATGCCGACGACCTCGCCGCGCAGGTTGAACAGCGGGCCGCCCGAGTTGCCCGGGTTGATCGGGACGTCGGTCTGGATGAACGGCACGAGGTTTTCGTTGGGCAGCTCGCGGCCCTTGGCGCTGACGATTCCGGCGGTGATCGTGTTCTCCAGTCCGAACGGCTTGCCGATGGCGGCAACCCACTCCCCGACCTTGAGCTTGTCCGGGTCGCCGATGGTTACGCGCGGGAGCCCCGTGGCATCGATCTTCAGCACGGCGACATCGCTGCGCTTGTCGCTGCCGATGACCTTGGCCCGGAATTCGCGCTTGTCGGTGAGCTTGACCATGACTTCGGTCGCGTCGTCGACGACATGCGCGTTGGTCAGGATGTAGCCGTCGGAGGAGAGAATGAAGCCCGATCCGACCGATTGCTGCTCGAGATCGCGTGGACGTTCGCGGCCGCGCGGGACCTGCCCGAAGCGGCGAAAGAATTCATAGAACGGGTCGTCCTCGGACAAATCGGGCAGCGGCGAACGGCGGACCGTCTGCGTGACATCGATGCTGACGACGGCGGGCCCCTGCTGCTCGTAGAGCTCGGTGAAGTCGGGCAGGCCGCGGCTCGACTGCGCCGCCGTTGCCGAGGCGAAGGCTATGGCGCTGATAAGCGCGCCGGCGACCGACCATATGCGAAGTTTCATGCTGCCTTTCCCTGTTGGAGTCTGCTTCCGAATGCGGGCCGCGGTTTCGGCGCTAGCGATGCGCGACCGAAAACGCGATCTGGCGGACAGTCGCGCCCGGGGTTTCGCCCAGCACGGTCACCAGGTGTTCGTCGAGTTGCCGACTGTAGACGTTGATGCCCCCCTGCTGCGACAGGCCGATCGGCTGCGGCACCTGCGGCATGGGCTCGACGAATACCGACACCGCGACCAGGCCGTCGGAGAAGACGAGGTGGGCAACCGGGGCCACCTTGCCGCGCAGCGTGCGGAAGCCCTCGACGATCTTGGAAAAGCCCGGCGGCAGCTCCTTGACCTGCCAGCCGGTATCCTGCGGCACGACGTCGCCGGGCAAGGATTCGCGGGTCTCCCAATCGGGAGGCGGCGGCCGGTAGGTCGGGCGCACGGTGTCGCGCTCGATCTTGACGCCGATCTGGATATCGGTGAATACGAACTGCTCGATCGGAACGTTGTGCTCGTTTAGCAGCTGCGCCTTGAGCAGCAGGCCGGTGGCGAGATCCGCCCACAGCTTGTGGCCGTAGCGCATGCCGTCCTTCGGTTCGAACACAAACGCCTGGGTCTCCACCCCGGCGATGCGCGCGACCTCGGCCTTACGAAAGAAATAGTACTCCGCCAGCGTATCGAGCTGTTGCGGCAGGAGCGACGGGAAGGCATTGCGGTAGGTCCGCGGTTCGATGCGGATGATCTTCGCGTCCGGGTAGTAGCAGCGAACCTCGTCATTGTTGCGGATGACCTCGCGCGCCGGCCCGTCGAGATTGAGGAGTTTTTCGTGCTCGCCTTTCTTGTCGACCATGTGCAGCACGCGCGAGGTCTCGACCCGCCCGTCGTGCTGGTAGACCAGCGTTCCCATGTAGTTGAGCTGCTGCGCGGCGTTCGCCGCGGTACGCAACCACTCGGCGGCGTCGTCGGCGCGCGCGGCCTGCAGCCACAGCAGCGCCGCGACGCCCACGCAGGCGAGCACGCCGTGGCGGGCGACGGCCCCCTGCGGGCGGTTACTCCGCAGCATCCGGCGTGTCGGTCGCGACTGCGCGCAAGTACGGCCGCACGCCCTGGATTGCCGTTGTCGGCGAGTATTCCTGGTGCGCCAGGAGGTATTCGTTGACGACCGGTCGGCGCACATCGGCCGGACGTACTGCGGCGGCCTGCTGCGCGGTCGCGATCGCGGCCGGTGGCACCGCCATCGTCGTCAGCGCCACCCAGCCCACCACCCCGACCGCCGCCACGCTGGCGGCCAGCGCCCACGCCACCGCGGCGGGCGTCGGTCGCATCCGCGGCGGGGCGAGCACGGTCGGTTCGGCGGCGAGGCGCGCGGAGAAGCGCGCCGCGAAGCCCGGGGCCTGCCCGCCGCCGCCGCGCAAGGCGTCCCCGATCATGTGGTAACACACCCACTTCTCGATCGACGCCGCGTCGCGAAAACCAGCGCACGCGCGCTCGCTGCGGCTCGCATCGAGCTCGCCATCCATCAGCAGCGAGACTTCCTCCGGCGTCAGCTCCGTCGGCCGTGCGGGGTCAGCCCCGTTCGGTCCAGCCTGGAATTTGCCCATTACCATCTCCGGTCCTTGTCGGTCCCCAGCAGCGGGCGCAGCTCCGCTGCGATCGCTTCGCGCGCCCTGAAAATCCGGGAGCGCACCGTGCCAATCGGACAATTCATCACGTTGGCAATCTCTTCGTAGCTCAAACCCTCGATCTCGCGCAGCGTGATCGCCGTACGCAGATCGTCGGGCAGCGCGTCCATCGCCTTGTTGACCGTGGTCGCGATTTCTCTGCCCAGCAGCTCGTTCTCTGGCGTATTCGAGTCCCGCAGCTGCTCCGCGTCCTCGAAGTTTTCCGCCTCCTCGTGGTCGAAACCGGTCGAGGTGGGCGCCCGCCGCCCCATCGCGACCAAGTAGTTCTTGGCGGTATTGATCGCAATGCGGTACAACCAAGTGTAAAACGCACTTTCCCCGCGAAAGCTCGGCAGCGCGCGGTAGGCCTTGATGAACGCCTCCTGCGTCACGTCCTCGACTTCGCCGGCGTCGCGCACCAATCGCGACAACAGCCGCGCCAGCTTGCGCTGGTACTTCAGCACCAGCAGTTCGAAGGCACGCTTGTCGCCCCTCTGCGCACGCTCCACGAGCTGCTGATCAACTTCGCGGTCACCCATCCGCGGGCTGCCCCTGAGTCATCTCGTTGTTCTCGCCACACCCGGTCAGGTGGGCGCGGCACCCGCCGGGAGTATAGCTGAGCCCTGACGGGGCGCTCGTGGCAGCCACGCGGCACGATGCCTGCTGCTCTGGACCACCTGCCGACCCGGAAGTTCAGTCGGGCACCGGGCTTGGCGCCCGCCGCGATCAGTTCCGGCGCTCCAGTTGCACGGTCGGCTGCACGCGACCGGTGACAAGGCCCCGGTAGTTGCGGATTATCGGCTCGCGCCACCCTTCCAGCGCGTCCCGCTGCCCGGCCTCGAGCAGCCCCAGCAGGTCGAGGGTGGCCACCGTCGCCGGGTGCAAGCCGCGGGCATTGCCGTCGACGACCTTAAGGGCGATCCCCCAGCCCTTGCTGCGAATCCCGATCGCCTGGACACCCTCGGCGCCGACCTTGGTCACCCAGTCACCGCGGCCGGCGCGCATGAGGATGAGGTCGTTGCGACCTGCTCCCGACACCATTTCCGGATGCGCGCTCATCGCCGCGGCCAGCTGCGCGGGGGCGCTGCCGTAGCGCACATCGGCGGTGTCAGTGGCGAGCCGCGCGAACGCGTACGCCAGGCGGTCGAGGGGCACCGCATAGTTCGGCGCCGAGCAACCGTCGATACCCGCGACCAGCGAAGCCTCCGCCACGCCGGTTAGGTGGGCCACCGCGGTGCGGATCGCCTGCTGCAGCGGGTGGTCGAAGGCGAGGTACGAATCGAGCGGCAGCTCGCACTGCCGGCAGTAGGCGAGCATGCCGCTGTGCTTGCCTGAGCAGTTGTGCTGCAGCGGCGTGAACTTGACTCCGGCCGGCGGCAGCTCGTCGCGCGCGGCGTAGAAAAGCGGGGGGTGGATTCCGCACTGCAACTGCGCCTCCGTGCATCCCGCGCGCTCGAGCATGTCGGCCACCGCCGCGACCTGCCGTGGTTCGCCCGAATGGCTGGCGCACATCAGCGCCACCTGCTCCCGGCTGAAGCCGAAACGCTCGATCCCACCGCCGGCCACGAACGGCAGCGCCTGCAGCGGCTTGAGCGCGCTGCGCGTGGTCGTCAGGTAGTGCGGATCGCCGGCGGCGAAGAGCAGGTGTCCGTCCCGATCGACGACCGCGATCGAGCCATAGTGGACGCTGTCGACCGCATCGCCGCGGGTGACGCGCGCGAGCGGAACGTGCGGCGGGGCCGCTGCAGTGAGGGTCGACACGGGTGGGGAGCGCGCGGGAAGCGCAGATTTTAGCGCGGTTGCAAGGCCAGCGCGTCGCGGATCTGGTCGAGCGCGGCGGGATCCTCGATGGTCGTGAGATCACCCGGATCGCGACCTTCGGCGAGCGCCTGGATCGAGCGGCGCAACAGCTTGCCCGAGCGCGTCTTCGGCAGCACGGTCACGAAATGCACCGCACTGGGCCGGGCGATCGCGCCGAGCTCCCGGTCGACCGTATCCATCACTTCGCGCCGCAAGTGGGCGGCGCCTTCCGCGGTTGCGAGACGCGCCGGATCCTTGACCACGGCGAAGGCGACGGGGACCTGGCCCTTGAGCTGATCGGCGACGCCGACCACCGCCACCTCGGCGATCCCGGCATGCGCCTGCACCGCTTCCTCGATTTCGCGCGTGCCCAGGCGGTGCCCGGCGACGTTGATCACGTCGTCGGTGCGCCCCAGCACAAAATAGTAGCCGTCCGCGTCGCGGGTGGCCCAGTCGAACGTCGAGTACACCGGACGGCCGGGAAGCGTCGAGAAATAGGTGCTCACGAAGCGCGCGTCGTCACCCCAGATGGTGGTCATGCACCCCGGGGGCAAGGGCGGCACGATCGCCAGCACACCCTTCTCGTCGGTTCCGACCTCCGCCCCGGTTAACTCGTGCAGCAGCCTGACGTCGTAACCGCAGACCGGGAACGACGGGCTCCCGAACTTGCGCGGCAGGTCCTCGATTCCCGGTTGCGCGGAGAGGATCGGCCAACCACTCTCGGTCTGCCAATAGTGATCGACGATGGGGACGCCGAGGGATTCGGAGGCCCAGCGTGCGGTTGGCTCGTCGAGCGGCTCACCGGCGAGAAACAGGTAGCGCAGGCAGGACAGGTCGTGCTTTTTCATGTAGGCCGGGTCCTGCTTCTTGAGCACCCGGATCGCGGTCGGCGAGCTGAACATTGTGCGCACCTTGCAGTCGGCGACGATCTGCCACCAGATGCTCGGGTCAGGGCGGATCGGCAGCCCCTCGTACAGGATCGTCGTCGAGCCGTTGATGAGTGGCGCGTAGACGATGTACGAATGCCCGACGACCCAGCCAATGTCGCTGGTCGTGAGCATCGCCTCGCCCGGAGCGAGGCAGAAGATGTCCTGCATCGACGCGGCGAGCGCGACGGCGTAGCCGCCGGTATCGCGTTGCACGCCCTTCGGCTTGCCCGTGGTTCCCGACGTGTACAGGATGTACGAGGGATCCGAGGACTCGAGCCAGACGCAGGGCACCCGTGCCCCGGCGTGCTCGGCGGCGAGAGCGGCATAGTCAAGGTCGCGACCGGCCACGCGCACCGGGCCGGCATCGAGCTTGCGGTCGACAATGATGACCTTGTGCGGCGGGTGCGCGGCAAGGCGCAATGCCTCGTCGACCAGGTGCTTGTAGGGTACGGTCTTGCCGCCGCGCATGCCGGCATCGGCTGTCACCATGACTTTCGGCCGGGCGTCGTCGATGCGGGTGGCGAGGCTTGCCGCCGCGAAGCCGCCGAACACCACCGAGTGGATCGCGCCGATGCGCACCGTCGCCAGCATCGCGAACACCGCCTCCGCGATCATCGGCATATAGATCAGCACGCGGTCGCCGTGACCGACACCCTGGGCCTTGAGAATCGCGGCGAAGCAGTTCACCTCCGCGGCGAGCTCGCGGTAGGTGTACGTGCGCCGGTCTCCGGTTTCAGTCGAGATGTAGATCAGCGCTGGCTGGTTGCCGCGCTCGGCTAAGTGCCGGTCGACCGCGTTGTGGCAGAGGTTGGTCCGGCCGCCGACGAACCAGCGCGCAAACGGCGGGCGACTGTAGTCGAGCACCTGCGCGAACGGCGTCTCCCAGTCGATGCGTGCGGCCTTCTCACGCCAGAACGCGTCGCGCTCTGCCAACGAGCGGCGGTGCATCTCGCGGTAGGTGGTCATGCGCGTAGGCTCCACGTGCGCGGCGCCGGCTTCGACCTGCCCGATCCCGCCGCTGCGCGTGCATACTGACCGGCCGCGGCGAACGCGGCGTTAGCCGAGATCAACGGCGGTGTCCCCGCACCCGGGCGGTTACGGGTGCGTGTCCGAGCCGATTCGCACCACGGTCCGACCCCGCACCAGGCCCTTCAGATAGGCGTCGAAATGCGTCGGTAGGTCTTCGAAATCAATCGTGCGCACCTGATCGTGGACGCGGTCGGGCCGCCACGCGACCGCGAGCTTGTTCCAGATGGTCTGCCGCAGCTGCATCGGGCAATTGGCGCTGTCGACGCCGAGCAGCTGCACCCCGCGCAGAATGAACGGCATGACGGTGGTGTTGAGCTTCGGGCTCGTTGCCAGGCCGATCGCGGCCACCGTGCCGCCGATTTGCATGGTCGAGAGCAGCCATGCCAGGATGTCGCCGCCGAGATTGTCGATCGCCCCGGCCCAGGTCGCCTTGTCCAGCGGGCGGATGTTGGCGAGGTCGATCGACTGCCGCAGCTTGACCTCCTTCGCGCCGAGGCCGCGCAGATACGCCGTCTCGGCTTCCTTGCCGGTAATCGCGACCACGTGATAGCCGAGCTTGGCCAGAAGCTCGATGGCGACACTGCCGACGCCGCCGGTTGCGCCGGTTACGGCCACCGGGCCGGCCTCGGGCTTGAGCCCGCTGTGCTCCATCAGCAGGATCGCCTGGGCGGCGGTGAATCCCGCCGTGCCGAGCGTCATGGCGTCGAATGCCGTCATGGCCTCGGGACGGCGCACGATCCAGTCGCCCGGAACGCGCACGTATTCCGCGTAGCCGCCGTCGTGGGCAACGCCGAAGTCGTAGGCATGCACGATCACCTTGTCGCCGCGCTTGAAACGGGGATCGGCGGAGGTCTCGACCGTGCCGGCCATATCGATGCCGCCGACGGTCGGAAACTTGCGCATGATCCGGCCGGTGCCGTTATAGGAAAGCGCGTCCTTGTAATTGATCGTCGAGTACTTGGTCCGGACGATGACGTCGCCCGGGTCGAGCTCGTCTGCGGTCATCTCGACAAAGCGGCTCGACACGACCTTGTCGTCCTCGAACGTGCGGTAAGCCTTGAACGTGTGCATGGGTAGGGTCCTCCTCAGGGCGGGGTTGGCACGGCGGGTTCGCCCGCTTGATGCGGCAATGCCATGTATTCGCGAGTGCGCATCTCGATTAGTCGGCTCGCGGTGCGCGGGAATTCCTGGCTGTTCGGACCGTCCCTGTAGAGTTCCCCGGCCGGGACCGCCGCCGACAGCACTAACTTTACCCGATGATCGTAGAGCACGTCGACGAGCCACGTAAAGCGCCGGGCTGCATTGCCCATCTCCGGGGTTAGCTGCGGCACGCCGGACACGAACACGACCGCAAACCGGCGGGCGAGCTCGAGGTAGTCGAGTTGCGAGCGTGCTCCCTCGCACAGGGTCGCGAAATCGAACCATACCAGGCTGCCGGAGCGAAGCCGCGCCTTCAGCGGGCGCGAGCCGATGGTCAGTCGCGGGTCCTCTTCCGGACCGGCGCGCAAGCGCTCGAAGCGCAACGCCAGCGCGGCGTCGACGGTCTCGGAAAGCGGCGTGTAATAGCACTGCTCCTGCTCCAGCTCGCGCAGCCGGTAGTCGGTGCCGCCGTCGATCTCGACCACGTCCAGCCAGCGCTTGACCAGCGCGATCGTCGGCAACAGATTCTGCCGCTGCAGGCCGTTGGGATACAGGTCGTCGGGCCGGTAGTTCGAAGTCATGACGAACACCACGCCGCGGTCGAACAGCGCCGTCAGCAGCCGGCCCAGGATCATGGCGTCGGCGACATCGGAGACGTGAAACTCGTCGAAGCACACCAGGCGGTGGCGACGCGCGATACGGGCGGCGACGGCGACGAGCGGGTCCTCTTCGCGCTTGAGCGTCCTGAGCTCCTCGTGCACATCGCGCATGAAGGCGTAGAAGTGCACGCGGGTCTTGCGCCGGATTGGCACCGCCCGGTAGAAGGCGTCCATGAGGAAGCTCTTGCCCCTTCCAACACCGCCCCAGAAGTACACCCCGCGCGGCGGCAGCGGCGGGTTGAGCCAGCGCAGCAGCGATGCGCGCGCCCTTTTGAAGACGACCAGTTCGTCGTAGAGCCGCTGCAGCCGCTCCAGCGCCGCCCGCTGCGACGAGTCGAGCACGATGCTGCGCCGGGCGAGCTCCGGCTCGAGATCCGCAAGCAGCGCGCCCGAGCCGATGCCGGACGGCGTGGCGTCGTTCATGTCGCCCCGCGCCGCTTTCGCCCCGGCGCCGTCAGAGGTTGAGAGTGCGCCGGTCAACCGCAAGCGCGGCTTCCTTCACCGCTTCCGAGAGCGAGGGATGAGCGTGGCAGATGCGCGCGATATCCTCGCTCGCCGCGCCGAACTCCATGGCCACGACGCCTTCGGAGATGAGCTCCGAGACCATCGGTCCGATCGCATGCATGCCGAGGATGCGGTCGGTTTTGGCGTCGGCGAGGAACTTCACGAACCCGCGGGTATCGCCCAGCGCGCGGGCGCGGCCATTGGCGATGAACGGGAACATCCCGGCGCGGTAGGCGACGCCGGCAGCCTTGAGCTGCTGTTCGGTCTGGCCGACCCAGGCGATTTCGGGCGAGGTGTAGATCACCCACGGCACGGTGTTGAAGTCGACGTGACCGTGCTGGCCGGCGATGCGTTCGGCGACCGCGACACCTTCCTCCTCGGCCTTGTGCGCGAGCATGGGGCCGCGCACGACATCGCCGATCGCCCAGACTCCGCCGAGGTTGGTCCTGCACTCGCCGTCGACCGCGACAAAGCCGCGCTCGTCGAGCTGCAACCCGACCGCCTGCGCATCGAGCCCGGCGGTGTGCGGAACGCGGCCGATGGAGACGATGAGCTTGTCGAAGCGCGCGCTGCGCTGCTTGCCCTGGGCGTCGGTGTATTCGACGTTAACGTCAGCGGCCGCGCTGACCGCGCCGATGTTCACGCCCAGCTCGATCGCCAGTCCCTGCTTGGTGAACAGTTTCCACGCTTCCTTGGCGACCTGTTCGTCGGCAGCGCCGAGAAAGACCGGCAGGGCCTCCAGGATGGTGACCTCGGCGCCGAGCCGACGCCAGACACTGCCCATTTCGAGGCCGATCACGCCGGCGCCGACGACGCCGAGCTTTTTCGGGACCGCGGGAATCGCGAGTGCCCCGTCGTTGTCGAGAATGAGCTGCTGGTCGAACGCCAGCGCGGTGCCGTTGACCACCAGCGCCCGCGGCTTCGAGCCCGTGGCGACGATGACGTTTTTCGCGGTCAGGGAACTCGCACCAGGTCCATCGACCTGGACCTGCCAGGCGCCCGGAGCGCCGCCGGCAAACCGGCCGAGCCCGGAGAAGAACGCGATCTTGTTCTTCTTGAACAGGTAGAGGATGCCGTCGTTGTTCTGCCGCACCACCTTGTCCTTGCGCGCAAGCATGCGCGCGACGTCGACGGCGAGCCCCTGGACGGCGATGCCGTGCTCGGCGAATGCATGGCCCGCTTGCTCGTAGTTCTCCGACGACTGCAACAGCGCCTTCGAGGGGATGCAGCCGACGTTGGTGCAGGTGCCGCCGGGTGCAGGCTTGCCATCCGCGGTCGTCCAGTCGTCGATGCAGGCGGTCTTGAAACCGAGTTGGGCGGCGCGGATTGCGGCGATGTAACCGCCCGGGCCGGCCCCGATGACGACGACGTCAAATGCATCAGCCACTGAGTTTCCCCGCCACCGCGATCACAGGTCGAGCAGCATGCGTGCAGGATCCTCCAGCGCTTCCTTGATGGCGACCAGGGACAGGACCGCTTCGCGGCCGTCGATGATGCGATGGTCGTAGGATTGCGCCAGATAATTCATCGGCCGCACCACCACCTGCCCGTTCTCGACCACCGCCCGGTCGCGGGTCGCGTGCACGCCGAGAATGGCCGACTGCGGCGGATTGATGATCGGCGTGGAAAGCAACGACCCGAACACGCCGCCATTGGAGATCGTGTAGGTGCCGCCGGTCAGCTCCTGCACCGTGAGCTTGCCCTCCTGGGCCCGCTTGCCGAAATCACCGATCTGCTGCTCGATCTCGGCGATCGTCAGCTGATCGGCGTCGCGCAGAATCGGCACCACCAGCCCGCGCGGGCTGCCGACCGCGATGCCAATGTCGAAATAGCCGTGATAGACGATGTCGGTGCCGTCGATCGAGGCGTTGACGATCGGGAATTTCTTCAGCGCGTGCACTGCCGCCTTGACGAAGAAACCCATGAACCCGAGCTTGACGCCGTGCTCCTTCTCGAAGCGATCCTTGTACCGGTTGCGCAGCTCGATGACCGCCGCCATGTTGACTTCGTTGAACGTGGTGAGGATTGCGGCGGTCGACTGCGATTGCACCAGCCGTTCGGCGACGCGCTGCCGCAGCCGCGACATCGGGACGCGTTGCTCGGGCCGGGCGCTGTAGGTCGCCGGCAGATCGACCGTCGGGATCGCCGTCGGCGCGGCGGCCGGTGGCGGCGCGGGCTGGCGGGCGGGTGCGGCCGCGGCGCTTTCGCGCTTGGCTTCCACCGCGGCGAGCACGTCGCCCTTGGTGATGCGACCGCCGCGGCCGGTGCCGCCGACGTCGGCTTCGCTCAGTTGCTGTTCGGCCATGAGCTTGCGCGCCGCCGGCAGCGCGCCGGCCCCGGCCGGCGTTGCCGCCGCGGCGGGGACAGTGCTCGGTGCCGGCGCGGCCGCGGGGGCAGCCGCCGCGGTTGCGGGCGCCGCGGCTGCGGGCGTCGCGGCCGCGGCCGCGCCTTGCGCCGCCGGCTCGATGATCGCAATGACTTCCTGCGCCGTGACCGTTGCGCCGTCAGGCTTGCGGATCTCGGTCAACGTGCCCGACACCGGCGCGGGCAGTTCGAGCACGACCTTGTCCGTCTCGAGGTCGACCAGATTCTCGTCGCGGTTGACGGTCTCACCGGCCTTCTTGTGCCAGTTGACCAGCGTCGCCTCGCTGACCGACTCCGGCAGGACCGGGACTTTCACTTCGATGGCCATGATGAGTGCTTCTTCTCTACTTGCCCAGGGGATCACGCATCAATGCGCGGTGACCATCTCGCCCGAGGCCAGCTTCGCCGCAAATGCGTCGCTGACCAGCTGCTGCTGCTGCGCGAGGTGCTTCGACGCATAGCCCACCGCGGGCGAGGCCGAGATCGGGCGGCCCGAATAGGCGAGCACCTGCTTGTCCCCGATGTCGCTGCGCAGGTAGGCACGCAGGCGGTACCAGGCGCCCTGATTCTGCGGCTCCTCCTGGCACCAGACGACTTCCTTCGCATTCGGGTATTTCACGATCTGCGCCTGGAAATCGGCGTGCGGAAATGGGTACTGCTGCTCGACGCGAATCACGGCCATATCGGCGATCTTGTTCGCGCGCCGGAAATCGATCAGGTCGTAGTACACCTTGCCGCTGCAGACGATCACCCGGCGCACGTTCTTGGCGACGAGCTTCTCCACATCGCCAATGACGGTCTTGAACCGTCCCTCGGCGAGCTCGTTGAGCGCGGACATCGCGGCCTTGTGCCGCAGCAGGCTCTTCGGGCTCATGACGATGAGCGGCTTGCGAAAGTCGCGCACCATCTGCCGGCGCAGCAGGTGAAAGATCTGCGCCGGCGTGGTTGGCACGCAGACCTGCATGTTGTGCTCGGCGCACAATTGCAGATAGCGCTCCGGCCGCGCCGATGAATGCTCCGGCCCCTGCCCTTCGTAGCCGTGCGGAAGGAGCAGGGTCAGGCCGCAGATGCGACCCCACTTGACCTCGCCCGCGGCGATGAACTGGTCGATGACGACCTGCGCGCCGTTGGCAAAATCGCCGAACTGCGCCTCCCAGATCACCAGCCGATTCGGCTCCGAGGTCGCGTAACCGTACTCGAAGCCGAGCACCGCCTCTTCGGAGAGCACCGAGTCGATGATCTCGAAATCGGCCTGGCCTTCCTTGATGTGCTGCAACGGGATCCAGAAGCCGCCGTCCCATTTTTCCCGGTTCTGGTCGTGCAGCACGGCGTGGCGGTGCGAAAAGGTCCCGCGCGCTGAATCCTGGCCGGAAAAACGCACGCCGAAACCCTGGTCGAGCAGGCTCGCATAGGCGAGCGTCTCGCCCATCCCCCAGTCGAGCGGCAGTTCGCCCTCGCCCATGGCGCGGCGATCGGCGACGACCTTCTCCACCCGGGGATGGAGCTTGAAGTTCGCCGGCACGTCGGTGACGCGGCGCGCCAGCGCCTTGAGCGTCTTCAGCGCCACCGCGGTTTCCGCCGCGTCGGTCCAGTGCTTGCCGAGGAAGGGCGTCCAATTGACCGCAAACGGCGGTTTGTAATTGGACAGGATCGTCGTGTTGGTGTGCAGCCCCTTGTCCATCGCCGTCCGATAGGTGGCGATCATCGCTTCGGCCTCCTCGGCCTTGACCACGCCATCGGCCACCAGGCGCTGCGCGTACAGCGCGCGCGTGCCGGGGTGCTCGCGGATCGACTTGTACATCAGCGGCTGCGTGATCATCGGCTCGTCGGCCTCGTTGTGGCCTTGGCGGCGGAAGCAGACCAGGTCGATGAATACGTCGCGATCGAACTTCTGCCGGTACTCGATCGCGATCTCGATGGCCAACAGGGCCGCCTCCGGGTCGTCGCCGTTAACGTGGAAAATCGGCGCTTCCACCATCTTCGCCACGTCGGTGCAATAGAGCGTGCCGCGGGTGTCGCGCGGATCGGAGGTGGTGAACCCGATCTGGTTATTGACGACGATGTGGATCGTTCCGCCGGTGCGATAGCCACGCGTCTGCGACAAATTGAGCGTCTCCTGCACCACGCCCTGGCCGGCGATCGCCGCATCGCCGTGGATCAGCACCGGCATCACCTGATCGAAGCTCTCGTCCCGGCGCCGATGCTGGCGGGCGCGCACCGAGCCCTCGACGACCGGATCGACGATCTCGAGATGCGAGGGATTGAACGCCAGGGTCACGTGCATCGGTCCTCCGGGCGTCGCGACGTCGGCGGAGAATCCCTGGTGGTACTTCACGTCGCCGGCCGGAAGGTCGCTCGCCGACTTGCCTTCGAATTCGGCGAACAGGTTGGCGGGCATCTTGCCCAGCGTGTTGACCAGCACGTTGAGCCGTCCCCGATGCGCCATGCCGATGACCATTTCCTGCACCCCGGCGGCGCCGGAGCGCTGAATCAGGTGGTCGAGCATGGGAATCATCGTGTCGCCACCCTCGCCGGAAAAGCGCTTCTGGCCGACATACTTCGTGCCCAGGTAGCGTTCCAGCGTCTCGGCCGCGGTCAGACGCTCGAGGATGTGCTTGCGAAACTCCGGCGGGTACGCCGGTCGCGACCGCAGCGGCTCGATGCGTTCCTGGATGAAGCGCTTCTGCGGCGTGTCGGACATGTACATGTACTCGGTGGCGAAGGTGCGGCAGTACGTTTCCTGCAGCGCCGCGATCAGGTCGCGCAGGCGCATGCGGTCCGCCCCGCCGGGCGCGCCTCGGTACGAGCCGACGTTGAACTCCGCCTCCAGGTCGGCATCGGTAAAGCCGTAGCTGCCGATGTCCAGGTCGGCGATGTAGGGCCTTTCCTGCCGCTTCAGCGGATCGAGGTCCGCCTGGAACACCCCGAGGGTGCGGTACTTGCTGATCAGTCGCAGCACCAGCACCTGCTTGTGCATTGCCTGCGCGTCGACCATCGGCGCCGCCAGGCGCCGGCTTTTCGCGAGCTGGATGAACGAGTCGATGACCGGCGCGTGCGCCACGTCCTCGGCGCCGTCGCGCAGCTGGTCGAAATACGCGCGCCAGTCGGCGCCGACGGCACCGGGGTTGGCCAGATAGATCTCGTACTGCTGCTCGATGAACGGGGCGTTGCTACCGAACAGTGTCGACGTCCCGCGAAGTTCGTTCATCATGGTCGATTGCCTCGTCGTTGCGGACATCCGCGTCAGCGGTGCGCGATCGGCTTCACGTCGCGGCGCGTCGCCCCGGTGTAGAGCTGTCGCGGGCGGCCGATCTTCTGCTCGGGGTCGGAAATCATTTCATTCCATTGCGCGATCCAGCCTACCGTGCGCGCCAGCGCGAAGATCGCCGTGAACAGGCTCACCGGTATGCCGATTGCACGCTGCACGATGCCGGAGTAGAAATCGACGTTAGGATACAGCTTGCGCTGCACGAAATAATCGTCCTCGAGCGCGATCTTCTCCAGCGTCATCGCCAGCTTGAACAGGCGGTCGTCGTGCAGACCGAGGTTCTCCAGTACCTCGTAGCAGGTTTCGCGCATCAGCTTCGCACGCGGATCGTAGTTCTTGTACACGCGATGCCCGAAACCCATCAGTTTGACGCCGGAGTTCTTGTCCTTCGCCCGCTTGATGAATTCGCCGATCTTCGACACGTCGCCGATTTCCTCGAGCATGTTGAGCGCGGCCTCGTTGGCGCCGCCATGCGCGGGGCCCCACAGGCAGGCGATGCCGGCGGCGATGCACGCGAACGGATTGGACCCGGACGAGCCGGCCAGGCGCACCGTCGACGTCGACGCGTTCTGCTCGTGGTCGGCGTGGAGGATGAAGATGCGGTCGAGCGCGCGCACGAGCACGTCGTTGACCTTGTATTCCTCGCACGGCACCGAGAACATCATGCGCATGAAATTCGCGGTGTAATAGAGCTCGTTGCGGGGATAGACGAAGGGCTGGCCGAGGGTGTACTTGTAGCACGTCGCGACCAGCGTCGGCAGCTTGGCGATGAGGCGAATGGCCGATACTTCGCGGTGCCACGAATCGGTGATGTCGAGCGAGTCGTGATAGAACGCCGACAGCGAACCGACGACGCCGACCAGCATCGCCATCGGGTGCGAATCGCGACGGAAGCCGCGGAAGAACTGGTTCATCTGCTCGTGCACCATCGTATGCTGGGTGACGGTATGCACGAACTCGGCATTCTGCGCCGCAGTCGGCAATTCGCCGCGCAGCAGCAGGTAGCAGACCTCGAGAAAGTTGCACTGCACGGCGAGCTGCTCGATCGGGTAGCCGCGGTAGAGGAGCTCGCCCTTGTCGCCGTCGATATAAGTGATCGTCGAGGAACAGGCTGCGGTCGACAGGAACCCCGGATCGTAGGTGAACTTGCCGGTCTGGCCGTACAGGGCGCGAATATCGGCCACCGCGGGACCGATGGTGCCGGGCAGGATCGGAAAGGTGATCGACGGCGAGCCATCGCTGAAGGTCAGGGTTGCGGTGTGGTCGGTCATGACGTGTCACTCCCAGGCGGAGGCAGAACGGGACGCATCCGGCGGCGGCGCATCCTCGCCCGCGCGGACGGCTCTCAGTGCTTCCAGCAGCGGGGCCACCGCCGCATCCGCGGGCTGTTGCCGGCCCGCCAGCAGATCCCACAGCTCGTTGTCGCTCAACTCCAGCAGCCGATACAGCGCCGCGATCTCGTCCGCCGCGAGGCCAGCACCGCGCGCATCCAGAAAGCGAGCGAGGATCAGGTCGTTCTCCAGCATCCCGCGCCGGCAGCGCCAGCGCAGGCGATTGAGCTCAGCGCTGGTGGCCATGGCGTGCGGCAAATGCGCCTCGATCTTATCCGGGATATGGGGGCGGCGAGCGCGGATTACACCGCCCGCTTGACCATGATCTCCTTGATCTTGCCGATCGCCTTGGTCGGATTGAGGTTCTTTGGGCAGACGTCGACGCAATTCATGATGCTGTGGCAGCGGAACAGGCGATACGGATCCTCGAGGTTGTCGAGCCGCTCGCTGGTGGCGAGGTCGCGCGAATCGGCGATGAAGCGGTACGCCGCCAGCAGACCCGCAGGCCCGACGAACTTGTCCGGATTCCACCAGAATGACGGGCAGGCGGTGGAGCAGCAGGCGCAGAGGATGCATTCGTAGAGGCCGTCGAGCACCTCCCGGTCGGCCGGCGATTGCAGCCGCTCCTTCTCCGGCGGCGGCGTGTCGTTGACCAGATAGGGCTTGATCGAGTGATACTGCTTGAAGAACTGGCTCATGTCGACGATCAGGTCGCGGATCACTGGCAACCCCGGGATCGGCCGCAACTCCACCGGCTGCCTCAGCTCGCGCAGATTGGTGATGCAGGCGAGCCCATTCTTGCCATTGATGTTCATCGCGTCGGAACCGCACACCCCTTCCCGGCAGGAGCGCCGGAACGCAAGGGTATCGTCGTGCGCCTTGAGCCGGATCAGCGCGTCGAGCAGCATGCGGTCGTGCGGGTCGAGTGTGATGTCGTAGTCCTGGATGCGCGGCGCCGCGTCCTGGTCGGGGTCGTAACGGTAGATGCGGAATTTCATGCGCAGGCAATCCTAATAGGTACGCGCCTTCGGAGGGAACGCTTCGACCGAAAGCGGCTTCATGTTGACGGGCTTGTACTCGAGCCGGTTGCCATCGCGGTACCACAGCGAATGCTTGAGCCAGTGGGCATCGTCGCGCTCCGGATAATCGCTGCGCGCCTGGGCGCCGCGCGACTCGCGCCGCGCCTCCGCCGACACGATCGACGCCTTGGCAACCTCGATCAGGTTGTCGAGTTCGAGCGCTTCCACGCGCGCGGTATTGAACGTCTTGCTCTTGTCCTTGATCGCCACGCGCCGGACGCGTTGCTCGATCTCCATGACCTTGGCCACGCCTTCGCGCAGCAGCTGCTCGTTGCGAAAGACGCCGCAGTGGGTTTGCATGGCGCGGCGCAGGGCATGCGCGACGTCGGCCACCTGCTCGCCCGCGACCGCGGCATCGAGGCGCGCGAGCCGCGCGAGCGCGCTGTCGGCCGCATCCGCCGGCAACGGCTTGTGCCCGGTCCGGAGCAGATCGCGGGCAACGACATGGTTGCCGGCCGCGCGCCCAAACACCAGCAGATCGAGCAGCGAGTTGGTGCCCAGCCGATTGCCCCCGTGCACCGACACGCAAGCGCACTCGCCGACCGCGTAGAAACCGGCGACGACGGCATTCGGGTCGCTGCCCGCGGGCGCCACGACCTGGCCGTGGATATTGGTCGGGATGCCGCCCATCATGTAGTGGATCGTGGGCACGACCGGGATGGGCTCCTTGATGGGGTCGACGTTGGCAAACTTGATCGCGATCTCGCGGATCGCCGGCAGCCGCTTCATGATCATCTCGGGCCCGAGATGATCGAGCTTGAGCAGCACATGGTCCTTGTGTGGGCCGCAGCCCCGCCCTTCCTTGATTTCCTGGTCCATCGAGCGCGAGACGATGTCGCGGGATGCGAGGTCCTTGAGGTTGGGCGCATAGCGCTCCATGAAGCGCTCGCCATTGCTATTGAGCAGGATGCCGCCCTCGCCGCGCACGGCCTCGGTGATCAGTATTCCGGCGCCGGCCACGCCGGTCGGGTGGAACTGCCAGAACTCCATGTCCTCGAGCGGGATTCCGGCGCGCGCGGCCATGCCCAGGCCGTCGCCGGTGTTGATGAACGCGTTGGTGCTCGCCGCGAAGATTCGTCCCGCGCCGCCGGTGGCGAACAGCGTCGCCTTCGCCTGCAGGATCATGACCTCGCTCGTCTCCATCTCCAGCGCCGTCACCCCGAGCACGTCACCGTCGGCATCGCGAATCAGGTCGAGGGCCATCCATTCGACGAAGAACTGCGTGCGCGCGCGGACATTGCGCTGATACAGCGTGTGCAGCATGGCGTGCCCGGTGCGGTCGGCGACGGCGACCGCGCGCTGCACCGGCTTTTCGCCGAAGTTCGCCGAGTGCCCGCCAAACGGGCGCTGATAGATCGTACCGTCCGCATTGCGATCGAACGGCATCCCGAAGTGCTCGAGCTCGTAGACGACTTCCGGCGCGGTGCGGCACATGTATTCGATCGCGTCCTGGTCCCCGAGCCAGTCGGAGCCCTTGATCGTGTCATACATGTGCCACAGCCAGTGATCCTCGCTCATGTTGCCGAGCGCCGCGCCGATACCGCCCTGGGCCGCCACGGTGTGGGAACGGGTTGGAAACACCTTCGACAGGACCGCCACCGACAGTCCTGCCTCCGCGAGCTGCAGCGAGGCGCGCATGCCCGCGCCCCCCGAGCCGACCACGATGGCGTCGAACTTGCGCAGCGGCAGGCTCACGCGCGACCCCAGAGCAGATCGACGAGCCAGGCGGCGTAGCCCAGCAAGGTTATTGCGGTGAGCGTTTCGACTGTCAGCCGCAGCGCCGTCGGCTTCACGTAATCCATCCAGATGTCGCGCATGCCCACCCAGGCGTGCCAGAGCAACGCCAGCCAGAACAGCGCCGTGGCCACGCGAAACGCGCCGTTGGCAAACAGCGCCTGCCAGAGGCCGTAATCCACGTCCTCCTCGTAGCAGACGATTGTCAGCACGAGCAGCGTATAGAACACCATCACCAGCGCGCTGATGCGCTGGATGAGCCAGTCCTTGAGTCCGTAGTGCGCGCCGACGACGATGCGCCTCACCACAGCCGCACCCCGACCAGGAGCGTCAGCGCGAGGCTTATGACCAGCACCGCGATGCTGGAGCGGCGCGCTGGCTTGAGCTCGATGCCCTGGTGGACATCGAGCAGCAGAAACCGGATACCCGCGCAGAAATGGTGCAGATAGGCCCACGCCAAACCGAGCAGAACGAGCTTCGAGAGCGGCGTGGCGAGCGCTGCCTGCAAGCCGTGGAACGCCTCCGGCGAGCCGAGGCTGCGCTGCAGGGCGACGAGCAACAGCGGCAACCCGACAAAGAACAGAACCGCGCCGGAAATCCGATGCAGGATCGACACGATCCCGGGCAGCGGCAGGCGGATGTGCAGCAGGTTGAGATAGACGGGGCGCTGCTTGGTCACGGGTCGCTCGAGGGCAGACATGGCGAATCTCGGCACGCGGCAGCGAAAGCGTCCGGTGGTTGGTGCACGGCAAAAATTATACAGGCAATCGGGACGCTCCTGCCACCGCAGGCGCCCTGGGTTTGCACGCGCGTGCGTACGCCGCAACTCCGGACTCGACACCCCGCGGCGGGCACCGTAACATGCGCATGGCTGCGCGCGTCGGTGCGGTTCGACGTGCCTCGCAAGGCGCGGGGCGTGCGCGGCATGCCCTGCAGCCGACCGGATCGATCGCCCGGGACGCAAGCGGCCGGCCGCCCCCGATCGCCAGACCCATGCTCGCCAGGAGTCGTCCATGAAGAAACCCGTCCGCGTCGCGGTGACCGGCGCCGCCGGCCAGATTGGTTACAGCCTGCTGTTCCGGATTGCCAGCGGCCAGATGCTCGGCAACGATCAACCCGTGATCCTGCAGCTGCTCGAACTGCCGATCGACAAGGTGCAGGCCGCGCTCAAGGGCGTGATGATGGAGATCGAGGACTGCGCCTTCCCGCTGCTGGCGGGAATGAGCGGGAGCGGCGACGCGACTGTTGCGTTCAAGGACGCGGAGGTCGCGCTCTTGGTTGGCGCGCGGCCGCGCGGGCCGGGCATGGAACGCAAGGACCTGCTGCTCGAGAACGCCAAGATCTTCACCGCGCAGGGGAAGGCGCTCGACGCCGTGGCCAGCCGTGGCGTCAAGGTGCTCGTCGTTGGCAATCCGGCCAATACCAATGCTTATATCGCGATGAAGTCCGCGCCATCGCTGCCGCGCAAGACCTTCACCGCCATGCTGCGACTCGACCACAATCGCGCGCTCTCGCAGCTCGCGGCCAGGGCCGGGGTATCCGTCGGCTCGATCGAGCGCCTGATCGTCTGGGGCAACCACTCCCCGACGATGTATCCCGATTACCGCTTCGCCACCGCCGAGGGCGTCTCGCTCAAGGCCAAGATCAGCGACGACAACTGGAACCGCAGCGTGTTCATCCCGACCGTCGGCAAGCGCGGCGCGGCGATTATCGAGGCGCGGGGGCTCTCCTCGGCGGCATCGGCCGCCAACGCGGCCATCGATCACGTTCGGGACTGGCTTGGCGGCAGCAACGGCAAGTGGGTGACGATGGGCGTGCCCTCCGACGGCAGTTACGGCATCCCGCCCGAGGTCGTCTACGGCTTTCCGGTCACCACCGCCGGTGGTGAGTACAAACTCGTGGCGGGGCTGGAGATCGACGCGTTTTCGCGGGAACGGATGGACGCGACGCTAAAAGAGCTCGAAGAAGAGCGGGCCGGCGTCGCCTCGCTCCTGGGCTGAGCGTGGTGCTGACGGAGATCGCTCCGCCGCAGGAGCAGCGAGAGAGACGATCCATGGCCGGGCCGCTGCATCCTTCCGCCGCACTCTACGACCCCGCGCGCGCGCTGCCGCGCCTGCCGCCGTGCGTGCACTATGCCGGCAACGAACGCTATCTCCGCAAGGCACTCACGCTGCAGCACGAGATGGGCCCGGTCTTTGACATTGCCTGCGATTGCGAAGATGGCGCACCGGTGGGCCAGGAGCGCGCGCACGCCAAAGCGATGGCTGCCCTGATCGTGGGCGGCGACAATGCGTTTGGGCGCGTCGGCGCGCGCATCCATGACCTTACCCACGCGACGTGGCGCAGCGAGCTCGATATCCTGGTCGGCGAAGCGGGCGCGAAGATCGCGTTCCTGACCGTGCCCAAGGTCAACACGGTCGGGGATGTGGAACGATTTCTGCACGCGGTGCGCGAGGAAGCGCTGCGCGCGGGCGTGCATCGCACGATTCCGGTCAGCGTCATGATCGAGACCCCGGGTGCGGTGCACGATGCCTGGGCCATTGCCGCGCTGCCCGGGATCGCGAGCCTCGACTTCGGGACACTCGACTTTGTCAGCGCGCACCGTGGCGCGATCCCCGCCGCCGCCATGCAGAGTCCCGGACAATTCGATCATCCGCTCGTCCGCCGCGCCAAATGCGAGGTCGCCGCCGCGGCGCTCGCGCACGCGGTCGTGCCCGCGCATGGCGTGACGCTCGCCCTCGACGATCCAGACGCCGTGCATGCCGACGCGCTGCGGGCGAAGGACGAGTTCGGCTTCTTGCGCATGTGGAGCATTCATCCGACGCAAATCGAGCCGATCGTGCGCGCATTCAGTCCCGACGCCAACGCGGTCGCGACGGCAGCCACGGTGCTCGCCGCGGCGCAGGCCGCCGACTGGGGCCCGATCCGCCACGACGGCAAGCTCTACGACCGCGCGTCGTATCGTTTCTTCTGGGAGCTGCTGCAGCAGGCGCACGCCATGGGCGCGCCGCTGCCGGCCTCGGCCGGCGCTTTTTTTGCTGCCGGCGCACCCGCAGCCGCGAACCAGGCCGCGCCGCGATGAGCGCGCCCTCCCCTGGCGCCGCGTTGCGCGCCGCACTGGCCGCCGAAAAACCGCTGCAGGTCCCCGGCGCCATCTGCGCGTATCACGCGATCCTCGCCGAGAAGAGCGGCTTCCGCGCACTCTATCTGTCGGGAGGCGGGGTCGCTGCCGGCTCGCTCGGCGTGCCGGACCTGGGCATCACCAACCTGGACGACGTGCTGACCGATGTCCGCCGCATCACCGACGTTTGCGCGCTGCCGCTGCTGGTCGACGTCGATACTGGATTCGGTGCGTCGGCGTTCAACATCGCGCGCACGGTCCGGTCACTGGTCAAGTTCGGCGCGGCGGCGCTGCACATCGAGGATCAGGTCGGCGCCAAGCGCTGCGGGCACCGACCGGGCAAGGAGCTCGTGGCAAAGGCTGAGATGGTCGACCGCGTCAAGGCCGCCGTCGATGCACGAACCGATGCCAACTTCGTCATCATGGCCCGCACCGACGCCCTCGCCGTGGAGGGCATCGAGGCCGCCCTCGACCGTGCCCGCGCCTATGTCGAGGCCGGTGCGGACATGATTTTTCCCGAAGCGATCACCGAGCTTGCGATGTACCGCCGCTTCGCCGACGCGGTCAAGGTGCCCGTGCTCGCCAATATCACCGAGTTCGGACAGACGCCGCTGTACACCGTGGCCGAGCTGCACAGCGCGGGCGTGGCCATCGCACTCTACCCCCTGTCGGCGTTTCGCGCGATGAACAAGGCCGCACTTGCACTGTATCGGACCCTGCGCCGCGACGGCACCCAGAAGGCGGTCCTCGACACGATGCAGACCCGGGAAGAGCTCTACGAGTTCCTCGGCTATCACGCCTACGAAGCAAAGCTCGACGCACTGTTCAAGCGAAGTACCCCATGAGCGCGGAGGCTGTCATGGCTGAACCCGGCGCTGGCGCCACCGCCGGCACGAAACCCAAGAAGTCGGTTGCGCTGTCCGGGATTGTCGCCGGGAACACCGCGCTGTGCACCGTCGGCCGGACCGGCAATGACCTGCATTATCGCGGCTACGACATCCTCGACATCGCCGATACCTGTGAGTTCGAGGAAATCGCCCACCTCCTTGTCCATGGCAAGCTGCCAACCGTCGCCGAGCTCGCCGCCTACAAGGCGAAGCTCGCGGAGCTGCGCGGCGTGCCCGAGGCGGTGCGTGAAACGCTCGAGCGCATCCCGGCGGCAGCGCACCCGATGGACGTCATGCGCACCGGGGTTTCCGCGCTGGGCGGCGTGCTGCCCGAACACGAGGGACATGACGCGAGCGGCGCGCGCGATATCGCCGATCGCCTCATGGCATCGTTGGGCTCGATGCTGCTGTACTGGCACCATTGGACGCGCAGCGGCAAGCGGATCGACGTCGAGACAGGCGACGATTCGATCGGCGGCCATTTCCTGCACCTGTTGCATGGCAAACCGCCGCCGGCGTCGTGGGTGCGGGCGATGCACACTTCGCTCAATCTCTACGCCGAGCACGAGTTCAACGCCTCGACCTTCACCGCCCGCGTCATCGCCGGAACCGGCTCGGATGTGTACTCGGCGCTTACCGGCGCCATCGGCGCGCTGCGCGGTCCCAAGCACGGCGGCGCAAACGAATTCTCTTTCGAAGTGCAACAGCGCTATGCGACCCCCGACGAAGCCGAAGCCGACATCCAGCGGCGCGTGGCGGCCAAGGAAGTCATCATCGGTTTCGGGCACCCGGTGTACACCGTGAGCGATCCGCGCAATCGCGTGATCAAGCAGGTCGCGCGCCGACTTTCGGCCGAGGCGAACGACCTGAAGATGTTCGCCATCGCCGAGCGCATTGAGCGGGTCATGGCCGATGCCAAGAACATGTTCGCGAACCTTGACTGGTTCTCTGCGGTCAGTTACCACATGATGGGCGTGCCCACGACGATGTTCACCCCGCTGTTCGTCATTTCGCGCACGTCCGGATGGTCGGCGCACGTGATCGAGCAGCGCATGGATGGCAAGATCATCCGGCCCTCGGGCAACTACATCGGCCCGGAAGATCTGCCGTTCGTGCCGCTGGCGCACCGCCGATGAAACACCGGGCCGGCAGACCCTCTGCTGCGATGCTCGTCGGCCTCGCCGGGCTGGTCGCCGCGCTCGGCTTTTCGCCGGCGCAGGCTGACGAGGACGCGGACCGCGCCGCGGCGGTGGCCGCGGCAACCGAGCAAGCCGCCCATTGGCTCGATGCCCTCGACGGCGGAGACTACGGCGAAACCTGGAACGATGTGGCCGCGGTGATGAAGCAGGGGCGCAGCCTGGACGACTGGATTGCCGACGTCGGCATGCCGCGCTCCGCACTCGGCAAGCCGGTCGCGCGGGAATTGCAGCGCGCCGACTTCGCCACCACGGTGCGCGGCGCGCCCAGGGGCCAATACGTGACGGCGACCTACCTCACCCAATTCGCCGCCGCACCGCCGATCCTCGAGTCGATTCTGCTCACCTTCGCCGACGGACGCTGGCGCGTTGCGGGTTATAACGCGCTCGCCGCACCCAGCCCGCCGGCGCCGGCCGCCCCGGCGGACAAGGCCGGCGCCAACCCGGAGGATTGAGCGTGACCGCGGCACTGTCCAACGTCCGCCCGCAACCTGACCCGGTGCTGGTCGATATCGCCGATTACGTCAGCGGCTACACGGTGACGAGCGAGTCCGCCTACACGACCGCGCGGCATTGCCTGCTCGATACGCTCGGCTGCGGACTGGAAGCCCTTTCCTACCCCGCCTGCACCAAATTGCTGGGACCTATCGTCCCGGGAACTGTCGTGCCCCACGGCGCGAAGGTGCCGGGGACCCAGTTTCAGCTCGACCCGGTGCAGGCGGCGTTTTGCATCGGCGCGATGATCCGCTGGCTCGACTTCAATGACACTTGGCTCGCTGCCGAATGGGGGCATCCCTCGGACAATCTCGGCGGCATACTCGCCACGGCCGATTGGCTTTCGCGCACCGCGCTCGCCGCCGGCGGGACGCCGTTGACCATGCATGCGGTGCTGACCGCGATGATCAAGGCGCACGAGATCCAGGGGATTATCGCGCTCGAGAACAGCTTCAACCGCGTCGGACTCGATCATGTGGTGTTGGTCAAGGTTGCTTCGACCGCAGTGGTGGCCCAGATGCTCGGCCTCGCGCACCACGAGATCATCGATGCAGTGTCGCTCGCCTGGGTCGACGGCCAGTCGCTACGCACCTACCGCCATGCACCCAACACGGGCTCGCGCAAGAGCTGGGCCGCGGGCGACGCCACCGCCCGCGCGGTGCGCCTGGCGCTGATGGTTGCCAAGGGAGAAATGGGCTACCCCTCGGTGCTGACTGCGAAAACCTGGGGTTTCTACGACGTGCTGTTCCGGGGCAAGCCGCTGAGCCTGCCGCGGCCCTACGGCAGCTACGTGATGGAGAATATCCTGTTCAAGATTTCCTATCCCGCGGAATTCCACGCCCAGACCGCGGTCGAATGCGCGATGGCGCTGCACCCGAAAGTGGTCGATCGACTCGACCGGATCTCGCGCATCACGATCCGCACCCACGAGTCGGCGATCCGCATCATCGACAAGAGAGGCCCGCTTGCCAACCCCGCCGATCGCGACCATTGCATCCAGTACATGGTGGCCGTGCCACTGATCTACGGCCGTCTGACCGCCGGCGATTACGAGGACAGCGTGGCGGCTGACCCGCGCATCGACGCGCTGCGGGCGCGCATGGAATGCGTCGAGGACCGCCAGTTTTCGAAGGACTACCTCGACCCCGACAAGCGCTCGATCGCCAACGCCATCACCGTCGAGTTCGACGACGGAACCCGCCTCGACGAGGTCGTCGTCGAGTATCCGATCGGGCATCGCCGCCGGCGCAGCGAAGGCATTCCCTTGCTGATCGAGAAATTCAAGACCAACCTGGCGCGCCGCTTTCCGCCCAAGCAGCAGCGGGCCATCCTCGAGCTCGCCCTGGACGCCGAACGACTGGCGACAACGGCGGTGCCCGCATTCGTCGATCTGTTTGTAATCTAAGCCTGTTGGAGAACGCAATGCGCAACCTCACGCTAATCTTTCTTACCCTCGTCCTCGCCGTCGGCTCCGCGCTGGCGCAGGAGCCCCCCAAGCGCAAGTCCGGGCTGTGGGAAATTACCCGCACGACGACGCGCACCGACGACCAGCCCCGCAAGGACACGCTGTGCGTCGACGAGGCAGCCGACAACGTCCTGTGGCAGCTCGCCGAGGGGACGCGCGGCGAGGCCTGCAAGGCGGACAAGCTGACCCGCAGCGGCGACAAACTCGTCGTGGACGCCACCTGCAAGGTGCGCAGCAGCATGTCGAAAACGCACGCGGTAATCAGCGGCAAATTCGATTCGGCGTACAAGATCGAAAGCAAGTCGACCTACAATCCCCCCTTTGGCAGCGAGGCGCAGGGCCACGCCACGCTCGAGGGGAAATGGGTCGGACCCTGTCCGGCCGGCCAGCGCCCCGGCGACCTGATCAAGGCCAGCGGCGTGAAAACGAACCTATATGATGACGTAAAGGCCGCGAAGGACGCGGCCGACGCCAAGGCGAAGGGGATCACGCCCAAGCCGGCGCGCGCACTGCCGCCCTTCCCGAACCGCTAAGGAGTGCTGATGGTTCACGCCCTGCACCAGACCCTGCAGCAGTTTCGCACCGCCAGTGGCAAGAGCGGCAACTACTACTCGCTGCCGGCGCTGGAAAAAGCCGGCGCTGGCAAGGTCTCGCGACTGCCGGTGTCGATCCGCATCGTGCTCGAATCCGTGCTGCGCAATTGCGACGGCAAGAAGATTACGGAGGAACACGTGCGCCAGCTCGCGAGCTGGAGCCCAAACGCTCCGCGCACCGACGAGATTCCGTTTGTCGTCGCGCGCGTGGTGTTGCAGGATTTCACCGGGGTTCCGCTGTTGTGCGACCTCGCCGCCATGCGCGGCGTCGCGCAACGCATGGGCAAGAATCCGAAGGTGGTCGAGCCGCTGGTGCCGGTCGATCTGGTCGTCGATCATTCGGTGCAGGTCGATTACTACGGTACCAAGAACGCGCTCGACCTCAACATGAAAGTCGAATTCCAGCGCAACGCCGAGCGCTACAAATTCATGAAGTGGGGGATGCAGGCATTCGACACGTTCAAGGTCGTGCCGCCCGGCATCGGCATCGTGCACCAGGTCAACCTCGAATACCTCGCGCGAGGCGTGCACCAGAAGGCCGGGGTCTACTACCCGGATACGCTCGTCGGCACCGATTCGCACACCACGATGATCAACGGCATCGGCGTAGTCGGATGGGGCGTGGGCGGCATCGAAGCCGAGGCCGGCATGCTCGGCCAGCCGGTCTATTTCCTGACCCCGGACGTCGTCGGCGTGCATCTGCGGGGTCGGCTCAGCGAAGGCGTGACCGCCACCGACCTCGTGCTGGTCGTCACCGAAATGCTGCGCAAGGCGAAGGTCGTCGGCAAATTCGTCGAATTCTTCGGCGAAGGGGCCGCGTCGCTGCCGGTTCCGGATCGGGCGACGATCGGCAACATGGCGCCCGAGTACGGCGCGACGATGGGCTTCTTCGCGGTCGACGACAAGACCGTCGAGTATCTGGTCAACACCGGCCGCACGCAGGAGGAGATCGAAGCCTTCGAAGCCTACTTCCGTGCGCAGGGCCTGTTCGGCATGCCGGCGGCAGGCGCGATCGATTACTCGCAAACGCTCGAACTCGACCTGGCCACGGTTGTGCCGAGCCTGGCCGGCCCGAAGCGCCCGCAGGACCGCATTCCGCTGCCGCAGATGAAGGCTTCGTTCAATACGCTCTTTTCCAAGCCGGCCGCGGAAAACGGGTTCAATCAGCCCGCAGACAAGCTTACGCGCCGCTATCCGACGAAGCTCATCAACGTCGCCGCGCGGGAGGTCAACGACAGCGCCCAGCAACTGCCCAACAACGGTCATCCCATGGACGTCGTGGAGATGGTCGACAATCGTCCGACGCCGGATCGCGTGCCGTCGCCGCGGGCCAAACCGGTCGACATCGGCAACGGCGATGTGCTGATCGCCGCGATCACGTCATGCACCAATACTTCGAACCCGGGCGTGCTGCTTGCCGCGGGTCTGCTGGCGAAAAAGGCCGCAGCCAAGGGGCTCTCCGTCCAGCCCCACATCAAGACCTCGCTGGCCCCGGGTTCGCGCGTGGTCACCGACTACCTCGAAAAGGCGGGCCTGCTGCCCGAGCTGGAGAAACTCAACTTCTACCTCGCCGGCTACGGCTGCACGACCTGCATCGGCAATTCCGGGCCGCTCGACCCCGCCATCGAGGAGGCGATCACGCAGAACGATCTCGTCTGCGCGGCCGTGCTGTCAGGCAACCGCAATTTCGAGGCACGCATCCATCCCAGCATCAAGGCCAACTTCCTCGCCTCGCCGCCCCTGGTCGTCGCCTACGCGATTGCCGGCCGTGCCAACATCGATATGACCACCGAGCCGCTTGGCAATGGCCGCGACGGGCAGCCGGTCTTCCTGCGCGATATCTGGCCCTCGGCGCAAGAAGTCGGCGCGGTGATGCAGTACGCCACTGATCCGGCGACGTACCGCCGCCTGTACGGCGATTTCACCAAGGACAATCCGCTGTGGAACAGCGTCCCGACCTCCACCGGCCAGGTTTATGTCTGGGACAAATCCACCTATATCGCCGAGCCGCCCTTCTTCAAGGACTTCACCATGCAGACCGGCACGGTAAAGGACATCCGCGGCGCGCGCGCGCTCGGCATCTTCGGCGACTCGGTGACCACCGATCACATCAGTCCCGCCGGCGCGATCAAGCCGACCTCGCCGGCGGGCATCTACCTGCTCGAGCACGACGTCGCGGTGCCCGACTTCAACAGCTATGGCTCGCGCCGCGGCAATCACGAGGTGATGATGCGCGGCACCTTCGCCAACGTCCGCATCCGCAACCTGATGCTGCCGCAGAAGCCCGACGGGTCGCGCGTCGAAGGCGGCGTGACGATCGTGCAGCCCGATGGCAAGCAGACGTCGATCTACGAGGCGGCCATGCAGTACGTCGCACGCGGCACGCCAACGATGGTGTTCGCCGGCGAGGAGTACGGCACGGGGAGCTCGCGCGACTGGGCGGCCAAGGGCACCCAGCTCCTGGGAGTCAAGGTGGTCGTGGCGCGAAGCTTCGAGCGCATCCACCGCTCCAACCTGGTCGGGATGGGCGTGCTGCCCTGCCAGTTCAAGGGCACAGACAGCGTTGTCTCGCTCAAGATCGTGGGCGATGAGGAGTTCGATCTCACCGGCGTGGAGGCGGGCATCCGCCCGCAGATGGACGTGACGCTGACGATTCGGCGCAAGGACGGCTCGACGCAGTCGGTCGCGGTGCTGTTGCGCATCGACACGCCGATCGAGGTCGATTACTACCACCACGGGGGCATCCTGCCGTTTGTATTGCGCGAGCTGCTGGCGGCGTGAGTCGAACACAGCTCGCGGCGGACTTCGCCCTGCTCGCGTAGGCATTGAGCCGACGCAGCGGTGCGCTGCGCGCGACGCATGCCTGACATCGACCCACTCCGCCGCGCGCTGCCGCTGTTCCTGCTCGCTGGGCTATGTTTGTCGTCATTGGATGCGACGGCAAAGTATCTGGTACGCGACCACACGCTCTTCCTCGTGGTATGGGCGCGCTACGCCGGCCAGATGCTGGTGGTAACGCCGTTTGCCTGGCAGCGCACCGGGCCGGGGTTCTGGCGCACGCGCCATCCCGCGCTGCAGTTCCTGCGCTCGGGATTTCTGCTCTGCGCAACACTGTGCTTCTTCGGCGGATTGCGCTATCTGCCCTTGGCGGAGGCCTCGGCGATCACGTTTCTCGCGCCGATCTTCGTCATCGTCCTCTCCGGGCCGCTGCTCGACGAGCGACCCAACCGCGCGCGCTGGGTGGCGTCGGTGGCGGGGTTCGTCGGGATCCTGGTCCTGGTCCGGCCTGGCTCGGCCGTGTTCCATCCGGCAACGCTGCTGCTTGTTGTCGCGGCGCTGTGCAACGCGCTCTATTTCCTGATCACGCGCAAGCTCGCCGACGAGAGTGCCTACACGACGCTGTTCTATAGCGCGCTCGCGGGCACGGTGGGGTTGTCGCTCGCGCTGCCGTGGCAGTTCGATGGCGGCGCGCCGTCGCTGCGCGACGCCGCCTTGTTCCTTCTGCTCGGGCTTTTCGCCGGCCTCGGCCACTGGTTCGTGATCAGCGCCTACCTGCTTGCGCCGGCATCTCTGCTGACGCCGTTTACCTACCTGCAGATGATCTGGGCGACGCTCTACGGGTGGGCGATTTTTGGCCAGCTGCCCGACCACTGGTCGGCGCTGGGCATGGCGGTCATCGTTGCCAGCGGGCTCTGGCTCGCGCTGCAGGAGCGCTGGCCGGCGTACCGCGTCTGACCGGTGCTAGGCTTTCGCTCCGGCGCTCTGCCGCGCTATCCAGCGCGTCAGCGGCCGCCATTGCTCCCAGTCCTGCTCGCCGCGTGAGCGCGGCAGATCGAACACCGTCAATCCGTCGCGCGCGCAGTACACGTAGACCTGCGTCTGGCGCAGATGCGCGACCACGGGATAGTCCAGCGCCTCGAGAAACTCGTCGAGCTCGCCGGCGCTGTTGGTGCGCGCGTCGACCCGCATTGCGACCAGTCCGATCGCGATCTCGCCTTTTTTTACCGCCTTGTACTCGCCGATCTGGTCGAGGAAGTGCTGCGTCGCGCCCATGTCGAACGCGCTCGGCGACACCGGCACCAGCAGGATGTCCGCGCGCCGCATGGCGTCGCGCAGACTCTCGCCATGCAGCTCGGCGGGAGTATCGATCACCAGCCAGTGCGGCGGCTCGCCCCTGAGTTCCTTCTTCGGGCCGTCAGGCGTCCAGCCGCCGATCGCGGGGAAAAGCCGCGGGCGGCGCGAGAGCCATTCCGCGGCCGCGCGCAGCGGATCGAAATCGGCCAGCACGACCCGCTGTTTGCGCCCGGCGAGCCAGCCAGCGGCGTTGGTCGCGAGCGTCGTCTTTCCGCTGCCACCCTTCGGGTTGGCCACGACGAGAGTCTGCATTGCTTGTCCCCCTTTTGCTTCAATCTTAGCGCCAAATGGCGGAGGCAGGCGTGCTACAGGTCCGGCAGGACGGCGAGCAGCGGTTCGACCGCGGCGGCGCCGAGCCGGCGGCTGCGCTCGCCGCTCCAGCCGACCACCTCGTCGGGCAGGTCGGCGTTGTCCTTGAACGGCATCTCGAGCGTCAGCGCCAGGCAGCCAAAGGCGTGCCCCACATATTTCGAAGCGAGCGTCAGGTTGCTCTTCGTTTCCTTGTCGCTGCGATAGCCATGGACGTCCTGGAAGTCGGGGCTCGCGCGCTTGAAGGCAGCGCCGAACGCGCGCTGCAGGGCCTCCTGCTTGGCCGTGAATCCCGGCACCCGTTCGCAGCCGTCGACGAAGACGTACGGCAGGCTCTCGTCGCCGTGGACGTCGAGAAAGGCGTCAACCCCGCTTTCGTGCATCGCGGCACGCACGTGGAAGACCTCGGGACTGCGCTCAGCACTGGGCGCACTCCACTCGCGGTTGAGGTTGGCTCCGGTCGCGTTGGTGCGCAGGTTGCCGCGCACGCTGCCATCGGGATTCATATTCGGAACGATGTGCACGACCGCGCGCGCGAGCAGGGTGCGCGAAACCGGGTCGCTGCGATCGAGCAAGCGGTCGAGCATGCCCTCGACAAACCATTCGGCCATGGTCTCGCCCGGATGCTGGCGCGCGATGACCCAGAGCGCGCGTTTGCCCGCGCCGGGTGTGCCCACCAGCACCAGATTGAGGTCGCGGCCATCGACCGTGTTGCCCAGATCGCGCACGCGCGCGAACGGTGAATCCTCCACCCGCCCGAGCAAATCCAGGTGCCGTTCCCATGAATAGGGTTCGAAGTACGCGTACCACACCGAATCCCGATCCGGCGCATGCACAATCTCCAGCTTGCTGCCGTCGAAACTGGTCGGCACCCTGAACCACTGCCGGCGATCATACGAGGCGACCGCGCGATAGCCTTGCCAGCCGTCGACATAGGTGCATTGACCGGCATTCTCGAAACGGATGCGACAAACCTGGTCGCGGACACCCTGCACGCGAAAAAAGAACCATTGCCGGAACTCGGCATGCGAGTCGGCGCGGATATTGACGCGGATGTCGTCGGCGCGGTGTGCCGCGATCGTCTCGATGGCGCCGGCGTCGAAGCCGTGGCTGATTTTGAGCATGAGCGGTTTGTCGAAGCGAAGGCGCCGGCGGAGGGGAACCTCGCGTGCTGGGAGTGCCGGGCAAACGCCCGCTATGCTACCATCGCCCCCACCGCAGCGGATGCCGGTGGCCGCCATGCCGACGCCTACCTGCGGCGGCAACCAAGGAGCCGCTCATGAGCACGGCCACACTTCCCCCGGTATCGCACGGTTCTGGATTGTCCTCGGGCTGGTCCCTCCTACTGGGCATTCTGCTGGTGTTGGCCGGCGTCGTTGCCCTGCTGTTCCCTGTCATCGCGGCAGTCGCCGCCACGCTCTACGTCGGCTGGTTCGCGCTCATCGCCGGCGGCATCGCCATCGCCATCGCCATTAAAACGCGCACCGAGGCCAGCTTCGGCTGGCGATTGCTCGTCGGCGTGGTCTACCTCGCCCTGGGCTTCCTGCTCGTCGCCAATCCCCTCGCTGGTGCCGCGTCGTTGGCGCTGTTGGTCGCCGCTCTGCTGACCGCTGCCGGCGTGGTCGAAATCGGGCTGGCGCTCAAGATCAAGCCGCACAAGGGCTGGGGTTGGCTGCTCGCCAACGGCATCGTGTCGATCCTGTTCGCGATCCTGATCGCGATCGGCTGGCCGCTCGGCTCGCTGGTGCTGATCGGCTATCTGGTCGGTTTCCAGATCATCACCTGCGGCGTGGCGCGCATCGCCTTCGCAATGGCTGCGCGCGCCCCGGCGCCGGTTGCGTCGGGTTGACGCGGCAGCAACTTCGCGTGGACGCCCCAGTAGCGCTCCTCGCGCGCAGCGGTCGCACCGCGCGCGAGGTCAAGCGCGCGGATTTCGAGACCAACAAGCTCAAGAAACGCTTGCGGCGTCTGGTCGGCCAGGCGATTGCCGATTTCGCCATGATCGAGGCGGGCGATCGCGTAATGGTTTGCCTGTCGGGAGGCAAGGACAGCTACGGCCTGCTCGACATCCTGCTCTCGCTGCGCGACCGCGCACCGGTGTCGTTCGAGCTCATCGCCGTCAATCTCGATCAGAAACAGCCGGGCTTCCCTGCCGACGTTCTGCCCGCGTACCTGGGTTCGCGCGGCGTAGCGTTCCACATCGAGGAGCAGGATACCTACCGCGTGGTCAAGCGCCTGATTCCCGAGGGCAAGACGATGTGTTCCTTGTGCTCGCGGCTGCGCCGCGGCGCACTCTATCGCGTAGCGACTGAGCTCGGCGCCACCAAGATCGCGCTCGGGCACCATCGCGACGATATTCTCGCGACGTTCTTCCTGAATCTGTTCTTCGGCGGCAAGCTGAAGACGATGCCGCCGAAGCTCGTTTCCGATGACGGCAAGCACGTGGTGGTGCGGCCGCTGGCCTATGTGCGCGAGCGCGACCTCGCGCGCTACGCCGCGGCCATGGCGTTTCCGATCATTCCGTGCAATCTCTGCGGATCACAGGAAAACCTGCAGCGGCGGCTGGTTGCCTCGATGTTGCGCGAATGGGAAAGCAAGTACCCCGGCCGCATCGAAACGATCTTCAACGCGCTCGGCAACGTGGTTACCACGCACCTGCTCGACCGGACGCTGCGCGACTTCGCCGCGATCCGCGCCGAGGGCGCGCCCGTCGTCGACGGCGACCTCGCCTGGGACGATGACCCGGCAACGCAGGCAGGCGCCGCGGCGTTGCGGAGCGCGGCGCGCGCCGTCGAGTGACGGCGGTGTCCGAATTGGCCCGGCGGACCGGCGCCGCGTTGAGACCTCGCCGGGCGCGAAGCGGCGGTGATCCAGCCGCTTGGCGGCGCCGGATTCCGCATCGTCGCTCGCATCCTTAAGGGTGGCTGGGATTCGCTCGGCGCGCCTTAGTTTCCTGCTGTTATTCGCGCTGGCGCTCGGGGTCGGCATCTGGCTGCGATTCGAGCAATTCGCTACGCAGCTGCTGCTCGAGGACGAGTGGCACGCGGTGTATCGCATCGTGCACGATAGCCCACTTGCCATCTTTCTCGATTTCGGACACTCCGACCACAGCATTCCACTGACGCTGCTCTACGGGCTCGAGGCGCAGCTGTTCGGCCTGTCGGAGATCGCGATGCGGTGGCCGTCGCTCGCAGCCGGCATCGCGACCTTGATCCTGTTTCCGTGGTACGTCGCGCGTCGCGTCGGGCCCAAGGAGGCGCTTGTTTTCGCGGCGCTGCTCGCGATCTCGCCGCTGCTCTTCTTTTTCAGCCGCAGCGCGCGGCCGTACGCGCTGACGCTGCTGCTCGCCTGGGCCGCGCACGTCGCCTTCCGGCGTTATATCGAGTCACGAGCGCCACCGGTCGCCGACGCGGCGGCCTATGTGACCTGCGCGAGCCTCGCCGCGTGGCTGCACCCGGTCGTCGGCCCATTTGTCGTCGCCCCGTTCGCAACCGCGCTATGGCGGTGTGCGCGCAGTGCCGGCGAAGAGCGTCGACGCGACGGCGCGCGCATCGTAGTGCTCGCGCTCGCCGCGGCGCTGCCGATGGCGGTGCTGTTGCTGCCGCCGCTTTTCGCGCATCCGGAATCGTTGCGCTTGAAAAGCGGGGTCGACCTCCCGAATGCGGACACGCTGCTCGGTGTGTGGTATCTCTGGTTCGGTACCGGCACGACCGCGGCGGTGCTGTTCTG
Organism: Edaphobacterium sp. (SeqCode); assembly: GCA_035937415.1. Taxonomy (GTDB): domain Bacteria; phylum Pseudomonadota; class Gammaproteobacteria; order Burkholderiales; family Casimicrobiaceae; genus PALSA-1003. Next base: position 62,875 of record DASZIB010000082.1, on the reverse strand, counting down.
CGGCGCGGCGGCGCTTGTCGGCGCCCCGGCGGTGTGGCGGCGCCTGCCGGAAGCGCGCTCCGCCGTCGCCGGCATTGCGCTGACTGCACTCGCCATTGTCATCACGCGACCGGCATGGATCCACAATCCGCTGACCTTCGCCCGCTACCTGCTGCCAATGCTGCCGCTGCTCCTGCTCGCGACCGCCTGCGGCGCGGTGCAGGCGGGGCGCGCGCTGCGCCGCGCTGCCACCGCGCGCGGCCTGCCGCCCGCGCTCGCGCGGGGCGCCGGCGTGGCGATGGCCGCGCTGCCGGCGCTGCTGCTCGCCGCGACGACGCCCCTGTGGCCGGTGCTCCAGGAGCCGAACGCGAACAGCCTGCACGCAGTCTATGAATTCGACTTCCGCCCGGAGCACAATCCCATTCTGCGCGTGATGGAAGGCATCCCCCTGTCTCCGTGGTGGGGAGAGCTCGCCGCTTCGCCGCCGCTCTCGCTGGCGATAGCGGTCGCGCCGTTGCCGACGGAAAGCGTCGGCTGGGATGGGCCGCGCTGGCAACGCCTGAGTCGTCAGCGCATCCTGGAGGGCCTGCTCACGCCGCTGTGCGTCAATCCGCGGCCGGTCGAATTCCCCGGCGACGCGCGCTTTCGCTTCCGCAACGCGGTGCACCTCGCCGACGACGCGGAGCTGGCGGCGCAGCGCGTCGACTTCGTGGTGTGGCAGAAACCGTATCGCTACACCGCGCACGGCCTCGACGTTCCGGTCGGCGCCGACGTGGCGCATTGCGCGGAAGCGCTGGCTGCGCGCTTCGGGTCGCCTGCGTACGAAGACGCGTGGCTCGTTGTCTATCGGTTGCCTGCCGCGCGCGCAGCGAGTCATGTCGAGCGATAGGAAAGCAGGCGAAGCGACGACGGTTTCGGGCGTGTCGCCGCGCCTGCGTCGCGCCGCGGCCATCGCGCTGCTCGCGAACTTCTCGTTTCACGTGGTGACGGGCTTTGCCGCGGTCGGCGTCCATTACGGCGTGCTCTATCTGCTGCTGCAAGCGGGCCTGCCGGCGCTGGCCGGCAGCGCGGTCGGCTTCTGTGGTGGCGCGCTCACGCGCTTCGCGGTCTCGTACTGGCGCGTCTTCTCGCCCACGCATAGCTTGACCGTGGCGGGCAAGCGATTCGTGGTCGCGATCGCCGCTCAGGCCGTCGCCAACACCGGGCTGCTCGCGCTGCTGCTCGCTGCCGGGCTGGCAGTGTGGCCGGCGCAGATCGCCACCACGATCCTGCTTACGTTCGTCAATTATGCGGTCTACCGGCTGTGGGTATTCCGCTAGCGCTGCCGCGGCGGGCTACTTGACCGTCGCCTTGCTCTGCCCGAACAGGATTTTCTTCGCTTCCTCGTCCGCGGTGATCGGCTTGACGTTGATCGTCTTGGCCAACGCGTAGGCGCGGATGACCGCAGGGCGCGCAGCGATGGCCTCCTTCCAGCGCTTGAGTTGCGGGAACTCGTCGAGATTCTGCTGCTGACGTTCCGGCACAACCCACGGATAGCAGGCGATGTCTGCGATCGAGTAGTCGCCGGCGATGTACTCGCGCGCGGCAAGCCGCTTGTCGAGCACTGCGTATAGCCGGCCGGTCTCGCGCACATAGCGGTCGATTGCGTACGGCAGTTTCTCGGGCGCGTACAACCCGAAGTGGTGGTTCTGCCCCGCCATCGGCCCGAGATTCCCCATTTGCCAGAACAGCCACTGGATGCAGTCGAGCCGCGCGCGCCAGGCTTCGGGAATGAAGCGGCCGCACTTGTCGGCGAGGTAGAGGAGGATCGCCCCCGACTCGAACATTGGCAGCGGCGCCGCGCCGTCCGCCGGTGCCCGATCGACGATGGCCGGAATCCGGTTGTTGGGCGAGATCTTCAGAAACTGCGGATCGAACTGCTCGCCCTTGCCGATATTGACTGGATGGATGGTGTACGGCAGGCCGGCTTCCTCGAGGAAGATCGTGATCTTGTGGCCGTTCGGCGTAGTCCAGTAGTACAGATCGATCATGTCAGAAGGTACCCGGGTAGGCGCCGCCGTCGAGCAACAGATTTTGCGCGGTGAGATAACCGGCATGCACGCTGCAAACGTAGGCGCAGAGCGCGCCGAACTCGGCCGGCGTGCCGAAGCGGCCGCTGGGATTGGCGTCCTGCATCGCCCGGATGATTTCCTCGGTCGATTTGCCGGCCGCCTTCGCGCGCAGCGCGACGTTGCCGCGCAGGCGATCGGTATCGAACGATCCCGGCAGGAGATTGTTGATCGTCACGCCGTGGCGCGCGACCTTGCGCGCGAGGCCCGCGATGAATCCGGTCAGCCCGCTGCGGGCGCCGTTGGAGAGCCCGAGGACGTCGATGGGCGCCTTGACCGCGGACGAGGTGATGTTGACGATGCGCCCGAACCTGCGCTCGATCATGCCGTCGATCGTCGCCTTGATGAGCTCGATGGGCGTGAGCATGTTGGCGTCGAGCGCGCGCAGCCATGCCTCGCGGTCCCAGTCGCGAAAATCGCCCGCTGGCGGGCCGCCGGCATTGTTGATGAGGATGTCCGGCTGCGGGCACGCCGCCAGCACTGCGGCACGGCCGGGTGCCGTCGTGATGTCGCAGGCGACCCATTGCAGCGTGCGGCCGGCGCTCCGGCCGATCTCCGCAGCGGCTTCGCGCACCGCGGCCTCGGTTCGCGCACAGATCGTTACCGTCGCGCCTTCGCGCGCCAGGGCTTCGGCGCAGCCGCGCCCGAGGCCCTTGCTGGCGGCGCAGACCAGCGCTTTTTTTCCCTCGAGGCCGAGATCCATGGAACGCCAGCCGGCAGCTTACTTGGCGCCGACGGCGACCGGTCGCGGCGACGCACGGCGCCTTACCTGCAGCACCGTGGCGATGGCGAGGAAGAGGCACCCGGCAATGGCCAGGAAGACGGACCGCGGCATGCCGTGGTCGAGCAGCGCGCCCAACGCGACCGGCGAGATGGTCGCGCCCAGATCGAGTCCGGAATAGACGAACCCGTAGACGCGCCCGGATGCGCCGGAAGGGGTTGCCTTGCGCACGATCATGTCCCGCGAAGGCCCGGTCGTCCCCAGCACAAAGCCCGTCACCGCGAACAGCGGCACGGCGAGAACGGCCGTCGCGGGCGCCACGCCAACGAGCAGCATCAGCGCCGCCCCGGCGGCGAGTCCGCTCGCCGCCACGCGATCGTGATGTCGGGTGCGCGCGGCCAGAAAGCCACCGCTCAGGATACCGGCGGTGCTGCCGAGAAGATAGGCCGCCAGCGCCGAGGTCGCCACTCCCAGCGGGATGGCGTAGGCGGCGTTGAGCGCCGTGCCGGCAAACGTCTGGATGCCGATGCTGCCCAGCGTCATCACGCAGAAATAGGCGAAGCAGAGCAGAATCGGCGCCTGCAGGAACAACTCAAGGCTGCGTGCCGGGGCTGGATGCGGCGCAGCTGTTGCATGCGCGCGACTGCTGAACGCGTCTTTCTGCAGCGCGAATGCGCACAGCACGGCCAGTCCCGCGGCGCCCAGCGTGAACAGCGCAGTGCGCCAGCCGAACGCGCTGCCGATGCCGTAGCTTACGATCGGGGCGAGCGCATAACCGAGGCTGCCGCCGATACCGTGCATGCTGTAGGCGTGGCCCAGGCGGCGCGGTTCGACGTTGGCGTTGAGCACGGCGAAATCCGCCGGATGGAAGACGCCGTTGCCGATGCCCATCAATGCCACCAGCGGGAAAAGCCAGTAGACGTCCGGAACGAACCCGGCGAGGAGCGCGCCGCTGGCCAGAAGCCCGATACCGCCCAGGAGCACCGGTCTCGCACCGAAACGATCGACGGCGAAGCCGGCGGCGAACTGACACGCACCGCTGGCAACGTAGAACACGCTCACCAGCGCGCCCAGCGTGGCATAGCCCACGGCGAACTCCGCCTTGAGCAGCGGAAACAGTGGCGCCAGCGTGAGCTGGAAGAAGTGCGACAGGCAGTGCGCCGAGCTGACCAGCCCGATCACCCGGACGTCGCGGCGGAGCGCTGCGCGGTCGGCGGCGGAAGCTGCGGCAGTCAAGGCAAGCTGCTGACCATAAAGGCCAATTATAACTTGCGTGCGCCTTGGCACGGAACGCGCTGGCGCTGCTATCCCTCCAAGGCCTACCTGCCCCAATATAGGAGCATGCGGGTGGCATGGCGCGCGCGCTTCGCGTTGCCGCATGGCCTGTGGCTCGGGCCCGGACCCGATTGAATGCATAGAGGAGAAAATCGAATGGATGACAAGATCAAGAAGAGCGAGGCCGAATGGAAGGCGCAGCTCAGCCCCGAGCAGTATCGGGTGACGCGGCAGAAGGGCACCGAGGCGCCATTCACCGGCAAGTATTGGCAAACCGATGCTGCAGGTACCTATCGCTGCGTGTGCTGCGGCACGCCGCTGTTCGAGTCGGACACCAAGTTCGACGCCGGTTGCGGCTGGCCGAGCTTCTATGCGCCGGTGGTGGGGGACAATCTGCGCACGCAGTCAGACGACAGCCATTTCATGCGCCGCACGGAGGTGCTCTGCGCGGCCTGCGACGCGCACCTCGGCCACGTCTTCGAAGACGGCCCGCAGCCGACGGGACTGCGCTATTGCATGAACTCCGCATCGCTCGACTTCGAGCCGAAGGACAAGGACTAAAGCGCGTCGTGCGGCTGCTGCTCGCCGAAGACGATCCGATGATTGGCGCGAGCCTGCGTCGGGGCCTGCGCCAGGATGGCTTCGCCGTCGACTGGGTCGAAGACGGCCGTGCTGCGGAGCTCGCTCTCGCCGAGCGCGTCCACGACGCGATCGTGCTCGATCTTGGCTTGCCGAAGCGCGCGGGACTCGATGTGCTCGGGACGATGCGCCGCCGCGGTGATACCCGGCCGGTGCTCATTCTCACCGCCCGCGACGCCGTCGCCGATCGCGTTGCAGGCCTGGACGCTGGCGCCGACGATTACCTCGTCAAGCCGTTCGATCTGAACGAGCTCTCGGCGCGGCTGCGGGCGCTGTTGCGCCGGGGTTCGGGCCGCGCGGGTCCGGTGTTCGTGCACGGCGCGCTCGAGCTCAACCCCGCGACCCACGAGGCCTCGCTCGGCGGTGAGCCGGTGGCACTGTCGCCGCGCGAGTTCGCCCTGCTCGAAGCGCTGCTCGCCCGCCCTGGCGCGATTCTTTCGCGCGCCCAGCTCGAGGACAAGCTCTACGGCTGGAGCGATCCGGTGGAAAGCAACGCTGTCGAGGTGCACATCCACGCGCTGCGCCGGAAGCTCGGCGCCGAATTCATACGCAACGTCCGTGGCGTGGGCTGGATGGTCGCCCGTCCCGCGGCCAACCCATGAGATCGATCCGCCACCAGCTCCTGGTGTGGCTGTTGGCGGGCCTGCTCGCCGGCGTCGCGGCCGCCGCCGTGGGCACGTATTGGCGGGCGCGCGACGAGGCCAATGCGCTGTTCGATTACCAGCTCCAGGAGATGGTCGCCTCGCTCACCGACGCGCCCTTCGCCGCGGCGCCGGCGGGGTTCGCCGGCAGCGGCGCGGGAACCGACGCCCTCGTGGTGCAAATCTGGGATCGCAACGGCGTGCAGCTGTACCTGTCGCAACCGCAGCGTGTGCTGCCCCGGCACGCCCAGCTCGGGTTTACCAACCTGCACACCGAAGCGGGCGATTGGCGCGTGTTCAGCGCGCTCGCCGACGGCCAGGTGGTGCAGGTCGCGCAGCCGCTGCGCGTGCGCCGCGAACTCGCAGCCAGCATGGCGCTGCGCACCATCGTGCCGTTGCTCGCGGTAATGCCTGCGCTGGCTTTGCTGATCTGGTTGATCATCGCCCGCGGTCTGCAGCCTCTGGAGCGTGTTGCGGCAGCGGTCTCGCGCCGCTCGCCGACTCTGCTCGAGCCGCTCGCCGACCGCGATCTGCCGCGCGAGGTAAAGCCGCTGGTGCAAGCGCTCAATGGCCTCTTGCGGCGACTCGATCAGGCGCTGTCCGCGCAACGCACCTTCATCGCCGATGCCGCGCACGAGTTGCGCACGCCGCTCACCGCGGTCCATCTGCAAGCGCAGCTCGCCGAGCGTGCGACGACCGATGCGGAACGACGCAAGGCGCTCGCCGATCTCAAATCCGGCCTGGAGCGTGCGACGCGCTTGTCCGAGCAGCTGCTCACGCTGGCGCGCGCCGAGCCTGGCGTCGACGCCGTCGAGCGGCCGCCGCAGCCCACCGACCTCACCGCTCTCGCGCGCGAGGTGATCGGGGAGCTCGCGCCGCTGGCCGCTACCCGGGGCATCGACCTCGGCCTGAGCGGAGCGGGCGCGGCGATCGTCCCCGCGGATCGGGAGGCGTTGCGCACCCTGCTCTCGAACCTGGTCGACAATGCGCTGCGCTACACCGGGAGCGGAGGCCGCGTCGACGTTGCCGTCCGAACCGAGGACGGCCGGGCGACGCTGATCGTCCGCGACGATGGGCCCGGCATCCCGCCCGCCGAGCGCGCACGGGTGTTTGATCGCTTCTATCGCGGGCAGCCGGCGGGCGACACCGCTCGCGCCGGGCTGCACGGCAGCGGCCTGGGTCTCGCCATCGTCAAGAACATCGCCGACCGTCACGGCGCCACCGTCGAGCTTGGCCCCGGCATCGACGACGCGGGCCTGGGTGCGACGGTGCGGTTTCCAGCCGCCGCAGGGGCTTAAGTCTGCCTTAAGTGTCCGCCCGTAACTTGGTGGCACAGGGGCCAGAATCCGGCCCCGATCCTCTTTAAAGGAGCCTCGCAATGCAAGCGAACATGTTCAAACGCAGCGCGCTCGCGCTCGCCCTCGCCGGGGCATTCGCCGTCGGCGTAGGCCTCGCCGATCACGTCACGCTGCACCCGGCAACCGCAGCCACGACGGCGACGCCCGCGGTAGCCCCGACGCCGGTTGCGTCGTCTGTCACCACCGCCGCCGTGCCGGCCGCGGCATTGCCCGACTTCAGCGGCCTAGTCGAGAAGTACGGCCCGGCTGTGGTCAATATCAGCGTCGTGCAGGGCACCAAGACGGCCGCCCACGTGCAGCGCTTCCAGATGCCCGACGACGAGGACCTGCCGCAGTTCTTCCGCAACCTGCCGTTCCAGTTTCAGCTGCCTCAGCCGCAGGAGCACGGGCCGATGCGTGGGGTCGGTTCCGGATTCATCGTCGGCGCCGACGGCATCATTCTCACCAACGCGCATGTGGTTGATGGCGCCGATGAGGTGACCGTCAAGTTGACCGACAAGCGGGAATTTACCGCCAAGGTGCTCGGCGCGGACAAGACCACCGACATCGCCGTGTTGAAAATCGCGGCGCACGATCTGCCCTACGTCCGCATCGGCGATCCGAAGGCGACCAAGGTCGGGGAATGGGTGGTCGCGATCGGCCAGCCGTTCGGCTTCGAGAATACGGTGACCGCGGGCATCGTCAGCGCCAAGTCGCGCTCGCTCCCCGGTGATTCGTACGTGCCCTTCATCCAGACCGACGCCGCGGTCAATCCCGGCAACTCGGGCGGGCCGTTGTTCAACCTGCGCGGCGAAGTGATCGGGGTCAACTCGCAGATCTTCAGCCGCAGCGGCGGCTTCCAGGGCCTCGCGTTTGCGGTCCCGATCGACGTCGCCATGCAGGTGAAGGACGAGATTCAGCATGACGGCAAGGTGGCGCACGGCCGACTCGGCGTCTCGATCCAGGAGGTCAACCAGGCGCTGGCGCAGAATTTCGGGCTGAAGTCCCCCAGCGGCGCATTGGTCGCCGCGATCGAGAAGGGCAGCCCCGCGGCAAAGGCCGGGCTCGAGCCCGGCGACGTGATTCTCAAGCTCGACGGCAAGGAGATCTCGCGCTCGTCGGATCTGCCGCCGATGGTCTCGTCGCTCAAGCCGGGAGCGAAGGTAACGCTCGACGTTTGGCACAACGGCTCAGTGAAGCAACTCACCGCAACGATCGGAGCGCTCAAGGACGAGACGATCGCCAGCGCGGGCGACAAGGAGACTCTGGGCAAGGCCAAACTTGGCATCGCCGTGCGGCCGCTCAGCGAGGATGAAAAACGTGGCAGCGACCTTAGCCACGGCCTGGTCGTCCAGGACGTCGCCGGTGCCGCAGAGCGTGCCGGTGTGCGTCCCGGTGACGTGATCGTCGCGGTCAATAACACCCCGGTCAACAGCGTCGAGCAGCTCAAGAGTCTGGTCGACCAAGCGGGCAAGACGGTCGCGCTGCTGGTGCAACGCAACGACGCGCGGATCTTCATTCCGGTGACGCTCGGCTAACCTCGACTCGACTCTCCCCTGGCGCCGCTCCGGTTCGCGGCGCATCTCCCAGCGGACGGCAACCCCGTCCGCTTTTTTTGCTCGCTGTGATATCATAACGATATCGTATCCCGCCGCAAGCCCGCGGCCGGACGCACGTCCTGGAGGGACCCATGCAACGCCTAGCGGAACGCGGCCGCAAGAGCACCCATGCGGAACGCGAAGTCACAACATGGAGTGGCTTTCTCTCGCTCATCGTCGGCGTCGCCCTGTGCGGCAGCGGCATCTGGGAGCTCGTCCACGGCATCGCCGTCGAGCGCGTGGCGACGGGCGGGGGGCTGCTCGGCACGGTGCTCGTCTTCATGGCGCTCACCATTCTGGGCGTGCTGCTCCTCGCCGGCCTGTACACGGTGCAGCCCAACGAAGCCGCGATCCTGCAGCTCTTCGGCAGCTACCGCGGGACCACGCGCGTCTCCGGCCTGCGTGGCACGAATCCGTTCTACACCCGACGCAAGATCTCGCTGCGCGCGCGCAACCTCAACGGGGAACGGCTCAAGGTCAACGACAAGCACGGCAACCCGGTCGAGATTGCGGCGGTTGTCGTGTGGCGCGTCGACGACACGGCGAAGGCGAGCTTCGACGTCGACGACTATGAAAACTACGTCAAGCTGCAGAGCGAAGCCGCGGTGCGTCACCTCGCTTCGGCCTTCGCCTACGACGAGGGCGACGGCGCCGCCGCCGTGGGAACGCATCAGCCGACGCTGCTGGCCAGTGCCGACATCGTGACTCGCGCGTTGGTGGTCGAGCTGCAGGAACGCCTCGACAAGGCCGGGGTAGTCGTTGAGGAGGCGCGTCTCACGCATCTCGCCTACGCGCCCGAGATCGCGCAGGTGATGCTGCGGCGACAGCAGGCCGAGGCGATCATCGCCGCGCGGCGGAAGATCGTCACCGGCGCCGTGTCGATGGTCGAGATGGCGCTCAACGAGCTCTCGGCAAAGCAGGTCGTCAACCTTGACGACGAGCGCAAGGCAGCAATGGTCAGCAATTTGATGGTCGTGCTGTGCGCAGAATCCGAAGTGCAGCCGGTCATCAACACCGGCACGCTGTACGCGTAACCGCGCGCCCGCGCATCGAGGAGACGACAATGCTCATCGTCAGAGCCAAGCACCCAAGAGCCTGGACCGCCATCGGCGCCGCGCTGGGCACCGCGATCGGGACGGTACTGGGCAACAGTCCGCTCGGCCTCGCCGCCGGGGCGGCGCTGGGTCTCGCCGTCGCGCTGTTTGCGGGCGCGCCCGGCAAGCGGCTCGGCTAGGACGGGCGATGCGCCAACTGGCAGTCGCGTCTGGCGCCGCGAGCATCGCCCGCGTCGCGACCGAGCCGGTGCGGCGGCGCATGCCGCACTGAGCCGGCGCCACGAGCAAACAAACGCCGATGGCCGAGCGCAAGGCATTTCTCCTGCGCGTGGATCCGAGCATCTGGACGCAGCTGGAGCAATTGGCCCAGGCGGAGCTGCGCAGCGTCAACGCGCAGATCGAATTCATGCTGCGCGACGCGCTCGCGCGGCGCGGCATCAAACCCAAGGCAGCACCGGCGCGGGCGGCGTCGTCGCGTGACAAGGTGGATTGAACCGCTCGCGGCCCGGTTGGCCGGCGCCGCAGCGTTTCGCGGCTGCACGCTGCGTCCCGCGCGCCGCGACGACGAGGAATTCCTGTTTGCGCTGCATCGTTCCGCCATGCAGGACTATGTCGAGGCGGCGTGGGGTTGGGACGAACGCTGGCAGCGCGAGCATTTCGCGGCCACGTATGCGCCGAGGTGCCAGGCGGTGATCGTGGCCGATGAGCGCGGGCAGCTCCGCGATATCGGCCGCATCAGCCTTACGCGTCACTGGCGCAAGTTCTTTCTGCGCGACATCGAGCTTGTCCCCGAAGTGCGCAACCGCGGTATCGGCACGGCGATCATTGGCGCTCTGCTGACCCTCGCGGCGGAAGAAACCCGCGCCGTCGAATTGTTCGTGCTCAAGCACAACCCGGCGCAACGCCTCTACGCCCGCCTCGGGTTCCACGTCGTTGACGACGATGGCGCGCGGCTTACCATGCGCGCCGCGCCCCCGCTCAGGCGAGCACGCGCGTGAGCCACGCGCCGATGGCGCGGACCTCCTCCAGGCAAACCGAGTGTTCCATGGGATAGCGGTGCCACTCGACCCGGTAGCCGGCGGCTTCGAGCGTGCGGTACGAAGCCTCGCCCCATTCATAGCGCACGACCGGATCCGCGCTGCCGTGCGCCATGAAGATCGGCACCGCGCGGTTCGCAGGGCTCGCTTCGACGGCCAGCCGATCGGGCGCGATCAGATAGCTCGACAGCGCCATGATGCCGGCCAGCTGCTCCGCGTGGCGCAGCCCGGCGTAGAGCGCGATGGCCCCACCCTGCGAAAAGCCGGCCACGACGATGCGCTCCGAGCGCATGCCCCGGGCGCATTCGCGGTTGACGAGCGCGTCGAGCTCGGCCTGCGACTGGCGCACGCCGACGAGGTCTGCACGGCTGTTGAGATCGGCCGCCGCGATGTCGTACCAGGCGCGCATGCGCATACCGTTGTTGATCGTTACCGAGCGTATGGGCGCGTGTGGAAACACGAACCGTGTCGGCATGCCCGGCGGCAAACCGAGTTCCGGCACGATAGGCACGAAGTCATTGCCGTCGGCGCCAAGCCCGTGCAGCCAGATGACGCTGGCGGTAGGGTTGGGGCCGGTTTCGAGCTCGATGCCTGGGAGGGTTTCGGCAGTCATGTCCTGCAGGAGGCTGGCCGCGACGCAGCCCACCACCGGGGCGGCGGCGGCAACACCACCGCATCGTACCTTGCTGCGGCTGTTCCCGTCACGCGCCAGCGCCCGGCACGCGCACGTTCCGCGCCGGCCCGGGAACCTCCGCCGACAAAAGCGCTCGATTGCTTGTCGCACGCGAGGGAAACGAGCCGTGAATATTGTTGTAAAAGATACCGGTCGGCAGCTGTTGGCCGCCTTCGCGCGCGCGGCTGCGGTCCTGGCCATCGGCTTGCCGGCTTCATCCGCCCTCGCCCAGGGTGGCCCGCCCATGGTGACCGACGATCCGGAAACACCAGGCAACGGACATTGGGAGATCAATCTCGCGACCATCGGCACGCGCAGCGCTCAGCGCTGGGAGGTCGCCGCGCCAGATGCCGATCTCAATTATGGTTGGGGCGAGCACGTCCAGCTGAAGGTCGACTTGCCGTGGCTGTTTGTGCATCAAGCCGATGAGCATTGGAAGTCCGGGCTGGGTGCCGGCAACATCGGGGTGAAGTGGCGCTGGGTGGACCTCGAGGACGCCGGGTTCTCGATGTCGACCTTTCCGCAATATGGCTGGAGCTGGCTTTCTTCGTCGACCCGGCGCGGCATCACCGCCCCCGGGCGACAGTTCTTGCTGCCCGTCGAAGCGGCGACCACGGCCGGGAGCTATCGCTTCGATGCCGAAGTCGGCCGCAACTTCGTCAGCGGCGGATCCAGCCAAACGAACCAGTGGGTGGCCGGCTTCATCGTCGCTCATGCGTGCGCGGCGGGAGTCGAGTGCATGGGCGAAGTGCGCGAAACCGAAGCGCCGCACAACGCGCAGACACTGCTCAACTTCGGCATCCACTGGAAGTTGAACGAAGCGCTGTCGCTCATCGCCGCGGCGGGACGCCAATTCGGTCCGCGCAACGACGACCAGCAACGCGGTCTGTTCTACCTCGGCTTGCAAGTCCACCTCTGAGGGCACCTGCCGTCGCCGGCGCGCTTAGCGCAAAGCATCGGCTGGCGGCGGTCGCGGTCTTGGCGGGCAGCGCCTGAAGCACAAGCGCCAAGCGGCAGCGGGTTGCCCTGTTGCATGCTAAGGTGGGAACGGATGCGGGCTCCGCTCGGTCCGACGTTGCGGGGCGGCATGCTGTTGCTTTCGTCCGCCGCGAGCAGTGACCGGGCAAGGCGCGCTATTGCGATCGGACCCGGGTGCCGCAAATTACGTTAAGATGCGCCCCGAATGTAGCGGTGTGTCTCGCAAATGGCCATAAGCCATTGATTCGTAATTTGATTCCAAGAACACGATTTTTGGAGCCGCACGATGCCCTCTTCCCCCAACGCGGCGCTGCTGCGCAACGTCAGCCTGGATGACAAGTACGCGCTTGAATCCGGGCGTGTCTACCTGACCGGCGTGCAGGCGCTGGTGCGTCTGCTGATGCTGCAGCGCCAGCGCGACCAGGCCGCCGGCCTCAATACCGCGGGCTTTGTCTCCGGCTATCGGGGCTCGCCCCTAGGCGGTCTCGACCTGGCGCTCTGGGGCGCGGAAAAGTTCCTGTCGCGCGCGCACATCAAGTTCCAGCCCGGCCTGAACGAAGACCTCGCGGCGACGGCTATCTGGGGCAGCCAGCAGGTCAACATGTACCCCGACGCGACCTACGACGGCGTGTTCGCGATGTGGTACGGCAAGGGGCCGGGCGTCGATCGCTGCGGCGACGTGTTCAAGCACGCCAACTTTGCCGGCACGTCGCGGCACGGCGGCGTGCTGGTGCTGGCGGGCGACGACCACGCGGCCAAGTCCTCGACGCTGCCGCACCAGTCGGACCACCAGTTTTCCGCGGCGATGATGCCGGTGCTCTACCCCTCCTCAGTGCAGGAAATCATCGATCTCGGTCTGCACGGCTGGGCGATGAGCCGCTATTCGGGCCTGTGGGTCGGCTACAAGTGCGTGTCCGACACCGTCGAGAGTTCGGCGTCGGTGAGCATCGATCCGGACCGGGTGCAGATCGTTATGCCCGAGGATTTCCCGTTTCCGCCCGACGGGGTGCATATCCGCTGGCCCGACGGGTTTCTCGCCACCGAAGCGCGGATGCAGGACTACAAGATTTACGCCGCATTGCATTACTGCCGCGCTAACCAGCTCAACCGCATCGTCATCGATTCTCCCACGCCGCGATTGGGCATCATCACCAGCGGCAAGAGCTACCTCGATGTGCGCCAGGCGCTCGACGATCTCGGGATCACCGAGGCGGACGCCGCCGAGATCGGCATTCGGGTATTCAAGGTCGCGATGCCCTGGCCGCTGGAGCCGGAGACGGTGCGCCACTTCGCCGAGGGCCTCGAGGAAATCCTCGTCGTGGAGGAAAAGCGGCAGATCGTCGAATACCAGCTGAAGGAGCAGCTGTACAACTGGCGCACTGATGTGCGGCCGCGCGTGGTCGGCAAGTTCGACGAGAAAGGCGAATGGGTGCGCCCGCACGGCGACTGGCTGTTGCCCGCGGCGTCGGAACTGACGCCGGCGATGGTCGCGCGCGTGATCGCGCAGCGCATCGAGCGCCTGAGCCTGCACCCGCGCACGATGGAGAAGCTGCGCGCCCGCGTCGACTGGATCAACGCGAAGGAAACCGCGCTTGCCAAGCCGAAGATCACGCTGAACCGGATCCCGTACTTCTGTTCCGGATGTCCGCACAACACCTCGACCAAGGTGCCCGAAGGCAGCCGCGCTACGGCCGGCATCGGCTGCCATGTGATGGCGATCTGGATGGATCGCTCGACCTCGACCTTCACCCACATGGGTGGCGAAGGCGTGCCGTGGATCGGGCAGGCGCCGTTTACCGCGACCAAACACATGTTCGCCAACCTGGGCGACGGCACCTACTACCACTCCGGGATCCTTGCGATCCGCGCTGCGGTCGCCGCCAACGTCAACATCACCTACAAGATCCTCTACAACGACGCGGTGGCGATGACCGGCGGCCAGCCCGTCGACGGCCCGATCTCGCCGGCGATTATCGCGCAGCAGGTCGCCGCCGAGGGCGTCAAGAAGATCGTCGTCGTCAGCGACGAACCGCAGAAGTATCCGGCCGGGTATTTCGCGCCGGGAATCGAGATCCACCATCGCGACGAGCTCGATTCGGTGCAGCGCGTCCTGCGCGACACGCCGGGCTGCACGATTCTCCTCTACGACCAGACCTGCGCCGCGGAAAAGCGCCGCCGCCGCAAGCGCGGCAAGTACCCCGATCCCGCCAAGCGCGTGGTGATCAACGAACTGGTGTGCGAAGGTTGCGGCGACTGCGGCATCAAGTCGAATTGCGTTTCGGTCGCGCCGGTCGAGTCCGAGTTCGGTCGCAAGCGGACCATCGACCAGTCCTCGTGCAACAAGGACTATTCCTGCGTCAACGGCTTCTGCCCGAGCTTCGTCACGGTCGAGGGCGGAGCGTTGAAGAAGCCAAAGAAGGCCGATGCCGCCGATTTCTCTCGACTGCCGGCGCCCTCGCCGGGGGCGTCGACGGCGGACCCCTACGGGATCCTGGTAACAGGGATCGGCGGCACCGGCGTGGTAACGATCGGTGCCTTGCTCGGCATGGCCGCGCATCTGGAAGGCAAAGGGGTTTCCGTGCTCGACATGACCGGCCTCGCGCAAAAGAACGGCTCGGTTGTGTCACACGTGCGTATCGCCGACCACCCCGAGCAACTCCACGCGACCCGCATCGCAGCTGGCGAAGCCAAGCTGGTGCTCGCCTGCGACATCCTGACCGGCGTGGGCTATGAGGCGGTGGCAAAGATGCAGCGCGGGGTGACGAAGGCGCTGGTCAACACCGCGCTGGTGATGCCGGCCGATTTCACGCGCGACGCCGACCTCAAGTTTCCGCTGGGATCAATGGAGCAGGAGATTCGTGATGCGGTCGCTCCCGGCGACGCGGAATTCCTCGACGCGACCAAACTTGCCACGGGCCTGATGGGCGACTCGATCGCGACCAACCTGTTCATGGTCGGCTACGCCTACCAGCGCGGCCTCATACCGCTCTCGGACACGTCCATCCTGCGCGCGATCGAACTCAACGGTGCCGCGGTCGAGTCCAACAAGCAGAGCTTTCACTGGGGCCGTCTGGCCGCGGTCGATCCGCAGCATGTCTTGACGGCCGCGATCCCCGAGGCCAAACCCGACTCGCAGCGGCTGTCGAGTTCGCTCGACGAGATCATCGCCCGCCGCGCCGCGTTTCTGACCAGTTACCAGGACGCGGCGTATGCGAAGCGCTATACCGATTTCGTTGCCAAGGTGCGTGCCGCCGAAGCGCAGAAGCTGCCGGAGAAGACGGCGCTCACCGAGGCGGTGGCGCGGTACTACTTCAAGTTGCTCGCCATCAAGGATGAGTACGAGGTTGCCCGACTCTATACCGATGGCGAGTTCGCCGCGCGCATCGCAGCGCAATTCGAAGGCGACTACAAGCTTCGCTTCCACCTCGCGCCGCCGCTGACCAACAAACCGGATCCCCAGACCGGCGCGCCCAGGAAAAGCAGCTACGGCCCGTGGATGATGAGCGCGTTCCGGGTATTGGCAAGGATGAAGGGTCTGCGCGGCACCGCGCTCGACGTGTTCGGCATGAGCGCCGAGCGCAAGGTCGAACGGCAGCTCATCGTCGATTACGAGGGGCTGATCGACGAACTCACGCCGCAGCTTGCCGCCCACAATTACGCGGTCGCGGTCGAACTGGCGAGCATCCCCGAGCACATCCGCGGCTATGGCCACGTCAAGGAGCGACACCTCAAGGCCGCCAAGGCCAAGGAGGCGGAGCTGCTTGCGGCGTTCCGCTCGGCCCCCAGCAAGAGCGCGCCTGCCGTGGAGCGGGTCGCGGCGTAGCGGCGAGTTTGGATTTCGCGGGTGTGGTCGCGCCGCGACCGCGCGCTGGCTATTGCTTTTTGTTGTCTCGACGCGGGCGTATTTGATTCTCGAACGCCTCAACTCCTTATTTTTCCCCCGCGTCTCGGAGTACGCGCTTGTCGCATACTGCAACGCCCTGGTCTCGACCAATCTCGCAGCCTTCGATTGCATTGGCTGAAGCTGCGGTGACCACCGTCGCGCGACCGTGCATGGGCCAGCGTTGCGTCGGAAAAAAGCGTGTGATAATGCACTCGACGCGCGTGCATAAGCCCCCTCTGCGTGGATCAGCCCTTCGATCTCTCCGGCAAAGTCGCGTTGGTGACTGGCGCGCATCGCGGCTTGGGCTTCGCGATCGCCCAGGGGCTGGCACGCGCTGGCGCAACCGTTGTAATCAACGGCCGCAACGAGGAAACGCTCGCCACGGCGGCGCAATCGCTCGCCGCGCAGGGACTCACCGCGGGGATTGCGGCATTTGACGTCACCGGCCGCGAGGCGGTACACAGGGCCGTCGCCGCGATCGAGCGCGAGCACGGAAGCCTCGACATCCTGTTCAACAATGCCGGCATCCAGCGCCGGCATTCGTTCGTTGACTTTCCGCAGGAGGACTGGGACGCGCTGATCGCGACTAATCTCACCGCGCCTTTCCTCGTCTCCCAGGCAGCTCTGCCGGGCATGATCGCGCGCCGGCGTGGCAAGATCGTCCACATTGCCTCGCTGATGAGCGAGCTGGCGCGGCCGAGCGTCGTGCCGTACACAGCGGCGAAGGGCGGGGTGCGACAGTTGACGCGGGGGATGGCGGTGGAACTCGCGCCGCACAACATCCAGGTCAACGCCATTGCGCCGGGCTACTTCGCCACCGAGATGAACCGGACGCTCATCGACAACGCGGAGTTCAACACGTGGGTATGCAAGCGCACCCCGGCCGGTCGCTGGGGCCAACCCGATGAGCTGGCGGGCCTCGCGGTATTTCTCGCCTCGAGCGCCTCGGACTACGTCAGTGGGCAGATGATCATCATCGACGGCGGAATGAGCGTGGCGTTGTGACTGCAGGCTGCCACTGGCTAGAGCAAGTTCTTCATCCACGCGAGCCCCGCTGACGTGCCCGCGCGCGGGCGGTATTCGCAGCCGATCCAGCCGTGGTAGCCCAACTCGTCGAGCAGCGCGAAGAGGTAGCGGTAGCTGATCTCGCCGATGTCGGGCTCGTGTCTTCCCGGCACACCGGCGATCTGGATGTGACCGATCTGCGGCAGCCACTGGCGCAGCTTTGCAGACAGGTCGCCTTCGACGACCTGCGCGTGGTAGAGATCCATCTGCACCTTCAGGTTGGGTAAACCCACCTCTTCACGAATCGCGTGCGCATCGGCCTGCGTCGTCAGGAAGTAGCCCGGCACATCGCGCGGATTGATCGGCTCGATGGTGAGCGTAATGCCCTGCTCCGCGGCGGCGCGTGCCGCAAAGCGCAGATTGCGCACGAACGTCGAGCGATAGCGAGCGCGCAGCTCGCCGTCGGCCGGGTCGGGCGACACGCCGGCCATGACGTGCACGCGAGGGCAGCCAAGCCTCTGCGCGCAGGCAAGCGCGGTGACGATGCTGCCTGCGAATTCCTGCTCGCGACCGGGCAGCGCGGCGAGGCCACGATCGCCCGCGGCGAGGTCGCCTGGAGGCGCGTTGATCAGTACCTGCTCGAGACCGTGCGCGCTCAGGCGGGCAGCGATCTCCTGCACTGCAAACTCATAGCCGAACGCGAATTCGACGGCGCGGAAGCCGTCCTGCGCGGCGGCAGCGAATCGATCGAGGAAGGGCACCTCGGTATACAGGAACGACAGGTTGGCGGCGAAGCGCGGCATGCCCCGGAAGGTACGCTGTCTAGGGCGCCCATGTTGCCGAGGATGGGTGTGTTGCGCAATATCGGTTGCGCTCGGCAGCGAGCACGGCGAGCTGTTCGCCCTACCCGCTCGCCATGCGTCGCAGCGCAAGCGGCGCATAACCTGCCCCGGGTGCAATGCTTCGCTCCAGCCTGTCAATGCTCGTTCGACGCGCGTTCCATGGCCACGACTTCCCGCAACTTGCCGCTCCGTTGATCGGCGAGAGGGCCCTGTTTATCCAGCCCGACTTGCACGTTGGGAAGCGATTGCGTGGCCAAGTAGTCCCGCAGGGCGCCTGCCGCGGCAAGCCAGGCTGCCTGTCGATCGCGGTCGTCACCCGGATCAAGACGCAACATCAGCCGATCGGCAGCCGTTTGCACGATCTGGAATCGATGGACGTGCGCCGCTTCTTCCACGATGGTCGTGAGCGCCAATGGCAGCAGCTGTACGAGCCTGCCGTCCGGCGTGCGCATCGAAAGCACGTCGTCGCGCCTTCCTTCTACCCGGATCGCGGGCAGTGAATTGCCGCAGGCGCATGGCTCGGGCTTGGCAATGATGCTGTCGCCCAGGTCGTAGCGAATGATCGGCTGCACACGGTTGGCAAGGTTGCTGAGCAATACCGTGTGTGACGCGTCGCCGGGCCGCGTCGGGCGGTAGTCGCGATCGACCGGTTCGAGCAGCACCCAGTCGGCGTTAACGTGGAGCCAACCCGCCTGGCACCCGAAGGCGATGCTCATGCACTCCGAGGCACCGTATTCGTTGCCCAGAGGGCATCCGAATGCGCGCTCGATTGCCGCTGCTGCGTCAGGCACCAGACACTCCCCGCCGGACCATAGTCGCAGCGGCACGATGCGAAGCCGTCCCGCGTTCTGCTCTTCGGCCAACAACGAAAGCATCGTCGGGTAACTCGCGAGGAACACCGGCTGGTAATCGTTCAGCTGGGAGACAAGCTGCGGCAGCGGGTCCAGGATCGAAAAGCCGCGTGCCTGGATCCAGGGGCTGTTTTGACATACCCGCTGCCACGAGGCGATGCTGGCGAAGTGATCGCCTGTCGCCGCGATCAGCGCGGCGCGTCCACCGCGGGCGAGCAGCTCCCACGAATTTTGCGCCGCGAAGCGCAACCGATCGAGATGCGCGGCCATGAGGGCGTCGAAGGTCGCCAGCGAGTCGCCATCCTGCACATAGATACCGGGTTCGCCGGTGCTGCCCGAGCTCTTCCATACGACGTAGCGGTTGAGAAAGCGTTCACCGATGTGCCGTCGATCCGCGGCAAAGGCCGTGACACCGGCCCGGGTCACTTCCGGATCCGTGACCCACTCGTCGAAATGCGTCATCAGCGCGGGCTTGGTCACGACCGGCACCTGGTGCGGATCGAGGTCGCGGTCGGGCAGCGCACGATAGGCCTGTCGGAAGTAAGGCGAGGCGCCGCGTGCCAAGCGCACCAGCGCATTGAAGCGGCTCCGGCGCGCTGCGTCGACGGCCTCGTTACCCCCGCTTCGTGTCCACGAGATCTCCCACAGTCGCGACAGCGACTTCCAATGGGCGATCGATGCGCTGACCGGCTCCCAGGGCTTGGTAGGCGCGGTCTGTTTCATGTCGCTCGGTTTCGTGGTGGTGCAGGATTGCCCGCTTGCATCGGCCGCTCAAAGCCTAAGGCCGCGGACCGAGTTTGCGCTTGATCCATCTTAAAAAGGAGTCAAATCGCGCCGGGGGCGGTCACGTCGGCGGGGCACACGGCACCCCTTCGGCGTTGTGTGGATCCGTCCAAGGAAGGCGGCAGCTCCGGGCCGCGAACGCCGACGGCAAGTGCGGGGGCATGGCTCTTAGCCGTCTTCCTGCCGTCCCGCGGCCCACTCTTTCGCCTTGGCGATGGCAATGCGGATCGCCTTGCCCTCGTTCATCCCCTCGTCCAGCAATGCGTTCGCAATCTCGATGGCCTTCTCCCGTACGGGCGGCGGCAGGTGCTTCATCGATGCCGGAAAGTAAGCGGAGTTCCAGGGCATGTTGCGGTTCGTTGGTCGCGTCTCAGTCGAGGCGCACCATCATGGCGCCGGGCCCGGTCGCCGTTGCCGACGCTTGCAATCGCCAGGTTCCGACCCGAACGGTGGCGGCCGGTGTAAGTTCTGCGGTCATCGCACCCCACCCAACTGGAACGCCACGGCAACGACGCATCGATATTGATTTCGAGCAAGGATGACCGGCATCGCCTCGTCTAGGTTCTAGCCGTCCAATCCGTAGAGGAAGCGTCTCTGCCGGCTTGTGCGGTGGCGCCCAGATCATGCCGGCCTACCAAGGCATTCTCGTTCAGATTGGCCCCAGCGCACAATGTGCGAGTCGGCACGGTGCAGGAATCGGGCTTTGCCGTGATTCCGGCGCCCGGCTGGACGGCGCCTACCTCGACGACGCCGCGGCGATCACGCCGTCCATCGCGGCGCGAATGACGCGCCCACGCTGGCCTCCCGATCGAGGCCACGGTGGCGTGGCGTTGCCGTCGGTCACAACCGCGACAGCTCAATTCCAGCGAAGGAGCATTCCATGTTTCGCAGAATTCTGGTTCCCATCGACGGCAGTCCGACGTCCAATCGGGGCCTCGACGAGGCGATCGGCCTGGCAAGTGATCAGAAGGCGAAGATTTGCCTGTTGCATGTGATCGACGAGCTGGTCCTGTCGGCAGGGGCCGACGGCATGGTCTGCCTACCGTCGAGCTACGTCGATGAATTCATTCGCGCCTTGCGCGCGGATGGGAAGGCGCTGCTCGCCCATGCCGAGGCCAGGGTCCGCAAGCGCGGCATTGCAGTCGAGTCCGTGTTGCAGGAAACCGTCGGCAAGCCGGTTGCCGACCTGATCATCAAGCAGGCCAAGAAGTGGGACGCGGACCTCATCGTCCTCGGCACACACGGCCGGCGCGGACTCTCGCGCGTATTCATGGGCAGCGACGCCGAGACGGTCGTGCGCGAGACGACCTTGCCGGTGCTCCTGGTGCGCTCGCCGGTTAGCCCGCGCAAACGCCGCGCCCGCCGCGGCTGATGCAGAGGATTCGGCTGCAAAAAAACGGGAGGCTGGACGTTCAGTCCGGCCCCCCGGTGGCTCGACCAGCATCGCCGGTCACTTTGCGGCAATCTTCGCAGCGACGGCAGCATCATTGGTCGACGCAAGCGCGGTGGTTGCCGACCCCTTTGGCAATTGCCACGCTGGCGCCTCGGATGACAGCGCTTGAAGTTCCCGCTCCGAAAGTCCGTGCGGATGGCTCTCGGCGAATGACGAAGGCGCCTTGTCGATTGCGGGGGTTCCATTGAACCGGTAGCCCGCCGTCTCCGATGACAATATCTGGAGTTGAGTTTCCGTCAGCCCGTTCGGATGGCTTTGGCGCCAAGACGAAGCGGAATTGTCGAAGACGGGGTTACCGATCTTCGGCAGGTTCCCTCCATTGAAATACGCATACGAATCGCCGATGAAGGGATTCATGCTGCTGTCGTCGGCGCGTGCCATACCTGAAAAACCGGCCACAAGTGCGGCCACCACGACGATGCTATTCATCAATTTGCTGTTCATGACTGCTCCTTGTCTAAGTGGAAAATGGCTACTTGAATCAGGCGTCGATCATCGAAGGATGAACTTGGCGCCTGTGACCATTAGGCTCCCGCCGCGTTTCCACCGCGTTTCGCGTCCGTCGCATCGCGTTGCAGCTGTAATGCGTCGATACCGTGCCACTGTGAACGGCTCGGTGGCAATCAGCGGCGCCGTCTGTGATTGCATTGCCGACGAGGCGAGGCAGCGTAGCGAAGTTCAATTCGGGTCCCTTACGCGACGGGTGGGGTTCGCTGTCAGAAGAGCGGCGCGTCGGCGAAGCAATGCCGAGGGTGATTTCTGCAACGTTGCCGAGCAAACGGCAACGACCAAGCAATAACACGCATCAGCGCGAATTCGCCCGCACCGTGCGTCCGAGTTCTCCTGTTTTGAGTAGACTCCAAGGCGACGGGCTCGGCGATGCGATCGACCCGACATCCTCGGCAGGAGGCGGCGCATCGCCGGTGTGCTCGATCCACCCGCCGCCGAGGGAACGGTACAGATCGACGAGGTTTGTTAGGCGCGCCAGGCGGCCCGCTACCAGCGTTTGCTGAGCGCTGTACAGATCGGTTTGCGCGGTGAGCACGCTAAGGTACGGGTCCACGCCGTTCCGAAACCGCATGTCCGAGAGGTCTAGCCGATGCTGCTCAGCCTCGGTCAAGCGTTCCAGCGACGCAACCTCGTCGTCGTAGGTACCGCGCGCTGCAAGGCCGTCGGCGACTTCGCGAAATGACGTCTGGATCGCCTTCTCGTACTGGGCGACATTGATATCCTTCTGCACTGTCGCGACATCGAGGCTGGCCTGCAGCTTGCCTGCCTCGAAGATCGGCAGCGTGATCGAGGGCAGAAAGCTCCACGCCAGTGAACCCGCCATGAACAGCCCCACCAGTGCGGAACTCGACGTCCCCAAGTCACCGGTCAGGCTGATCGTCGGAAAGAACGCTGCGCGCGCCGCACCGATATTGGCGTTCGCGCCGCGCAGCGTCGCCTCCGCCTGCATAACGTCCGGGCGGCGCGTCAGGAGGTCGGAGGGCAGTCCCGCGGGGATGTCGGCCAAGATCGTTTGGGAATTCAACGGCACCGCTGGCGGGAGGTCCGCGGGAAGCGGCTGACCGATGAGCAGCACCAGCGCGTTCTCGGCTTGCGCCCGTCCGCGGATCTGCGCCGAATAGTTGGCCTTGGCCTGCTCGACGACGGTTTCCGCCTGACGCACCGCAAGCTCGCCCCCGGCGCCGGCCTCGAATTGCAGCAGCGTGAGCTTGTAGGATGCCTGCGCCGTGTCGAGGGTTTTTTGCGTCACGGTGAGAAGTTCATCGTCGGCGAGCAGCGTCAGGTACTGGTCCGCGATTTCCGAAACGAGGAGGATATCGACTGCCTTGCGCGCCTGCGCCGTGGCGAGGTATTGCTGCAACGCCTGGTCGTTCAGACTCTGCAGGCGACCGAAGAAATCGATCTCCCAGGCGGCGGATACTCCGACGGAATAGGCGTGCGTCACGGTCGCCTTGTCCGTGGTCGAAAGACTTGCCGGTGTGCGCGAAGACGACGCATCGGCGAGTACGCCGAGCTGCGGAAACAGTGCGGCGCGTTGGATCCGGTATTGCGCCTGTGTCTGTGCAACGTTGAGCGCGGCGACGCGCAGGTCCCGATTGTTAGCCAACGCGAACTCGACTAAGCGCTGCAACCGTGGATCGGTCAGGAAATCGCGCCAGCCGATGTCGCTCGCCGGCAACGTCGCATTGTCCGATCCGCCGGCCGATGGCTGGTACGCAACGCCGGTCGGGTACGCCGCGGCCACCGGCGCAGCGGGCCGCTCGTAGACCGGCTGGAGGGAACAACCGGCGACCAGAGCCGCGACCGCAAGAAACGCGCCGCCGCTGCGGCGCAAGGCGTCATCGCAGCGCTTCCAAAGCTTTGCAGTATCGGGTTTCATTTTGCCGCCACCCCGCTCGCCAATTCCGGCGCCGCTGGACCCGGCAATACCGGCGATGAATAGGCCCTCGACTTGAAAAGCTTTTCGGTAATCACGAAGAAGAACATCGGAATCAGGAATGGGGCAAGGAACGTGGCGCTCAACATGCCACCGATAACGCCGCGGCCCACCGCATTCTCGCTGCCCGACCCGGCACCGTTGGCGATGGCCAGCGGCAACACGCCAAGAACGAAGGCGAGCGAGGTCATCAGGATCGGCCGCAACCGCAAATGCGCCGCTTCGACCGCGGCTTCGATCGCCGATCTCCCCTTGGCCTCGAGGTCGCGCGCGAACTCAACGATCAGGATGGCGTTCTTCGAGGACAGACCGATCGTCGTCAGGAGACCGACGTGGAAGTAAACGTCGTTCTCAAGATGGAGCGCCGTCGCCGCAGCGAGCGCACCCAGGATACCTAGCGGCACAACCATGATCACCGCGATCGGCACTGACCAGCTCTCGTACAAGGCCGCGAGCGCCAGGAATACGACCAGGATCGAAAGCCCATACAGCATGGGCGCCTGCGAGCCTGACTGTTGCTGCTGCAACGAGACGCCGGTCCATTCGTAGCCGATGCCCGCCGGCAGCTTTTGCGCGAGTTTCTGCATCTCCGCCATCGCCTGTCCCGTGCTCTGTCCGGGCGCCGCTTGACCCTGAATCTCCACGGATGGAACGCCGTTGTAGCGCTCGAGCTTTGGTGAACCGTAGATCCACGAACCGGTCGCAAACGATGTGAAGGGCACCATGCTGCCCTTGGTGTTGCGCACATACAGGGTCCCCAGGTCTTCCGGATTCATTCGAAACGGGGCGTCGGCCTGGACGTAGACCCGTTTGATGCGGCCGTCGGCGTCGAGAAAGTTGTTGACGTACTTGGAGCCCCATGCGATCGAGAAGGTCTGATCGACGTCGCTCAAGCTTATGCCGAACGCGCTTGCCTTCTGGCGGTCGATGTCGATCTTGTACATTGGGTTGTCGTTGAGGCCGTTGGGACGCACGAGTGCAAGGTTCGAGTCCTGCTTCGCCATTGCGAGCAACTGCTCGCGTGCCTGCATCAGCTTGTCGTGGCCAAGACCACCCCGATCCTCGAGTTCGAAATCGAACCCCGACGCCGTTCCGAGAGCAGGAATCGCTGGCGGATTGATCGGAACGATGACCGCATCCTGGTAGGAAGCGAAATGCTTAGCCGCGCGGGCAAGCACCGCCTGGACCTTGAGATCGGCGCGGGTGCGCAAGGACCAATCCTTGAACCGCACGAAGACCATGCCCTGGGTCTGGCCGCGACCCGCGAAATTCAAGCCATTAATTTCGAACGCGGAATCGACGGCAGCCGCTTCCTGGTGCAGCATGTAGCTCGCCACGTCGTCGAGGGTACGTTGCGTGCGACCCTGGGTGGCACCCGCGGGCGTCTGCACCTGGATGTAGGCGATGCCCTGGTCCTCGACGGGCAGAAATCCGGCCGGCAAGCGCACGAACAGCAAGCCGACCGCGATAATCAGCGCCGCATAGATCAACAGCCAACGACCGAAACGATTGATCACACGGCGTATACCGCTGACGTACTTGTCGCGACCGCTGTCGAACGCACGATTGAACCCGCCGAAAAATCCCCTCTTCGACGCGTCCGCTCCCTTGCTCACGGGTTTGAGGATTAGGACACACAACGCTGGCGTCAGCGACAATGCGACAAATACGGACAGCAGCATCGCAGAGACGATCGTGAGCGAGAACTGACGGTAGATAGCGCCTACCGATCCGCCCGAGAAGGCCACCGGCACGAATACCGCGCTCAGCACCACGGCGACACCGACCAGCGCGCCGGTGATCTGCCCCATGGCCTTGCCGGTCGCCGCGCGCGGCGACAGCCCTTCCTCGGACATCACGCGCTCGGCGTTCTCGACGACGACGATCGCATCGTCCACGAGCAGGCCGATCGCGAGCACCAGGCCGAACATCGTCAGCGTGTTGATCGTGAAGCCGAAGGCCGCCATGACCCCGAACGTTCCCAGGAGCACGACCGGCACCGCGATGGTCGGTATCAGCGTCGCACGGAGGTTCTGCAGGAAGAGGTACATCACCAGGAAAACGAGCAAGATGCCCTCAAATAGTGTCTTCACGACTTCGGTGATGGAAATCTTCACGAACGGCGTCGTATCGTATGGATACACGACTTGCAGTCCGTGCGGAAAATAGGGCGCGAGCTCGTTGATGCGTGCCCGTACCGCGCTCGCCGTCGCAAGCGCATTCGCGCCCGGAGCCAGCTGGATGCCGATCCCAGACGCCGGCTGTCCGTTGTATCTCGAGTCGATGAAATATGATTCGGCGCCGAGTTCGATATGGGCGACGTCGCGAATCCGTACCTCCGACCCGTCGGGGTTTGCTTTCAGTAGAATGTTTTCGAACTCCGCCGGCGTGTGCAGCAGCGTTGCTTCGCTGATCGTCGCCGTGAGCCGCTGCGTAGGCGGCGCGGGGGTTCCACCGAGCTGGCCGCCGGCGACCTGCACGTTCTGGTTCTGGATCGCCGTGGTGACATCGACCGGCGTCAACGCGAAGCTGTTGAGCTTGTCGGTGTCGAGCCAGATACGCATCGCGTACTGCGTGCCGAACACGTTGAAGGCACCCACGCCGTTGAGCCGGCTCAACGGATCCTGCAAGTGCGAGACGACATAGTTCGCGATGTCGTAGCGCGACATGCTGTTGTCGCTCGACACAAAGCCTGCGACGAGCAGATATCCGTTGCTTGATTTGGTCACCTGGATGCCGGCTTGCTGCACCTGCGGCGGCAGCGACGGCGTCGCGAGCTGCAGCTTGTTTTGAACCTGCACCTGCGCGATGTCGGCATTGGTTCCGGCCGCGAAAGTCAGCGTCGTCGTCGACGTGCCGGAGTCGTCCGAGTTGGACGAGATGTATAGCAGATGATCGAGCCCGTTCATGTGTTGCTCGATCACCTGCACCACCGTGTTTTCGACCGTCTCAGCGGAGGCGCCCGGGTAGGTCGCGGTAATCTGGATCGAGGGTGGCGCGATCGTCGGGTACTGCTCGATTGGCATCGAGAGAATCGACAATCCTCCGGCGAGCATGACCAGGATTGCGATGACGATTGCGAAGATCGGGCGGTCGATGAAGAACTTGGCCATGGCGGTGCTCCTTGCCGATTGGGTCTACGAGGCAGGCGTGCCCGGGGGTGGCCGAGGGGCTTCTCCGGCAGCGGCGGCCACCGCCGTGCTCGGTACGGACGGCGTTGCGGCAACGGTCGTCGTCCGCGACTCGACCGCCTCTACTACGGCCCCGGGCTGCACTTTCTGCACGCCGGCGACAATGACGCGATCGCCGTCGTCGAGTCCGCCATCGACGATCCACTGGTCGCCGCTCGTACCTCTGAGTTGTAGCGCGTGCACTGTGACCTTGTTGTCGGGGCCGACAACCAGCGCGGTCGCCTGCCCCTTCGGGTCGTGCGTCACCCCGACTTGCGGTACAAGGAAAGCGTTTTCATTCACGCCCTCTTCGATGCGTGCGCGTACGAACATTCCGGGAAGCAACACGAAGCGCGGATTGGGAAAGATTGCGCGCACGGTCACCGAACCGGTTCCCTGGTCGACGGTGATGTCGGTGAACTGTAAGGAGCCTGTCGCCTGATATTGCCTTCCGTCTTCCAGGAGGAGCGTCACGTTGGCTTGATCGGGACCATTGAGCTTCAACTGGCCCGCAGCCACGTCGCGCCGCAATTGCAGACCTTCGACGCTCGACTGCGTGAGATCTACATAGATCGGATCAAACTGCTGGACGGTCGCCATGAGCGTCGCGGCGCTCGCCTGCACGTACGCACCCTGGGTAACCTGCGACGGGCCGATCCGACCGGTGATCGGAGATACCACGTTTGTGTAGCTAAGGTTGATCTGAGCCATCGCCACCGCTGCCTTGCCGGTCGCAACGTCGGCAGCCCCTTGCCCTTGTGCTGCGACGGCGTTGTCGTACTCCTGCTTGCTTACCGCATTTGCGGCGACGAGCACCTTGTAACGTTCGGCCTGCGCCGTGGTCGACGCGAGATTGGCTTGCGCCTTCTGCAGGGAGGCCGTGGCGCTGTTCAACGCGGCGATATAGGGCGCAGGGTCGATCTGGTAGAGCCGCTGCCCCGCCTTAACCTCGCCACCCTCTTTGAACTCGCGCTTGAGCACGACGCCATCAACACGGGCGCGTACCTGCGCCACGAGATACGCCGAGGTCCGTCCGGGAAGCTCGGTCGTTATCGGCACACTCTCCCGATGCACCGTCACGACCGAAACTTGTGGCGGCGGGGACATGGGTGCAGGCTTTGCGGAGCCGCAGCCGGAAAGGACCATGGCGGCCAATGCCGGAGCAATACCTAGGCGGCACAGCGTCATCAGATCGGGATTCATTGTCGTTTACCGTTTCGCTCGTTGGACGTTCCGGGCATGATGCGGATAATTCCTTGCCCACCCGTTTCACGTCGCGCAAACCGCGTTACATTTGCAATCGGATCCCGTTCTGACGGAAATGCTTCGCAAACGGGCCCCGGCGATGCTGCCTCTCATGGATTCGCTTTCCTTCTTTCTGCACTGGTTATCTGCTCCCCTCCAGATCGGGGCAGTGGCGCCGTCCAGCCAGGCGTTGGCCGCGGTGATTACCACGGAGATCGCACCGGAGATCGCACCCGTGATCGAGCTGGGTCCGGGAAGTGGCGCATTCACGCGGGCGCTGCTCGACCGCGGCATTCCACAGCGGCGGCTTGCCCTGATCGAGCAGAGCCCGAGGTTCGCATTCGCGCTGCGGGAGCAATTTCCTGCCGCCCGCGTATTGTGCGTGGACGCAGCGGCCCTGCGTTCCATCGATGTCTTCCCTGGAGAGGCTGCCGGCGCAGTAGTTAGCGGATTGCCGCTGTTACTGATGTCCCCGAACAAGGTGCGCGCGATCCTTGAGAGTGCATTCATGCGCCTTCGACCGGATGGGGCGTTCTACCAGTTCACTTATGGCTCGCGCTCGCCTGTGGCCTGCCCGATCCTCGACGGCCTCGGGCTGACCGCGACGCGCATCGGCGGGACATTCGTCAACATCCCCCCGGCTGCGGTCTATCGCATTGCACGCCACCCTGCGGAGCCTTGTGTATTTCAAACGCAACACGAGCCAGGCAGATCGAAACCAATCGAACATCGGGCTGCGCCATCCTTGCTGCACGCGGCCGAGTGGCCTGCGTCTAACAAGGAGTTTCTTCATGGCATTCGAAAGCTCTTTAAACAGCAGCAACGGGCCTTCTTCCGAAGCGAGGGACGAGCCGGGCGGTGAGCGGCGGGTGGCGAGAACCATGGAAACGATCGACCTTGGAGGTTCGGGGCTCACCGCTTCACGCATCGCCCTGGGCACCTGGGCTATTGGCGGCTGGATGTGGGGTGGAAACTCCGACCTCGACGAGTCTGTCCGCACCATCCGTTCGGCTATCGAGCGCGGAATCACATTGATTGATACCGCACCCGTCTACGGATTCGGCCGTGCGGAAGAAATCGTCGGCATGGCACTCTCAGGAGGCCTGCGCAGCCGAGCGGTCATCGCGACGAAGGGCGGGCTCGATTGGCGAGGCGGCGGCAAGGTGTGGCGAAACTCTGCGCCGGCGCGTATCCGCAAGGAGGTCGAGGCGTCATTGCGGCGCTTGCGCACAGACTATATCGACCTCTACCAGGTGCATTGGCCCGATCCGCTCGTGCCAATTCAGGAGACTGCCGGAGAACTTGCGCGTTTGCTGAAGGATGGAAAGATCCGCGCGATCGGTGTATCCAACTATTCGCTGGCGCAGATGGCCGCATTCCGCGAGGCGGCACCCATTCACTCGGTGCAACCGCCCTACAACCTCTTTGAGCGCGACGCCGAAAGTAGCGTCCTTCCTTACGCGGCGCAACACGGCATCGCTGTCCTCTGCTACGGGGCCCTGTGTCGCGGGCTTCTCACAGGGAAGATTACTTCCGCTACGCGGTTCCATGGTGACGACCTGCGGCGCAAGGATCCCAAGTTCCAGGAGCCTCGCTTCTCTCAGTACCTGGCGGCGGTGGCGTCGCTCGACCGTTACGCGCGCGAGCGCTTCGGCTTGTCGGTGCTCGCCCTCGCGGTGCGGTGGGTGCTCGACCAGGGCGACACGATCGCTCTTTGGGGTGCGCGTCACCCGGCGCAGCTCGACCCCGTGAACGACGCGATGGGGTGGCAACTCGACGACCAGGCGAAGAGGCACATCGAGGGAATTCTCGTGCAGACAGTGAAGGATCCGGTCGGTCCCGAATTCATGGCTCCGCCTTTGCGGGACGACATTGCTCGGGCAGCCTAGGAGACAACGATGAGAATCGGAATTGCTGGGACCGGACGGATGGGCACCGCGATAGCGCAACGGTTGCTGGAGATCGGCCATGAAATCCGGGTTTGGAATCGCACTGTTGACAACGCGCACGACGCACGCGAGGCAGGAGCGCGATGGACGCCAACACTCAGCGAGTTGGTGAACCGTTCGGAGGTCGTGATTTCCTTTCTTTTCGATGACGCAGCGGTCGAGCGCGTATACCTCGGCGTCGACGGGCTCCTGACCGGCGGCGTGGAAGGGCGTCTCTTCATCGACATGAGTACTGTGACCCCTGGCGCGCACCGGCGGATCGCGCCGGCAATGACGTCCCTGAATGCCGCCTTCATCGAGTGTCCCGTGAGTGGCTCGATATCCACTGCGCGATCGGGGACACTGGTCGGCTTCGCGGGCGGCGAAGCACCTGAGTTCGCGCGCGCGCGGCCCCTGCTCGGCCAAATTTGCCGCCGTGTCGAACGCGTGGGGCCGCTCGGTGCCGGAGCAAGGATGAAACTCGCCGCAAATCTCCTGTTGGCGGTCTTTTGGCAGGCACTCGGTGAGTCCTTGCTCCTGGTCGACGCCTCGGCCGAGGATATCCCAATAGCCGTGGACCTTCTCGCGGATTCGAACATCGGTGCGGCGATCCTGCGCACGAGAGCTCCGCAAATAGTCGCCGCATTGAACGGGGACGTTTCAGGCACGCCCGCATTCGACGTCGACACCATGCGCAAGGACTTGCGATACATGACCAAAGAGGCAGCTGCCAGCGGAAGCTCGCTTCCGCTGGCGAACCGCACCCTCGAATGCTTCGATCGCGCGTCGCGCGGAGGAGGTGGCCGTGTGGACAGCGTCGCCTATCCCGCGTATTGGATTGCCCACCAAAAGGCTGCGCCCGAGAGAATGTCCGGTCCGGGGAGCCCCGCCGCGCTTGCCGGTGCCGAGACCCCGCGAGTAGACTCCTGATTCTTCTGCAAATCATGACGACAGCCGCGACCCTCCCGCCGCATGTGCTGGCGATCGACGACGATGCGGCGATGCGCCAGCTGATCGCCGACTATCTCGGCGAAAACGAGCTGCGGGTCACCACGGTCGCCACCGGGGCCGACATGGAGAAGGTCCTCGCCGAGCACGCGATCGACGTCGTTGTCCTCGATTTGCGGCTGGCCGGCGAAGACGGAATGCAGCTTGCGAAAAAGCTGCGCGAAACCTCCGAGATCCCGATCATCATCGTCAGCGGGCGGAAGGACGAGGCCGACCGCGTAATGGGACTCGAGCTCGGCGCCGACGACTACATCACCAAGCCGTTCGCCCCGCGCGAATTGCTCGCGCGCGTGCGCGCGGTCCTCCGCCGCTATAAGACCGCGCGGGAGGTATTGCCCGCGCGCAATGAAAAGCGGCGCGCGTATCGCTTCGCTGGCTGGGAATTAAATCTGCGCACTCGCCGGCTGAGCGGCCCCGGCGGCAAGCGCGTCGAGCTGACCAACGGCGAATTCAGCCTGCTGGAGGCGTTCTGCGCCGCGCCGCAGCGTGTGCTTTCGCGCGAACAGCTCCTCGATCTTTCGCGCCTGCACAATGCGGAAGTCTACGATCGCTCGATCGACGTCCAGATCCTCCGACTGCGTCGCAAGATCGAGGCGAATCCGTCCCAGCCCGAATACATCAAGACCGAACGCGGCGTGGGCTACCTGTTCGACACGCCGGTCGAGGTCCTGCACTGAGCGGTCCTAGCGACGGTTCGGGCGGGCGCGGGCCGCGCTGACGGAAGCTGGAATGCCGTGATCGATCCGCGTGCCTCCAACCGCGGCCCCCGCTACATTTGTAATGCGAGTGCGCGGATTGGAAACGACGCTGCAGCCCCGGAGCGATCTAATGACCGTACGAGACCACCAGCAACGAACAAACGCGTTCCGGATCGAATCATGTCGGGTATCGTCATCCTCGAGGAAGACAGACTCATGCGCGGGCTCCTCATGGAGTGGCTGAGGGCGGAGGGCTATTCGGTGCGCGCGGCAGCACCTGGGGAGGCCCAGGCGGCAGATAAGGCGGATCTCGTGATTGTCGATGTGTACATGCCGCGCCACGAAGGCGCGAAGACGCTGCGCGCCGTCAAGGCCGCGCATCCGGGAACGCCCTTGATTGCGATCTCGGGGCAATTCCGGCCGGGACTCGTCGGACCCTGCACCGCGGCCGACGCGCTGGGCGTCCGACAGGTAATTGCCAAGCCATTCGCCCGACATGAACTGCTCGCGGCGGTCGAATGCGTGATTGGCCCGGCAGGCCGGCGGACCGGGACTTGACCCCGCCAATGGCGCAAGCGCCCGCTCCCGGCTCGCTGCTCGCGGATGCGCCGCGCGCGGCCCGCCTGCGGTCCTGGATCGTTATCCTCGGCGTCCTGGTCATCGCCGCGTTTGCGGGCACGACCGCTTACGATTCCTGGCGTTCGTACGACTACGCCATCTCCACGAACAATCGCGAACTCGGCAATCTGGCCAATGCGCTGGCGGAGGAGGCCGAAGACACCTTGCAGCTCTCCGATCTGCTGCTGCGCGATACGGTCACATGGTACGAGACCGAGCGCCCGTCCCCGGGAAGCGTCGCGAATGACAAGCTGGCGGCTAAAGCGGCAGGCTTGCCGCAGGTGCGCGAGGTTAGAATCATCGACGAGCACGGAATGCCGCGCTTTCGATCGCGAGTGCTGCCGGACGATGCCGCTCCCATTGCCGACCGGGACTATTTCATCGCTCACCGGGAGCATCCGCACCTCGGCGTGGTTCTGAGCGCACCGTTGATCACCCAGATCGAGCACCGCCCGGCCGTGGTAATGTCGCGGCGAATCGAAAAGCGCGATGGAACCTTCGATGGCATCGTGCAAGCAGTCGTCGACCTCGAAGCCTTCCAGCGTGTGTATGAGGCAATCGACCTCGGGCCGGGCAGCGCGATCAACCTGTTGCGCGAGGACGGGACGCTGATGGTCCGCCAGCCTCGGGCGCCGCAGGCTTTCGGAGCCAAATTTGCCGAGCTTGTCGCGCTGGGTCCTGAGGTTGCACGCTTTGCGTCGAGCTCCATCGATCAGAAACCACGGTTCGTGGGCGTGACGCACGTTGCCCATTTCCCGCTAGTGGTCGCGGTTACGCGGGAAAAAGATGTCGCCCTCGCGGGCTGGCGCGACGAGGCCTATCACGTCGCGGCGCGCACCCTGATCCTCATGCTGCTCGGCGCATTGGCGATCGCCGCAGTCGTATACCAACTCCGACGCATCGAACGCGGCGAACGAGCCTTGCGCCAGAGCGAAGAGCGCTACGCACTCGCGATGGAGGGCGCAAACGAGGGCCATTTCGACTGGAATCTTGAGCAGGAGGGAAACTCGTACGTGTCACCGCAAATGAAGCTGCTGCACGGCAAGGGTGGGGACGCTTCCGTCAGCACCCGCGAGGCATGGTTGGCTGCGCTCGATATTCATCCCGAGGACGTTGCTGCGATGCAGGCCGCGGCGCACGATCATCTCGAGGGACGGGCGGCAAATTACGAGACGGAATACCGCGTTCGTCATCCCGATGGCGAATGGCACTGGCTGCACGCGCGTGGGCGCTGCGTCCGAGACAAATCCGGCAGGGCGCAGCGCTTCGTCGGGTCGGCGATCGACATCACCGCGCGCAAGAATGCGGAGACGGAGAAAGAGCGGCTCGAAACCCAGCTCCGCCAATCGCAGAAGATGGAAGCGATGGGAACGCTCGCTGGCGGGATCGCACACGACTTCAACAATATTCTCGGCGCGATTCTCGGCTACGGCGAGCTCGCACAAAAGGCCGCGCCTGAAGGAGGCGTGGTGCGCCGATATCTCGACAACGTGTTGCAGGCCGGCGGCCGAGCCAAGGCGCTCGTTGAGCGCATCCTCGCCTTCAGTCGCAGTGGCGTGGGCGAACGTGGGCCCGTCAACGTGCAAGCCGTGATTGAGGAAACGCTCGAGCTCCTCGCAGCCTCACTTACGCCCGGCGTGCGTCTCGAGAAACGTCTCGAGGCCGGTGATGCGGCGATCATCGGCGACGCGAGCCAGCTGCACCAGGTCGCGATGAATCTCTGCACGAATGCCCTGCAGGCGATGGAGAACGGCGGCGTGCTCGAGGTGGCGCTGGATCGCGCGGACGTGGCGCAGGACCGCAGGTTAGCGCACGGCATTCTCGCCCCCGGCTCCTATATTCGGCTATGCGTGCGCGACACCGGGAGCGGAATTTCGCCACGGGTGCTGGAAAGGATGTTCGATCCCTTCTTCACCACCAAAGGCGTCGGCGAAGGAACCGGCCTCGGCCTGTCGCTGGTGCACGGCATCGTGGCGGATCTGGGCGGCACGATCGACGTTAGCACGGCTGTCGGCCACGGCACGACCTTCACGATCTGGCTGCCGATTGCCGGCGAAGCGACCGCTCCCGCCGCCGAGGTCGCCACGGAGTTGCCCCACGGTCAGGGGCAAACAGTGCTGGTCGTCGACGACGAGAAACCGCTGGTTGCGCTCGCCGAGGAGATCCTTGCCGAGCTCGGTTACGAGCCCATCGGGTTTAGTTCCAGCCTGGTCGCGCTGCAGGCATTCCGCGAAGCGCCGCAACGCTTCGAGATCGTCCTGACCGATGAGACAATGCCCGAGCTCGTGGGCACCGATTTCGCGCGTGAGATTCGACTGCTGCGACCCGACATCCCGATCGTGCTGATGAGCGGCTACAGCGGGGCTCAGTTGCATGAGCGTGCGCACGCAGTCGGGATCATGGAGGTCCTGCGCAAGCCACTGCGGAACAAGGACATCGCGGAGTGCTTCGGGCGCGTGCTGCGTTCACTCGCGCAGCGTGCGTCGCTGCAATCGTGAAACATCGTCCTGAAGACGTCCGCCTCGGTCGTGTGTCTCCACTGCAAGTGTAACGCAGCCATCGCTCCTTGAAATCGCTCGAAATTACGAAATTTCTTACAATGGCGTAACTTGCCGAATGGCCAACGAACGCGTCTTGAAGGATCTCCGATGATCGTATCGATCCACGCCTGGTCGACGATAGTCAGCGCTTTCCTTGCTTCGTCGGTGGAAGCAGTCGAGGCACTGACGGTCGTCCTTGCGGTCGGTGTTGTTCGGGGATGGCGCTCCGCCTTGCTGGGAACCGTCGCGGCGCTCGGCCTGCTCGCTGCACTGGTGGCAGTTTTTGGGGTGGCGCTGGGGTCGGTACCGATCGCCATGCTGCAGCTCGTCGTGGGAACTTTGTTGTTGCTCTTCGGGATTCGCTGGCTGCGCAAAGCCATGCTGCGCTCGGCCGGCGTCGTCGACCTTCACGACGAAGAAGCGACTTATCAGAAGGAAATCCTCGCTTTGCGCGGGAATAGCACGACCTTGCCGTCCCGCTCGGGTGCCCAGTTGGACCCGATCGCTGTGCTGACTGCGTTTAAGGCGGTGACGTTGGAGGGGGTCGAGGTGATCGTCATTGTCATCGCCCTGGGAGCCGTACAGGGCTTGCTCGTCGCGGCCAGTCTGGGCGCTCTTGCCGCGTGCCTGCTCGTGGTGTGCGCAGGATTGGTCTTGCACCGGCCGCTTGCGCGCGTCCCTGAAAACTCGCTCAAATTTGTGGTCGGAATTCTGATGACGGGATTCGGCTTGTTCTGGTTCGGGGAAGGCGTCGGTTTGCAGTGGCCATATGCCGATGCCGCCATCCTCGGACTGATTGCGATCCTTGTCGTCGCATCGCTGTTTGGCGTCAGGATTGCCCGGCGGCTAAGGACAACCGGCAAGCGCGCCGCGATTCTAGGAGGGGGCGCATGAACATCCTCACGCGCGCCCTACGAGGCTTGATCGCTCTATTCGTCGATGACGGTAAGCTCGCCTTGACCGTCATTGGCGTGCTCATCGGGGTAGGCCTGCTGACGCATTTCGGTGCGCTTGGCCAATCGCTCGGGATGGCGCTGCTTGTCGCTGGGACGATCAGCGCGCTGCTCGCGAACGTGATTCACGCCGCCTCGACGACTAAACGCTAGCCTGCGCACGGCGACATTGACGCATCCGCAAAGGTTTGGTATCGGTCACCGTTCAGACACTGAAGTTGTTGCCAAACATGGGCAGGCCGCTCTTCGACTCCGCACGCGAGGCCTCGTCCTCAATTACATCCCAGTGCTCGGCCAGAACTCCGTCGACGACGCGAAGGATGTCTGCTGCGATCCAGTTCTTCGGCGGGCCGTGCCCCGAGAAACGCCCGTGGACGATCACGAAATCTCCTTCGGCTACAACCAGTCCCGGCTCATACTTTAACGTCGGCGGAGCGCTCCTGATTAGATTGAAAAGACCCGCACGACCGGGCTCAATGTGAGCGCTATGCTGGATATAGTTGGGCGACCAATAGCGCTCGGCGGCCACGTAGTCACGCTTGTTGAACAGCGTATCAAACGCCTCGAGGACGAGCGTCTTGTTTTTCTCCGCAGTCGTCTGCCTCATATCGTTCTCCTGATTTCCGGTCATTTCGAGCGTTGGCTCGCCAATTTGGTCATCCTTCGATTGCCTGGGAGCGGGTGCCTCAGGAGGCCAATTTTCCACCATCGACGCCAATGATTTGCCCGGTAATGAAAGGCACTCGGTCCGACGCTAGAAAGACGATGGTCTGGGCAATCTCCTCGGGCTTTCCCGCACGCTTGAGTGGCACACCCGCGATCAGGCCGGCCTTCCTGTCGGCGTTACCGGTGAACCGGTTCAGCATTCCTGTCTCGATCGGACCCGGGGCGACTGCGTTGACACGCACTCCAAACGCGGCCGCCTCGAGCGCCACCGATTTGGTCAGCCCTTCGACCGCGTGTTTGCTGGCCGTGTACAGGGATGCGCCAGGCGCAGCTTTCGATCCCATCGTTGACGACAGATTGACGACGCTGCCGCTGCCCTGCTCTTGCATCACGCGCAGTTCATGCTTCAGGCTGAGCAGCGTTCCGAGCACATTGGTGTCGAAGGTGGCCGCGTAGCTGTCGGCGGATTGGTCCGTTACCGGGCCGGGCTTGCCCTCGGTGCCAGCGTTGTTGACCGCCACATCCAGGCGGCCAAAGCGCGCGACGGTGCGATCGACGAGCGCTTTCACGTCGTCCTCACGGCGGACGTCCGCCCGCACGAATTCGGCTTCCGCGCCGAGAGCGCGCAGTTCAGTGGCGAGCGCCTCCCCTGCGTCGTCGTGTCGGCCGGAGACTACGACGCGCGAACCTTCCCGAGCGAACGCGAGGGCAGTGGCGCGGCCGATGCCGGTAAGCGCGCCTGTGATGAGGACCACTTGTGTGCTCATGTGCTTTGTCCTTTGCGTGATTGACCTTAGTACCCTCCGAGGTCAATATCGGCCATTCAACCTCCAAGGGGTAGACCCCCGCGCCAACTAAGATATATTTGGAATCTGTATGAGCGACCGCTTCTTCGCCCTTCGCCTTTTCGCGCGTATTGCCCATACGGGGAGTTTCTCGCGGGCCGGGCACGACCTGGGCCTTTCCCAGCCCTCCGCATCGCGCATCGCCGCCCAACTTGAGCGCGAGGTGGGTGCGGCCTTGCTGACGCGCACCACGCGCGGCGTGACGCTGACGGAGGCGGGCGCGGATTATCTGGCCCGAATCGAGCCGTTATTGGCGGCGCTGGAGGAAGCCGATCATGCAGCCCGCGGCACTGGCGAGTTGCGCGGCACCCTGCGTGTCGCGTTGTCGGTCAATTTCGGGCTGCGGGAAGTGATCCCCCGGCTGCCAAATTTCATGCAGCGTCATCCGGCGCTGCACCTCGATCTCTTGATGGACGACCGCCGCCACGACCTGGTGAATGAGGGCGTCGATGTAGCGCTGCGCTGGGGAGCGCTCACGGATTCGAACGCCACGGCGCGACCGCTGGGAACTTCGCCTCGCTTGCTTGCCGCTTCGCCGGCCTATCTGGCGCGGGCAGGATTTCCGGACACTCCCGAGAGCCTTGCCAACCACGAGGTGATCATAGGCCCGCTGGGCGTCGGGTCGGCCTGGTACTTGCAGCGAGACGGGCGTACTACGTCAGTCCGCGTCGAAGGCCGTCTGACGACTTCAACGAATCAGGCCGCTACTGCCGCCGCGGTTGCCGGTCTCGGCATCGTCTCGATAGGGCTTTGGAACTGCCGTCCGGAGCTCGCCAGCGGCGCACTCGTGCAGGTGCTGGGCGACTGGCAAATGAACCCGATCGAGCTCCATGCCCTGTTCGCAGCAGGACGGGCAGCAAAACCCTCCGCTCGCGCCTTCGCCGATTATCTGGCAAGCGCACTTCGCGAATAGCAGGGTTACGACCTGGGATCGCATTGCCATCGCGACCGGCCACCAAGTTCACCTCTGGAATTGGCACGCCAACCCGGGCCAATCTGGGTACCAGGTTCAGAAGCTGAACGTCTGCTAGCCAGCGGGACGGGTCGCTTGTTCTCAAGATCCCGAAGACAACGACACCGATCAGACATGCCGTGCTCGGCAGAGTGAAGCCCAAGGCTTCGAATGCAGCGAGGTGTCCTGCAGAGCGTGGTGTTGGGGGCTTTCCGGCAACCGCCGCTGTGGTTGGGCAATTGGGGACTGGGAGACGCCGCGGATGAGGCGGATGCTCATACCTTCAGGTACGGTCGCTCCCGGCAGGCTTTTCCGCTAGACTACTTCACGTTGCAGCGCGGTCGCAGGCGCGACGCGTGGCTAGGCTTTCGGTTGCACCTTGGAAGAGGAGCGTTCCTGACGGTTCTTCGCCTAAGCACAATTCAGCCTGTCCTGCATATTCCATTGGTGAGTTCGCCGTGACCGGAACCGAGCGGCATCCGACGAGCCGCACACTGGTCGCGAGTTTCCTCTTCACCGACCTAGTCGGATACTCGAAGGGGACAGTGGCCGAGCAATACGCAGCCAAGGCCACCTTGTCGGCGATGCTGCGCAGCAATCTTGCACCGCTCCGAGACGACGACTATCGGATCAAGGACACAGGCGACGGGGCACTGATCGCGTTTACTTCCAGCCCCGAGCACGCGCTCTACATGGCGCTGGCGATTGCAGAGGATTTCGGGCGGGCTGCGGGCGAAGGAGGATTTCCTTCGAACTGGTTGCGTACGGGCATTCACCTGGGATCAGTAAAAGAGTCGACCGACCTCGAAGCACGGCCAAATTTCGTCGGAGATGGCATCAACGCAGCCAAGCGGATCATGGACTTCGCAGCCCCTGGACAAATTACGGCTTCGCGAGCGTTCTTCGACGCAGTAGCCTGCCTGGATTCCGCGTACGCCGAGCTGTTCCAGCATGTGGGTGCTCCCGACGACAAGCATGGGCGAACGCACGACATGTACGCCATCTCGTCGAGCACGACGGTGCTGGAAAAGCTCAAGCTCGAGCTCGGCGCGGCCACTCGTGAGTCGGCCGAATTTTCCGCGAACGGTCAGGCAACGATCAGGGCGAAGCGGGAGTCGGCGACCTCTGTCGCCACTGATTCTCGGACCGTATCGCGTCGTGCGGTCGAGGTTGTTCGCAAGGCCGCCCTCCTCGTCATCCCGGTGATCGCGCTCGCCATTGCGTCGCTATTCGTGGCCACGAAACTTATTGAGCCTAACGGTTCGAAGAGTCCGCAAGCAACGAGCGAAACAGCTGCGCCTCCGGCCACGCCAAAACAGGTAGTCGCGCCACCGACATCACCGCCGGGAATCGCGGCCGATTCCCAGACCTTGCCCGCAAGCGTGCCCGACGCGGCGCCGCCGGTTGGCGCGGCACGCAGAGCGGAAAGTGCACCCACGCCCGATTTGACGCAGCCGGTGACCCCCCCGGCTGCAGCAACGGCGACAGCGAGCGCCAAGATCAAGTCGAGAACTGATCCATCTCCGGCCGCGCCCGTCCCCGCAGATGCCACGTCTGACCGGAACGGCCCGCGTTGCAGTCGCATCATGGAAAAGGCAACGCTTGGCGAGGTACTATCCACGGAAGAAAAGAGGGAGCTTGCAAGCTCATGTCGATAAGTCTGCCGCGGTGCGTGATAAACGGGCTGACTGCCGCCAGCCTGATTGCTGTGATCCTGCTTGCTTCATGCGCCGCGCCCCCGCCGCCCGAGCGTCCAGCGGCGCCGTCGTCCGAATTGACATTCAACGCGGGTGTCGATTACGCGATCGACGATCTGCTGGTTCAGGCGCGGAGGCTGCCGGCATTCAGCGCGGCACCGGGCTTGTTCCAAAAAGAGTCGGAAGTACCACGCGGTGTCATCGCGGTCGACCCGGCCATCGACGGGAATACCGGGCAGCAGACGATCGCGTCCAAAGCCCTTGATTCGCGACTGCTGCAACGCGCTTCAGAGAAGTTCGCGCAGTTCGAAGTGGCCGCGGTCAACTCGACAACTCTTGGCAAGGCGCAGTATCTCCTGGCTGCGACGTTGACTCCGATCGATGCGGCGAAGGCAACCGGGACCTTCCGGATAAGCCTTTCACTGACCGATATCAAGACGGGCTTCGTGGTGGCCCAGTCTGCAGCAAGGATCCGCAGCGACGGAGTCGATACCACGCCGACACCCTTCTATCGAGATAGCCCTTCATTGACCAAGGATCGAGTCGTTGAAGGGCAGATCCGCACGGCGCAGACGCCAACCGGTGGCGCGGCCGACGAAATCTACATGTCGCGGCTACCCATCAACGCCCTGATCAGCGAAGGCGCCAGCCGATATGAAGCGGGTAACTACGCAGAGGCGCTGCGCTACTATGAGACAGCCGCGGCTCGTCCCGACGGACAGCAATTGCGCGTCCTCAACGGCCTTTATCTTGCCGACACGCAACTCGGGCGTACCGACGACGCGGAAAAGGCTTTCACGAAAATCGTCGCCCTCGGTCTTGCGACCAACAGTCTTTCAGTCAAATTCCTGTTCCGCCCCGGCTCTGTCGACTTCATTGCGGATCCGAAAGTCAGCGGCCCGTACAACACGTGGCTGCGCCTCATCGCCCACGAAGTCGCGGCGTCGAAAAGCTGCCTTACCATAACCGGTCACACGAGCCACACGGGGACAGAGCAGTTCAACGAGAAGCTTTCGCTGCAGAGAGCGGTCACCATCCAACGCAAGATCGAGGCCCAAGCTCCCGAGACTGCGGGCCGCCTCGTATCGGTTGGCGTAGGCTTCCGGGAAAACCTTGTGGGATCCGGCACCGATGATCTGCGAGATGCGCTCGATCGGCGTGTCGAATTCAAGGTTAGAAACTGCTAACGGACGCTCCGCTAGTCAAACAAGCAGATCCAGCGTCAGTCGTTGTTTCCGTGAACCACCGCCGGTCGCGACTTCGACCTATCCATTGGCGCGAATCGGCTGTGCAGCCCGGACGCATGAGCTAATTGCGCGTCCCCGGTTCTACCAAAAGGACGGCGCGTGGTACGTGGCAATGCGTTGAGCTTGCCGAAGTCGGCGACCAAATGTATCGCAAGCTGACTTCGCAGGGGCAATGTGGCGCTTCGAGCAGATGCGCAAATCAATTGAGGAATCTCGGAAGCATTGAGCTTGCGCGGTGGTGCTAGGACGGCCCATGGAAAGGCAAACGTGGTTCAACCTCTGGTATGTCATCTTCGCCATTCTCGGCGTGCTGTGGCTGCGCGACATTTATGTGACGGCCACCCAGGTCCAGCCCATTGCGTACAGCCAGTTCGAGCAGGACCTTAAAGACGGCCAGATCAAGGATATTGCGATCT
Source organism: Edaphobacterium sp. (SeqCode) (assembly GCA_035937415.1). GTDB lineage: Bacteria > Pseudomonadota > Gammaproteobacteria > Burkholderiales > Casimicrobiaceae > PALSA-1003. Next base: position 21,588 of record DASZIB010000082.1, on the reverse strand, counting down.
CCAATAACGTCATCCAGGGCACGTACAAGAATCCGCGCCCGGACAAGCGCACGCGCTTCGTCACCACGCGCGTGGACCCGGAGCTGGCGAAGGAGCTGTCGCAATATAACGTCGAGTACTCCGGCGTCATTGAGAGCACGTTCTTTCGCGACCTCCTGTCGTTTGTCGCGCCGGCGCTGATCTTCTTCGCGATCTGGATGTTTCTCGCCCGTCGCATGGCGGGCCAGGGCGGCCTGGGCGGCGGCTTCCTCGCCATCGGCAAGAGCAAGGCAAAGGTCTACGTCGAGACCGACACCAAGGTGACTTTTGACGACGTCGCCGGTGTCGACGAAGCGAAAGAGGAATTGCAGGAAGTCGTCGGCTTTCTCAAGGACCCCAAGCGCTACACGCGGCTCGGCGGGCACATCCCCAAGGGCGTGCTGTTGGTGGGACCGCCGGGCACCGGCAAGACCCTGCTCGCGCGCGCCGTCGCCGGGGAAGCAGGTGTGCCGTTCTTTTCGATCAATGGCTCCGAGTTCGTCGAGATGTTCGTCGGCGTGGGTGCCGCTCGCGTGCGCGATCTCTTCGAGCAGGCGCGCAAGCGTGCGCCGGCCATCATTTTCATCGACGAGCTCGACGCGCTCGGCCGCGCCCGTGGAGCGTACGGACTCGGTGGCCACGACGAGAAAGAGCAGACGCTGAACCAGCTGCTGGTTGAAATGGACGGCTTCGATCCGAGCGAAGGGTTGATCCTGCTCGCGGCAACCAATCGGCCGGAAATTCTCGACCCGGCACTGCTGCGCGCGGGACGCTTTGACCGCCAGGTCCTCGTCGACCGGCCGGACAAGCTGGGCCGCGCGCAGATCCTCAAGGTGCACGTGCGCAAGGTGCGTCTGGCGCCTGACGCCGATCTCGACAAGGTCGCCGCCCTGACGCCCGGCTTCACCGGTGCCGATCTGGCCAACCTCGTCAACGAGGCGACGCTCGTCGCGACGCGGCGCGGCGCCGATGCCGTTGCGCTGGCGGATTTCACGACAGCCGTGGAGCGCATCGTCGCGGGATTGGAGAAGAAGAGCCGCATCCTCAACCTGAAGGAGCGCGAGATCGTTGCCCATCACGAGATGGGGCACGCGCTGGTCGCGCTGGCGCTCCCGGGCAGCGATCCGGTGCACAAGGTGTCGATCATCCCTCGCGGAATCGGCGCACTCGGTTACACGATCCAGCGCCCTACGGAAGATCGCTTTCTGATGACCCGCGAGGAGCTGGAGAACAAGATGGCGGTGCTGCTCGGGGGCCGCGCGGCTGAACAGGTTGTCTACGGGCACTTGTCGACCGGCGCCGCCGACGATCTTGCGAAGGTGACCGACATCGCACGCAGCATGGTCATGCGCTACGGCATGGACCAGAGACTCGGCAATCTTTCGTATCAGGATGAGCCGGCGTCGTTCCTCCCGGTGGCGGCGGGGGCGCCGGCGCGGCACTACAGCGAAGAAACCGCGCGCGAGATCGATCGAGCGGTACGCGCGATTTCTGAGACGGCGTTCGCGCGTGCCGTGGACATACTTGCCACGAATCGGGCCGTGCTTGAAAACGGGGCGGCGCAGTTATTGCAGAAGGAGACGCTTACCGAGGCGGAGATCACCGGCATCGCCGCGGCGCTAAGCAGGCCCGAACTCGAACCCCCGCCGCTAGACGCTCGCGCAGCCAGGACTGTCGAATCCTAGACGCCCCCGAACGCCCGTTGCTCCGGTGCAAGCTTGCTACGCGGTCCGCCGCTAGCGCCGCCTGACGCACTTGTCGTACAGGTCGCCCAGCGTGCCGGCGGGATCGTATTTCGCCTTGAGCGCGGTATAAGCCACGCGATCGAAGATCGCCCAAAACTCCTCCTCAGGATAGTAGGAGTCCGAATAGAGCGACTTGACGCCGCCAAGGTCGGCCACCTTGCGTTCGATTTTGCGGTTGATGTAGCCATCCGGCCGGGGCTCGCGCGCGCGGACGACGTCCCAGAAGCCAAAGTTTATGTACGTCGTATCCGGCGCCAGCGGATAGAGCGCAAAGCGGGCGCTCGCTGCCGGAGCGCGGATCGGGCAAATCCAAACCGGGAGGATACCTACCTCGGCGTGGAAGAACTCCAGAAACTCCGCCGCGCGCTCTAGCGGGATGTCCACGTCCTGGATCACCGATTCGCTACGCGCGCCAGCAAGCCGCGCCAACGCGCGCGTGACGCCCCAGCGGCTGTTCCAACGCATGATCTTCTGATAGGTGATCGAGTTCAACCGGTCGCGGCCGTAGAGCCGGCGCAGGAGCGGATGCTGCGCGCCGACGTTCCTGGAGCACCAGAACCAATCCGTGTCCCAGCGCCACAGATAGTCGTGCACCGTGAGGAAATCGCGCGCGCGGTCGCGAATCGAACGATAGTAGATGTGTTCGAAGGTGTAGTCGCTGGTGTAGGGCGCCGCCGCGACGAACGAGCCACGCGTCAGGTAAAGCGCATCCGGCCCGAACACAACGCCATCGAGAAATTCGGTCTCGCTGTCCGCCGCAAGCCGCGTCACGTCGGCGAAACACGCTGCAGGGTCGGTATACCGGAAGTGCTCGACCGCGACGTAGGGCCTGACCCGCTGCGTGCGCTGCGTGACCTTGAGCGCGTAGCCGAGCGTTCCGTATGAGTTCGCGAAGCCGTAGAAAAGATCGCGCTGCTCATTGTCCGGCGTGCAGACGACAATCTGGCCGGCGCCGGTGAGGACCTCGAGTGCGACGATCGTGTCGTGCACGAGCCCGTGCTTGAACGAGGTCGCTTCGATCCCCACGCCGGCCACCGCGCCACCCAACGTGATTGATTTCAGTTGCGGCACGACGCAAGGCATGGCGCCGACGGCGAGCGTCGCGTCGACGAGGTCGGCGAACGTCGCCATGCCCTCTGCTTCCACGACGCCCGCCTCGGGGTCGACGTGGACGACGCGATTGAAATGCTTGAGATCAATCCGCGGCCGCGCTGTCCTGGCGCGGTCGCGGAACAGATTCGACGTCGGTTTGGCCAAGCCGAACGGCGCCGCTGGCCCGCGGTGCGCGCTCAGCTCGGCCCGAAGCTGCGCGATCTTCTCGACGTACGCGGTCAAGGCGTGCCGTTCGCCCTGCGACAGGCTTTAGGACGGACGGCGAACGGTCGCGGGCGGCTGGTACAGAAACGCGCGGCTCATCGGATAGTTGCCGGCGATATTGCCCTTGCTCACCAGAACCTGGAACAGGTGCGTGCGGCTGTTCCTGGAGCGGAACATTTCCGCGCATGCCCACAGGTAGGCCCGCCAGGTGCGACGGAACGTTTCGTCGAAGCGCACCGGATCGAGCGCGTGGATCGCTTCCCAGGAGGCATCGAAGCGCTCGGCCCAGGCGTCGAGCGTGAGCGCATAGTGCCGCCGCAGGTTCTCGACGTCGAGCACCTCCAGGCCGCTCGCCTCCATCGCCTCGATCGCCTCAGCGAGGCTCGGAATCCAGCCGCCCGGAAAGATGTGTTTCCGAATGTAGAACTCGGTATCGAAGCGGCCAACGTGGCCGATGAAGTGGATCACGCCCAGCGCGCCGGGCTTCATCGCATCGGCATGCGCCTTGACCACCGCCGGCAACTCATCGCGGCCAGCATGCTCGAGCGTGCCGATCGACAGCAGCTTGTCGTACTGGCCCGGAATCTCGCGGAAGTCGCATTCGACGACGGAAATCCGGTCGCCCAGGCCGCGCGCAGCGACGTCGGCGCGCAGCTCCGCGACCTGCTCGGTCGTGGCATTGATTCCCGTGCCGAGCGCACCGTAGCGCTCCAAGGCGTGGAACAGCAACCCGCCCCAGCCGCAGCCGACATCGACAAAAGTCTCGCCGGCCTTGAGCTCGACCTTGCGGCAGACGTGATCCATCTTGTTGAATTGCGCCTCTTCGAGCGTGCGCGTTCCCTCCTTCCAGTACGCGCAGGTGTACATCATGCCGACGCGGTCCAGCCACGGCTGGTAGAAGGGCTTGCCCAGGCCGTAGTGAAAGCGCGCGTTCGCCTTCGCTTGCGGGATCGATGCGTTCGAAAAGCGGAACTCGTGCCAGCGGTTGCGCAGCGCGACGAGCCGATTCGAGTCGTGGTCGAAGCCCGAGTCGAACGCGGCGCGTGCCGCGAGTGCGAGACTGCCGTCAATGTCGACCTCGCCCGCGAAGTAAGACTCCAGCAACCCCACGTGGCCGAAGGCGACGACGCGGATCTCAGCACGCACTGCCTTGAACGTCACCGTGAATGCCGGTGGTGCCCCAAGCTGTTCGCAATTGCTATAGGCGGAACCATCAGCAAAAACAGCGCGGAAAGGAATGCGCGTCGCCGCACCGATCGCGGCGAGACGACGGCCGACGAGGCCGCCCAGGCGTGCTGGGGCCTCCACGCCCTCGACGCGGACCCTGTCCCCGCGCCCGTCGAGGGTGGGCACCCCCCCGGGGCCGGCGAGCAGGCCAGCCATATGCCCGGGCACTGCCTCGTCGCCGCGGCGGACGGTTCTGTGCTCGGCCTTGCTGGTTGGGATGGCAGCGCGGGCGTTATCGCCGCGGTCGGTCGCCGCAAGGCCTGAGCGGTCTGTTTCGTTCACTGGCATGGTCTTGTTAGGTGCAGCCAAGAAACGAGGAGTGCGTAGCTTGTTGGGTTTCGCGCTTTCGCGCAATAGGCACCGCTGCGATACCTTGTAGGCCGAAGTCCGACAAGGGCGAAGCGCAGCGACCGCGCCGCTCCGTCGGGTCCCGCGACGAAAAAATGGGTTAGCCACGACCTGCGGCCCTCCCGCTTCGCATAAACCTTGCCAGCTGTGGACAACATCGTGAGTTTCCGGTGGATAGATGGTGCAGCAATCGCGCAGCCGCCGATAGAACGCTGATTTTTTGATCCTTTTGCAGCCCCTTTTGTGTGCATCAAAAAGGGCTTGCGTCCGCCAACCCAAGCTACTATGATTAGTGTTGATTCAGCACTTGAACACAAGATATAGTAGATTTTGATTCGTAAGGGAAATCCGGAAACGTAGAAAAACCGCTGCGGTGCGCCACTGGCGCCGAAGGGGCTACAGCGTCGAATGTTCCGGAATCCCGCGTCAGGGTTGGAACCGCTTCGAACGGGCTTTTCCTGCGCTGTAGCGTGGGTTCGCACCAACAACGACAAGATTTTGCCAGGAGACCGTACCATGCAAGTCGCCAGCTCTGCCCTCGCGCCGTCCCTTGCCCCAACGCACAACCCGACGGCCACCGAGGCGAGTTCGCAGCCTGCAATGAGTACCGATCCTCGACTCGCCCAATACAAGGTCATCCGCCGCAACGGTGCGGTGGTCGCGTTCGAGCCGTCAAAAATCGCGATCGCGGTGACCAAGGCGTTCCTCGCCGTCAACGGCGGCCAGAGCGCCGCGTCGGCCCGCGTGCGCGAACTGACGGCGCATCTCACCGACGCCGTCGTCGCCGCGCTGATGCGCCGCAAGCCGGAAGGCGGTGCGATCCACATCGAAGAAATCCAGGATCAAGTCGAGCTTGCGCTGATGCGCGGCGGCGAGCACGAGGTCGCGCGCGCGTACGTGCTCTACCGGGAGAAGCGGGCGCAGGAGCGCGCGCACGAAAAGCAGAAAGGCGCGAAAGGCGACGCGCCGACGGCGGTGATCAACGTCGTCGACCAAGGCGTGGCGCGGCCGCTCGATCTCGCCCGCCTGACGCAACTCGTGCAGAGCTCGTGCGCGGGACTCGCCGACGTCGATCCGGAACGGATCATGAAGGCGACGCTCAAGGATCTGTATGAAGGCGTGCCGATGGACGAGGTGCGCAAAGGCGTCGTTCTTGCCGCCCGCACGCTGATCGAGAAGGATCCCGCCTACAGCTTCGTCACGGCGCGCCTGCTGCTGGACGCGATCCGCTACGAAGCGCTGGGCGAGGAAGCAACGCAAGCCGACATGGGGACCAAGTACGCGGACTACTTTCCGCGCTTTGTCAAACACGGCATCAAGATCGGGCTCCTGAACGAGGCGCTGGCGCAGTACGACCTGAAGACGCTCGGCGCGTCGCTCGTGCCGCAGCGCGATCTGCAGTTCGGCTATCTCGGGCTGCAGACGCTCTACGACCGCTACTTCCTCATCGACCAGTACATCGGTGGCAGGCGCTTCGAGCTGCCGCAGTGCTTCTTCATGCGCGTGGCAATGGGCCTGGCGCTCAACGAGGTCAACCGTGAGGCACGCGCGATTGAGTTCTACAACGCGCTATCGACATTCGATTTCATGTCGTCGACGCCGACGCTGTTCAATTCCGGAACGCATCGCTCGCAGCTCTCTTCGTGCTATCTCACTACCGTCGCCGACGATCTCGACGGCATCTACGAAGCCATCAAGGAGAACGCGCTCCTCTCTAAGTTTGCGGGCGGACTCGGCAACGATTGGACCAACGTGCGCGCGCTGGGCTCGCACATCAAGGGTACCAATGGCAAGTCGCAGGGCGTGGTGCCATTCCTGAAGGTGGTGAACGACACCGCGGTCGCGGTCAACCAATGCTTTGCCCCGGAGACACCGGTCTATACCGCGCGCGGCGTGCACCCAATCCGCGAGGTGCGGGTCGGGGATCTCGTGCTGGGAAAGAGTGGCCTCTACCGCGAGGTGCTCGGCAAGCTCGTCTACAACCAGCACGGACCGATGGTCGAGATCGACGTCAAGCACGCGCTCAAAACGCTGGAGGTCACTACCGGCCACCCGTTCTGGGCGATTCGCGGCGTACCGCTGGAGCAATCGATCGAACGCACGCTCGACTGGCTGCACAAAGGCAAGGTGCAGGCGCAGTGGATCGATGCGGGCAAGCTCGCGGTCGGCGATTACGTCGGCTTTACGATTCCGACGGAAACCGTGAACGTGGCGGGCCTCACCGAAGAAGACGCGCGGCTGTACGGCATCCTGCTCGGCGACGGCCACCTGTCGAAGGACGGCATGCAGTGGGGCGTTTCCGGCAACCCGGCGCGCGACGTGCATCTTGACTTTGTGCGCGACTACTTACGCGCGCGCGGCGTCCATTTTTGGGAAAGCGGGCGCGGCGAAACCTACGCGCAAGTCCACTGGGCCTCCGGACGCGGCGTGGTGCGCGATGCGACGACCGGCCGCATTGCGGGCGCGGGTCCTGCCAGTCTGCCCTTCGGCTACGACGACCTGTACGATGACCAGCACCGCAAGCGCGTAGCCCCGCGCCTGGCGCATCTGCCGCGGCCGTTGACTCTGGCGCTGATCCGCGGTCTGCTCGAAACCGACGGTTGCGTATCGCGCGGCAAGGAAATCACCTTTACCGCGGCGTCGGCCCCGCTCGCAGAGGGATTGCGCTACCAGTTATTGCGCCTGGGCGTGCCGACGAGCGGACAGTTCCGCCTCCGCACCAACGGCCATCGCGCCCGCCGCGCCGATGGCTCCGAGACCACGTTCCCCGGCAAAACCGCGGCCTACGACCTGCGCATTCCCGCGGTGCCGGACGTCGCCGCGCTGGTTGGCTGCGAGCCGATCGGCAAGCACAACTGGATCACGCATGGCGGAACGATCTTTTCGCGCGTGCGATCGGTGGAGCCAATGGTGCCGCGGCCGCTGGTCGTCGATCTCAAGGTCGCCGACGACGAATCGTACATGACCGCCTCCGGCCTGGCCCACAACGGCGGCAAGCGCAAGGGCGCGGTGTGCAGCTATCTCGAGACTTGGCACCTCGATATCGAGGAGTTTCTCGAGTTGCGCAAGAACACCGGCGACGACCGCCGCCGCACCCACGACATGAACACGGCCAACTGGATCCCGGATCTGTTCATGAAGCGGGTGATGGAGGGCGGCGAGTGGACCCTGTTTTCTCCCTCCGACGTGCCGGATCTGCACGACAAGTGGGGCCGCAGGTTCGAGGAAGCGTATACACGCCATGAGGAGAGAGCGGCGCGCGGCGAGCTGAAGCTGTTCCGGAAGCTTCCCGCGGTGCAGCTCTGGCGCAAGATGCTGTCGATGCTCTTCGAAACCGGGCATCCGTGGATAACGTTCAAGGACGCCTGCAACGTGCGCTCGCCGCAGTCGCACGCGGGCACCGTGCACAGTTCCAACCTTTGCACCGAAATCACGCTCAACACCAGCGACCACGAGATCGCGGTGTGCAATCTCGGTTCGGTGAACCTGCTCAACCACATGAAGGAGATCGAAGGCAAGTACGAGCTCGACCACGACAAGCTCGAGACGACGATCAAGACGGGCATGCGCATGCTCGACAACGTGATCGACATCAACTACTACGCCGTCGCCAAGGCGCGGAACTCGAATCTGCGGCATCGTCCCGTTGGCCTCGGCATCATGGGCTTCCAGGACTGCCTGCACCTGCTCGGTGTCCCGTACGCGAGCGACGAGGCGATGCTCTTTGCCGACCGGTCGATGGAGGCCGTGTGCTACTACGCGTACTTGGCTTCCACCGAGATGGCCGAGGAGCGCGGCCGCTACAGCAGCTACAGCGGCAGCCTTTGGGACCGCGGCATCATGCCGCAGGACTCGCTGAAGCTCCTGGTCGAGGAGCGCGGCGGCTACGTCGAGATCGACGATTCCGCGGCGATGGACTGGAGCGCGCTGCGCGCGCGCATCAAGAAATACGGCATGCGCAACTCCAACTGCGTCGCCATTGCGCCGACCGCGACGATCTCCAACATCGTCGGCGTTGGCGCGTCGATCGAGCCGGAATATCAGAACATCTACGTCAAGTCGAATCTGTCGGGCGAGTTCACGGTGGTGAACGAGCACCTGGTCGCCGAGCTCAAGAAGCAGAGCCTCTGGGATGAGGTCATGGTCGCCGATCTGAAGTACTTCGACGGCTCGCTGGCCAAGATCGACCGCGTGCCGGCGAAGCTGCGGCAGCTCTATGCGACCGCATTCGAGGTCGACGCCAAGTGGATCGTCGAAGCGGGCGCGCGGCGGCAGAAATGGATCGACCAGGCGCAGAGTTTGAACATCTACATGGCGGGCGCCTCGGGCAAGAAGCTCGACGAAACCTACAAGCTCGCCTGGATCCGCGGCCTCAAGACGACCTACTACCTGCGCACGCTGGCGGCAACGTCAGCGGAGAAGTCGACCGGCCAGGGCGGCGAGTTGAACGCCGTATCGAGCTCGGGTGGTGTGGCAAGCACAGCGGGCCTCACCGCGGGCATCAAGGCCTCCGCGCCGAGAACGCCAGCGGCGCAGGAGCCCGAACCGAGGCTGTGCAAGATCGATGACCCGAATTGCGAGTCATGCCAGTAGGCGCGACTCTCGCACGCAGCATCACAAGGACCGCCGGCGCGACCCAGACAGGAACTGGTTGCTTGCGACGCCGGACGTCGTGGCGCGAACAGCGTCATAGCAGGTGCAGCGAGGAAGGTGTTCGAGCAACTAACCCGGAGGGACCCGGTAGATGGCCCAGTACGAGCATGTGCCCTGTCATGTGGTGGATGCGCGGTATCTTGGTGACTACAAGGTTTGGCTGGAGTTCAACGATGGCAGAAAGGGCGTGGTCGATCTCGCCGACGAGCTCTACGGCGAGGAATTCGAAGGCCTGCGCGATAGGGAGCGATTCGCGCAGTTCTACCTCGACTACGGACTGGCCACGATCGCGTGGCACGACGGCCAGGATTTCGCTCCCGATTACTTGTATGCGAGGTTGAGCGCGGTGCATTAGGGATTCACACCCGCCCTGGTCCCTCCGGCAACGGTGGGGAATACCGACGCAGGCCGTCGCGGGCGGGCCTATCCCTCGGCAACGCCTTGAGAGCAGAGCCACAAGGCAGCTCGCCTAAGAAGAGGAGCCCCGCGCCGGAGGAGGATGCCGGAGCGGGGCAAAGGCACAGCACCAGGACAGGAAACTGGAGAGAGTATGCTCAGCTTCGAAGACGATTTCGTGACGCCCGCGCAGCCGCGCCCACTCCCGGAGTCGCCCGACGCGATCGGCGCCAAGACGTCCGCCGCCGTCTACGGCGGCATCCTCTCCCGCGAACCGGTGCATGATCTCGACGCCGAGGCGCACGCCATGGCCAACGGCTTCCGCCGCGTGCGCGCCGAGGACAAGCGCGTCATCAACGCGCAGTCCGACGTCAACCAGCTTGTGCCTTTCAAGTACAAATGGGCCTGGGACAAGTATCTCTCGGCGTGCGCCAACCACTGGATGCCGCAGGAGATCAACATGCAGCGCGACATCGAGCTGTGGAAGAACCCCAATGGGTTGACCGACGACGAGCGGCTGATCGTGAAGCGCAACCTCGGCTTCTTCGTGACCGCCGACAGCCTGGCGGCGAACAACATCGTGCTCGGCACATATCGCCACATCACCGCGCCCGAGTGCCGGCAGTACCTGCTGCGGCAGGCCTTCGAGGAGGCGATCCACACCCATGCCTATCAGTACATCGTCGAGAGCCTGGGGCTCAATGAAGCGGAGATCTTCAACGCCTACCACGAGATCAAGTCGATCCGCGACAAGGACGAGTTTCTGATCCCGTTCATCGTCACCCTGACCAACCCGACGTTCACCACCGGGACGATGGAAGCCGATCAGCAGCTGTTGAAGAGCCTGATCGTGTTCTCATGCATCATGGAGGGGCTCTTCTTCTACGTCGGGTTCGTACAGATTCTGGCGATGGGCCGGCAGAACAAGATGACCGGCGCGTCCGAGCAGTACCAGTACATCCTGCGCGACGAGAGCATGCACTGCAACTTCGGCATCGATCTTGTCAACACGATCAAGATGGAGAACCCGCACCTGTGGACGCCGGAATTCCGCGAGGAAATTCACACCTTGATGAAGAAGGGGGTTGACCTCGAGTATGCCTACGCCGAAGACACCATGCCGCGCGGCGTGCTGGGACTGAACGCAACCATGTTCAAGGAATACCTGCGCTTCATTGCCAACCGCCGCTGCCAGCAGATCGGCATCGACCCGCTGTTCGACAAGGCTGACAACCCGTTCCCGTGGATGGCGGAGATGATCGATCTGAAGAAGGAGAAGAACTTCTTCGAGACGCGGGTGATCGAGTATCAGACAGGTGGCGCGTTGAGCTGGGATTGACCCCGGCGAACCCGCCAAGCTTTCTTAAGGGCGCGCAGCGCCCTTTGTTTTTTGCTCGCAGGCTACGACTTCAGCCCCGAGCGTAACAAACGCGGCGGGTTCACCGCGCAACTGCTATCGATTCACCGCCCGCATCGCCTGCGCAACATAGCGCTCCCCGGCAGCCGCGCCGACGGGCAGCCTATCCGCCCAGCCAGGTGGCGAGATCGCGCTTCAACTTCAGCATGTCGGTCTCGCGCGTGTACATCATGTGGCCGGCGTCGTAGTAGTGGTGCTGCACACGGGAGAGGACGTTGGGGGGCACGTCGAGTTGCGCCAGCGACCAGTCGCTCGCGCTGTAGGGCGTCCCCAGATCGTAGTGACCGCTGGCGACCAGCACCCTAAGATGCGGATTGCGTCGCAGCGCGCGCGACAGATCGGGGCTTGTGCAGGCAAACGCATTGCCCTTCTCTTCGCCACGGTTCCAGTTCCACTGCTTGTGTGCGTCCATATTCAGCACCTCGTAGCGTGCCTGCATTTCGACGCCGAGGGTTTCGCTCATGTAGGCGTGCGCCGCCATGGTGTACGGCGCCGCGATCGCTTCGATGCCCGGGTCGAACTCCCAATCCCTGGTGCGGCTCGCTGCCATCGGCCCCGTGACCCGCGCCTCGAGGCGTCCGACGATCAGCCCCCGATTCCGCAGCAACTCGAAGAATAGCGTGTTGTCGCTGATACGTAGGTTCTTCTCGTCGACCAGCGCCGGGGCGAGCCCGGTCAACTCCGCGATGCGCTTGACGACGCGCCGCCGGGCCGTGCCGGCGAGCCTGGCCCCCGCGTGCAGCGCGCTCAGATAATCCTCGAGCACGAACTCTTCCGCTGCGGCGCGCGCGGCAGCGGGAGATGCCCCCGGCGCACCGGCGAGCTTGCCGTGGTACTGGGCGACGCACGCGAACGCAGGCAGAAACAGCGCGTATGGCAGGTCGTTGCGCGGCGTAAAGACAACGCTCTGCAGATCCATCGCGCACGATACGAGAACCAGCCCTGACAGGGCCACCCCAAGGCTCTGCAGCTTGTCGGCCAGGGCGGCGCCGCGCGTGGTGCCGTAGCTCTCGCCGGCCAGATAGACGGGCGAACTCCAGCGACGGTGGCGCCCAAGCCACGCGCAGATGCAATCAGCGAGCGCATCCACGTCGCCGTCGATGCTCAGCATCTTCTTGCGCGCTTCCTCGCTGGCGGTAATCGAGTATCCCGTGTGCGGGGGGTCGATGAAGACGAGGTCGAAGTGTTCGAACCACGATTCCTGGTTGTCGGTTACCGTGTACGGGGGCGGCGGCATCGTGCCGTCTTCGAGAATTGCCACACGCTTCGGGCCGAGCGCGCCGAGATGCAGCCAGATCGAGGACGAGCCAGGGCCGCCGTTAAAGACGAAGCACACCGGGCGCGCCATCGGGTCCGCGTCAGCAAGAAAATAGGACGTCGTGAACACGGCCGCTTCGGGCTCGCCCCGCTTCTCGTCCAGGCCGCCGGCTCTAACCGGCACGAACGCCGCGACGGCGCTGTATTTCAGCGTAGCGCCGTTCAACACGATGCTGCCTTCGCTCTTCCAGGGATCCTTGGCGAGCAGCTTGTCGACTTTCTTGCGTAGGCGCTTCTTGGCCTCTTCAGTGGGCGGAGGTGCGGGCGTCGGTTCGCTCATGAGCAGTGGGGGTCTGGCCGGTCGGTTTGCAAAGGTGCCGCGCTTTCGGTGCCGCGGCGGCTCGAATCGTCCCGGGCCAGCAGGCGCTGGCCGGCACAAGGGGTCGAAGTATTCCGGGATTAACCACGTTGGTCAACCGCCGAGCGCCTGCCGGAAGCTCTCAGGCCGCCGCCACGCACGCTGGATCCTAACCTTCCTTCCCGACAAAGGTCAGCGCCTGATGCGCAGTGCGCAATGCGTGCCGCTGCTTGAAACGCGCGGCGAGCAACCGGTTCACGGCGGCCAGCATCGCGTTGCGCGTGCTGGCCGGCAATCCAGCCGCTACTTCGTCGCGCGCGGCGCTCCAGGTCTTCAGCCGGTGCGCGGGGAAAATGGGCAGCCCAAGCCCATGGTCGACAATGCTCGCGATGGCGCGTTCGTGGAACGCCGCCTCGTCGCTGACCGCCCACTCTCGAATTGCCGTCGCCGCGGTCACGTTCGGGTCCAGATAACCGCTGTTGCGGCCGACGAACATCGCGAGTTGCAGCAGGCCTTGCGGCCACAGATGCGGCTGGCGTGCACACTGCAGGCGCAGTGCATGACCGAACGTAATTGCATGGCTGAAGTCCAGCCACCCGACATTGTCGGCGACGCTGCTGTCCGTGCGCACTGCGTGCCGTTCGTCGAAACGCAGCAAATGGCGCGCGGACGCTTCCATCAGCACAAAATAGACATCCAGCGGCGGGCCGCCGGCGGCAGCCACTGTCGCATCGAGCACCTGGCGCAGCGATTGCCCTTCGAACGCATCGGGGCCGGGCGGCGCGCCACCTGGCTTCGCGTTGACCCGCCACCGCGCGAGCGCATCGTCATAGCGACGAAAATCCGGGAGCAGGTCCTCGCGCGTGGCAAGAACGAGCGCCCGCAGCCACGCCAGGAGCAACGGCTTCTCCACCTCCGTTCCCAGGCGTTGAATCAGCCTGCGCACGTGCATCAGGTAGATCAGCGAATGCCCGAAATCACTGTAATGCGCCAACGCTGCACCGGCCAGCGTCGGTTCGAGGTCGGCGAAATGCAATCCTTGCGCCAGCGCCCCGTTGAGCAATCCGGCGGCGCCGTCTTCGTCCTGGGCCTCGATGGCTGCGCTAAAGGCGTCGGCATTCCAGCGTGCCCGGTCGGTGGCAAACGGATGGGTCTCCTCGCGCAGGGTATCGAAGGCAATATGCGCGAGCGCCTCGGTGGCGCAGGCGAGGCGCAGCGTTTCGTCGGCGAGCGTGTCGCGCAGGCGCAGCCAGGCTTCTGCCGCCGCGTAGGCGTGGGTCATGCCATCGCGCAGCCGCGCGTGCGTGCCCCGTATCACGCGCAAGAGCGCCACCTCGGGTTCGGCCCCGGCGATGGCCAGGCGCGCAAGCTCGCGCGCGATGCGCGCTGTGTCGTACTCGGCGAGCGCCTGGTCGAGATGCTCGAGTGCGCGTGCGATGCGCTCCGCGGCCGGCGGGTCGCGGAGATCAAGCCACACCGCACCATTCTCCACTTTCACAGGGTAGATGCGCAGGCTGTCGCCCCCGTACACGGTGGCGCCGGTCTTGAGGTTGAATTTCCAGTTGTGCCAGTTGCAGGTCAGCATGCAATTGGCGTCGAGCGCGCCCTCCACCAGTGGATACCCCTCGTGCGGGCAGCGGTTATTGCAGGCGAGTACCTGCCCCTGGTGGAGGAACAGCGCGACATGCTTGCCGCGCAGCTTGACCGCGATCGGCTGCGCCGGTTGCAGCCGGTCGAGCTCGACCGCGCGGGTCCACTCGGCGACCGCGGAGCTTAGGAGCGTATCGGGCATGGTGCGTCCTGTCTGCAGGAGATCGACGCCGAGGGGCCGTTCCGCAATGGGTGATCAGGCAGTTCGATCTCGCGCTGCTGAGTATTGGCGGTTCGCTCGTGCCGGTCAACATCGGCCCGGAGAGGCAGCCATGGGCTGGCGTGTCGCCGGCAGGAATCGCTCGGACCTGGTACGCGATGCGAGGGTCACGTCGCAGCGCGCTCCGGACCCGCGGCTGCGTCCCCTGCGTCGTCCACTCGGCGCCAAACCGTCGCCAGCCAGGGCTGTTGCGCGCAAGGCAAGCCGGCTGGTCGGTAATAGTGCGTAAGTTCTGCAAACCCCGCCTCGGTCACGAAGCTCCGCCAGGTCTCGAGGCGGTAATAGACCCCGAAGCGGCCGCCATGCCATCCTGCCTCGTCGTTGCCGCGCGGATTGGAGCTGAACAGCACGCCCTTCGGCTTGAGCGCCGCACGCAGTTCCCGGAGCACGCGCGGCAGCTCCTGCGTGGGGACGTGAAAAAGCGCGGCATTCGCGAAGATCCCGTCGAAACAGCCGCCGGGCAGGTCAAGCTGCAGGAAGTCCTGTTGCCACACCTCGCAACCGGTGTCGGCGCGTGCCATGGTCACGAACGGATCCGCGCCGTCCAATCCCACGGCGCGGTGACCTAGCTGCGTGAACGTTGCGAGATCGCGCCCCGGTCCGCAGCCAAAGTCGAGGATGCTGAACGGCGGTGGGCCGACGATATGCTGCAGCAGGGCGGCGATGTTCTGGCTGACGTCGTGCTCGCGCGTGCCCTCGCGGAAGGCTTGCGCATGCTGGCGATAGTGGTCGAGCGTGCGCTCGGCAAGCCGTGCCAGCTCCTCCGCTGTAAGGGACAAGTCAGGATTCATCGTTGTTCGTGTATAATGCACGCTGCGGCCCTTGTTCCAGTCCCCATGCCGCAGTCGATTCCGACCCCGTAGTTTCTCTCGTTTGGCTGTGACTGGCCGCCCAAGGTGGCGTCAGCCGGACACCCAATGCGAAAGTTGTCATGCCATTCACCAAACTCGGTCTCTCCGGCGAGCTGCTGCGCGCGGTTGCCGACCAAGGTTACAGCGTCCCCACACCCATTCAGGCGCAGGCGATCCCTGCCGTGCTCGCCGGCGGCGATCTGCTGGCCGGCGCGCAAACCGGCACCGGCAAAACCGCCGGATTCGTGCTGCCCCTGCTGCAGCTGCTGTCGACCAAGCCGTCGTCACACAGCGGGGCGCGCAAGCCGGTGCGGGCGCTCATCGTCACCCCCACGCGCGAGCTCGCCGCGCAGGTCGAAATGTCGGTTCGCACCTACGGCAAGCATCTCCGGCTCGTGTCGACCGCGGTCTTCGGCGGTGTCGGGCTCGGGCAGCAGGCCGCACAGCTGCGCCGTGGCGTCGACATCTTGGTCGCGACGCCAGGGCGGCTGCTCGATCATCAGCAGCAGCGCAACGTGAATCTGTCGCACGTCGAAATCCTCGTCCTCGACGAGGCCGACCGGATGCTCGACATGGGCTTCCTTCCGGACATCAAGCGCATCCTGGCCCTGTTGCCGAAGCAGCGCCAGAACCTGCTCTTTTCAGCCACGTTTTCTGACGAAATCAGATCTTTGGCGGACAAGTTGCTGAACCGCCCGCGCACGATCGAAGTCGCGCCGCGCAACTCCACGGTCGACGCGATCGCGCAACGGGTGCATCCCGTGAGCCGCGACCAGAAGAGCCGGCTGCTGGCATGGCTCATCGGTCATCATGGCTGGCGCCAGGTACTCGTGTTCACGCGGACCAAGCATGGTGCCGACAAAGTCGTTCGGGCGCTTCACGCCGACGGCATCGGCGCGGTCGCGATGCATGGCAACCGAAGCCAGGGTCAACGCACGAAGGCGCTTGCCGACTTCAAGCGCGGCGCGGTGGAAGTGATGGTAGCCACCGATATCGCCGCGCGCGGCATCGACATCGACCAGCTGCCGCAAGTGGTCAACTACGACCTGCCGCATGTTCCCCTCGACTACGTGCATCGCATCGGCCGCACCGGCCGTGCGGGATCTGACGGCGAGGCGATCTCGCTGCTGTGTGTCGACGAGCATGGCATGCTGCGCGACATCGAGCGCCTCATCAAGCGCACGATTCGGCGTGAGGTGGTCCCCGGCTTCGAGCCCGATCCCAGGGAAGTCCCGCAGAACGTGCTCGCGCAGCGCGGCCGCGGACCACGCCAAGGCCAGCGTCAAGCTGCAGGGCGCGGCAACGGCCACGCGGGCCGCCGCGCAAGTCGCTGACGCGCCTGATCTGCGAACCGCAGATCGGTCATGGGGATGGCCGATCTATTCGCTTTTCCGGAGGAGTATATTGCGCAGGCGACGCCCGATTGCACCCCAGACAAGCGCGAATTCGCCTTGCGGTGCGGCCGTTGAGCGCGCCGAAACCTTCGTGCCGGAACGGAGTCTCCATGCGCACAGCGCCGTTGTGTCTCGCCCTCGCCGCGATCTTGCTCGCCGCCCTCCCCGCCTCTGCGGCGGACTCGCTTTGCCCCGACGCGGTCAGCGTCAAGCAGGCCGGCGTGGCGACCGCACCGGAATGGTCGGTGTCGTATAGCGCAGCGCCGAATCAGTTGGAGATGGTGACTTTCTACAGCGGGCCGCCGAAGGATGAGGCATCGCTCGTCTATGACGATTTCGTGAACGCGAAGAGTTCGTCAACCGCTACCTGGAAATTTCCCAAAGACCCGCACGGGTATTGGGTCAAATGCTCGTATCGAGGGACCACGCTGGAACTCTCGAAGGCGTTGCCGGCGACGGTATCGTCCTGCCGGGTCACGTACGATCGCGCGGCAAGTTCGCCGTCCGGGCTGCCTGCTATCCAGCGCATTGCCTGCCAGTAGTCGCGGCAGTGCCGCAGCCCATACCCGTTGGCTCACCCGTCGCCAATGGCACTATCGCACGAGTCGCCAAGCACTGGTGCCATGGATGCACAGTGGACGTGCCCGAGTTGTGGGTCGACGGTAACGAGCCCCTATTGCGGCAACTGCGGCGAGCGCAGGGTGGGCGACGCTGCCGCGGGCGAACCGAGTCGCTCGTTCATAGGCCGACTGCTTGCGAGCCTGCGTGCGCTCGCGTCGCCTCCGGGGCGGCTAACTGCTGACTGGATTCGCGGCCGGCGCGTGGGCTACCTCGCCCCGCTATCGCTGTTCCTCTGGATCAACGTCGCCTTCTTCCTGATTCAGTCGGCAAGCGGCCTCGGCATTCTGACCTGGCCGCTGCGCATCCACCTCTCGGACGATTCGATCGCCTGGCTCACCACGCGCCTGCTTGCCGAACATCGGCCGGACATGGCCACGCCGACCAGCGCCTACGCGGACATATTCAACGCGCTCGAAACCGTCCATGCCAAGTCGCTCGTCATCGTCATGGTGCCCGCTTTCGCGACGGTGCTCGCCATGCTGCTCGTCGACCGTCGCGTGCGGTTCACGGATTCTCTGACGTTCGCCACACATTTCTTTACGTTTGCATTGCTATGGCTATGCGCGCTGTTTCCGACGGTTGCACTCGTTTTGCGCCTGAGCACTGCCGGTAGGATGCACGCGTCGCTGCCACATTTCCTGGATGTAGTCGTAACCTTTTTCGAAGCCGCAGTCCTTGCCGGGTATCTTTATGTCGCGCTGGACGTGGCGTTCGCCGTGTCGAGGCCGCGGCGCCTGTTCACCGCTCTTGCGCTGGTGGCGTCACTGTATGTGATTCTCATGGTGTATCACGTCGTCGTTTTCGCGGTAACGCTGTACTCGATCTGAGGGTGAGCGCAAAATGGGTGCGCTCACTGAATTGCGGTTGCAGCGGTGGCAACACTCGAAAAACCTGGACCTTCCTTCACCGGAATCATGATCACCATCTATCACCTTGAAACCTCCCGGTCGGAACGCATCGTCTGGCTGATGGAGGAACTCGGCCTCGAGTACAAGCTGGAGGCGCATCCGCGCGAGGCTTCGGGCGCTGCACCCCCGCCGCTGAAGGCGGTCCATCCACTGGGCAAGGCGCCGGTGATCCGCGACGGCGATACCTTGCTCGCCGAATCGGGAGCAATCGTCGACTATATCGTCCACCGCCACGCCGGCGGTCGGCTCGCCGCGCACCCAGAGGCCCCGAACTACGCGCGCTACCTCTACTGGTTGCACTTTGCTGAAGGCAGCCTGATGTCGCTGATGCTCATTGCGCTCGTGGTGTCACGCGTACCGGAAGCGAGCGCGAGCCCGGTAACGGCGCGGATACTTGAGCGGATGCGACAGATGGTTGCCTTCGTCGATGCGCAACTCGGGCCCGGCCCCTGGTTCGCCGGCGCGGACTTCACTGCGGCGGACATAATGATGGTCTTCCCCTTCACGACGATGCGGCATTTCCTGGACTACGACATTGCGCGGCATCCGAACATTGTTGCGTACCTGCAGCGCATCGATTCACGTCCGGCCTATCGGAAAGCGATGGCCGTCGCCGGCCCGACGCATAAGTACGTGTAGAGCGTGCGCCTCAAGGGATCGGCCTCGGCGGCAAGCCCATGCGTTGCCTGCCGTTGTCCGCTGACCGCGTTTAGGCCTAGGATATGGCGCCGGACTTCGCGGGGGACGCATGGACAAATCCACGCTCGAAAAACAGCGGCTGCGCAGCCGCAGACGCTTCCTGGTCGGATCAGTCGCTGCCGCAGGGGCCGCCAGCGTTCTGCCCCGCTCGGCTCGCTCGGAGCCCCCCTTGGGCGCCGTGGAGCACGACGTACCTCCCGATGCAAGCAAGGTGCAGGGCTACCCGCTCGCCGACCAAAGCTACGGATCGCGAGCGCAGTTCGAGACCGAGGTCCGGACCCGATTCAAGACGGCCACCCCGCAATCGTCGTGGACGTTTACACCGCTCGACCGGAGCGTTGGAATCATCACGCCGTCGGGTCTTCATTTCGAACGCAGCCACGGGGGAACCGCGGTCATCGACCCGGCCAAACACTGGCTTTATGTGCAAGGGCTGGTGCGGCAGGCGAAGAAGTTTTCGATGCAGGATATCCGCCGCTTGCCATCGCTGACCCGGATCATGTTCCTCGAGTGCTCGGGCAACGGACTGACCGAATGGTCGAAACCGACGATGCGCACGGTGCAGGGAACGCACGGCCTGACGTCCACCGCGGAGTGGACGGGCGTGCCGCTTTCGACTGTGCTCAAGGAAGTCGGCGTTCGCCCCGGCGCCCAATGGCTGCTCGCGGAAGGTGGTGACGCGGCGGCGATGACGCGGAGCATTCCCATGGCGAAGGCGATGCAGGACTGTTTCCTCGCTTACGGCCAGAACGGGGAAGCCATTCGGCCGGAACAGGGTTATCCGCTGCGGCTCATGGTCCCGGGCTACGAGGGCAACATGAATATCAAGTGGCTCCGGCGTCTGGAAGTTTCCGACGCGCCGTTCATGACGCGCGAGGAGACCTCGAAATACACCGATCTGTTGCCGAGCGGCAAGGCGGTGCAGTTCTCCTTCGAAATGGAAGCAAAATCGGTCATCACCTTTCCGTCCGGAGAAATGGTCCTGGACGGGGCCGGCTTCTACGAGATCACCGGGCTCGCCTGGTCGGGCCGGGGAACGATCAAGCGGGTCGACATTTCGGTCGACGGCGGCAAGACCTGGCGTCAGGCGGCGCTGCAAGGGCCGGTGTTGCCGATTTGCCACACGCGCTTTCGCATGCCCTGGAACTGGGACGGCAAGCCGGCGATCGTGCAGAGCCGCTGCACGGACGATACCGGTTACATGCAGCCTACCCTGGGCCAGCTCATCGCGGTCCGCGGCCTTAACGGCCCGCTTGGATCGATCTATCACCTTAACGCGATTCAAAGCTGGCAGGTCGCAAGCGACGGAAAGGTCTCCAATGCCCACTACTACTGAGCGGGCGTTCGTGGTGGCTGCTGCGGTGCTCTTCTGCGCGGCAAGTCGTGCCGCCGGCCCGACGCCATCCTATGGTTTGGGCGCTGACCCCGCGCCCGGTGAGTTCGACCGGTTCTTCGCCGCGATGCCCGATGGTCGCGGGCTTCCCGCGGGATCAGGTTCCGTCGAGCAGGGAAAAGTCGTCTATCAGGAGCAATGCGCCGCCTGTCACGGCGCGAATCTGCAGGGCGGACTCGGCGATCGCCTCATCGGCGGCCGCGGTACGCTGGCGAACAGCGATCCGGCCAAGCCGCCGGTGAAGACCATCGAAAGCTACTGGCCCTACGCGACGACGATCTTCGACTATGTCAAGCGAGCGATGCCGTTCGCCGCACCCGGCAGTCTTTCCGACGACAAGGTGTACGCGGTGACGGCCTATATCCTGGCGGAAGCCAAGATCGTGCCGCCGGATACGGTACTCAACGCGGCGACGCTGCCCGCGGTGAAAATGCCCAACCGCGACGGCTTCATCGCCGACCCGCGCCCGGACAAGTTTCCTCCGGTCGCCAAGTCGCCGCACCGGTCGCTGTCGATCGCGCCGGTCACGAATTGAACCGGCATAGCGCGTCCGCGTGCGCGCTTCGAACGGCCCGCCTAGCCGTCGCCCGGTACGCGCCCAATGCCCGGCAGCTTGAGCGCCGGCTGGCGAAAATCGAGGCCAAACACCAGTCCGAGGACGTTCAACTCCACCCCGTCGTCACGACCGGCGCTTACGCCGAGAAGGCCGGATAGTGAGAGCTGGTAACCCGTGCCGCTCGGTGTGCGCGCAAAGACCTCGCCAAATGGCAGATAGTCCTTGCCGATCGCCGTCGAAGGCAGGGTCAATCGTAACTCGGGAATCTTCCGGCCGAGATGGGCGATGAAAGTATTGCTGTTCGGACCCGGCCAGACGCTGTAGGCGCGCGCGTACGGGTACGCCGCGACCGCTTCCGGCAGCTTGCCGATGACCGCCTCGGCGGCGGGGCCGCGAAGATCGTCGACGAGCTTGGGGGTGGCGCCAAACCACTCGGCGTCCGCCGCGCGCGCGGTCGAAACGGACACCGCGGACCCTCCGCCACGCGCGTACCAGCCGATCACTTCGTAGCGCGTGTAACGGTCTGCATTCTGCGACTTGGCGGCGAGCCAGGTGTGTAC
>DASZIB010000081.1:0-46404 GCA_035937415.1 Edaphobacterium sp. (SeqCode) | reverse complement strand
ACGCTCAACGACGTCGCATTACTCGTTCTCTCGGCCTTGAGTGCGCTCGCGGGCATGGCCGCGCTACGCTGCCGCCAACGCCGTCGGTAGGCGGATAACGGGCCGTGGCCCGGCAGTTTTAGCCCCCACTTGGCGCGGTGCATTTCCCGTAGCCAACCGCGTGCTTGGCTACCAAGGCGTTCTTGCGCTTTTGCCCCGACACGCGACTGTCCGCTTTCGAGAATAGCGACCGGCTGCTGTCGGTCGAACTCGGCCAGTGGCGAGTGTCCGGTTGGCGATGGCAAATGTGCAAGCTGGCATCGCCCAAGCCTGGGTGGCTTCAAGAAACAGCGCACGTTGTCGAGGTTTTTCCCGACTGGTGAAAACTCGCGTCCACGGCAAAACGGGCCGCTGACGCGAGAAGTCTGAAGTAGCAAGAAGGGAAAGCGGCAAGAGCCTAAAACAAACGAAAATCTTGGAGGCGGGGGTCGGAATCGAACCGGCGTAGACGGCTTTGCAGGCCGCTGCATGACCACTCTGCCACCCCGCCGGGTGGTCGATAACGCTTCTGCTGTCAGAACAACAGTCGGAAGCGGGAGCGCAACCACAAACGCAAAGGGAGAGCGAGTGCTCTCCCTCGAGAAGCTGGAGCGGGAAACGAGTCTCGAACTCGCGACCTCAACCTTGGCAAGGTTGCGCTCTACCAACTGAGCTATTCCCGCATTCGGCAAAGCGAAGTGCATTATAGCGCGGCCAACAACCTCCGGCAACGCTCGATCCGGGTCGACGCGCCACGCGCTACTTGATCACCGCTGCAATTGCGTTGGCAACGTAATCGATATTGTGATTGTTGAGCGCCGCGACGCAGATGCGTCCACTGTCGATTGCATACACCGCGAACTCGCGGCGCAGCCGGTCGACTTGGGCGCGCGTCAGGCCAGAATACGAGAACATGCCGCGCTGCGCCAGCACGAAGCTGAAATCGGCACCAGGAGCGCATTGGGCGAGCCGGGCGACGAGCGCGTGGCGATTGGCGCGTATGCGCTCGCGCATCGCATCGAGTTCCCGTTCCCAGAGCGTGGATAGCTCGGGCGAATCGAGGATCGTCGCGACGATCTGGCCACCGAACGCGGGCGGACTGGAGTAATTTCCGCGCACGACGCGCTTGACCTGCGACAGCACGCGCGCCGCCTCATTGCGATCCGCCGCGACGATCGACAACGCGCCGACGCGCTCGCCGTAAAGCGAGAACGATTTCGAAAACGAGCTGGCAACGAACAGTGGGCCCGCTGTCGACGCGAAGCGGCGCACGACGGCCCGATCCGCCTCGACGCTCTCTCCGAAACCCTGGTAGGCGATGTCGAGAAATGGGACATGCCCGCGCGTCCGCACGACTTCGAGGATTCGGCCCCATTGCTCAGCGGACGGATCGACGCCGGTCGGGTTGTGGCAACAGGCATGCAGCACGACGACTGCCCCGGCGGGCGCCTGGTCGAGGCCGGTTATCATGCCCTCGAGGTCCAGACCGTGGGTCGTCGAATCGTAATACGGATAGACGTTGACGCTGAAACCTGCGTTCTCGAACAGCGCCCGGTGATTTTCCCAGGAGGGGTCGCTGATCCAGACCTGCCCGGCTGGCGCAAAACGGCGGAGGAAGTCGGCGCCGATCCGCAATCCACCCGTGCCGCCGAGCGCCTGCACCGTGACCACGCGTCCCATCCCTAGGAGCTCGCTGTCGGCGCCGAAAAGCATCTTCTGCACCGCCCGGTCGTAGACGGCGATCCCGTCGATCGGCAGGTAGACGTGCGGAGCGCCGCGCTCGGCAATGGTGCGCTCGGCCCGGCGCACGCACTCCAGCAGGGGCACCTTGCCAACTTCGTCGGTGTACACGCCCACGCCAAGATTGACCTTGCGCGGATTCGGGTCGTTGTTGAAGGCCTCGGTCACGCCGAGGATCGGGTCGCTCGGCGCCATCTCGACGGCGGACAGGAGCGGGGCGGCAAGAGGAGCGTTCATGGGTGGCAGGGTGAAGCGAGGTGCGTGAATTTTAACATGCGGCAGGGACGATGCGCGCCGCGGAACTTGGTTCGGCTACAATGGTCGATTGTTCCTGCAACGAATCCGCCATGGTCGTCACGTTCCCAAACAGCCCGTACGAACTGCACCAGCCGTTTTCTCCGGCAGGCGACCAGCCCGAGGCGATCGACAAGCTGGTCGAGGGCATCGAGGACGGGCTCTCGTTCCAGACCCTGCTCGGAGTCACCGGCTCGGGCAAGACGTTCACCATGGCCAATGTCATCGCCCGCACCGGCCGCCCGGCGCTGGTGCTGGCGCCGAACAAGACGCTCGCCGCTCAGCTCTACGCGGAGTTCCGCGAGTTCCTTCCCGGCCATGCGGTGGAGTACTTCGTTTCCTACTACGACTACTACCAGCCCGAGGCCTACGTGCCGTCGCGCGACCTGTATATCGAAAAGGATTCCTCGATCAACGAGCACATCGAGCAGATGCGACTGTCGGCGACCAAGGCGATCCTGGAGCGCCCCGACTGCGTGATCGTCGCCACCGTGTCCGCCATCTATGGCATCGGCGACCCGTCCGAGTACCACAGCATGATCCTGCACCTCCGCCAGGGGGATCGCCTGGTGCAGCGCGACGCGATCAAGCGTCTGACCGAGCTGCAGTATCAGCGCAACGATACCGAATTCCGGCGCGGGACTTTTCGCGTTCACGGCGATGTCATCGACATCTTTCCCGCCGAGAACGCGGAGAGCGCGATCCGCGTCTCCCTTTTTGACGACGAGGTCGAGTCGCTGCAGCTGTTCGATCCGCTGACCGGGCACATCAAGCAGAAACTGGCGCGCTTTACCGTATTTCCATCGAGCCACTACGTCACGGGCCGGCACAAGGTTCTCGATGCGGTCGAGGCGATCAAGGTCGAGCTCGCGCAACAGAAGGAATTCTTCGTCTCGCAGATGAAGTTGATCGAGGCGCAGCGCATCGAGCAGCGCACGCGCTTCGATATCGAGATGATGCTCGAAATCGGTTTCTGCAAGGGCATCGAGAACTATTCGCGCCACCTCTCCGGGCGGCAGCCCGGTGAACCGCCGCCGACACTTATCGACTATCTGCCCGACAACGCGCTCGCCTTCATCGATGAATCACACGTGACGATTCCGCAGGTCGGCGGAATGTACCGCGGCGACCGCGCGCGCAAGGAGAACCTGGTCAACTACGGCTTCCGCCTGCCTTCTGCGCTCGACAACCGCCCCTTGCGTTTCGATGAGTTCGAGAAGCTGCTGCCACAGACCATCTTCGTTTCCGCGACGCCTGCGGAATACGAGCACAAGCACGCCGGCCAGGTGGTCGAGCAGGTCGTGCGGCCGACCGGGCTGGTCGATCCCGCGCTCGACGTGCGGCCGGCGCAGACACAAGTCGACGATCTGCTCTCCGAGATCAACCTCCGGGTCGAGCGCGGGGAGCGGGTATTGGTGACCACGCTCACCAAGCGCATGGCCGAGGACCTGACCGATTATCTGAACGAGCACGGCGTCAAGGTACGTTATCTGCACTCGGACATTGAGACCGTGGAGCGAGTCGAGATCATCCGTGACTTGCGTCTGGGTGAGTTTGACGTGCTGGTTGGCATCAATCTGCTGCGCGAAGGGCTTGACATCCCCGAGGTCTCCCTGGTCGCCATTCTCGACGCTGACAAGGAGGGGTTTCTGCGCGCAGAGCGCTCGCTGATCCAGACCATCGGCCGCGCGGCGCGGCACATCAACGGCATGGCTATCCTTTACGCCGACCGGGTCACCGAGTCGATGCGCGGCGCGATCGGGGAGACCGAGCGGCGCCGGGGGAAGCAGCTCGCATACAACGAACGCATGGGAATCACGCCCAAGGGCGTGCAAAAGCGGATCAAGGACATCATCGATGGTGTGTATGACATCGACGAGGAAAGGAAGCAGCTCAAGGCAGCGCAGGCGCACGCCAAATACGAGGCGATGCCGGAGAAGGATCTGGAGCGCGAACTCAAGCGCATCGAAAAGGAAATGCTCGATGCGGCCCGCAATCTCGAATTCGAGAAGGCGGCAGAGCTGCGCGACCGCCTGTACCAGCTCAAGGAGAAGCTCTTCGGCGTTGCCCTGCCAGACTGACTGCACGCCATGACCACGCGGCGTCCGTCCAAGCACGCAAAGCGACTCGCGCTGCCCAAGCACGCACACACCGTGCTCGTGCTGCAGGGCGGTGGTGCGCTCGGCGCGTACCAGGCGGGGGTTTACGAAGGCATGGCCGAACGGGGCTTCGCGCCGAATTGGCTGACCGGCGTCTCGATCGGGGCCGTCAATGCCGCGTTGATCGCCGGCAACGCCCCGGAGCGTCGGCTCGAGCGCCTGCAGGCATTCTGGGATCGGGTCTCGTCGGGCGTTTCCATCATTCCGCCCCCGTTCCTCGATCCGCTGCGGATTGCCTTCGACCGCATGAGTGCGATGGCGGCGTCCACGTTCGGCGCACCGGGATTCTTCGTGCCGCGTGTCCCGCCGCCATTCCTTGAGGCGGACGGCAGCCCGGGGGCGTTGAGCTTCTACGATACCTCACCGCTGCGCGAAACACTCGTGGAACTCGTGGATTTTGACCTTATCAACCGCAAACAAGTCCGGCTTTCAGTCGGTGCAGTGGACGTGCACACCGGCAACTCGGTCTATTTCGACAACCAGCAACAGGCTATTGGTCCGGAGCACATCATGGCCAGCGGTGCACTGCCGCCCGGTTTCCCGCCGGTGGTGATCGACGGCAACCACTACTGGGATGGTGGCTTGGTATCCAACTCACCATTGTGGTACGTGCTCGACGATTCGCCGGACCTCAATGCGCTCATTGCGCAGGTCGACCTCTTCAGCGCCACGGGCCCGTTGCCGCAAAACCTGGACGAGGTTCTGGAACGCAGCAAGGACATCCAATACTCGAGTAAGACGCGATTCAACACCAATCGGGTGAAGGAACTCGAAGCCCTCCGCGTCGCATTGGGGCGCCTGCTCCACAAGCTGCCGGCGAAGTTGCACGATGACCCTGACTACCAGCGGCTCGCGCCGCTGTCCAGTCGGCGGCGTCAGCTCACGATCGTGCACTTTATCAATCGCCGGCTCGCTTATTCGTTGAGCGCCAAGGACTATGCGTTCTCCCGCACCATGGTTCGGCAGCTCTGGGAGGCGGGGCTCGAGGACGTCCGGCGTTCCTGCACGAATCCGCGATGGCGGCACGCGATCGAAATCGTGGATGGGATCCGCGTCTTCGACCTCGCGGGCTGACCGGTGAAACCAGGGCGGTAACGCTTCCCGCGCAACCGTTTTGTTCCGACTGGAGATTGACATGAAGCTCAAGGACAAATCCGCCATCATCACCGGCGCCGCGAGCGGCATCGGCAAGGACATTGCGCTGGTGTTCGCACGCGAGGGTGCCAAGGTCGCGATCGCGGACCTCGCCAAGGACGCCGCAGACGCAACCGCCAGCGAAATCCGTGCCGGCGGTGGTCAAGCGCTCGGCGTGGCGATGGACGTAACCGACGAAAAGGCCGTCAACGACGGCGTGGCAGCCGTCGTCGCGGCATTCGGCGGCGTCGACATCCTAGTCAGCAACGCGGGCATCCAGATCGTGCATCCACTCGAAGAATTCAGCTACGCCGAATGGAAAAAGATGATGGCGATCCACGTTGACGGCGCGTTTCTCACCACCCGCGCCTGTATTCCGCACATGTACAAGTCCGGCCGCGGCGGCAGCATCATCTTCATGGGCTCGGTGCATTCGAAAGAGGCATCGGTGCTCAAGGCGCCGTATGTGACGGCCAAGCACGGCTTGATCGGGTTGGCCAAGGTGATCGCCAAGGAAGGCGCGGCGCACGGGGTGCGCGCCAACGTGATCTGTCCGGGCTTCGTGCGCACGCCGCTGGTCGAGAAGCAAATACCGGAACAGGCGAAGGCGCTGGGGATTTCCGAAGAGGACGTGATCAAAAAGGTGATGCTCAAGGAGACCGTCGACGGCGAGTTCACGACCGTCGATGACGTCGCCCAGGTGGCGCTGTTCTTCGCGGCATTCCCGTCGAATGCGCTCACCGGCCAGTCTTTGGTCGTGAGCCACGGTTGGTTCATGCAATAACTGAGCCGGTCCGGAGCTGTCTTGCGCAACCGTGCTGTTCGTCTGCGCCGGTACTAGCGGCAACTGGGTTGTAGCGCCGGGTACATCGATCTGGCGGGGTATACTTTCTTCGGTACATTGCCGAACCGGAGGAAAGATGAATGCGCAAAGCGGTGGCCAGGCATTTCCTCGGCCCGAAACGCCGAGTTCGTCACGAGGTGGCGACGCGGGCATGACCCTCCGCGACTATTTCGCTGCCGCGGCGCTGCAGGGTATTTGCGCCGGTGGCGCGCTCGCGGTCTTGCAGGAGACGGGCACCGACGCGACGGGATGCGCGAAGGGCGCCTACCTCATCGCCGACGAAATGATCAAGGCGCGCGCAGCGTCGTGATTGGCCTGCGGCTAAGTTGTCTTCCGCAAACGTCCTCTTCGTCTGCACCGGCAATATTTGTCGCTCACCGACAGCCGAGTGCGTGTTCCGCGCCTTGGTCGTCCAAGCCGAACTAACGGCGCGCATTACGGTCGATTCTGCGGGCACGCACGACTATCAGCTCGGCCAGCGGCCCGACCCGCGCGCAATCGAGGCCGCACGCCGCCGTGGCTATACACTCGGTACCCACGTCGCGCGCCAGGTCGAGTCGGCCGATTTCTGCCGTTTCGACTGGATTCTGGCTCTGGATCTTCAGAATCTGCAGGCGCTGCTATCGCTTGAGCCGCGCTCGTATCGCGGCCGTCTCGCCTTGTTTCTCGATTTCGCCCCCCACCTCGGCATCCGCGAGGTTCCGGATCCCTATTACGGGACGGCAGAGGACTTCGAGCGCGTGCTCGATCTCGTGCAGCGCGGCGCCACAGCGCTGCTCGATGCCGTGCGCGCGGAGCTCGCCACGCGCGCACCGTAGCTGCGCCAAGCCGTCGCTCCCCTTGGCAGGGGAGCGGGCAACTTATTCCTCGGCCGGCGGAGCCGATTCCTTGTGCGTCGTCTCGACCATCTGCAGCGGTTCATCGGCGACAGCAACGCGTGGCGGACGGACGCGGCGGGGTCGTAGAGACTCACCCTGTTCCTCCACCGGAGGCGCCGCGTGCGCGGTTTCGACCAGGACGAGGCCTGAATCCGGCGGCAGCTCGAGGGCGATACGCGGCAGCTGCGGTGCGTTGCCAGGCAGTGCGGTTTCCTCGACGCGAATGGGTGCCGGGGCGGCGGTAACTTCTGGCGGTTGCACGCGAATGATCTCCGCGTCGTGCGCCGACTCGAGAACGCCCGGCGGCGGTGTGGCTGGAGCTTCCTGCGGCCGATCGGGATGCACGGGAGCAGCGACCGGGAAAACCTCCGCCTCGGGCAGTGCATCCATGCGCGCTGCCGGCTCATGCACATCGCGGGTCGGCGCAGTCTGCTGAGCTGCGGGGCGCTGGCCAGCACGCTGTTCGCCATGCCCGTTGCGCTCGCCGCGGTCGCGCCCGCCACGGCGACGGTCGCGGCGGCGGCGACTGCCTTCGCCATGCTCGGCCGCGGTGCCGGCGCCGGGTTGAACCTGGGTAATGGCTGCCACCGCC
The DNA here is from genome assembly GCA_035937415.1 of Edaphobacterium sp. (SeqCode). GTDB lineage: Bacteria > Pseudomonadota > Gammaproteobacteria > Burkholderiales > Casimicrobiaceae > PALSA-1003. The sequence continues at coordinate 38,745 of DASZIB010000081.1, read as the reverse complement.
GGATCGGCCGGACGCGGCTCACGTGGCGGCCGCGGCTCGCGCGGCGGACGCTGTTTCTGCGGTTCACGCGGGCCATCACGGCCGGGTTCACGCTCGCGCCGGGGCTGTTGCTGCGCACCGTGCGGCGCACGCTGCTGCTGCGGCTCGCGCTGTCCGTCGCGCCTGCCATCGCCGCGGCGTGACTCGCCACGTCCATCGCGCCGATCGCGCCGGCCCCGGCCACTGTCGTCGCCGCGCTGCTCGCGCGGGGCTTCACGGCGTTGCGGCGCCGCGACCGGCCGCACCTCCTCGCTCGGCTGGCGCTTGAACCAACCCATCACGGTCGTGAACCAGTTTTCGTGACGCGGGGTTTCCGCGACCGGCAGGCGCTCGATGGGCATCGGCGCGGGCTGCGCCGGAGTGATGCCTTTGACCGCAGCCTCCTGCCGCGGCTCGCGCGCCTCTTCCTTCTTCTGCTTGACGACGTCTTCCTCCTCCGGCCGCTCGACCATGTCGAACGACGCCGGCAGCGGCTCGCTCTGATTGAGCTCGTCGTGGCGCAGCCGCTGCACCTTGTAATTCGGGGTCTCGAGATAGGTATTCGGGACCAGCAGCACATTGACCTTGAACCGCGTCTCGATGCCGTGGATCTCCGGGCGCTTTTCGTTGAGCAGGAATGTAGCCACGTCGACGGGGACCTGGGCGACGACCTGCGCGGTGTTGTCCTTCATCGCTTCCTCCTGCAGGATGCGCAGGATGTGCAGCGCAGTCGACTCGGTGCCGCGGATGTGGCCGATGCCGTGACAACGCGGGCAGGGGATGTACGCCGATTCGGCGAGCGCCGGGCGCAACCGCTGTCGCGACAGCTCCATCAGCCCGAAGCGTGAAATCTTGCCCAGCTGCACCCGGGCGCGATCGTATTTCAAGGCATCCTTGAGGCGATTCTCGACGTCGCGCTGGTTCTTCGCGCTTTCCATGTCGATGAAATCGATGACGATCAGACCGCCCAGGTCGCGCAGGCGCAGTTGCCGCGCGATCTCCTCGGCCGCCTCGAGATTGGTGTTGAACGCGGTGGTCTCGATGTCGCCGGCCTTGGTCGCCCGCGCGGAATTGACGTCGATCGACACCAGCGCTTCGGTGTGATCGATGACAATCGCGCCGCCCGCCGGCAGCGGGACCTGGCGCGCATAGGCCGTCTCGATCTGGTGTTCGATCTGGAAGCGTGAGAACAGCGGCACGTCGTCCTTGTACAGCTTGACCCGGTTGACGTTCGCCGGCATGACGTGGCTCATGAACTGCTGCGCCTGTTCGAAGATCGACTCGGTATCGATCAGCAGCTCGCCAATGTCCGGATGGAAGTAATCGCGGATGGCGCGGATGACGAGGCTCGATTCCTGGTAGATCAGGAATGCTCCGCTCTGCGTCTTCGCGGCGCCGTCGACCGCCTGCCAGAGTTGCAACAGGTAATTGAGGTCCCACTGCAGCTCTTCGAGCGATCGGCCGATGCCAGCGGTGCGGGCAATCACGCTCATGCCGTTGGGCACGTCGAGCTGAGTGATCGTGTCGCGCAGCTCGTTGCGGTCTTCGCCCTCGATGCGCCGCGAGACTCCGCCGCCGCGTGGGTTGTTCGGCATCAGCACCAGGTAGCGGCCGGCGAGCGAGATGTAGGTCGTGAGCGCCGCGCCCTTGTTGCCGCGCTCGTCCTTGTCGACCTGGACGATGAGCTCCTGGCCCTCCTTCAGCTGGTCCTGGGGCCGGCCGCGACCGCCATCGCCGTCGCCGCGCAGGTATTCGCGGGCGATCTCCTTGATGGGCAGAAAGCCATGCCGGTCCGTGCCGTAGTCAACAAAGCACGCCTCGAGGCTCGGCTCGACGCGGGTGATGACCGCCTTGTAGATATTGCTCTTGCGTTGTTCCTTGCTCGCGGATTCGATGTCGAGGTCGACAAGTTTCTGGCCGTCGACGATGGCCACCCGTAGCTCTTCGGCCTGGGTGGCATTGAACAGCATGCGCTTCATGTGGTTTTCCCGGCGCCAATCTGGGCGGCGGCCAGGCGGGTGAAGCGGACGGCGCCCGAAACCATCGGGCGCCGGGTCTAACGGGCAGCGGGCGAGGGCGAGAAACGCCACGCGGGCAGCGTGGGCTGCCCGGCTACGAGGCACCGGATGCGAGTTCTTGGCATCTTGGCTGGATGGCTCAACCGGCGCCGCTGTGGCGCCCGAAGGCCGGTCTCGAGAGCTTGGTGGATGTTCTTCGCGTTGTCGCTCAAACGGTCTGGCGACTGCGGCGCGGCGCTTGCGCGCCAGGCTCGCCGGCGGTGCCGGTCGGTGCAGTCGGTTGCAGAATTCGTTGCGCTAGAGTCAGTTTTTGCGCGCCGCGCGTCGTGCCGCTTCACTCCGGCGACTGGCCGGTGCGGAGACTGCGCTCTTCCATTAACATCGCTACTTTTCCGGGTCGCAAGGCCCGGACGGTGAGCCGATTTAACCTCATCGCCCCTTCGGGGCAACGGGCGGTTGCCGCAGCTTTCGGGCTGCCGCGGGAGGCGAACCGGACGCTTAAGTTGCCTGCAGCGTCGCCTGCTCCCACCCGCCAAAATGATCTTGCCGCTCGTTGTTGCCAGAGACAATTATAAGCAAATGAACGATTTAAGCAAGGATGCTGCGAATCACCTCGCGGTCGACGAGAGCGGCGCTGGGCAGCGCGTCGACAATTTCCTCCTCCGCGTGCTCAAGGGCGTGCCCAAGAGCCATATCTACCGCATCCTGCGCAGCGGCGAGGTCCGGGTCAACCGCAAACGCGTCCGCCCGGACGCCCGCCTCGCGGTCGGCGACGACCTGCGCATTCCGCCGGTCCGGATCGCCTCGTCGACTGCCGCCCGGGGCCACCCGCCGCGCCCGATCGCACTGCCCATCCTCTACGAGGACGAGGCCGTGCTGGCGATCGACAAGCCGCCGGGGCTCGCCGTCCACGGCGGCAGCGGCATCAACTTCGGCTTGATCGAGCAGCTTCGCGCAACGCGGCCGCAGGCGCGCTTTCTCGAGCTCGTGCACCGCCTGGACCGCGATACTTCGGGCGTGCTGCTCATTGCCAAGAAGCGCGCGGCGTTGGTCGCGCTGCACGCGACGCTGCGCGAAGGCGGCGCGGACAAGCGCTACGTCGTGCTCGTCAAAGGGCGCTGGCGCGACGCCAAACGGCGCGTCGAGCTGCCCCTGCTCAAGTTTGTGAGCGGTGGCAGCGAGCGGCGGGTCCGGGTCGAGCGCGACGGCGGCCAGGCGGCACGAACCGTGTTCTACCGCCGCCGCGTCTGGGCCGGCGCCGAGCCGCCGGTTTCGCTGCTCGAAGCCGAGCTGCACACCGGCCGCACGCATCAAATCCGCGTGCATCTCACCCACCTCGGGTTTCCGCTGGCGGGTGACGACAAGTACGGCGACTTCAGCTGGAACCGAACGCTCGCCAGGGAGGGCCTGAAACGGATGTTCCTGCACGCCTGGCGCCTGTCGTTGCCGCATCCGACCGAGGCGCGGGTGCTCACGCTCGAGTCCGCGCTCCCCGCCGACCTCGCGGCCTTTGTGGCCCGTCTGGACGGCGCACATGGCGCCACCGGCGATGACTGAGCCCGCAGGGAGCGCCGGTCCGCGCCAATTTCGGCTCCTCGTTTTCGACTGGGACGGCACGCTCGCCGACTCAACGGCGATCATCGCCCACGCCATCCAGCAGGCGTGCCGGGATCTGCAGCTTCCGGCACCGGACGATACCAAGGCGCGCTTCGTCATCGGGCTGGGACTCAGCGACGCCCTGCGCCACGTCGCCCCGGGCCTGCCGGCCGTGGATTATCCGCAACTGTCCGAGCGCTACCGCTACCACTATCTGGCCCGCGATCCGGAGATTCCGCTGTTCGCGGGCGCACGCGAAATGCTTGACGAGCTCGACGCGCGCGGTTTTCTGCTCGCCATCGCCACCGGCAAGTCGCGTGTCGGCCTGACACGCGCGCTCCAACAACAAGGCCTCAGCCATCGCTTCGTCGCGTCGCGCTGCGCCGACGAGGGATTGCCGAAGCCGCATCCTGACATGTTGCTGACGCTGATGGACCGCTGCGGCGTTGCGCCGCTCGAAACGTTGATGATCGGCGACACCACCCACGATCTCGAACTGGCCCGCAACGCCGGGGCGAGCGCGCTGGCCGTAACCTACGGCGCGCACACTTCGGCGGGACTCGCCGGCCACTCGCCGCTGGCAACGCTGGCATCGATCGCGGAGCTGGCGGCGTGGCTGCGGACGAATGCCTGATCGGCACTGAATGCGCGCCGCCCGGGCGACTATACTTAGCCTCTGATAGAGGCTGCTGCAGCGGGGATTGCAATGGCAGATGAACAGTGGGAACGCGGCGTGATCGAGCGCCTGGCCACGGAGGGCTTGCGCGAGCAGCGGCGCGCCCGGCGCTGGGGGATCTTCTTCAAGCTGCTCACGTTCACGTTCCTGATCATCGCGCTCAGCATCGTCCTCGGCGCGCTCTCGGAGGGCAGCTACAGCTGCCTCGACAAGTGCACGGCGCTCGTCGAAATGCGCGGCGAGCTCGATGCCGACGGTCCGGTGAGCGCCGACAACGTCATGGCCGGGCTGCAGGCCGCATTCAAGAGCAAGGGCACGCAGGGCGTCGTGCTGCGCATCAACAGCCCGGGCGGAAGCCCCGTCCAGGCCGGACTGATCAACGACGAGATCCGGCGCTTGCGCGCGAAGTATCCCGCCACGCCGGTCTACGCCGTGGTCGAGGAGGTCTGCGCGTCGGGTGCGTACTACGTCGCCGTCGCCACCGACAAGATCTACGTCGACAAGGCAAGCCTGATCGGCTCGATCGGCGTGATCATCGACGGCTTCGGTTTCGTTGGCGCGATGGACAAGCTCGGCATCGAACGCCGGGCGCTGATCGCCGGCGAGAACAAGGCGTTTCTCGACCCGTTCTCGCCGATGACGCCACAGCAGCGCGCCTACGCGCAGGAAATGATCGGCGAGATCCACCAGCAGTTCATCGCCGCGGTCAAGACCGGGCGCGGCACGCGCCTCAAGGAATCGCCGGAGCTTTTCTCCGGGCTGGTATGGAACGGCGCGCGCGGGATCGACCTCGGTCTCGCCGACGCGCTGGGCAGCGTCGATTTCGTCGCGCGCGAAGTGATCAAGGCGGAAGACATCGTCGACTTCACCGTGAAGGAAAACCTGACCGAGCGACTGACGCGGAAGTTCGGCGCGGAACTGGCCAGGGGCGTGCTATCGACGGCGCAACGCAGCCTCCACTGGCGTTAGCGCGCGGCGGCGCCGCCGCCGCGGGTGAGCCTCACTCCTTGGCCTTCGGCGCCCGCTCCAGCCCGGCGACGAATTCGCCCGCGCCGATCCCGTGCTGCGCGAACCAGCCCTTCCGCATCTCGAGCGCGAAGTGCGCCGGACCGCGCGAGGGATGCGTGGTCTCGGTCTGCGGCGCCATGTCGGCGATGTTGAGGATTCGCCCGTCGCTGCCGATGAAGGCAATCGACAGCGGCACGTAGGTATTTTTCATCCAGAACGCCTGCGGTTGCGGCGCCTTGAAGACGAACAGCATGCCGTGGTCCGGCTGCAGGCTGAAGCGGTTCATCAGCCCGGTCGTTCGCGTCGCCTCGGTGGCGGCGACTTCGGCGACCAGGCGCGTGTCCTTGATGCTGAGTTCGACGGTCGGCAGCTCGGCCGCCAGCGACGCCGTCGTCGCGCCGAGGAGCAGAAGCGTGTAGGGGAGTTTGCCCATGGCGGGGTTACCTGTGCGTGCAGCTAGCGTGCGCTAGAGCTCGTAGTCCTCGGCCACACCCTTGAGCGCGGCTTCGATCGCCGCACGGTCGAATTGCGGCGCGAACAGCGTGATGAATTCGTAGACGAAGCCGCGCAAATAGACGCCGCGACGCAGCGCGAGGCGGGTCGTGCTCGGAGCGAACAGGTGATTCGCGTCGAGTTTTTCGAACTGGCGCTCGCGCCCCGGGTCGTAGGCCATCTGCGCCACGATGCCGACGCCGAGACCGAGCTCGACGTAAGTCTTGATGACGTCGGCGTCGAGCGCGGTGAGGACCACGTTGGGGCTGAGCCCCTTGGCGCTGAAAGCGGCGTTGATCTGCGACCGGCCGGTGAAGCTGAAGTCGTAGGTGACAATCGGATAGCGCGCGAGCGCCTCGAGCGTCAACGGCTTCTCCAGGGCCAGCGGATGCCCCTTGGGCACCAGCACGCAGCGATTCCACGTATAGCAGGGCAGCGTGACCAGTTCGGAAAAATCGGCGAGCGCCTCGGTGGCGATGCCGACGTCGACCTCGGCACGCGCGGTCTGCTCGGCCACTTGCAGCGGATTGCCCTGGTGCAGCAGCAGCCGCACGCGCGGATATTTCTCCGCAAAGCGCTTGAGGATCGGCGGCAGCACGTAGCGCGCCTGGGTGTGCGTCGTTGCGATCGCCAGCGTGCCGACGTCCTCCGCGTTGAACTCGGCGCCTACGCGCTTGAGATTGTTGAGTTCCTGCAACGCCCGGCGCGCGGTCGCGACGATGACTTCGCCTCCCGCAGTAAGGGCGGAGAGCCGCTTGCCCTGGCGAACGAAGATCGGCACGCCGAGCTCCTCCTCCAGCTGCCGGATCTGCTTGCTGATGCCGGGCTGCGAAGTGAACAGCGCCTCCGCCGCCACGGAAACGTTCAAACCGTGGTCGACAACGGCGCAAAGGTAGCGGATCTGCTGCAGGTTCACCGGGGTGGCGAGTAGTACCCTGTATCAAGGAGCGCCCGCCAAGGGCCCAGGCCAGACGTGTCGCGCGGGGCTGGCGATCGGCGCGGCAACAACGGGCTGGCGGGAGCGCATGGGGCAGGTGCGCATATTACCAGCGGGGCGCTTGCTCGAGGTCCTGCCGGCGAATCCCTGCGCTAGAATGGCGGCGCAGGCCAACCGACGCCCGGGACGGTCGACCATGGCGCAATACTTTTCGATCCATCCGGTAAACCCGCAGCAGCGGCTGATCCGCGAGGCGGCCGCGATCGTCAGGAACGGCGGCGTCATCGCCTATCCGACCGATTCCAGCTACGCCCTGGGATGCCGCATCGGCGATGCGGCCGCAGCGATGCGCATCCGCGCCCTGCGCCAGGTCGACGACAAGCACCACCTGACGCTGCTGTGCCGTGACCTGGCCGAGCTCGGCCGCTATGCGCAGATGGACAACTGGCAATATCGCATCGTCAAGGAGGGCGTCCCCGGCAGCTTCACCTTCCTGCTGCCCGCGACGCGCGAAGTGCCGCGACGGCTGAAGCATCCCCGGCGACGCACCATTGGCGTGCGCGTTCCCGATCACGCCGTGGTCCACGCGTTGCTTGCCGAACTCGATGAGCCGCTGTTGTCGTCGACATTCATCGCGCCGGGAGCGAACCAGCCGTTGAACGACCCGGTCGAGATCCGCGCGCAATACGAGCATGCCCTCGATCTCATCATCGACAGCGGCGCGTGTCATCTCGAGCCGACCACGATTGTCGATCTGGCGGTATCGCCGCCCATCGTGACGCGCACCGGCCGCGGGGATCCGGCGCGGCTGGGCCTCATCAGCGCTGCCGCTTGACCGGTGAGCGCGTGGCGCCGGCGCGTCGGGCGCGCCGCCGCTCCGGAGCGCCGACCACGCCAATCGCAAGCGCCGGCCGGTAACTGGTAGAATGGAGGTCAATGGAGTTGTCGCTCGCGACCATCGTGCTCTGGGCGGTGCCGGTGGTCTTTGCGATCACTCTGCACGAGGCGGCGCACGGCTTTGTCGCCCGGCAATTCGGCGACCAGACCGCTTACATGCTCGGCCGGGTGACGCTGAACCCGCTGAAGCACATCGACCCGATCGGAACAATCGCGGTTCCGGGCTTCCTGATTGCGGTGTCGGTACTGACGCGAGCCCCGTTGTTCATCTTCGGCTGGGCGAAGCCGGTGCCGGTGAATTTCGGCAACCTGCGCCACCCGAAGCGCGACATGTTCTGGGTCGCGGGCGCGGGGCCGTTCGCGAACTTTGTGATGGCGGTGGCATGGGCATTTCTGCTCAAATCCGCGGCGCCGGGCGGAATGATCGACAGCGATGGACTTTTTGAAATGGCGAAAGCCGGTATCGACGTTAATCTGGTGCTAATGGCGCTCAATCTGCTGCCCATTCCGCCTCTGGACGGAGGGCGGATCGCGCTCAGCCTGCTGCCCGGCCCACTCGCCTATCGCTATTCCCGGCTCGAACCGTATGGGTTCATGGTCGTGATCGCGCTTCTGGCAACCGGCGTGCTGAGTTATCTGATGCAGCCCATACTGCGCGCCGGCGAGTACGCGATCCGACTGCTGTTGGGGCTCGGTTGATGCGGCGCATGCCGAAACTGCTCAAGACGGATGTTTTCTGACCGCGTGCTGTCGGGCATGCGACCGACCGGTCGCATGCACCTGGGGCACTACCACGGGGCGCTCAAGAACTGGGTGCGACTGCAGGAGGAGTACGAATGCCTGTACTTCGCCGCGGACTGGCACGCGCTGACCACGCACTACGCTACGCCGGAGACCATCGCCGAGAGCGTCTGGGAGATGTTCATCGACTGGCTTGCCGTCGGGATCAATCCAAACCGGGCGACGATCTTCATCCAGTCGCGCGTGCCGGAGCACGCCGAACTCGCGCTCCTGCTGGGGATGATCGCGCCCATCGGGTGGCTGGAGCGCGTGCCGACCTTCAAGGATCAGCAGGAAAAACTTGCCGACCGTGACTTGTCGACGTACGGTTTTCTCGGGTACCCGGTGATGCAGGGGGCGGACATCCTCGTCTACCGCGCCAACATGGTGCCGGTCGGAGAGGACCAGGTATCGCACCTCGAAGTGGTGCGCGAACTGGCGCGCCGCTTCAATCACCTTTATGGCCGCGAGTCCGGTTTCGAGGACAAAGCCAAGGCTGGCATCAAGAAGCTCGGTTCGAAGCGGGCCAAGCGCTACGAGCAGCTGCGCACGGCATTCCAGGAACAGGGCGACCAGGCGGCGCTGCAGGCGGCGCGCGAGATGGTCGACGAGGCGCAGAACCTTTCCCTGGGCGACCGCGAACGCCTGTTCGGCTATCTTGAAGGGTCGCGCCGCGTCATTCTTCCTGAGCCGCAGCCTCTGCTCACGGACACGCCCAAGGTGCCGGGTCTCGACGGCCAGAAGATGTCCAAGTCCTACGGCAACACGATCATGCTGCGCGAGGATCCGGAAGCGATCACGCGCAAGGTGCGCACGATGCAGACCGACCCGGCGCGCGTGCACCGGTCCGATCCGGGCACCCCGGAAAAATGCCCGGTGTGGCAATTGCATCGGATCTATTCGGACGCCTCGGTTCAAGCCTGGGTCCGGAAGGGCTGCACCACCGCCGGCATCGGCTGCCTCGAGTGCAAGCAACCGGTGATCGACGCGATCATCGCCGAGCAGGAGCCGATCAAGGAACGCGCGCAGAAGTACCTCGACGATCCGTCGCTGGTGCGCGCAGTCGTCGCCGACGGCTGCGAACGCGCACGCAAGTTCGCCGAGGAGACGATGCGCGACGTGCGCGAAGCGATGGGGCTCGCCTATACATGAGCGCCCCGACCCAGCCGCAGGTGGTCGATCTCGCCCAGGCCGCCGGGGCGCCGGTGGCACGCGTCTACGGTGAGCCGCTGCTGGAGCTGCCGCAGGACCTGTACATCCCTCCCGAGGCGCTGGAAGTCTTTCTCGAAACCTTCGAAGGACCGCTCGATCTCTTGCTCTACCTGATTCGCAAGCAGAACATCAATGTGCTCGATATTCCGATGGCGGAGCTGACGCGGCAGTATCTCGGTTATGTCGAGATGATGCGCCGCACGCAGCTCGAACTCGCCGTCGAGTATCTGCTGATGGCGGCGGTTCTAATCGAGATCAAATCCCGGCTCCTCCTGCCCAAGCCGCCGGCTGCAGCCGGCGATGAGACGGAGGATCCACGCGCCGAACTGGTGCGGCGCCTGCTCGAATACGAACGCATGAAGGCGGGCGCCAGGGCGCTGGATGAGATGCCGCTGGCGGAGCGTGATTTCGCGCTGGTCCGCGTCTGGTTCGACCGCGTCGTGACGACGCGGCTCCCCGAAGTGCGGCCGGACGATCTCAAGGCGGCGTGGGCCGGCCTGGTGGCGCGTGCCCGCGTCAACCGCCATCACCTCGTCACCCGCGAGCAGCTCTCGGTGCGCGGACAGATGAGCCGCTTGCTGAAGCTCCTCGAACCGGGGCGCTTCTTCGAGTTCACGACACTGTTCGAGGAGCGCGTCGATCTGCCGCGACTGGTGGTGACCTTCCTCGCCATCCTCGAGCTTGCCCGCGAGCAGTTGCTGGAACTCGCGCAGGCCGCGCCGTACGCGCCGATCTATGTCCAGCGCCGGGGCGATCCGGCGTTTGTCCTCGAGGCCGAAGCGCGGGCGTGAACGTGGACGACCTCGACCAAATCAAGAGCATTCTGGAAGCCGCGTTGCTGGTCGCCGGCGAGCCGCTTTCCGCCGCGCAGCTGTCCAAGCTGTTCGATCCGCCGCTGGAGCAGGACGTGATTCGCAAGCTCCTCGACGAGATCCGGGCGGCATGGTCCGCGCGCAGCGTCGAGCTCACTCAGGTGGCGAGCGGCTGGCGTTTCCGCGCCAGGCCGGAGCTGCAGCCCTATCTCGACCGGCTGGCGCCGGACAAGCCGCCGCGCTATTCGCGTGCGGCGATGGAAACCCTGGCGATCATCGCCTACCAGCAGCCGGTGACGCGGGGTGATATCGAGTCGATTCGCGGCGTCGCGGTGTCGACCCACGTCATCAAGACGCTCGAAGACCGGCAGTGGATCGAGGTCGTCGGGCATCGCGAGACGCCGGGCCGACCCGCGCTCTACGCCACGACCAAGCAGTTCCTCGACGACCTCAACCTGCGTTCCCTCACCGAGCTTCCGCCACTGGCCGAGCTCGACACTTCCCACCTCTTGGAGCTACCCGATGCCCCAGCAAAGGCCGCCGAGGCCGAACTCGCGCTCGCGAGCCCGATTCTCGGCACACCGGCATCCGCATCCGCTGACCTCGCCGCATCCGCCGCGGGGGACGCCGGGCGCGATGCACCGGAAACCAATCCGACGTTCCACTGAGACCGTCTTCACCGAGCCGCAGCGCCTGCACAAAGTGCTCGCGCAGTGCGGCTACGGGTCGCTGCGCGGCCTGGAAGAGCTGATCATTGCCGGCCGCATCACGGTCAATCGTCAGCCGGCCGAAGTCGGCCAGAAGGTCGGCCCCAACGATCAGATTCGCATCAACGGTGAACTCGTGCGGCTGCGTTTCGCTCCGCCGCGCACCCGCGTGCTGCTCTATCACAAGCCGGCGGGGGAGATCGTCAGCCGCGCCGATCCGGAGGGCCGACCGACCGTGTTCGACAAGCTGCCGCGGTTAGGCAGCGCCAAGTGGATCGCGGTAGGCCGACTCGATTTCAATAGCGAAGGTTTGCTGCTGTTCACCACGTCCGGCGAGCTCGCCAACCGGCTGATGCATCCGCGCTACGAGGTCGAGCGCGAATATTCGGTGCGTGTCATGGGCACGCTCACTCCGGAACACGAGCGCGCGCTGCTCGAGGGCGTGCCGTTGGAAGACGGCATCGCGCGGGTGACCTCGCTCGCCGATGGGGGCGGCGAGGGCGCCAACCACTGGTACAAGCTGACCCTGCCGGAGGGGCGCAACAAGGAGGTGCGGCGGTTGTTCGAAGCCCTGGGTCTCATGGTGAGCCGACTGATACGCATCCGCTATGGCGTCGTGGCGATGCCGCCGCAGCTCAAGCGCGGGCAGACCGCCGAGCTCGAACGCGACGAGCTCCATCGCCTGCTGCAGGCTGCGGGCATGGGAGAAGGCGGTGCCGCGGAAGGCGCGCGCGACGGCGCGGCGAGCCAGAATGCGGCCGGCGCCGAAGAAGGTCCCTACGATGTGGAAGACGACGCCATCGGCAACAGCATCGATGTGGATGCGCAGCATGAGGAAACCGACGAGGCCATCGACGAGGTCAACGGCAATCGGGCGCCGCCCAATCCGCCCCAGCCCAATTCGTCGCAGCCCCGCTCTCCCCGGCCGCAAGATCATGCCGGCCGGCGCGGCGGGCGCGGCAATCGCGGGCGCAATCGCGGCGGCAATACGGGTGGCAATACCGGCGGCAGTGCCGGGGGCAACCGGGGCGGCAACCCAGGCGGCCATCGCGGCGGCGGCGCTTCCGGCGGACGCTGATCCGGTCGGCCGGCGGCAGGCCGCTGCATACCTGTCCTACAACAGCCGATGCATGATCAGCACGTCGACCGGCCCTAACGTGCGGTGCCGGAAGGCGGCGGCAACGCGGCCCACGACGGCGAAGCCGTGGCGCTGCCACAGGCGCACGGCGCCCTCGTTGCTCGCCACGACAAAGTTGAACTGCATCGCGGTGTAGCCGCGCTCGCGCGCAACCTGCAGCGAGTGCGCGCACATCGCCGCGCCGATCCCTCCCCCGCGCGCGTCCGGATGCGTCATGTAGCCGCAGTTGGCGACGTGATCGCCGAGGCCGGGTTGATTCGGCCGCAGCGCATAGGTACCCACGATGCGGCCGGATTGCTCCGCGACGTAGGGCGCGGACGGTGGCTCCATCCAGATACGCCGCGCCTGGATCATCGTCGTCTCCGGCGCGTACGCATAGGTGTCGCCGCCGGCAACGACTGCGTGAAAGATCGCCCAGATGTCGGCGAAATCACGCGCCCGGGCAGGGCGGAGCGCGAGCGCCATCGGCTTGGTCCCCGCCATCAACGCGGATCGATGGGCACTTGGGACGCAGCCGCGCCGTGGGGGAGCGCGTCGTCGGCAGCGAGCGCCGGCAGCGCCTTGAACGGGCTCGACGACTCGAGCTCCTCAACCGCGTGCGCGACCTCGGCGCGCTCGTCGGCTGCGAAGCGTGCGATGGCGCGCGCAAAATCCGGGTCGGCGATCGCATGCGCCGAGCGCGTCGTCACCGGCAGCAGGCCGCGCGCAAGCTTGTGCACTCCCTGCGCGCCGCCCTCGAACTGGGCGATGTGGCGCTCGATGCAGAACTCGATGGATTGGTAGTAGCACGCCTCGAAGTGCAGTCCCGGAATGAATTCCAGCATGCCCCAGTAGCGTCCCCACAGCGTGTCGCGGCTGAACACGTCGAGCGCGGCGCAGACGGGCCTGCCGCCGCGCTCGCCGAGCACGAGCAGGACGCTGTCGGGCAGGGTGGCGCCGATCCTCTCGAAGAAGTCGAGGGAAAGATACGGCGTCGAGTGATGCCGGCGATAGGTCGTGGTGTAGCAGCGAAAGAAGAAAGCCCAGTCCCTGCCTTCGATCTCGCGTCCGAGCAGGCGCCGGAAGCGGACACCCGAGGCGGCAAGCTTGCGCCGCTCCTGACTGATGCGCTTGCGCTTGGCGTGATTCATCGTCGCCAGAAAGTCCGCGAATTCGCCGTAGCCGGGGTTGGTCCAGTGGAATTGCACGCTGTCACGCAGCAGCATGCCCGCCGCCGCGCACGTCGCGGCTTCTTCCGGCGTGGGAAAAAGGATGTGCAGCGATGACAGCTGCTCGTCGACGAGCAGCGCCTGGGCGCTCGCGAGCAGTTCGCGCCGGATCGTCGCCTCGGCGGCGATCAGCCGCGGTCCGGTGGCTGGCGTGAAGGGTATGGCGCAAAGCAGCTTGGGGTAGTAGCGCCGGCCATGCCGCCGGTACGCGTCGGCCCATGACCAGTCGAAGACGTATTCCCCGTACGAATGTTGCTTGACGTAGAGCGGCATCGCGCCGACCAGCTCGTTCTCCCGCCAGGCGGTCTGATAACGCGGCAGCCAGCCGGTCTCCGGCGCGGCGCAGCCGCTTTCGTGCAGCGCGTGCAGGAACGCGTGCGAAAGCAAGGGCCGGTCGCCGACGAGCGCGTCCCAGGCCGGCGCGGGAATCGCGGCGAGCGAGTCGACGGTGCGGAGCGAGAGGCGCGACATGCGTATCGAGAATCCCTTGGCCCCATTGTCGCGTCTAATGTGCGCCAGCAGCAAGCGCCGGTCTGCGTGCTAACATTCATGCATGCGCGTCGGCATCGCCCAGCTCAATTGCGTGGTCGGCGATCTGCCCGGAAACGCCGCGCGCATTCTCGCCGCGGTCGCCGAGGCGCGCCACGGTGGCGCTGATCTGGTAGTGACCCCGGAGCTTTCGCTTTGCGGCTACCCGCCGGAAGATCTGCTGCTGCGCCCGGCCTTTCTGGTCGCGTGCGCGGCGGAGCTCTCTCGCCTTGCCGCGCAGGTTGCCGGCGCGGTCGTGCTGGTCGGCTTCCCAGAGTACGTTGCGGGCAAGCGCTACAACGCGCTCGCGGTCGTGCGCGACGGGCGCGTCGCGGCGGTCTATCGCAAGAGCGAGCTGCCCAATTACACCGTCTTCGACGAGGCGCGCTATTTCGAGCCCGGCACCGACGCCTGTGTCATCGACGTCGCAGGACTGCGGGTGGGAATTGTGATTTGCGAGGACATCTGGTTTCCGCGTCCCGCACGCCGCGCCAGCGCTGCCGGGGCGCAGCTCATCGTCGTTCCCAACGGCTCACCCTATCACACGCGCCAACAGGCGCTGCGCCGCGATGTGGTGACCGAACGGGCGCGGGACACGGGGTTGCCGGTCGTCTACGTCAATCGCGTCGGCGGCCAGGACGAGCTTGTCTTCGATGGCGCGTCGTTCATCGTCGACGGTGCCGGCGCGCTGGCGCAACAGGTGCCGGCTTGGCGGGAGGCGATCGCGCTCGCCGAGTTCGACGGCGCAACGCCGAAACCGGTGCGCGGCGCGCTCGATCCGCGGCTGGAGTCGCACGTCTACGCCGCGCTATGCACCGGGGTGCGCGACTATGTCGGCAAGCACCGTTTTAACGGCGTTCTGGTCGGCCTGTCCGGCGGCATCGACTCGGCGCTGACGCTGGCGATCGCGGTCGACGCGCTCGGACGCGACCGCGTGCGCGCGGTGATGCTGCCCTCGCCGTACAACGCCAGCATCAGCCTCGAGGACGCCCGGTGCATGGCGGAGATCGTCGGCGTGCGCTACGACGAAATCCCGATCGATGCGGTGTTCAAGGCGTTCCGCTTGACGCTCGCCGACGAATTCAAGGGCCTGCCCGAGGATGCCACCGAGGAAAACATCCAGGCGCGAATCCGCGGCACCTTGCTCATGGCCCTTTCCAACAAGCACGGGACGATCGTGCTCACCACGGGCAACAAATCGGAAATGGCGGTCGGCTACGCCACTCTCTATGGTGACATGGCCGGCGGGTTCGCCGTCCTCAAGGACATCAGCAAGACGCTCGTTTATCGCCTGGCTCACTATCGCAACAGCTTTGGCCGCGTTATTCCCGAACGGATCATCACCCGCGCACCCTCGGCGGAGCTGCGGCCGAATCAAACCGACCAGGACAGCCTGCCGCCGTACGCCGTCCTCGACGCGATCCTCGAAGCGTACGTGGAGGAGGATTTAAGCCCGGCGGAGATCGTTGCGCGTGGCCATGCGCCGCAGGACGTGGCGCGCGTCGTGCAGCTGATCAAGACCAACGAATACAAGCGGCGCCAGGCAGCGGTCGGGATCCGCATTACGCCGCGCGGGTTCGGCAAGGACTGGCGCTACCCGATCACTTCCGCCTGGGCCGAGTGGAAGAGTGTTTCGGCGTAGTGTAATGTAGCCAGCGCTTACGCCAACCGCGTTCGCCCTGTGGAGACCAGCGATGAAAAAAATCGAAGCGATCATCAAGCCGTTCAAGCTCGACGAGGTGCGCGAGGCGCTCTCCGAGATCGGGGTCTCTGGCCTGACCGTGACCGAGGTCAAGGGTTTCGGCCGGCAGAAGGGCCATACGGAGCTCTATCGCGGCGCGGAGTATGTCGTCGATTTCCTGCCCAAGGTGAAAGTCGAGGTCATCGTCGCCGACGGCCTGGTCGAGCGGGCGATCGAAGCGATCGAGAAGGCTGCCCGGACGGGCAAGATCGGCGACGGCAAGATCTTCGTGACCGGCGTCGATCAGGTGGTGCGGATTCGCACCGGCGAGTCCGGCGAGGCGGCGGTCTAGGGCGGCAGCGGCCCATCGGGGAGGAAAATTCATGTCACTCGCGAGCGAGTTCCGCGATTTTGCGGTCAAGGGCAGCGTCGTCGATCTGGCGGTGGGCGTCATCATCGGCGCCGCGTTCGGCAAGATCGTCGATTCGCTGGTCAAGGATTTGATCATGCCGATCATCAGCCGCGCCGTGGGCGGCCTGGACTTCAGCAACTGGTTCATTGCGCTGGGGCCGCCGCCGCCGGGCTACAGCGGGCCGCTGACCTACGACGCGCTGGCCAAGGCCGGGGTGCCGCTGCTCGCCTACGGCAACTTCATCACGGTGGCGCTCAACTTCGTGATCCTCGCCTTCATCATTTTTTTGATGGTGAGGCAGATCAACCGCCTGCGCAACGCGGCGCCGCCAGTGCCCCCGCCGCCGCCGGAGAACGTGCAGCTGCTGCGCGAGATCCGCGATGCGTTGAAGAAATAAGCGACCGCACCCACCTGCGGCGAGCACGCCACAAGCCAACGGAGGAACGATGATTCGCAGCCCATTCCTGATACTGGCCGCAGCGCTTGCGCTCGTGGCAACCGGGGCCGCGCGCGGCGCCATCAGCGTCGGCGTGACGCTGTCGGCGACCGGGCCGGCGGCCTCGCTCGGCATCCCGGAAAAGAATACCTTCGAGCTCCTTGGCGCGCCGGTGATCTCCGGGCAGCAGGTGAATTTCATCATCCTCGACGACAAGTCGGATACGACCGAGGCGGTGAAGAACACGCGCAAGCTGATCGCCGAGGACAAGGTCGATGTGATCATCGGTTCGACGATCACGCCCAACTCCCTCGCGATGCGTGACGCTGTCAACGAGGCCGAGGTGCCGATGCTCTCCATGGCGGCATCGGCGCTGATCATCGCCCCGACCGACCCGAAGACGCGCTGGGTGTTCAAGACGCCGCAGAACGACTCGCTGATGGCCGACGCGATCGCCGTGCACATGCGCGCCAACGGCGTGCGGACGATGGGCTACATCGGCTTCGCCGACGCCTACGGCGACAGCTGGCTGACCGAGATGCGGCGTTCGGCTCAGACCGCCGGCATCCGCATCGTCGCCGAGGAGAAATACAATCGCAACGATACCAGCGTGACCGGGCAGGTGCTGAAGCTCCTCGCCGCGCAACCGGACGCGATCCTGATCGCGGGTTCCGGCACGCCCGCGGCCACGCCGCACAAGGAGCTCGTCGGACGCGGCTACAGGGGCAAGATCTACCAGACGCACGGCGTGGCCAACGCCGATTTCCTGCGCGTGGTCGGAGCCGACGGCAACGGCGCGTTCCTGCCGGCAGGGCCGCTCCTGGTGTACGAGCAGTTGCCCGCGACCAACCCGGTGCGCAGCTCGGCTGCCGACTACGTCACCCGCTACGAGAAGAAGTATGGCGCCGGCAGCCGGACGACGTTCGGCGGCCACGCCTGGGATGCCTACGTGCTGCTCGCGCGCGCGATTCCCGAGGCGCTCAAGCACGGGCAGCCCGGGACCGCGGCGTTCCGCGCGGCGTTGCGCGACGCGCTCGAAAACTCGCGCGAGGTCGCCGGCAGCAACGGCGTGTTCAACATCAATCCCGGCGATCACAATGGCATGGACAACCGCGCCCGCGTGATGGTGAAGATCGACAACGGCAAGTGGTTGCTGGCCAAGTGATGCCGGGCTGATCCACGCCGGCTGCGTCGGCTTGAAAGCGCAGCCGGCTTTTTTTGCCCGCTCGCGGCCCGCGTCGGCCCGCCCCCGCCCCGAAAGCGATGGATCTCTCGATCGCTGCGCTGCTCGCGCAGGATGGCATTACCAACGGGGCGATCTACGCGTTGCTCGCGCTCGCGCTGGTGCTCGTCTTTGCCGTCACGCGCGTGATCTTCATCCCCTCGGGCGAGTTCGTCGCCTACGGGGCGCTGACGCTCGCCGCGCTGCAGCTCGGCAAATCGCCGGGCACCGTGGGCCTGCTGGTCGGTCTGGCGCTGGTCGCCGGCGCGATGGAGTGCGCCGACGCGGCGCGGCGCCGCGCCTGGCGCGCGCTGCCGCGGCGTCTGGCGCTCTATCTCGTGGCGCCGCTCGCCATCGCCGCTGCCGTCCATGGCGCCGCGCCGCTCATGCTCGCCTTTCCGCTGCAGATCGTCCTCACGCTCGCGATCGTTACCGCGCTCGGACCGCTCCTGTATCGCGTCGCGTATCAGCCGCTGGCCGAAGCCTCGGTGCTGGTCCTCCTCATTGTGTCGGTGGCAGTCCATTTCGTGATGCTCGGGCTGGGGCTGTGGTTTTTCGGCGCGGAGGGCTCGCGCACGCCGGCGTTCACCCACGCGTCGTTGCGCATCGGCGAGGTCAATGTCAGTGGCCAGAGCCTGCTGGTGCTGTTGTTTTCGCTGCTGCTGATTCTGGCGCTCTACGTCTTCTTCGATCGCACCCTCTACGGCAAGGCGCTGCGCGCGACGGCGCTCAACCGCGTCGGCGCGCGACTGGTCGGCATAAGTCCGAATCTGGCCGGGAGCCTGACCTTCCTGCTCGCCGCGCTCCTCGGCGCGTTCTCCGGCGTGCTGATCGGGCCGATTACGACCGTCTATTACGATTCGGGGTTCCTCGTCAGCCTCAAGGGTTTCGTCGGCGCGATCTTCGGCGGGCTGGCGAGTTATCCGCTCGCCGCCGCAGGCTCGCTCTTGGTCGGGCTGCTCGAGTCGTTCTCGTCGTTCTGGGCGAGCGCGTACAAGGAAGTGATCGTGTTCACGCTCATCATCCCGGTGCTGCTGTGGCGGTCGCTGACCACGCAGCACCACGAAGACGGGCATGACTAGCTCGCCGCTGCGGGGAATGGCGGACGGCGCGCGCCTGCGCCGCGCGACGCTCGTCGTCTTCGTGGCCGGACTCGTCGCCGCGCCGCTGGTAGCGCCGCAATTCTGGATTACGCTGCTCAACTATATCGGGCTCTACAGCATCGTCGCGCTCGGCCTCGTGCTGCTGACCGGCGTCGCCGGCCAGACCTCGTTCGGCCAGGCGGCGTTCGTGGGCATCGGCGCGTATGTCACGGCGTATCTGTCGGTGCGTTACGCGGCATGGCCATGGCTGCCGTGGGTGAATCTGCTGCTGGGGCTCGCGGTGACGGCGAGCGTCGCGCTCGGCCTTGGTTTCATCACCTTGCGCATGCGCGGCCACTACCTGCCGCTGGCGACGATCGCCTGGGCGATCAGCATCTTCTTCCTGTTCGGGAACCTCGAGTTCATCGGCGGCCACACCGGCTTGAGCGGCATCCCGGCACTGTCGCTCCCGGGCCTTGAGCTGCGCAACGAGCGCTATTTCTATTACCTGATCTGGACGATTGCGCTCGCGGCGCTGTGGATGACAGGCAATCTGCTCGATTCGCGCCAGGGGCGCGCGGTGCGCGCGCTCAAGGGCGGCATCGACCTGGCCGAAGCCTTCGGCGTCGACGCGGCACGGCTCAAGATCGTGGTGTTCGTCTACGCGGCGCTGCTCGCCTGTGTCTCCGGCTGGCTGTACGCCCACCTGCAGCGCTTCGTCAATCCGACTCCCTTCGGGCTCAACCAGGGCATCGAGTACCTGTTCATGGCCGTCATCGGCGGCGCCGGCAGCGTGTGGGGGGCGGTCGTCGGCGCGACGCTGGTGACGCTGCTCAAGACGCAGCTGCAGGACTGGCTGCCGACGCTGCTCGGGCGCAGCGGCGACTTCGAGATCGTCGTCTTCGGCATGCTCATGGTGCTGCTGCTGCAGCGCATGCGCGACGGGGTAGGGCCCTGGCTGGCAGGGCTCCTGCCGCCGCGCACGCCGCGCGCAATCCCGCCCTCGGCGGGGAGCCTCGGCGCGCGCGCCAAGGCCCCGCCCGGGCCGCTGCTCGTGGTCAGCGGCGCGCGCAAGGCGTTCGGCGGGCTTATCGCCGTCAACGACCTGTCGTTTTCGATCGAGAGCGGCGAGATCCTTGGCCTCATCGGTCCCAACGGCGCGGGCAAGAGCACCATGTTCAACCTGATTAGCGGCACGCTGCCGCTGTCCCGTGGCACGATCGTGCTGGGCGAGGAACCGATCGCGGGACTGACCGCTTATGCGATCGCGCGGCGGGGCATCGCCCGCACCTTCCAGCACGTGCGCCTGTTGCCGGCGATGTCGGTGCTCGACAACGTGGCGCTGGGCGCTTATCTGCGCGGCAGCGCCGGCGCGCTGCGCGCCGCGCTGCGGCTGGAACGCGATGAGGAGGCGCAAACCATGGCCGTGGCGGCGGCGCAGATCGGACGCGTGGGACTCACTGCGCAACTGCACGCGCCCGCCGGTTCGCTCGCGCTCGGCGCGCAGCGGTTGGTCGAGATCGCGCGCGCCCTGGCAGCCGACCCATGGCTGCTGCTCCTCGATGAGCCTGCGGCGGGGCTCCGCTACCGGGAGAAGCAGGAACTCGGGGCACTCCTGCGCAGCCTGCGCGAAGAGGGAATGACGATTCTGCTGGTCGAGCACGACATGGATTTCGTCATGGGACTGACCGATCGCCTGGTGGTGATGGACTTCGGCGTCAAGCTCGCCGAAGGCCTCCCCGCCGCGATTCAGGCCGATCCGGTCGTGCGCGAAGCCTACCTGGGCGGGATCGAATGAGCCCGTTGCTCGAAGTCCGCGACCTCAGCGTTGCCTACGGCAAGGTCGAGGCAGTGCACGGCGTGTCGCTCACGATCGCGGCAGGGAGCATCGTCACGGTGATCGGCCCCAACGGTGCGGGCAAGACCACGCTCCTCGGGGCGATCATGGGCCTGCTGCCGTGGCGCGGCGATATCCGCTATGCCGGCGCGTCGCTCTCCGGCATCGCGGTCGAAGAGCGCGTCGCGCGCGGGCTCTGCCTCGTCCCGGAGCGCCGCGAACTGTTCGCGGCCATGAGTGTGGCCGACAACCTCGAGCTGGGTGCGTTTCAGCGCTACCGCGCCGGCGATCGGACCATCGGCCAGACGCGCGAGGAAATCTATGCGCGTTTTCCGCGGCTCGCCGAGCGGCGGGGCCAGCTCGCAGCCACACTCTCCGGCGGCGAGCGGCAGATGCTGGCACTTGGCCGCGCTTTGATGGCGCAGCCGAAGCTGCTCATGCTCGACGAGCCGAGCCTCGGTCTCGCGCCGTTGATCGTCAAGGAGATCTTTTCCATCATCGCCGCGCTGCACCAGACCGGCGTGGCAATCCTGCTCGTCGAGCAGAACGCGCGCGCGGCATTGCAGGTCGCCGACTACGGCTACGTTCTGGAAACCGGTGAAGTCGCCATCGCGGGCGAGCGCGCTGCGCTCGCGGGCGACCCAAGGATCGCGGCGACTTACCTGGGGCAGGCGGTTGGCGCGACCTAGCTTGCGCTACAGGCTGCCCGCGCGGCGAACCTGCCGGGAAAGCAGCCAGCCGGACTTGTGCCGCGCGCCGCGCGCCCCGACAATAGACGATTCCCCGCCGCACTTTTTCCAAGGATTGCCGTGACTGATCTCTCCGTTCCCGCCCTTAACCCCGCGTTGCTGGAGCAGGCAACGCAACTGCTGCTCGCGCCGGCAGCGCTGGAATTCCGCCAGCTTGCCAAGGTGCTCGCCGACATCCACGTGCATCACGTCGACTACGCCGACCTTTACTTCCAATATTCCCGGCTGGAAAGCTGGAGCCTCGAGGAGGGGATCGTCAAGTCCGGGTCGTATTCGATCGATCGCGGCGTGGGCGTGCGCGCGGTGGCGGACGAAAAGACGGCATTTGCCTACTCCGACGACATCAGCCTCGAAGCGCTCGCGCAGGCGGCAAGCGCGACGCGCGCCATCGGTCGGCAGGGCCAGACGGCGGTCGCCGCAGTCGAGCGCGTCGGCGGTGCCCGGGCCTTGTACGCACCGCGCGACCCGGTGCTCGCGCTCACCGATGAGAGCAAGGTCGCGCTGCTCGAGCGACTGGAGCGGCTCGCCCGGGCACGCGACCCGCGCGTGACACAGGTCATGGCCTCGCTCGCCGGCGAATACGAAGCGGTCCTCATCGCGCGGAGCGACGGACTGATCGCGGCGGACGTGCGGCCGCTGGTGCGCCTGTCGCTCAGCGTCATCGTCGAAGAGAACGGGCGCCGCGAGCAGGGCATGGCGGGCGGCGGCGGACGGCTCGACTATGCCTATTTCAGCGATGCACTGCTGCAGGAATACGCGGCGAAAGCGGTCGACCAGGCGCTGCTCAACCTGGACGCGCGCGACGCGCCCGCAGGCACGATGACCGTCGTCCTCGGCCCGGGCTGGCCGGGCATCCTGCTGCACGAAGCGATCGGGCACGGCCTGGAAGGTGACTTCAACCGCAAGGGAACCTCGGCATTCTCCGATCGCATCGGTGAGCGCGTCGCCGCCGCCGGCGTCACGGTCGTCGACGACGGCACGATTCCCGATCGCCGCGGCTCGCTCAACATCGACGACGAGGGCAACCCGACGCAACGCACGATCCTGATCGAGGATGGCATCCTCAAGGGCTACATGCAGGACACGTTGAACGCGCGCCTCATGGGCGTGGCGCCGACGGGCAACGGCCGGCGCGAGTCGTTTGCGCATGTGCCGATGCCGCGCATGACCAACACGGTGATGCTGAACGGCGACCGCGATCCGCGCGAGATCATCGCCTCGGTTCGCGACGGCCTGTACGCGGTGAATTTCGGCGGCGGTCAGGTCGACATCACCAACGGCAAGTTCGTGTTCTCGGCCGCCGAGGCCTGGAAGATCGAAAACGGCGCGCTCGCCTATCCGGTCAAGGGCGCGACCCTGATCGGCAACGGGCCCGACGCGCTGACGCGGGTGTCGATGATAGGCAACGATCTCGCGCTCGACGCGGGCATCGGCACCTGCGGCAAGGACGGGCAGAGCGTGCCCGTCGGCGTCGGGCAGCCGACGCTGCGCATCGACGGCCTGACCGTGGGCGGAACCGCGTAGCGGCGCCTAGTGCAGCGGCCCGGCGGGGGGAATGACGGCGATCGCCGGCGCCGGCGAGGAGTGGTGCACCACGATGCGCCAACCCGATGGCGTGCGCAGGAAAACGTTGGTGGCGATGGCTGCGCCACGCGGCTTGGGATCGTTGCCCACGGTCACGTGCTCGACGGCGCTCTGCATCGCCAGGCCGACGGTTTCAATGACGACGATTTCGTCGAGCCGGAACGATAGCTTGGTGTCGCCGGCGAACAGCTGCTCCCAGCCGGCGCGCACCGCCTCGTAGCCGACCAGCCGCGCTCCCCCGGGGTGCACGCAGACGATGTCCTCGTCCTCTGCCCACGCCACCATCATCGCCTCGACATCCTTCGCCTCGAACGCCTGGTAGAACGCCAGCGCCGCGTCCTGGGGCGAGGTGAATATGGTCGGGGCGCGGGCTTTGGGCATGGCTAGGCAGCGGCGCTCGCCACGGCATTGCGCGCAAGATCGTACACGACATCGACGCTGAGCTCGCGCATGCATTTGAAATGGCCGAGCGGACACTCGCGCTGAAAGCAGGGGCTGCACGCGATGTCGATCTTGGCGATGTAGGCGCTGGGCGCCAGCGGCGGGGTGTAGACGGGCGATGACGAGCCGAAGAGCGCGACCAAGGGCCGGCCGACCGCCGCCGCAGCGTGCATCAGGCCCGAATCGTTGCTGACAACAACCGCCGCCAGCGACAGCAGGTCGATCGCGGTGCCGAGATCGGTGCGGCCGGTGAGATCGCGCACGCCGGGGAGCGCAGTCGCAATCGGCGTCGCCGCGACCTGATCGTTGGGCGAGCCGAGCAGCCACACCGCGTAGCCGTCATCGAGCAGTCGCTGCGCGAGCGCGACAAAATGCTCGGTCGGCCAGCGTTTCGCCGGTCCATACTCGGCGCCAGGACAGAGGATCGCGATCGGCCGGTGCGTCGACAGGGTGAGGGCGCGCGTCGCCGCCGCGGCGTTGGCGGCATTGGCGGCCAGCGATGGCGCCGACGCGGTGGGAATCAGGCGCCCCTTGGGCACGGCCAGCGCGGCAAAGCGATCGACCAGCCGCGGCAACGCGGCGCGATCGACGCTGCGCGCCTCGGTGAGGAGCACCCGCCGTCCCTCACCGGCATAGCCGATGCGGCGGGGAATGCCGGCGAGCCAGGGTATCAGCGCCGACTTGAACGAATTGGGCAGCACGAAGGCCCGGGTGTACCCGCGCGCGCGGATCTCGCGCGCCAGCGCGCGCCGCGCCTTGAACCCGAGTTCGCCATGGCGGAACGGGCTTTCGATGATCTTGCCCACGCCACGAACGCGTTCGTAGACCGGCGCACACCACGGCGGCACGAGCACGTCGACGATCGGCTCCTCGAGCGGTTCGCGGAGCATCGCGAAAAGCGGCTCCGACAGGATCGCGTCGCCCACCCAGGACGGTGCGACGATCAGGATGCGTTCGGCCATGAACCCTGCACGGTCGCGGCCAGCACCGTCGTGCCGCCGCAGCGCTAGTGCGCGCCCTTGCCCGGACTTCCCTTAAGCCGATAGCGCGTGCCGCAGTAGGGACACATCGCTTCGCCAGCCGCGTCGAGGTCGAGAAACACCCGCGGGTGGCTCGACCACAACGGCATCGCCGGGTTCGGGCAATGCAGCGGTAGATCGCGTTCGGTGACCTCAACGACTGACAGCTCGCTGGCGGCGGGTGTCGGCATAGTCGACGGTGCCTGTGGCGGTTGCGGCGACAGGCGTGAGCCACGCCTGGTACTGGGGGTCGCGGCCGTTGACGGCGTCGAAAAACATCGTCTGCAGCTGTTCCGTGATCGGACCGCGCACCCCGGGGCCGGTGGGGCGGTTGTCGAGCTCGCGGATTGGCGTGACCTCGGCGGCCGTGCCGGTGAAAAACGCTTCGTCGGCGATGTAGAACTCGTCGCGGGTGATGCGCCGCTCAACAACCGGGATGCCCAGCTCGGCGGCGAAGGTCATGATCGTTCCGCGCGTGATGCCGTTGAGCGCGCCACCGCTCAAGTCCGGGGTGTGGAGCTTGCCGTCGCGCACCAGGAACACGTTCTCCCCGGAACCCTGGCAGACGTAGCCCTGCGGGTCGAGCAGCATCGCCTCCTCGTAGCCGTCGTGCAGTGCTTCCTGGTTGGCGAGGATCGAGACCGCGTAGTTGCAAACGGCCTTCGCGTTACACATCGTGATGTTCGGGTGGTGGTGCGTGAACGAGGAGGTCTTGACGCGGATGCCTTTCTCGAGCCCATCGGCACCGAGATACGCGCCCCAGGGCCACGCCGCGATCGCGACGCGAACGGGATTCGACTTGGCGGCCACGCCCATCGCCTCCGATCCATAGAACACGAGCGGCCGCAGGTAGCAGGCGTTCAGGTTGTTGCTGCGCACGCACTCCTTCTGCGCCGCGTCGAGCTCGTCCTTGGCGAAGGGAATCTTCATCCCAAAAATCTGCGCCGAGCGAAACAGGCGGTCGGTGTGATCGCGCAGGCGGAAGATCGCGGGGCCCGCCGCAGTCGGGTAGCAGCGCACACCCTCGAACACGCCCAGGCCGTAATGCAGCGTATGGGTCAGGACGTGCGTGGTCGCGTCGCGCCACGGTACAAGCTTCCCGTCCAACCAGATGAACCCGTCGCGGTCTGCCATCGACATGGCGGCTATCCTCGCCTTGCAAACGGCTATTTTAGCCGAAATCGGCCGGCCGACCGGGCGCGCGCGAAACCGGCCATGGCGCGCCGAATACGTGATTCCACAGCTCGCTGATGAGCGCCCGGTGTGCCCCCATCGGGAGCGGGGCTGTGCGCGCCTGCGGCGCGCCCTGCAGGCGGATCTGGTGCTGCATGCGTCGATAGTCGCGATAGGCGTCAGCCGCCGCGGCGGCAAGCGCAACTGGAATGAGCCCGAGATCGCCGCTGCGCGCGAGCAACGCGATGTTGCCGCGGTTCTGCGTCAGCGGCGGGTGGCGGGCACTGTGCAGCAGCACCAGATATTGCACGATGAACTCGACGTCGACCATGCCGCCCGGATCGTGCTTGAGGTCAAACAGCGTGCTCGGATTCGCGTGGCCCGCATACATCCGCCGCCGCATGTCGACGACATCCTCGGCCAGCCGAACCGGATCGCGCGGCAAGCGCAGGACCGCCTCGCGTTCGCGCTCGAAGGCGGCACCGAGCGCCGCGTCGCCGGCCACAAAGCGCGCCCGTGACAGCGCCTGATGCTCCCAGGTCCACGCCTGTTCACGCTGGTAACGGCAGAACGCGGCGAAGCTCGACACGACGAACCCGCTGGCGCCGTCCGGCCGCAGGCGCAGGTCGGTGTCGTACAGGCGGCCGGCCGCGGTAGTGCTGGTAAGCCAGGTGTTGAGCCGCTGCGCGAGACGCGCGTAGCGTTCCGGCGCGTGCTCATCCGCATCGTCGTAGAGAAACACAAGGTCCAGGTCCGAGGCGTAGCCCAGTTCCTTGCCGCCGAGCTTGCCGTAGCCGACGATGGCGAATTTTGGCGCCGGCGCGGGTGCCTCGCCGTGCATCTGCGCCCAGCAACGCGCGAGAGTCGCGGCGAGGACGATGTCGGCGAGGGCCGAGAGATGATCGGCGAGCCGCTCGACGCTGAGCAGGCCGTTGAGGTCCTGCGCGAGCAGCCGAAACGAGTGCGCGTGCTGGAAGTGCCGCAGGGCGTCCATCTGCCGTTCGGCGTCGCCGGCGTGAGCGCGAAGCTCGGCGTCGAGCTCGCCCCGCCACGCGTCCCAGTCAGGCTGCGCGAGCAGCACGCGGCTGTCGAGCAGCTCGTCGAGCAGCAGCGGATGGCGGGTCAGGTAGTCCGCCGCCCAGGCGCTGGCCGCCATCAGTTCGGCGAGCCGTGGCACCACCGGCGGGTGCTCGCAGAGCAACGCCAGGTAGACGCTGCGCCCGCTGATTGTCTCGAGCAGCGCGAGCAGGCGCTCGAAAACGAGCTCGGGTTCCGCGCTGCTCGCTGCGGCCGCCATCGCCGCGGCGCGCAGCATCTGCGGCAGCAGCGCATCGAAGCGTTGTCGCGATCGCGTCGGCAGCTGCAGATAGCGGGGGCGCTGCCGCGCGCGGGCGAGCGTGGCGAGAAGCGGGATCGGCGCGCCGTAGCCCGCGGCCGCGAGTGCCGCGCACTGCGCATCTTCCGGCACCGGATCGAGCCACACCGCCGCCAGGGGATCGCCCTGGGCGGAGGCCTCCTCGCTGAATACCGCCTCGAAGTGTCGCTCGACTGCGCCGCGATGTTGAGCGAGCGCTGCCGCGAGCGTGGCGGCGTCGGCGAAGGCGCAGGCGCGCGCGAGCAGCGCCTGCTCGGCGGGAGCAGTCGGCACGTCATGCACCTGCTGGTCGTCGCGATACTGCAAGCGGTGCTCGAGATTGCGCAGAAAGACATAGGCGGCGGACAGCTCGGTCACGGCGGTACGGGGCAGAAGCCCGCGCGCCCCGACCGCGGCGAGTGCCGGCAGCGTGCCGCGCACGCGCAGCGCCGGCTCCTTGCCACCACGCACGAGCTGCAGCGCCTGGACGATGAATTCGATTTCGCGGATGCCGCCCGGACCGAGCTTGATGTTGCGCGCGTAATCCTTGCGCCGGCCCTGCTCGCGGATCTGCCCGTGCACGTCGCGCAATCCGGTGTATGCGTCGTAATCGAGATACTTGCGGAACACGAAGGGCACGATCAGCCGCTCGAGCTCGATGGCCGCGTCGCCGGTGAGCGGGCGCGCCTTCAGCCACGCGTAGCGCTCCCAGGTGCGCCCCTGCGTGACCAGATACTGCTCGAGCGCCGCGAACGAGGACGAAAGCGGCCCGCTATCGCCGTAGGGGCGCAGGCGCATGTCGACGCGGAAGACGAAGCCGTCCGCGGTGACGTCGGCAAGCGCGGCGATGACGCGCCGGCCGAGGCGGTCGAAGAACTCCTGATTGGCCAGCGCCTTGGGGCCCGCCGTCGTTCCGTCTTCGGGATAGACGAACACGAGATCGACGTCGGACGACACGTTGAGCTCGCACCCGCCGAGCTTGCCCATGCCGACGACGACCAGCCGCTGCGGCAGGCCGCTCTCCGCGCCGATCGGCTCGCCGTGCACCTGCGCCAACTGCCGGTGCTGCAGATCGACCGCGGCGGCAAGCGCCGTTTCGGCAAGGCCGGTCATCGTCGCGCAGACTTCGCTGAGATCGGCGCGGCCGGTGAGATCGCGCAACATCGTGCGCAGCACGACGCGCTGGCGGTGCCGCCGCAGCGCTTGCGCGAACGCCGTCGGGTCGCTGGCGGCGCTGTTGTCGTCCGCGTATTGCTCCGGCGCGACGGGCCGATCGATGCTGGCGAGGACCTGCTCGACGCGGTCGGGCTGCGCGCTGCGCATGCGTGCGCCGTAGCGGCTGAACTCGAAGGCCTCGGCGAGGTCCATCGGCGAAGACAACGGGGCGGGGCGCACAGCCAAGAGTAAAATCAGGCGCCCAAGCCTACCATGCCCTCGCTACCCGCACGCCCCAATCTTTCCTGGCTCGCCGTCGCCGCGCTTCCCCGTGTGGTCGTGCGCCTCACGGTGCGCGTGTTGCTCGCGCTGACGGCGCTGTTCTGCGTGCTGCTGCTGCTCATCCGCTTCGTGGTCTTTCCCGGACTGGAAAATTACCGCGGCGAGATCACCGCCGCGCTTGCCAAGCAGATCGGCGAGCCGGTCGAGCTCGGCGGCCTCGCCGGCGGCTGGGATGGGTGGAATCCACGGCTCGACATCGACAACCTGCGCGTCGTCGATCGACGCAGCGGCACCCAGCTGCTGGCCTTGCCGGCGGTGCACCTCACCGTCGCCTGGACCTCGCTGCTGTTCATCGACCTCAGGTTCAAGGAAGCGGTGTTCGATCGGCCGCAGCTCGACGTGCGGCGCGACGCGCAAGGCACACTGCATGTGGCCGGGCTGACCTTCGATCCGGCGCAGGGAGGCGCAGACCCGGCGCCCGCCGACTGGCTGTTGCGGCAACGCCGGATTCTGATTCACGACGGCTCGATCACCTGGCGCGACGAGCTGCGCGATGCGCCGACGCTGGAACTCACGCGCGTCGAGTTCCGGATGGAGAATCGCTTCGGTCGCCACCGCTTCGGCTTGACCGGGGCGCCACCAGCCGAGGTCGCCGCACCGCTCGACTTGCGTGGTGACATCACCGGCCACACGGTTGCCGACTGGCGCGCCTCGTCGGGGCGGCTCTACGCGCGACTCGATTACGCCGACGTGGCAGCCTGGGGGACGTGGCTGCCGTTGCCATTGGCGATCAAGAGCGGCAAGGGGGCCGTGCGCATCTGGCTGGAATATGCCGACGGGGAGCCGCGGGCCGGTGTGGCCGACCTGGTCTTGGTCGACGTGAAGACAACGCTGGCACCGGAACTGCAGGAACTCTCAGTCTCGCGGCTGGAGGGACGCATCGGCTGGCGCAGCGACGGCAGCGAACGGGAGATCTTCACCGAGCACCTTGCGTTCAGCACGCCGGACGGGGCCCGGTTCGATCCGACGGACTTCAAAGTGGTGCTGCGTGACAAGACGTTGACACACCCGGCGGGCGGACAGATCGAGCTCAACAATCTCCAACTCGCCCCGTTGATGCAGGTGGCGGCGAATCTTCCGCTGCCGGAGCGCTGGCGCAGCGAACTCGGGCGCTACAACCCCCGCGGCACGCTGGCGCAGGGCAAGCTGCAGTGGCAGGGCGACCCCACCGCGCCGGAGAGCTATGTCACCAGTGCGCGCTTTGCCGACCTCGGCATCGCCGCACCGGATCGGCTGCCGGGGTTCAGCGGGCTCTCCGGCAGTTTCGATGCGACCGAGAAGGGGGGCGCGGTGGACCTGCAGAGCCGGGCGATGCGCATCGACCTGCCGCATGTCTTTGCGGAGCCCCTGGCGCTCGACAGCCTTCAGGGTCGCGTCGCCTGGGAGCGCAAGGGTGACGGTCTCGCCGTGACGCTCGCGGGACTCTCGTTCGCCAACGCCCAGGTTGCGGGCACGGCCGCGGGCACGTATCAAACGGCGGCGCAGGGCCCGGGCACGATCGAGCTCAATATGCAGCTGCCCCACGCCGATGTGCGCGACGTCTATCGCTATGTGCCGGTGACCGTGCCCGGGGGGGTGCGCGAGTGGCTGCAGCGCGCACTGGTCAGCGGCACGGCGAGCGACGCCCGGCTGCGACTGGCCGGGAACCTGGCGGATTTTCCGTTCGCCGATGGCAAGAGCGGGCAGTTCCTGGTGACCGCCAAGGCACAGGGCGTGACGCTGGATTACGCCGAGCATTGGCCGGCGCTTACCGGTGTCGATGCCGACGTGCGCTTCGAGGGCGCGCACATGAGCATCGACGGGCACAAGGGGCAGGTATTCAATGCCGCGCTGGCGGGCACCAAGGTGGAAATCGCCAATCTGCGCGCGGCCGCGCCGGTGCTCAGCATCTCGGGAGAAGCCTCGGGGCCGACGTCGGAGTTTCTGCGTTTCATCGCCGAGAGCCCGGTCGCGGGCTGGATCGAGCATTTTACCGACGGTGCCGAGGCGACCGGCGCGGGCAAGCTCGCGTTGAAGCTCGAGCTGCCGCTCGGCAAACCCGCCGACAACCGCGTCAGCGGCGAATACACCTTTGCCGGGAACCGCGTTCAGCTCGCCGGCGGTGTGCCGGCGCTCAACCACCTCAACGGCACGCTCGCCTTTACCGGGCGCGAGTTGTTGCGCTCCCAGCTCACCGGGGAAGTCCTGGGCGGCCCGGCGCACTTTTCGATCGGCAGCGAGGACGGGCACCTGCACGTCGCCGGGCAGGGGCACGCCGACGTGGCGCAGGTGCGGGTCGAATACCCGCATCAGCCGCTGGCGAAACGGCTCAGCGGCTCGACCGATTGGCAGCTCGCGATCGTCGAAGGCGGAGCGGCGACGACGTGGTCGGTGGACTCCAACCTGACCGGGATGAGCATTGACCTGCCGCCACCTTTGAAGAAGACCGCGGCCGAGGCGGTGGCGTTGCAAGTCGAGAGGCGCGCCGGCGACGGCGAGCGCGACACGGTGGTGATGCGCTACGGGCGTATCGGGCAACTGACGCTCCACCGCCGGCTGGCCGCGGCGGGCGCGACCGTCGAGCGTGGCCTGCTTGCTCTGGGCGGCGCCGCCGGCGACGCCGACCGGCCGGGACTCTGGGTACGCGGCCGTGTCGAGGCGGTCAACGCCGATGGCTGGCTCGTCGTCAAGCGCGAAATGGCGCAGTCCGAGGGGGGCGACGACCTGCCAATCGAAGGTGTTGACGTAACCGTGCACGAGCTCGATCTCTTCGGCCGGCACTTCAACGACCTCAAAATCGGCGCCAGCCACGATTCCGACGACTGGCAAGTCGCGCTCGGCGGACGCGAACTGGCTGGAACCGCGCGCTGGCAGGGGGCGGGCCAGGGCAGGCCGAACGCGCGCATTGTCGCGCACCTGCAGCGCCTTACCGTCCCGGCGGCGAGCGCCGACGCCGCAGCCAACAAGCCGGAGACGGTCTCCGGGGCCAACCCGTGGCCGGAGATCGATATCGTGGCCGACAGCTTTCTGCTGCGCGACCGCGACTTGGGCAAGCTCGAGCTGACCGCGCAACCGCTCGGCGCCGATTGGCAGATCCAGCGCGTCGAGCTTGCCAACGACGACGGCAAACTCGCGGCGCACGGATGGTGGCGCGCCGCCGGACGCAGCCAACTGACCACGCTCGACGCCGATCTCGACATCGTCGACGCCGGCCGCTATCTCGCGCGCTTCGGCCTGCCCGATGCGGTCACCGGCGCCGCATCGAAGATCCACGGCGAGGTCGGCTGGGCGGGCGGTCCGCAAGCGTTCGACTACCCGACCCTGTCCGGAACATTCAGCATCCAGTCCGGGCCGGGCCAGTTCCTCAAGATAGACCCGGGTGCCGGCAAGCTGCTGGGCGTCCTCTCGTTGCAATCGCTGCAGCGCCGGCTCTCGCTCGACTTCCGGGACCTGTTCGGCGAGGGTTTTGCCTTCGACGAGATCACCGGCGACGTGAAGATCCAGAACGGGGTGATGAAAAGCGACAACGTGCGCATCGTCGGCCCGGCGGCGCGCGTGGTCATCAGCGGCGAGACCGATATCGCGCGCGAGACGCAGCAGCTCAAGGTCCGTGTCCAGCCGACGCTGTCCGCCAGCGTATCGGTCGGCGCCTCGCTGCTGCTGTTCGCCAATCCCATCATCGGCGCCGCGGTCGCCGCCGGCTCGTTGCTGGCGCAGACGGTGATGCAGGACCCGATCGGGCAGATGTTTTCCTTCGAATACATCGTCACCGGCAGCTGGTCGGATCCGCGCGTCGAGCGCTCGGACCGCACGGCGAACGCCGCCGCGGCGCCGGGCGGCGCGCAGACGAGTCCGCGGTGACCGGCGAACCGTTTCGCGTTGCGGCGGTGCAGACGCTCTCCGGGGGCGACGTCGCCGCCAACCTGAATGCCGTCGAGCCGCAGATCGTCGCGGCGGCGCGGGACGGCGCGCAGCTCGTCCTCCTGCCCGAGTATTTCGGCATTTTCGGCGCGCGGGCCACCGACAAGGTCGCGGTGCGCGAGCGCGATGGCGACGGCGCGCAGCAGGCCTTCCTCGCCCGCGTCGCGCGCGAATGCGGCATTTGGCTCATTGGCGGCACGCTGCCCATCGCCGTCGCCGATCCGGCGCGCGTCCGCGCTGCCTCGCTCGTCTTCGCGCCGGACGGGCGGCGCGTTGCGCGCTACGACAAGATGCACATGTTCGCCTTCAACCAGGGGAGCGAGCATTACGACGAGAGCAAGACCATCGAGCCGGGAACCGAAGCGGTGGCATTCGCCGCGCCTTGCGGCCGCGTCGGCCTGTCGGTGTGCTACGACCTGCGCTTCCCCGAGCTCTATCGGCGGCTGGGCGAGGTCGTCCTCATCGTCGTGCCCGCTGCGTTTACGGCGGTGACCGGCGAGGCGCACTGGGAGGTGCTGCTTCGGGCGAGGGCGATCGAAAACCAGTGCTACGTACTGGCCGCGGCGCAGGGTGGCCTGCACCCAGGCGGGCGCCGCACCCATGGCCACAGCATGCTGATCGATCCCTGGGGCGTGGTGCTGGCCGAGCGCGCCGAAGGTATCGGCATCGTCAGCGGCGCGATCGATCCGGAGCGGCTCGCCCAGGTCCGGCGCGACCTGCCGGCGCTGCAACACCGGAGCCTTTGAGCAACCCTATCGTGCAACGCGGTCGGCGGCGCCGGCCCGCGAGGTATGGGACTCGCGAAATACTTCGCTGACCGCCGCGCTAGGCGCGTGACGCTTTGAGCAGGACCAGCACCGCCCCCGCACCGCCGGCGTGGCGCGGTGCCTCGCAGTAGGCAAGAATCTCGTCGCGCTGGGCGAGCCAGCGCCGGACTTTGCCCTTCAGCACGGGCTCGCGGTTGGGCGAGGACAAGCCCTTGCCGTGAACGATGCGCACGCAGCGCCAGCCGTAATTGCGCGCATCGTTGAGAAAATCGACCAGCGCATCGTGCGCTTCGTCGCGGTTGAGCCGATGCAAGTCAAGCTCGCCCTGGACCGACCAGTGACCGCGACGCAGCCGGGAGAGCACGTCGCTGGCAAGGCCCTTGCGCAGGAAGGTCTGCTCGGCCTCGACTTCCTGGCCGACGTCCCAATGGGCGGGTGAGGGCTCGACGGCATGCTTGCTCGCAGCGAGTGCCGCCGCCTCGTCGGCCAACCGCTGCGCGGGCACGCCTGCAGGACGTAGGCGCGGCAAGGTGGCGCGATTGGCCGCGCGCAGCGGCGCGACATCGGCGAACACTGCGCGCAAATCGACGTCGGGGTCAGCGGCGGGAGCCGGTGCCGGTGGCGGACGCGCGGCGGGCCGGGCCTTTGCCGGAGCGGCCTTCTTCGCGCTCGCGAGCAGCGCCTTGAGCTCGGAGAGCCTGGCCATCCCGCCGCCGCTTCAGGCAACCGCTTCCAGATAGGCCTCGGCGTCGAGCGCGGCCATGCAGCCCGTTCCGGCGCTCGTTACCGCCTGGCGATAGACGTGATCGGCGACATCGCCGGCGGCGAACACGCCGGCCACGCTGGTGCCGGTGGCGTCGCCATCGCTCCCGCCCCTGACATGGATGTAGCCGTTCTTCATGTCGAGCTGGCCTTCGAACAACTGCGTGTTGGGCGTGTGACCGATCGCGATGAACACGCCCTGGACGTCGATTTTGCGGGTCGCAGCGTGGCCTGCGTGCTTCACGCGCACGGCGTTGACACCCGCATCATCACCCAGCACTTCGTCGAGCACGTGGTCGAAGAGCAACTCCACGTTGCCGCCGCCGCGGGTCTTCGCGAGCAGGCGGTCGACCAGAATCGCTTCGGCGCGAAACCGGTTGCGGCGGTGGACGAGGATCACCTTGCGCGCGATGTTCGACAGGTAGAGCGCCTCTTCGACCGCGGTATTGCCGCCGCCGATGACCACCACGTCCTGACCCTTGTAGAAAAAGCCATCGCAGGTCGCGCACGCGGACACGCCCTTGCCCATGTACGCGTTTTCGGAGGGCAGGCCGAGGTAGCGCGCCGATGCGCCGGTGGCGATGATGAGCGCGTCGGCGGTGTACTCGCCGCTGTCGCCGATCAGGCGCAACGGGCGCTCGCCGAGGCGCGCGGTGTGAATCTGATCGAACACGATCTCGGTGTCGAAACGTGCGGCGTGCCGCTCGAAGCGCGTCATCAGGTCCGGCCCCTGGACGCCGTCGACGTCGGCCGGCCAGTTGTCCACATCGGTGGTCGTCATCAATTGTCCGCCTTGCGCGAGACCGGTGATCAGCACCGGCTTTAAGTTGGCGCGTGCGGCGTATACTGCGGCCGTGAACCCGGCCGGACCGGAGCCGAGGATCAGAAGGCGGGCGTGGCGGCTGGGCATGATGAGGACGGAACGGCGTTGCAGCGGCAAAAATCCGAGCGATTCTAACCGATGTGGGGGGTATTCCCCCGGGACCAAGACAGGCCCCGCCCACGCATCCGGCCAGTGTATAATGTGCTGCGTGAAATACGCTTCACAATCCAATGATTTTCAAGCGAAATAGACCCGCAATGAACCGTGGGACGCGACGCGCCGACGCGTCCTTGTCGCAGCGCCATGTCGCCCTGGTGCACGAAGCGTGGTGGCTGCTGGTGGTGGCGCTCCTCGCGTTCCTGGCGCTGATTCTGGCGACCTATCACAAGACCGATGCCGCATGGTCGTTCTCGGGCAGCGGCGGCGCCGTCCAGAACAAGGGCGGTGTCGTGGGCGCTTGGCTCGCCGACCTGCTGCTCTACCTTTTCGGGCTCTCGGCGTGGTGGTGGCTGTTTGCCGGCGTGGTTCTGCTTATCATCGGCTACGGCAGGCTGATGGCGCAGCGCCACCCCGGGGCCGACGCGGCATGGCACCACGCGTGGTTGGCGGCGCCCGGTTTTGTGGTCGTGCTGCTTTCCAGCGCCGCGCTCGAGGCGCTGCGGCTGTATCGCTTGCCGGTCACGCTGCCGCTCGCTCCCGGCGGTGCGCTCGGCGCACTCGTCGGCAACGGCCTCGCCAAGGCGTTCGGCTTCAACGGTGCAACGCTGCTGCTGATTGCGCTGCTTGCCGTCGGCTGGTCGTTGTTGACCGGGATGTCCTGGCTGCGGCTGATGGAGCGCATCGGCGGGAGCATCGAGGCAGTGATCGCGGGCATACGCAAACGCCGCGAGGACCGGCGCGATCGCGAGATCGGCGCTGTCGCGCTCGAGCAGCGCGAGCATGCCGTCGAGATCGCGCGCGAAAGCGACGAGGAACGGGAACCGGTCGTCGTCGTGCCGCCGGTGCTCGAGGTTCCCAAATCCGAGCGCGTGGTCAGGGAGCGGCAGAAGCCGCTGTTCCAGGAGTTGCCGGACTCGCCGTTGCCGCCGCTGTCGCTGCTCGAGGATGCGCCCTCAGCGCAGGAGCAGGTCAGCGCGGAGACGCTGGAATTCACCTCGCGCCTGATCGAGCGCAAGCTCGCCGATTTTGGCGTTGCGGTGAAAGTGCTCGCCGCGTATCCCGGACCGGTGATCACGCGCTTCGAGATCGAACCCGCGATCGGCGTCAAGGGAAGCCAGATCGTGAGCCTGATGAAGGATCTGGCGCGGGCTTTGTCGGTGGTCAGCATTCGCGTCGTCGAAACGATCCCGGGCAAGTCTTGCATGGGCCTCGAGCTGCCCAATCCGCGGCGGCAGCTGGTGCGGCTGGTCGAACTGCTCTCCTCGGCCGCGTACAACGACATGCCGAGTCCGCTGTCGCTGGCACTGGGCAAGGACATCGCCGGCAAGGCGGTGATCGCCGATCTGGCACGGATGCCGCATCTGCTCGTTGCGGGCACGACCGGATCGGGCAAGTCCGTCGCGGTCAACGCCATGATCCTGTCGCTCATCTACAAGGCCGAGCCCCGCCAGGTGCGCCTGGTCCTGATCGATCCGAAAATGCTCGAGTTGTCGGTGTACGAGGGCATCCCGCATCTGCTCGCGCCGGTCGTGACCGACATGAAGCTTGCCGCGACGGCGCTTAACTGGTGCGTCGCCGAGATGGAACGCCGCTACCGGCTGATTTCCACGCTCGGGGTGCGCAATCTGGCCAGTTACAACAGCCGCGTTGCCGAGGCGCGCAAGGCCGGCCGGCCGCTGCTCAACCCGTTCTCGCTGACGCCGGAGACGCCCGAGCCGATCGAGGAGATGCCCTTGATCGTCGTCGTCATCGACGAGCTTGCCGACCTGATGATGGTCACCGGCAAAAAGATCGAGGAGCTCATCGCGCGCATTGCGCAGAAGGCGCGCGCGGCGGGCATCCACCTGATCCTCGCCACGCAGCGCCCGTCGGTCGACGTCATCACCGGACTCATCAAGGCCAATATCCCGGCGCGCATCGCGTTCCAGGTTGCGAGCAAGGTCGACTCGCGCACCATCCTCGACCAGATGGGTGCGGAGACGCTGCTCGGACAGGGCGACATGCTCTACATGCCGCCGGGTGCCGGGCATCCGCAGCGCGTGCACGGGGCGTTCGTATCCGACGGCGAGGTGCACCGGGTCGTGGAGCATCTGAAGGCGCAGGGCGGTCCACAATATCTCGATGGGATCCTGACCGGCGGGGCGAACGGCGACGGCGACGAGGGTGTGCGCATCGACGGCGCCGATGCCGAGGCCGATCCGATGTACGACCAGGCGGTGGCCGTCGTGCTCAAGACTCGCCGACCCTCGATCTCGCTGGTGCAGCGCCACCTGCGCATCGGCTACAACCGGGCCGCGCGGCTCATCGAGCAGATGGAGCGCGCCGGCCTCGTGTCGGCGATGCAGACCAACGGCAACCGGGAGGTCCTGGTGCCGGCCGGCAAGGAGTAACGCTTGCGCACGGCACTGAGTCTACTGCTGCTCTGCGCGGTCGTAATCGGGGCACAGGGAGCCACGCTGGAGCGGCTGCGTGCGTTCGTCCGCGATACGCAGACGGCGCGCGCCAGCTTCACGCAGACGGTCACCGACAAGAACGGGCGCCTGGTGCAGCAGGCGAGCGGCGAATTCGCCATCGCGCGGCCGGGCAAGTTCCGCTGGAGCGTCGCCAAGCCGTACCAGCAGCTGCTCGTCGGCGACGGCGAGCGCGTGTGGATCTACGACCCGGACCTGAACCAGGTGGTCAAGCGGCGCAACGATCAGGCGCTGGGCTCGACGCCGGCGGCGCTGCTGGCCGGCAAGGACGATGTCGAACGGGCCTTCGAGTGGCGCGATCTGCCCGCTCAGGACGGACTCGACTGGCTGGGTGCCACGCCCAAGGACAAGGAATCCGCGTTTTCCGACATCCGTCTGGGCTTCAACGCGTCGGGTCTGGCGGCGCTGGAGATCTTCGACAACTTCGGGCAGCGCACACACATTGTGCTCACTGGCCTGGAGCGCAATCCCAGGCTGCCCGCCGACCTGTTCAAGTTCACGCCGCCGAAGGGCGCCGATGTCGTCGGCGACTGATCACCCGTTTCCTTTGCGGCGGTCGCGCTGCCGCCACGCGCTACAACGATCGAAATAGCGTACGGCGACGACCCAACATGGCCAAGAACCCAACTCCGACCAGGGCAATGCTCGCCGGTTCTGGGGCCGTAGAAGAAAAGCTTCCGTGAACAACGCCCTGACCGAAATCGAAGATTGCAATGTACGAATCATCGAGGTTGGTTGGCGTGTTGGCCGGGAGGGTTAGGTTTCCAAGCGTGTTGAGTGGATAGACGATGTCAATTAACACGCTAGCCAGGCCATCCGCCGCTAAAGGTCCCGTTGCGACGACGCCCACGTAGTCGCTGAACTCGAGCAAATCTCGGTTCGGATAGCCCCCGGTCGGCAAACCAACAAAAACATTGTGGGCCAGTCTGAGGTCAAAAAGGCCACCGCTTGTATGCAGGAAGCTCGACCCTATCCTCATATCGAGCGTGCCGGTAAGGTAGTCAATATAGTTAGTACCGCTGTTCGAAACCGGAGCATTGGTGTCGTAGGTCAGTCTGCCCGAGAAAGGTGTGCCGACCGCAATATCGGGAATATTGGAGGTGTAGAAAGTGCCTTCAAATCCGTAGCTGACGATACTTGCCGCTGCCAGCTGAAAGGGCGCGACCAATGCGATCAGCACGAAGAGTCTCAGCGGAAGGTTCATCATTTTTCCTTTGATTGTAGGATCCGTCGACGCGGATAGGAACCTTAACGGCGCCTTGGTTTCGCGCACGTTGCCGGGCCCCCCGGCCCGATGCGTCCCATCATATCCCCATCAGGCGCCGGGGTGTTGGGATGGTGTAGAGTGC
>DASZIB010000080.1:0-2262 GCA_035937415.1 Edaphobacterium sp. (SeqCode) | reverse complement strand
CGCGACCCAGGCGCAGCACATCTGATCCTCCTCCCGGAACTCGCCCTTGGTGCCGGCGCCGATCACCGCGATATTGGCGAACCGGCCCGCAAGATGATGGGCAAGGGAAGCATAATTGCGCAGGCACGCGAGATAGGCCGCGCACGCCTGCGCCTCGCAGCACAGCCTGGTGCCGGATGACGACAGCAGAACGGCCGGGCGATGAAGGTCATCGCGCGCAAAGAGCGCGGCGGGACTGTTGTTGATGTCGAAGCCCGCGGGCATGACGCCGCGTTGCTCGCCGACCAGCAGCGGATGATTGAGCTTCGTGGCGAGCGCAAAGGCGGCGTCGACCGTCGGGACCACGAAGCAGCGGCGGCCCATTGCGACCGCGGTGATGGCAGTCGTCGTCGCGCGCACGACGTCGATTGCAACCATGGCATGGCCGTCGCGGTAGCGCACCGCGCTCTCGGGAAAGCAATCGATGATGACGGTGCCGGGCATTAGGCGAAGTCCGGCACGACTGCCATCGGCCGCAGGCTGGGCACGCCGAATGCGTCGGAATGCAGCCCTCGCCGATAGATCTCGACACGCAGCAGCTCCTCCAGCCTGATATTGGAGAGCCGCACGTGACGGCCGAGGTGATTGATCAGCGCAAACTGACTCGGCTTGTTGGGCGCCTCGTAGGTGACCCGCTCGAGGCCGAA
This sequence comes from Edaphobacterium sp. (SeqCode), assembly GCA_035937415.1. Classification (GTDB taxonomy): domain Bacteria; phylum Pseudomonadota; class Gammaproteobacteria; order Burkholderiales; family Casimicrobiaceae; genus PALSA-1003. The sequence goes on along the minus strand of DASZIB010000080.1, from coordinate 1,576 downwards.
CGCGTCGGCAAAGCGGTCCGCAAAGGCGCCATTGAGATCGCCGTGCTCGTCGAACAGGCCGACGCCCTTCGCGGATTCCCGCGCCTCGACGATGAGCTCGACAGCGCCGGCATCGAGCCAGCACTGGCCCTGCGCGATGAGCGCGTCGATGAGGTCCATCCGGAAGGCGCCGTCATGCTTCTTGCCGAGCTCGAACTGGACCTCGAGCCCACGCTCACGTGCCATGTTGACCACCGAGCGCGCCCCGAGCGGCATCTCGGTGAAACCTTCGCCGGCCTCGACGCGGGTCACGCCGACATCGGCGCAAAGGTCGAGATAGGCTGCGAGCTGGCCCTGGGCGACGGCGATCTCGAACGGCGTGCCGCCGGTGACGGTCGGAACGCCGAAGCTCTTGGCCGCGGCGATCTTGCTGCGCGTCGCGCTTTCCTCCGCCACCAGCCAGCAGGCCATCGAGATCTTCAGGATCGAGATCAGATGATGGCTCTGTTCGAGATGCCCCTTGAGCGTGATTGGATCGTAGCCCGGATCGAAGGCGCTCGTGCATGGCGGTAGACTAGGCACGCCGATCAGCGCCAGGTAATTGCTGGTGTGGAATTTACCGGTGGAAACCATGTCCTGCTCCTTCGTTCGGACCGCGCTTGGCAAAGCTGCGGCCACTTCATTGCTCAATTTGGCACCATGGATGGCGGGCGCGCGTCGCGCTTGCGCGCCAGGACCAGATACTGGGACCCGCTCGACCGCAGCAGCGGCGCATCCCGGTTCGCGAGCGACTGCAGCCCGCGTTCGAGCTTGAGGCCGATCGCGCGCGGGAATATCTCCCGGCCGAAAAAGGTGAACGGCCCGAAGCCGAGCGTGAGCCCGCGTCGCTCCTCGAAACCCTGTGCCGCAAGCGCCCGCCGCATGGCGCTTAGCGAGGTCATGTGCGAGCGCACCTTGGGCGGCCGGCCGCAGGCCTCCAAGACCTGGTGCACGCCCGGCTTGAGCCACTGCACAAGCGGGGTGCGCAGCGGGTCGAGCGCGTGGCGCAGCTGCCACAGGCAATCGACGGTGACGATCAGGTGTCCGCCGGGGGAAAGCACGCGCGCCATCTCATTGAGCGGCTTGTCGAGTGCCGGCAGCCACGGCAGCACGCCGAGCGCCACCACGAGGGCGAAGCTGTGGTCGCCAAACGGCAGCGCATGAACGTCGCCGATCTGAGCCGCAACTTGGGCGCCGGCTATCTGCGACGCGTCGGCGCGTCGCGCGGACCATGGCTTCCACCGGGTCGAGTGCGTGAACCGCGAGACCTCGGCTCGCCAAGGCAATCGTCGCGTATCCGGCGCCGCAGCCGGCGTCGAGAACACGCGATTGCGGCGGCAAGGCGAGCCCGTCCGCCATGGCGAGGGCCGCGCGCAGACGCTCCTGGTGAATGGCTTCCTTGATGCCGTCGCTTTCGTAAATCCTTTCCCAATAGGAGGACTCGTCGCGAAAATAGGCGTTGAGTGCGGCCTGGGAATCGGCGGCGTCGCTGGCGTCGCCGCGCGCGCGATCCTTCGCAGCCAGTTCGGCGACCGTGTTCAGCATGGCGCTGATTGCC
>DASZIB010000079.1:0-1644 GCA_035937415.1 Edaphobacterium sp. (SeqCode) | reverse complement strand
TAATTCTTCGTAGCGCGGCTCCACGATCTCGGCGAGCGTCTGGCGCGCCAGGCGGCGCGGCGGCCGGTCGCCAACGCTCGGCACCTCGATGGTTTCGTCGGGATTCGCCAGTTGCGACAGGGCGCAGGCGTACTTGATCTTAATGTCCTCGGCGTATTGCGTGGGCGTGCGCATGGACACGGCAATGTCGTTGGTGATCTGATCGCCGGCGATCGGGATCACCGCGGTATGCCGGATCGCACCGCCGGTGAAGACGGCGAGATCGGTGGTCCCCCCGCCAACGTCCATCAGGCAGACGCCCAGTTCTTTCTCGTCGTCGTTGAGCACGGCCAGCGCCGAGGCGAGCGGTTGCAGCATGACGTCGCGGACCTGCAGGCCGCAGCGGCGCACGCACTTGGTGATGTTCTCGACCGCGGAGACTGCGCCGGTGACGATATGAACCCTCACTTCCAGGCGCACGCCGCTCATGCCCAGCGGCTCACGCACGTCCTCCTGGCCGTCGATGATGAATTCCTGCGGCAGGATGTGCAGGATCTCCTGGTCGTTCGGGATCGCGATCGCCTTGGCGGTCTCGACTACGCGGTCGATATCGGCCTGCGTGACCTCCTTTTCCTTGATCGCGACCATGCCGCTGGAGTTAAGGCTGCGGATGTGTCCGCCACCGATGCCGGTGTAGACCTCGGTAATCGCACAGTCCGCCATCAGCTCGGCTTCCTCGAGCACGCGCTGAATCGATCCCATCGTCGCCTCGATGTTGACCACGACGCCCTTCTTGAGGCCGCGCGACGGCTGCGCGCCCAGGCCGATGATGTTGAGTCGCTTCTCGGCGGTGAGCTCGGCAACGATGGCGACGATCTTCGACGTGCCAATGTCCAGGCCGACGATCAGGTTCTTGTTGTCTTTCACCATGTTCGCTTCCCCTATCCCGCCTTCCGCGTGGGCCGTTCCGTTGCCTCCGGTGCGCGGACCGCAAAGCCGTTGCGGTAGCGCAAGTCAACGTAATTAACCGCCGTGCCGCTGCGCGCAAGCGCGCCCACCGTCGAGGGTTGGTAGGCGACGAACCGCGCCAGCCGCTCGCTCGCCGTGGCTCGTCCTAGCTCGATGGCCAGCGCGGCGCTGCCCGCGGTCCGCAGCCGCCAGCCGCCGCGCGGCGAAAGGCGCAGCTCGGCAATGCTGAGCGCGCGCGGGGCGAGGGTCGCGGCAAATTCGCGGAAGCGCTCGGCGAGTTCTCTCGAGCTTCCGTCAGGGCCGACGAACTGCGGCAGTTCGCCATCAAAGTCGGCACTGAATACCTCGCCCTCGGTGTCCACGAGCGCGGTTTCATTCCAGCGCGCCAGCGGCTCGTGCTCGACCACCGTCACTTCGAGGCGATCGGGCCATTGCCGACGCAGCCCCACGCTCTTGACCCAAGGCACGCGTTGCAGCGAGGCGCGCGCGTCGGCGAGGTTGAGCGTGAAGAACGTGCCCCGGAGCTCCTCGCGGATCACCGTTGCCAGATGGGCAGGGTTGGTGCGGGCGATGCTGCCGTCGACGGTCACCTGCCGCAGCGCGAACGCGGGTTGCCGCACCGCCCACGCCAGCCCACCCCATGCCAGCAGCGCCGCCGCCACGGCGGTCATCGCCCAGGCCAGCGCGTTGAGCAGC
>DASZIB010000078.1:0-29754 GCA_035937415.1 Edaphobacterium sp. (SeqCode) | reverse complement strand
CGCAATCGCCACGCTGCACGACGCCATCTCCAGCGACCCCAATCAGGTGCAGCCGTGGGTGGCGCTGGCCAACGTCTACTTCGTGTCGGGTCATCCGGAAGCGGCGATCGCTGAAGCGCGCAAGCTGCAAAAGGACTATCCGGATCGTGCTTTCGGCTTTGCACTAGCTGGCGAAGTACGGGCGGCAGAGAAGAAATGGCCGGAGGCGGCGACTGCCTTCCAGGAAGGCATCGCGCGCCAGCCGATCCCGATGCTTGCCGTGCGGCGCTACCAGGCACTGGAAAACGCCGGCAAAACGGCCGAGGCGACCCAGTTTGCAGCGCAATGGATGAAGCAGCATCCCAAGGATGTGACCTTGCACTCCTTCCTTGGTGAGCAGAGTCTGTCGAAGAAGGACTACCGGGGCGCAATCACGCATTATCAGGCGGCGCTGAAGATCGAGCCGGAGAACCCGGTCTTGCTGAACAATCTGGCGTTTCTGCTGGCGAACTTGGGCGATCCGGCGGCGCGCGAGTACGCCGAGCGTGCCTACGGGCAAGCGCCGTTCAACCCCGCCGTCATCGATACCCTTGGCTGGGCATTGGTTCAGAGCGGCGAAACCGCCAAGGGCTTGGAGCTGCTCCGCGCCGCCTCGAATCTCGCTCCCAGGAACGCCGAGATCCGCCTGCATATCGGGAAAGCGCTGCTCGAGACAGGTGACAAGGCGGGCGCGCGCCGCGCACTCGAGCCTCTGACCCAGCTCGACCAGGCCTCGCCCATACGCGGCGATGCCGAGAAGCTGCTGAGCGGGCTTTGAGCGCTTCCGGAACCGCAGCCAGGCCGCGCAGCAGGATTGCGTCGCCTGACTCGACGGCCCGGACCTCCCGATGAGCATGACCGAAGCGACGACCATTGCTGTTGTCGGACTGGGCTATGTGGGACTGCCGCTCGCCGTCGAGTTCGGCAAGCAATACCCAACCGTCGGCTTCGATCTTTCCGAGAGCAAAGTACAGGCCTACCGAAAGGGCATCGATCCGACCGGAGAGGTGAGCCCCGCCGACCTCGCGGCGGCAAAGGGTTTGCATTGCACGACCGACGCCGCGGCGTTGCGTCGGGCCGATTTCATCGTGGTGGCCGTCCCCACGCCTATCGACAACGCCCATCAGCCCAACTTCGGACCGCTTCTTGCCGCGAGCGAGTCGGTGGGTCACAACCTCAAACCTGGGGCGATCGTCGTCTTCGAGTCGACCGTGTATCCAGGCGCGACCGAGGAGATGTGTGTCCCCGTCATCGAAAGATGCTCGGGGATGAAGTGGAAGCGCGACTTCTTCGTCGGCTACTCCCCCGAGCGGATCAATCCGGGCGACAAGGAGCATACGTTGCCGCGGATCACGAAACTCGTTTCGGGAGATACGCCGAGCACTCTCGAGCGTGTCGCCGCCATCTATGCGAGCATCGTCCCGGCGGGCGTGCACCGCACTACCAGCATCAGCGTCGCCGAAGCCGCCAAGGTGATCGAGAATACGCAACGCGACCTCAACATCGCGCTGATGAATGAGCTGGCATTGATTTTCCACAAGCTCGGAATCGATACCATGGAGGTGCTCGAGGCCGCGGGAACCAAGTGGAATTTCCTGTCGTTCCGCCCCGGCCTCGTCGGCGGACACTGCATCGGCGTCGACCCTTACTACTTGACGCACAAGGCCGACAAGATCGGTTATCACCCCCAAGTCATTCTTGCCGGCCGCCGAATAAACGACGGCATGGGCAAATATGTTGCCGAGCAGACGGTGAAGCAGCTAATCCAGGCCGGTTCTCCGGTCAAAGGCGCGCATATAAACGTGCTCGGTCTCACCTTCAAGGAGAATTGTCCGGACATTCGCAACTCGCGCGTGATCGATGTCGTGCACGAACTTTCCTCCTACGGAGTCAGGATCCACGTGCACGATCCCGTCGCGGACCCCTCCGAAGCACGCCGCGAGTACCAGATCGAGTTGGAGCCATGGGAGGAGCTGCCACGCGCCCGCGCGATCGTCGCGGCCGTCGCGCATCGGGAGTTCAGGGAGCGTCCGGTCGACGATTTCATCGGCAAGCTCGAACCGGGAGGGCTTTACGTGGACGTAAAGTGCGGAGCCGACGCCGCACTGCTGCGCGCGCGGGGCATCAACGTGTGGAGGCTGTGATGGGACGCGGCCGCGCGCAAGACGCATTCGAAGCGGCCTGCGCCGCGCTGCGGGAGCGGCCGATGCGCTGGCTCGTCACGGGCAGCGCCGGCTTCATCGGTTCGCACTTGCTCGAGAGCTTGCTCGGGCTTGGTCAGGATGTGGTGAGCATGGACAATTTTGCCACGGGTCACCGCAGCAATCTCGATGCGGTACGGCGGGCCGTCGGCGAAGGGGCGTGGAGCAGGCACACTTTCCACGATAGCGACATTGTTGACCTCGATGCGTGCCGCAGCGCTTGCAAATCCGTCGACGTCGTGCTGCACGAGGCTGCACTTGGGTCGGTCCCGCGGTCAATCGAGGATCCGCTCCGAACTCATGCTGCCAACGCGACGGGGTTCGTCAACTTGCTGTTGGCGGCCCGAGATGCCGGCGCGAAACGATTCATCTACGCCGGGTCGAGCTCATCCTACGGCGACCATCCGGCGTTGCCGAAGGTCGAGGACGCGATCGGGAATCTGCTTTCACCGTATGCGGTAACCAAGTATCTGGACGAGCTCTACGCGCAGGTGTTCACCCGTTGCTACGGAATGGCTACCGTAGGCCTGAGATATTTCAACGTCTTCGGCGCCCGGCAGGATCCGGAAGGCGCCTACGCGGCAGTGATCCCGCGCTGGGTGGCCAGCATGCTGTCGGGCATGCCGATCGTGATCCACGGCGACGGAGAAACGAGCCGCGATTTCTGCTATGTCGCCAACGTCGTGCAGGCGAACCTTCTCGCCGCAACGGCGCACGAGGCCGTCGTCAGCGGTCAGATTTACAACGTCGCGGTAGGCAGCCGGACGGCGCTGAGCGAGCTCTATGCGATACTGCGCGACTTGCTCGCAGAACGCCATCCCGGCCTGGTCATCCCGCCGCCGCAGCACGTGGATTTTCGCGCTGGCGACGTGCGGCACTCGCAGGCCGACATCGACAAGGCGCGGCGCTGCTTGGGCTACGCACCGACGCACGACGTGCGTTCGGGGCTGACCGAAGCGCTGCCCTGGTACGAGGATCGCGCTGCGATGGAACTCTGCAGCGGCCGCGTGCCACGACCGGTGCATGGCGCTGCATGACCGATGGGATCTTCCTGGCGTCCACGCTCGACACCGCGCGACTCCAAGTCGATCCGATCTGGGTCAAGGCGGTACTGAAGGCGCTGTTGCTTCCTCCGACCGGGCAGCTGCTTCTCTCGGTTCTCGGACTGGGTCTCCGGCCCCGGTTTCCGCGTCTGGGCACAGGGCTGGCGTGGGCCGGGGTCCTATCCCTGATGCTCTTGGCGGTCCCGGCTGTCTCGGATCTTCTGCTTCGTTCTCTGGACACTTCGCCCCCGTTCACCGTCGAGCGCGCGACCGGCGCACAGGCGATCGTGATTCTCGGTGGGGGCACGCGGCGCGGTGCGCAAGAGTACGGGGGCGACACACTTGGCTACCTGACCCTGGAGCGCGTTCGTTACGGCGCCCGAGTCGCGCGCCTGACCGGGCTGCCGATTCTCGTGACGGGCGGCTCGGTGTCCGGCGGCGAAGCGGAAGCCAAGCTGATGCAGCAGTCGCTCCGGAGCGAGTTCGGGACCGATGTAAGCTGGGTGGAGGACCAATCGCGCACGACCCACGAGAACGCCGTACTGTCGGCCCCGATCCTGCGCCGCGCGGGAATTCAGCGCGTCGTCCTGGTCGCGCACAGCTTCGATATGCTGCGCGCCGGTGCCGAGTTCGCAGCAGCTGGCATAGCTACCGTGCCCGCGCCGATTGAAATTCCTTCGTCGCAGCCCAACACCGCATTTGACTTTCTGCCGAGCATGAGTGGGCTGCAAACGAGCTACTACGCGGTCTATGAGATCCTCGCCAATCTGGTCCGGCTCGTGACGCCGTAAGGCGATGTTGCCTATCGGGTGGCCCGGCGACGAAAGCGGCGGCGGGCCGAGCGAGCGATATCCTGGCGCGCCTGCTTGCGCGACGTCGGCACGTCAACTGGCGGGAGAAGGAGGGGCAGGCTGAGAGCGGGAGCAAGGCGATCGCGTTCGCGATGCGCCAGCAGCGCTCCGTGTGACCCGCTTTCGCGCGATTTCGCGCGCGGCTGCGAGTCTTTAGACCTCGTCGCTGCTCAATATTCTGTGACTTCGGGTCGCGGGCTGCCGCGACGGTGCAACGGATGCGCGTCCTCGTCGGTATCCCGCGAGACGTTAAGCAGCGCAAACAACAGAAGCCCGGCGTAACCGCCGGCCAGGAACGACACCACCAACCACCAGGTCGAGACCATTTTGGACTCCTACTCCGGTTCCCTAACTGACACTTAAGGTATAGCCCAGTTCCGCAGATATTCAAGCAAATCATGTGCCATTTATCGTAACCTCATGATCCGCCTGTATCCGCTCCCGGCGAATCGGGCGACGAACGGCGCTATCCCGGCGAGAAGTGCCGTCAAACACCCCGCTTTTCAGCCTTGGGGGCGGGTTATGGCGCGTCGCAGACTGGCGGTTCGGGCTGTCGTCCGCCGGGCTCGACGGGGTGGGGATTGCCAGGACTCCAAGGGGTGCACCCATCACCTGGCTCGATTAGGGGCCCGCGTACGAGCCGGAAGGTCGCTGGCCGCGACGGACCCGCGGGTGCAATTGCCTGACTCGGGCGTTCGCGTGACCCCACACGCAAGCGCAACCGACGATCGTCATCGTTCCCGTTCGGGCTAGGAACGCGTGGTCGCGCCGGCCGCCGTGGGCTCATGATTGCCCAGTAGCGCGCGGCCGGGGTAGAGTTGCCGGACTCTACGCCGCCGCGCGCGGACGAGCTCGAGGTGCCGGTGAGCGACGAAAAACAACTCAGGGAAATTTTTCATGGCGTTCGGTAGGATCACCAAGGCGGTGTTTCCCGTGGCCGGCCTCGGCAGCCGCTTCCTGCCGGTGACCAAGGCGAGCCCGAAGGAGATGCTGCCCATCGTCGACAAGCCGCTGATCCAGTTCGCCGTCGAGGAGGCCGCCGCGGCCGGTATCACCGACATGGTCTTCATCAACGGCCGCAACAAGCGCGCGATCGAGGATCACTTCGACAAGGCCTACGAGCTGGAGACCGAGCTTGCCGCCCGCAACAAGACGCAACTGCTGGAGATCGTCCAGGGGGTGCTGCCGCGCGGCATCAATTGCATCTACATCCGGCAGGCCGAGGCGCTGGGCCTCGGACACGCGGTGCGCTGCGCCGAACCGGTCATCGGTGCGGAGCCTTTCGCCGTGCTGCTGGCCGATGACCTCATCGACGCCAAGGTGCCGGTGATGCGGCAGATGACCGAGGTTGCCGCCCGCGAGCGCTATTCGGTGATCGGCGTGATGCCGGTGGCGGAATCCGAGGTCGGCAACTACGGCATTGTCGAGACCGAGCCTCTGGAACGACGGTGCGGCCGCATCTCGCGCATCATGGAAAAGCCGAAGCCCGGCGTCACCCACTCGAAACTCGGGGTGGTCGGCCGCTACATTCTCACGCCGCGCATCTTCGATCATCTGCGGCAGATGCCGCCGGGGGCGGGTGGCGAGATTCAGCTCACCGACGGCATTGCGCGCCTCCTCGAAGATGAAAAGGTGCTCGCCTACCAGTTCGAGGGACACCGCTACGATTGCGGCCACAAGCTGGGATACCTCGAGGCCATGGTCGACTACGGTCTCAAGCACCCGGAGACTGCGGCGGAGTTTGCGCGCTTCCTGGCCAGCAAGGCGCGATGACCTTCAACGAGCTGCGCTACCTGGTCGCCATTGCGCAGGAGAAGAGCTTCGGCCGCGCCGCGCAGCGCTGCTTCGTTAGCCAGCCCGCGCTGTCGGTCGCGATCCAGAAGCTCGAGGAGGAGCTCGGGACGCAGCTCTTCGAGCGCGGCAAGCCCGAGGTCAGCGTCACGCCCGTTGGCGAGCGCATCGTCGAGCAGGCGCAGAAGGTGCTCGAGGAGGCGGCGCGGATCCGCGAAATCGCGCAAGCCGGGCGCAACCAGCTCGTCGGCTTGTTCCGCCTTGGCGTCATCTACACGGTTGCGCCGTATCTCCTCCCCGATCTGATCCCTGCGCTCAACGAGCGCGCGCCGCAGATGCCGCTGGAGATCGAGGAAAACCTGACCGAGCACCTGGAAGTTGCGTTGCGGACCGGGCGCATCGACGCGGCGATCGTCGCCCTGCCGTTCCAGCCGCCCGGCATCGTGACCGAGTTCCTCTACGAAGAGCCATTCCAGGTCGTCGTGCCGCAGCAGCATCGCTGGGCCCGCCGCAAATCGATCCAGCCCGCGGAGCTCGCCACCGAGCACACGATCCTGCTCAACGTCGGGCACTGCTTCCGTGACCAGGTGCTCGATGCCTGCCCGGAGCTCAATCGCGGCGACGCGCCGACAACGCGCACGAACTCGCTGGAGACAGTGCGCAATATGGTCGCCTCGGGCCTGGGCGTCTCGGTGCTGCCGCGCGACGCGCTGACGCCGAAATATCACAGCCGGATGGTCGTGTCGGTGCCCTTCGCGAAGCCGGTGCCGTCGCGCCGGATCGCGCTCGCGCACCGCAAGAGCTTCCCGCGACCGGCCGCGATCGCGGCGATCCGCGACGCGGTAGGCGTGTGCCGGACGAAGAAGGGCGCTTAGTTCGCCTCAGAAACCGTACAGCTGCGCCGGGTTGTCGACCAGGATCCGGTGCCGGATTGCCTCGTCGGGCGCCCATTCGCGCAAGAGGTCGAGCAACGCCGCGCTGTCGGGGCGCGGATCGCGCCCCGGGTGCGGCCAGTTGCTCGCCCAAACGCAGCGCGAAGGATGCGCTGCGACGAGCGCGCCTGCGAGCGCGCCGACGTCCGCGTAACGCGGCGGCCCCTGCCGGGATGTTTCGTAGGGCGCACTGAGCTTCACCCAGGTGTTGCCGCCGGCCAGCAGCCGGAGCAGCGACTTGAATGCCGGGTGATCGGTTGCTACCGGCTCCAGGAACTTGCCGTTGTGATCGATCACCAGCGGCACGGGCAGGCGCGAGAGCGCGGCCTCGTAACGCGGCAGCTCCCGACCGTCGAGTTGCAGCTGGATGTGCCAGCCGAAGGGGGTAAGCCGCGCCGCGAGGGGCAAGAGTGCCTCCCAGGTGAGCATGCCGCCGGGCAGCAGGTGGAAGCGCGCGCCGCGCACGCCAGCCCGCGTCAGTCGCTCCAGTTCGGCATCGGCGACGTCGGCCGGCACGGTGGCAACGCCGCGCGCGGCGGAGCCGAGGCCCAAGAGCGCTTCCAGCGTGCAGCGGTTGTCGAAGCCGTAGCCGTTGGGCTGCACGATGACGGCGCGCGTGAGTCCGAGCGTGCGCTGAATTTCCCGATACTCCGCCAGCGGCGCGTGCGGCGGCTTGAACGTCGCCTGCGGCACGATCGGGAATCGGTCCTCATAGACGTGCATATGGCAATCGCACGCGCCTGCAGGGACGCGAAGCTTCGCTGGCAGCATGGCTGGGATGTTACCGGTGCGGACGCGCTAAGCGCCGTACGCGGGCGGCACAGTGCAGCGTCGACGCGGTGGAGCAAGGCAAGCCCGGAGAGGCTTTGGCACTTAAGGCTGCCATCGGATAAGGACCTTGGACTCAGTATACTTGGCACGCCGCGCCGCGACGCTTGGGGCGCGAGGCCGACTTTCAGCGAGGCAGCGCATGGTTTCCGATCTCAAGGGCAAGGCAGTGCTCATCACGGGGGCATCGACCGGCATCGGTGCCGCCGCCGCGCGCGCGTTCGCGCGCTGCGGTTCCCGGCTTGCCATCCACTACAACGCGAGCCGCGCCGCGGCCGAGCAGGTCGCCGCCGACGTGCGTGCCGCGGGCGGCGAGGCGGTGCTGGTCGGCGGCGACGTCACGGATAGCGGCAACGTCAAGCGCATCGTCGCCGAAACGCTTGCCGCGCTCGGCCGCATCGACGTGCTGATCAACAACGCCGGCGGCCTGGTGGCGCGCACGCGCATCGAGGATTACAGCGAGCAGTTCCTGCACCAGGTCATCGCGCTCAACGTGATTCAGGTTGCCCTGTTCATGCACGAGGCAATCCCGATCATGCGCCGCCAGAAGAAGGGCAATGTGATCAACGTGAGCTCCATTGCGGCGCGCCACGGCGGCGGCGCCGGGGCAATCATCTACGCCGGCGCCAAGGGTTTCATTTCCACGGCGACCCATGGCTGGGCGAAGGAGGTCGTCGGTGACGGGATTCGCGTCAACGCGGTCTCGCCGGGCGTCATCACGACGCCGTTTCACGACCGCTATACCACCGCCGAGCAGCTCAAGGCGATGCAGGCGACGATTCCGATGAACCGGCTCGGTGCGCCCGACGAGTGCGCCGGAACGTTTCTCTATCTCGCCTCGGACGAGCTCTCCGGGTACGTGACCGGACAGGTGATCGAGGTCAACGGCGGCCAGTACATGCCGTAGCAACCGCGGCGGCCTAGCGCCGGAGGAGCGCCGGCAGCTCGGCAAGCGAAGCAATCACCGCGTCGGGCTTCGGACCGTGGCGCTCGAACGGCGCGCCTGCGCGGCTGACCCAGAACACGGTCAGGCCGAACGCCTTGGCGCCCACCGCATCCCAGCCGTTGGACGAGACGAAGCCGATGCGCGAGGGCGCGAGCTTCAAGTGATCGACGGCGAGCTGATACACACGTGGACTCGGCTTGTAGATGCCGGCCGCGTCGACCGAGACAATGCCATCCAGGTGCTGCGCAATGCCGGTGGACGCGGTCAGCAGTTCGAGCATTTGCCGCGTGCCGTTTGAGAGGATGAGCCGCGGCAGCGGCGCGAGCGCAGCGAGCGTCGGCGCGACGTCGGGAAATGGCGACAGATCGAGATACGCATCGAGCAGCCGATGCCGCGCCGCAGCCTGCGGCGCGAGGCCAAGCGCTTCGGCCGCGTAATCGAGCGCGTGCGCCGTCAGGGCGGCGAAATCCTCGCGCCGCACGGTCGGGCTCAGCATCAGGCTTTGCAGCCAGGAGTACTCGAGTTGCTTGCTGCGCCACAGCTGCGAAGCGCCGCGCCGTGGCCGGGAAACAGCCGCTCGGCCAGGGTCGCCACGGACTGCACGTCAAACAACGTACCATACGCGTCGAAGACCAGCGCATCGACTGCGATCACTGCCGCGGAGTTAGCAATCATCGTGGTGTCTCGCGAGCGGATTTTTCCGTCATCGTATGCAAAAATTGCGCTGATGTCGCAGGTTGTACCGAACGCGGGCAAAAAAATAGGGGTTACACTTGCGTGCAACCCCTTGGTTCCATGGTGGGCGATACTGGGATCGAACCAGTGGCCCCTGCCGTGTGAAGGCAATGCTCTACCGCTGAGCTAACCGCCCCGCGCGAACCCAGACAGGAGCAGGTATTTAACCATAGCGCCAAAACCAGGGTCAAACTGCGCACCAAAATTGTCCACCCCTGTCCTGGACAAAAACGGCACCACGGCGGAGCGCAATCCGGCCCCGAGCGGCCACCCGGCAGGCCCTGAAACCGGTTTTATTTCGGTAAGCTTATAGGCTTAAAAGCAAAAACCTTCTTGGCTCGAGTCTTGCTAAAAGTGCATGGAAAGTTGAATTAGGCCACTGTGTCCCGTCCCATTTACGATGAGATGTGCGCCGCCGACGGCGCCATGCGCTCCCACTACCAGGGTTTTGCCGACTGGCTGAAGCGCACGCCCGGCGAGCAGATCACCCAGAAGCGGGAGGAAGCGGAGCGCGCCTTCCATCGCATCGGCATCACCTTCGCGGTCTACGGCGAGAACTCGGGCACCGAGCGCCTGATCCCGTTCGACATCGTGCCGCGCATCATCCCGGCGGCCGAATGGCGCACGCTGGAGCGCGGCCTCAAGCAGCGCGTGCACGCGCTCAACCTGTTTCTGCACGATATCTACCACGACCAGAACATCCTCAAGGCTGGGGTCATACCCAGCGAGCGGGTGCTCGCCAACGAGCAGTACCGCCGCGAGATGCAGGGCATGGACGTGCCCGGCGGCATCTACGCGCACGTCGCCGGGGTCGACATCGTGCGCGCGGAGGAGGGCGAATACTTCGTGCTCGAGGACAACCTGCGCGTGCCCTCCGGCGTGTCCTACATGCTCGAGAACCGGCGCATGATGATGCGGCTTTTTCCGGAGCTGTTCGCGAACCAGTCGATCAGGCCGGTGGAGCACTATCCCGACCTGTTGCTGGAGAACCTGCGCGGCGTCGCCCCGGCCGCGGAGGAGGAGCCCGAGGTCGCCGTGCTCACGCCCGGCGCCTACAACTCGGCGTATTTCGAGCACGCCTTTCTCGCCCAGCAAATGGGCGTGGAGCTGGTCGAGGGCCAGGACCTGTTCGTGCAGAACGACACGCTGTACATGCGCACCACCCGCGGCCCGCGCCGGGTGCACGTTCTCTACCGCCGGGTCGATGACGACTTTCTCGATCCGCGGGCGTTTCGGCCGGACTCGATGCTGGGGGTGCCGGGCCTCTTCGCGGCCTACCGTGCCGGCCGGGTGACGCTCGCCAACGCGATCGGCACCGGCGTTGCCGACGACAAGTCAATCTATCCCTTCGTGCCGGAGATGATCCGGTTCTACCTCACCGAGGAACCGATTCTGAATAACGTGCCGACCTGGCAGCTGCGCCGGGAAGACGATCTGCGCTACTGCCTGGAGCATCTGGCCGAACTTGTCGTCAAGGAGGTTCACGGCGCTGGCGGTTACGGCATGCTGGTCGGACCCGCGGCGAGCCACGCCGAGCGCGAGTCGTTTCGCGGTCGCATCGTCGCCCAGCCCGAGAAGTACATCGCGCAGCCCACGCTCGCGCTGTCGACCTGTCCGACGTTCACCGCGACCGGGCTCGCGCCGCGCCATATCGACCTCCGCCCGTACGTGCTGTCGGGCAAGGCGATCAATCTTGTTCCGGGTGGCCTCACCCGCGTGGCCTTGCGCGAAGGCTCGCTGGTGGTCAACTCGTCGCAGGGGGGCGGCACGAAGGATACCTGGGTCATGGCGCACTGATGCTAGCCGCGCCGGACAGGGCTTCTGGACCAGCGCAGCCTTCCATCCGGCTTTGATCCCACGGGCTTTGGGGGCCTGCGGCGCGATCCTAGCGCCGCGCTTGCATGCGATAGCCGTGGCCCCTCACTGCGGCCTGTCACTCCGTCAGCCTTGGGATGAGCAGGCTTGCCGGAATTCGAAATTCTTTACAGTTTTTTGTGCATCACAAAATGACCATGTCAAAAAATGCTGTAACTATTTGAAAGAAAACGTGTTATTGATTGTGACTTGTTGGGCATGGGAGTTGCTTTCTTACTCCCAGATCGAATTAGCCTTCTATTGAGTGGGTAGCTGTACGTCGGACAAACCGGTACCCCGGTACTTGAATCTTGGGAATGGAAAAAATGAAAATCACTTTGGACCGTCTGTTATACGTCGGTGCCACTTGCGCGGCGATGTTTTTGGCACCCATCGCGCAAGCCGGTAGTTTGCACAGCGGCGCTCCCCTTTTTGGCGATCCTGTCGTTATAGACTACCTCGGCGTCGATAACACCACGTCGGCAGGCGCATTCGAGAAAGCAACCTTTAACGCCGGGTCGATCCCCAATTTCTGGTGCATCGACTTGACCCATACGGTTCCTTACCCGCCTTGGACCCTTCAGCATTACACCGAGGCTCCTTTCCAATCGGCTCCATTGGCCTTTTCAGGCACGCAAGTTAGCAACCTGAGGACACTTTTTGCTAACAATTATTCGAACGCGTTATTTAGTTCCCCCGATAACGCGGCGGCATTCCAACTCGCGATCTGGGACATCCTTTTTGACACCGACGGTAACCTCGCCACCTCCGGCGGGGGGGTGAATAGTGCGTTTGGTGTGGAATCGGTCACAAGCGCCCATGCGAGTACCGTCCTTGCCACGGCGCAGGGGTGGATCACCGCTGCGGAAACCGGACCCCAGCATCCCTATACGCTCACCCAATTGACCAGCTCCGCCGGCAACCAGAGTTTCATCTATCCCGGCCCACTCAGCGTGAACGTGCCTGAGCCCACTGCACTTGCGCTGCTTGGCGCAGGTCTCCTGGCGATGATGTTCGTCACACGGCGCCGCAGAACCGGCGGGTATTCGGCGTAAAGCTGCGCTGTCCCTGACCTGGCGGCAGACAGTCGCTGCCAGGTTTTCGCGCTGGGGTGAGCCCTCTCTTCTGTAGGGCGCTTGGGCCCTGTGTGGGTCGGTGTCAAGAGCTTGTCCCACATTGTTCTGCGATAGCCTGATCGGATCTCAAGCAGCTGCCTCCTCGGGAAGCGGGTTGAGCGGCGTTTCCATCGCGAGCTAGGGCCGCCTGGCGCGACCCAAAGGCTGCAAGGGCGCGAAGCGCCGTTGTTTGCTCGCGCGTCATTGCCTTGATGGCCCGGTGGCAAGCCAGCCGATGCTGAGAGCGGCGGTGGCGTAGGCGGTCATGCGGTCGCTCCTGCACGTCCGCGCCCGCGACGAGCCGATTCGCCAGCGTCGCCTGCTCCAGCGCGGGCGTGATTCTCAAGTTGGGGAAGGCAGGCGGATTCTGCGCCGCCTTTTTTTCCGCCACTTCCTGCGCTGCCTTGGCCTCGGCCTCTACCGGGTCGATGCCATCGGCGACTTGGTTGTTCGCCCGCGAGGGCCAGCGTGCGGGCTTGCCTCAGCGACAGCTTGCTGAGTTTGCCCAAGCCCATTTCGCGCCGCTTGCCGTGGATCGTGTACTGCACCTGCCAAGACCGGCTGTCGCCGCGAACGGTGAGCCTCAACCGGTCGCCGGCGCTGTATTTTCCGTCTGGTAGAGTCTCGCACTGCCTAGCTGTAAGCTTGCCTTCTTTGCCTGCCATGATCGCTCCGGTGTCGGCTGTCAACGCTGGGACAAACGACCGGGGGAAGGCTTACTGATGCTCTGCCGCACCGCCAACGAGCTGTACTGGATGGCCCGCCACATCGAGCGCGCCGAGAACACCGCGCGCCTGCTCGACGTGACCTACCGCATGTCGCTGTTGCCCTACGAGGCGATCGCGCCGGGACTCGCCTGGGCCGAGCCGTGGGCGGTGCCGCTGGTCACGTCGGGGCTGGCGACCGCGTTCTACGAGCGCTTCCAGGAACTCTCGGCGGAGATCGTACTGCGCTACATGATCCTCGATGCACGCAATTCCTCCTCGATTTATTGCTGTCTGCGTGCGGCGCGCGAGTCGGCACGCTCGGTGCGCGGCGCGATTACTTCGGAGATGTACGAGGATCTGAATTCGGCGTGGCTGGAGATGCGCAACTTTGACTACGATCGCATCCAGGCGACCGGCGTGTCCGAATTCTTGGAGTGGGTGAAGATGCGCTCGCACCTGTTTCGCGGCGTGACCTTCGGCACCATGTTGCGCGACGAGGCCTATCACTTCAATCGGCTCGGCACGCACATTGAGCGCGCCGACAACACGGCACGGATACTCGACGTCAAGTACCACACGCTGCTGCCCTCGGCGGCCGACGTGGGCGGCGCGGTCGATTACTATCAGTGGAGCGCGCTCCTGCGCTCGGTGTCGGGCTTCGAGTCGTATCGCAAGATATACAGCGACGTGATCACGCCGCGGCGGGTCGCGGAGCTCCTCATCCTGCGCCGGGACATGCCGCGCTCGCTGCACTCGTGCATGGGTTTCATCCACGACACCCTCGAGGTGCTGTGCGACGAGAGCAGCCGCGAGATCGAGCGCGCGGGCGGCGAGCTGTACGCGCGACTGCACTATGGCAAAACCGACGACATCATCAAGTTCGGGCTGCACGAGTACCTGATGGAATTCCTCGAGCGCATCTCGGCACTGGGCGTGGAAATCAACCGCTATTTCCTCGTTCCGACGTATTGACCTGCCATCCAGTAGAATCGAGGGAATGCATCGCGTTCTCCACACATGACCTATTGCGTCGCCATGTCACTCGAGGCGGGAATGATCTTCGCGTCGGACTCGCGCACCAACGCCGGCGTCGATCAGATCGCCCGTTTCTCCAAGATGCACGTGTTCGCCCGCGACGGCGAGCGCGTGATTGTCACCCTGTCGTCCGGCAACCTGTCGATTACGCAGAATGCGCTGTCGGTGCTCGAGCAGCGGGCGCGCAACCCCGGCAGCGAGCCGACGCTGTGGAACGCGACCTCGCTGTTCGACATCGCGCGGCTGATCGGCGACGCGCTGCGCGAAGTGAAGACGCGCGACGGGCCTTACCTGCTGCAGAACAATATCGACTCGCACGCGAACTTCATCGTCGGCGGACAGGTGCGGGGCGAAGTGCCGCGCCTGTTCGAGGTCTACAGCGAGGGCAATTTTATCGAGGCCACACCCGACACCTGCTACTTCCAGATCGGGGAGAGCAAGTACGGCAAGCCGGTGATCGACCGCGTGGTCAAGCGCTCGACGGGCCTGCTCGAGGCGACCAAGTGCACCATCGTCTCGTTTGATTCAACCATGCGCTCGAACATCTCGGTGGGCCTGCCGATCGACCTCGTCGTCTATGAAACCGACGCCCTGAAGATCCGCCTGCAGCGCCGCATCGAGGAATCCGATCCGTATTTCCAGATGATCCACTCGCAGTGGGGCGAGGGACTGCGCCGCGTATTCGCGCAGCTGCCCAACCCCGACTGGTGACTTAGCAGCAACGCATGGCCATCCGCGTCGCGCTGCAGCACCGCACGACCTACCGCTTCGACCGCCTGGTCAACGTGGGTCCGCACGAGATCCGCCTGCGGCCGGCGCCGCATTGCCGCACCCCGATCCTCGGCTACTCGTTCTCCGCCGAACCCAAAGCGCACTTTCTGAACTGGCAACAGGATCCGTATGGCAACTGGGTGGCGCGGCTGGTGTTTACCGAACGCGCCACCAAGCTGGAGGTACAGGTCGCGCTGACCGCCGACCTGACGGTGATCAATCCGTTCGACTTCTTCGTCGAGCCCTATGCGGAGACGTATCCGTTCGTCTACGCCCCGTCGCTGGCGAAGGAGCTCATCCCGTTTCTCGAAACCGTGCCCTTGGGGCCGCGCCTCGCCGCGTGGCTCGCCGCGTTCCGGGCCACGGTGCAGCCGGGCGACAACACCGTCACCATGCTGGTGCGGCTCAACCAGCAGCTGCAGGCGGAGATCCGCTACCTGGTGCGCATGGAGCCCGGCGTGCAGGAGCCGGAGCGCACGCTCGAGCAGGCTTGCGGCTCGTGCCGCGACACCGGTTGGCTGCTGGTGCAGATCCTGCGCCAGCTCGGTCTCGCGGCGCGCTTCGCATCGGGTTATCTGATCCAGCTCGCGGCCGACCAGAAGCCGCTCGAAGGTCCGGCCGGACCCGAGCGCGACTTTACCGATCTGCACGCCTGGGCCGAGGTGTACCTTCCCGGCGCAGGCTGGATCGGCTTCGATCCGACCTCCGGGCTCCTGGCCGGCGAAGGGCACATCCCGCTCGCGTGCACCGCCGATCCGGGCAATGCCGCGCCGGTCATCGGCTACACCGACGTGTGCAACGTCGATTTCGAGGTTTCGATGCAGGTCGCGCGCGTGCACGAGGATCCGCGCGTCACCAAGCCCTACAGCGACGCGCAGTGGGCGGCGATCGACGCGCTGGGCGAGGCGGTCGACGTCGATCTCGCCGCCCACGACGTGCGCATGACCCAGGGCGGCGAGCCGACGTTCGTGTCGATCGACGACATGGAGGGCGCGGAATGGAACTACGCCGCGCTGGGAACCAAGAAGCGCGAGCTCGCCGAGACCTTGCTGCGGCGTCTCCAGGCCCGCTTCGCCCCGGGCGGATTCCTGCATTACGGGCAGGGCAAGTGGTATCCCGGCGAGCCGCTCCCGCGCTGGGCACTCGGCGTCTACTGGCGCACCGACGGCGAGCCGCTGTGGCGCGACGGGGCGCTGCTTGCCGATACCCGACAGCCGGGCAGTCGCGGCGTGGCCGACGCGCAGGCTTTCGCGACGCAACTCGCCGTCACGCTGGGACTGCCCACCGCGATGGTGATCACCGCCTACGAAGACGTGCCGCGGCTGCTCAAGGATGAGGCCGCGCTGCCGGTGAACGCCGATCCTCTGCGCAGCGATCTTGCCGATGCCGGCGAGCGCGCGCGCCTCGCGCGACTGCTGCTCGAGGGCCTCGCACAGCCCTGCGGGTTCGTCCTTCCGCTCAAAGCCGGCACCGTCCGCCGGGGCGGCGAATCGGGCGTCTGGGAATCGAGTCCGTGGCCGCTGCGCCGCGAGCGGCTGTACGCGGTTGCGGGCGATTCGCCGCTCGGCCTGCGGCTGCCGCTCGGATCGCTGCCGGACGTGTTGCCCGAAGAAGTCGAGCACGATCCGCCCGTCGATCCGTTCGCGCCCAAGGACGCCCTGCCGCGCCGCGACGACTTGCGCCGCGCTCGCACCGCGCGCGCGCGCGGCGCCAAGCCGCGGGAGGTGGTGAAAACGGCGCTGACGGTGCAGGTGCGCGCCGGCCACGTCCACGTCTTCATGCCGCCGCTCAATCGGCTGGAGGATTACGCGGCGCTTCTCGCCGTGGTCGAGGACACCGCGGCCGCGGCCGGACACACCGTGGTCGTCGAGGGTTATGGGCCGCCGCGTGACTCGCGGGTGAAGTTGCTCAACGTCACGCCCGATCCGGGCGTGATCGAGGTCAACATCCATCCCGCGGCGTCGTGGCCCGACCTGATCGCGACCACGACGACGCTCTACGAGGAGGCCCGGCAGTCGCGCCTGGGCACCGAGAAATTCATGCTCGACGGACGGCATACCGGCACCGGCGGAGGCAACCACGTCACGCTGGGCGGTGCGACGCCGGCGGACAGTCCGCTGCTGCGCCGCCCCGACCTGCTGCAAAGCCTGATCGCCTACTGGCAGAATCATCCGGCGCTGTCGTACCTGTTTTCAGGCCTGTTCATCGGGCCGACGAGCCAGGCGCCGCGCGTCGACGAAGGCCGCGACGATCGCTTGTACGAGCTCGAGATCGCCTTCCAGCAGCTCGAGCGCAAGCATCGCACCGGCGAAGAGTCCTCGCCGTGGCTGATCGACCGGCTGTTGCGGCATCTGCTCTGCGATCTCACCGGCAATACCCACCGCACCGAGTTCTCGATTGACAAGCTCTATTCACCCGACGGCCCGACCGGTCGGCTGGGCCTGCTCGAATTCCGCGCCTTCGAGATGCCGCCGCACGCGCGCATGGGCGCGGTGCAGATGTTGCTGTTGCGGGCGCTGGTGGCGCGGTTCTGGCAGCAGCCGTATCGCGGCAAGCTGGTGCGCTGGGGCACAGCGCTGCACGACCGCTGGTTGCTGCCGCATTTTGTCGCCGCCGACATGCGCGACGTCGTCGCCGATCTCAACGGCTTCGGCTACGCCTTCGATGCGGCCTGGTTCGACCCGTTCGTCGAGTTCCGCTTTCCGCGCTTCGGCACGGTGTGCTACGACGGCGTGACCATCGAGCTACGGCAGGCGATCGAGCCCTGGCACGTGCTCGGCGAGCAGGTCAGCGCCGCCGGGACCGCGCGCTTCGTCGATTCCTCGGGCGAGCGATTGCAGGTCAAGGTCAATGGCATGATCCCGGGCCGGCACGCGGTGACCTGCAACCGGCACGCGCTGCCGCTCGCGGCGACGGGGGTCCCCGGCGAATCGGTCGCCGGCGTGCGCTTCCGCGCCTGGAACCAACCCGCCGCGCTGCACCCCACCATCGAAGTGCAGGCACCGCTCACCTTCGATCTGGTCGACACCTGGGCCGGCCGCGCGTTGGGCGGCTGCACCTACCACGTGGCGCATCCGGGCGGCCGAAACTACGCGACCTTTCCGGTCAACGCCAACGAGGCCGAAGCCCGGCGCATCGCCCGGTTCTGGACCCACGGTCACACGCCGGGACCGATGCTCGTGCGTAGCGAACCTCAGAATCCGGCGCTGCCGACGACCCTCGATCTGCGCTGGCAGCCGCTGCGCGCGCGCCGGTAGCCGCGGGCGCATTGGCAATCCCTCCGATGTCGAGCGTTCGCACCCGCTTTGCGCCGAGTCCGACCGGATTCCTGCACCTGGGCAGCGCCCGCACGGCGCTGTTCGCCTGGGCCTTCGCGCGGCACCACGGCGGGCAATTCATCCTGCGCATCGAGGATACCGACGTCGAGCGCTCGACGGCGGCGGCGATCCAGGCAATCCTCGACGCGATGGCATGGCTCAAGCTCGATTACGACGAGGGCCCCTACTACCAGATGCAGCGTCTGCCGCGCTATCGGGCGGTTCTCGACGATATGCTCCAGCGCGGGCTTGCCTACCGTTGCTACACGACGCCGCAGGAGCTCGATGCGCTGCGTGCGGCGCAAACCGCGCGCGGGGAGAAGCCGCGCTACGACGGCCGCTGGCGCCCGGAAAACATCCGCCCCGGCCAGACGCCGCCTGCGGGCGTTTCGCCGGTGTTCCGCTTCAACAACCCGACCCAGGGCAGTGTCGCCTGGGACGACCAGGTCAAGGGGCGCATCGAGATCAGCAACGCCGAACTCGACGACCTGGTGCTCGCGCGCGCCGACGGCACGCCGACGTACAACTTCGGCGTGGTCGTCGACGATCTCGACATGGCCATTACGCACGTGATCCGCGGCGACGATCATGTCAACAACACGCCGCGGCAGATCAACCTGATCCGCGCGCTCGGCGGCGAGGTCCCCGTCTACGCGCACCTGCCCACCGTGCTCGGCGACGACGGGCACAAGCTTTCCAAGCGGCATGGCGCGGTGAGCGTCATGCAATATGCCGACGAAGGCTTTCTGCCCGAGGCCATGGTCAACTTCCTCGCACGCCTGGGCTGGGCGCACGGCGATGACGAAATATTCACTCGCGAAGAGCTCGTCGCCTGGTTCGCCCTCGAGCATATCCATGCGGCGCCGGCGCGCTTCGACGGCACGAAGCTCCGCTGGGTCAATCACGAGCACATCAAGCGCATGCCGGCGGCCGACCTGGGCGCGGCGCTGGCGCCGTTTCTCGTCCGCGACGGCAGCGATTTCGCGGCGGGTCCGGCGCCGGCGGCGGTCGCGGAGCTGTTGCGCGATCGCGCGGCGACGCTGCTGGAAATGGCAGAGATGGCCCGCTATTTCTATCGCGACGTGAGCGTGCCCGACGCGCTCAAGACGGCACATCTGGACGAGCGGAGCCGCGCCGCGCTCTCGAGCCTGCGCGACGAGTTGGAGCGAGTGGAGTGGAATCGCGAGAAGATCGCCGCGCTCGTCAAGGACGTTGCGGCGCGCCACCAGCTCAAGGCGTCGCAGGTGATGATGCCGCTGCGCGTGCTCGTCGCCGGCACGGCCAGCACCCCGGCGATCGACGCGGTGCTCGCGCTCGTCGGGCGGGAACGCACCCGCGAGCGTCTGACGAAGGGTTTGGCCACGTAGCGTCGCGGTTGATTTGTATGCGGGCGCCGGTTCGGGTAGAATTGGAATTTCCTGAACTTGTCGCCCATGACCAAGTTCGTGTTTGTAACGGGTGGCGTCGTCTCCTCGCTGGGGAAGGGCATCGCCGCCGCGTCTCTCGCCGCAATCCTCGCTTCCCGCGGCATCCGCGTCACCAATCTCAAGCTCGACCCGTATATCAACGTCGATCCTGGAACGATGAGTCCGTTCCAGCACGGCGAAGTGTTCGTCACCGAGGACGGTGCGGAAACCGACCTCGATCTCGGCCACTACGAGCGCTTCGTCGACGTCAAGATGGGCAAGCGCAATAACTTCACCACCGGCCAGATCTACGAAAGCGTGATCCGCAAGGAGCGGCGTGGCGACTACCTCGGCGGCACCGTGCAGGTAATTCCGCACATCACCGACGAGATCAAGAGCTGGATCATGAACGGCACGACGGCCAACGGCACCGAGGCGGAGGTCGCGGTCGTCGAGGTCGGCGGCACGGTCGGCGACATCGAGTCGTTGCCGTTCCTGGAGGCGATCCGGCAGATGGGCATCACGCTCGGCCGCGACAACGTCTGCTACATCCACCTGACGCTCGTGCCGTTCATCGCCACCGCCGGAGAGATGAAGACCAAGCCGACGCAGCACTCGGTCAAGGAGCTGCGCGAGATCGGGATCCAGCCGGATATCGTGATGTGCCGCGCCGACCGCCCCCTGCCCGACGGCGACCGGCGCAAGATCGCGCTGTTCACCAACGTCCCGCCCGAGGCGGTGATCCCGGCGCTCGACACCGATTCGATCTACAAGATTCCGGCAGCGTTGCATGCGGAAGGGCTCGACGAGATTGTCTGCCGCAAGCTCAACCTCAGCCCGAAGCCGGCTGATCTGACGGTGTGGAACAAGCTCGTCGACGCGCTGGTGCACCCGGAGCACGAGGTGCACATCGCGATGGTCGGCAAGTACGTCGACCGCACCGAATCGTACAAGTCGTTGTCCGAGGCGCTGGTTCACGCCGGGATCCACACCCGGAGCAAGGTGCACATCCACTACGTCGATTCGGAGGCCATCGAGCACGACGGCATCGATGCCCTTACCGGCATGGACGCGATCCTCGTGCCGGGGGGGTTCGGCAAGCGCGGCGTCGAGGGCAAGATCCGGGCGATCCGCTTTGCGCGCGAGAACGGGATCCCGTATCTGGGCATTTGTCTCGGCATGCAGCTCGCGGTCATCGAATATGCGCGGCACAAGGCGGGACTCGCCAACGCCAACAGCACCGAGTTTGATCCCGATACACCGCATCCGGTGATCGCGTTGGTGACCGAATGGCAGAACCGCGACGGCACGGTCGAGAAGCGCAGCGCGCAGTCCGATCTCGGCGGCACGATGCGCCTGGGCGCCCAGCCCTGCGAGGTTGTGCCGGGAACCCTGGCGCAGCGAATTTACGGCACGGCGACCGTGGCCGAGCGGCATCGCCACCGCTACGAGGTCAACAATCACTACCTGCCGCGACTCGAGGCTGCCGGCCTTGTCGTCGGTGCGCGGGCGAAGAGCGCGCTGGCCGGCGATCTGTGCGAGATGATCGAGCTTGCCGATCACCCCTGGTTCTTCGGCTGCCAGTACCACCCCGAGTTCACGTCGAACCCCCGGCGCGGCCATCCGCTGTTCATCGCCTATATCCGCGCCGCGCTTGCGCGGGCGCACGAGACGCACGACGAGCTCGCGCGCTCGCGACCGCAGCTCGTCGCCTAGTTCGGTCATGAATCTTTGCGGATTCGAGGCCGGTTTGGACCGGCCTCTGTTCCTCATCGCCGGGCCGTGCGTGGTGGAGTCCGAGCAGCTGCAGGTCGACGTCGCCGGGCAGCTCAAGGAAATCTGCGCCGCGTTGCACGTGCCGCTCATTTTCAAGTCTTCGTACGACAAGGCCAACCGCAGCTCCACCAAGTCGTTTCGTGGCTTGGGCATGGCGGAGGGCCTGCGCATCCTGGCGCAGGTGAAGCGCCAGGTCGGCGTGCCGGTGCTGACCGACGTGCACAGCGAAGAAGAGGTGGCGGAAGTCGCCGCCGTGGTCGACGTGCTGCAGACGCCGGCTTTTCTCTGCCGGCAGACCGATTTCATTCGCGCCGTCGCCATGGCCGGGAAGCCGGTCAACATCAAAAAGGGGCAGTTCCTGGCGCCCGAGGACATGGCCAACGTCGTGGCCAAGGCGCGCGAGGCGAGTGGCCGGGACAACATCCTCGTGTGCGAGCGCGGGGCGAGCTTCGGCTATCACAACCTGGTCTCCGACATGCGCTCGCTCGCGATCATGCGCGCCACGGGCTGCCCGGTCGTATTCGATGCGACGCACTCGGTGCAGCTGCCCGGCGGGATGGGAACCTCCAGCGGCGGCCAGCGCGAATTCGTGCCGGTGCTCGCGCGCGCCGCTGTCGCGGCGGGTGTCGCGGGCGTGTTCATGGAGACGCATCCCGATCCGTCCAAAGCGCTCTCCGACGGGCCGAATGCCTGGCCGCTCGGGCGCATGCGCGAGCTCCTGGAGACGCTCGCGGCAATCGATCGGACGGTCAAGCGCGCCGGCTTTCCAGAAACTGACCTGCTGGTCGCGCACTGAATCGCTACGTGCCGCGCAAGGAGACGCTTCGATGTTCGTGCATCTGGTGCTGATCAAGCTCAAGCCGGGGATCCAGCGGAGCGATCCGCGGGTGCAGGCGTGGGAGGCGGCGTTCAAGGCGCTGCCGCAGCACTGCCGCGGAATTGTGCGCGTCGAATACGGCTGGAATACCACCGACCGCCCGATCGCCTACGATTTCGGCGTCAACATGGCGTTCGCGACTCGCGCCGACCTCGATGCCTACGGACCGAATCCGAAGCATCAGGAGGTCGTGGCGCTGGAGCGACAGGTCGCGGACTGGATCATCTGCGACTACGAGGTCGCGGGGTGAGCGTCGCCGCCGCGACGGTGTACTAACGCGGGAGGACTCATGAGCGCCATTGTCGACGTCATCGCCCGCGAGATTCTCGATTCGCGCGGCAATCCCACGATCGAAGCCGATGTCGTGCTCGAGTCGGGCATCAGCGGCCGCGCCGCGGTGCCGTCCGGCGCGTCCACCGGGTCGAAGGAAGCCGTCGAGCTGCGCGACGGTGACGCTGCGCGCTACGGCGGCAAGGGCGTGCAAAAGGCGGTCGAGCATGTCAACACCGAGATCTGCGAGGCCATCATCGGCCTGGACGCCTCGGAGCAGGCGTTCATCGATCGGACGATGATCGACCTCGACGGCAGCGAGAACAAGGGCCGCCTCGGCGCCAATGCGATCCTCGCGGTTTCGTGCGCGGTCGCGAAGGCGGCGGCAGAGGAATCCACCTTGCCGCTTTATCGCTATCTCGGCGGGGCGGGCGAGATGGCATTGCCGGTGCCGCTGATGAACGTCATCAACGGCGGCGCGCACGCCAACAACAGCGTCGACATGCAAGAATTCATGCTGGTGCCGATTGGCGCGCCGACGTTTCGCGAAGCGTTGCGCTACGGCGCGGAGGTGTTCCACACGCTCAAGAAGATCATTGACGGCAAGGGCATGGCCACCACCGTCGGCGACGAGGGCGGCTTCGCACCGAACCTGGCCTCCAACGAGGCGGCGCTGCAGCTGTTGCTCGAGGCGATCGACAAGGCGGGATACACCGCGGGCAGCGATATCGCGCTGGCGCTCGATTGCGCCGCATCGGAGTACTACAAGGACGGCATGTACGAGCTCGACGGCGAGGGTGTGAAGCTCACCCGCTCGCAGATGGTCGATTACCTCGCGACGTGGGCGGACAAGTACCCGATCATCTCGATCGAGGACGGCATGTCCGAACACGACTGGGAAGGCTGGAAGCTTCTGACCGATCGCCTTGGCAAGAAGGTGCAGTTGGTTGGCGACGACATTTTTGTGACCAGCACCAAGCTTCTGAAGCAGGGAATCGCCAAGGGCGTGGCCAACTCGATCCTGATCAAGATCAATCAGATTGGCACCCTGACGGAGACCTTCGCCGCCACCAGCATGGCCATGCGCGCCGGCTACACGGCCGTTGTCTCGCATCGTTCCGGTGAGACCGAGGACAGCCTGATCGCCGACATCGCGGTCGGCGCCAATGCGGGGCAGATCAAAACCGGGTCGCTGTCGCGCTCGGACCGGATCGCCAAGTACAACCAGCTCCTGCGCATCGAGGAAGACCTGGGCGACGTGGCGAGCTATCCCGGCCGCGGCGCATTCCATCAACTGCGGTGACCCCGGGCAGGCGCCGACCTTGCGCACCTTCGCAGTCATCCTCGTGCTGTTGATCCTCGCGCTGCAATATCCGATGTGGCTCGGCAAGGGCGGCTGGCTGCAGGTGCGCGAGCTCAACGCCCAGGTCGACGCGCAGCGGCGCGTGAACGCTGACCTCAAGGCGCGCAATCAGGCGCTCGACGCGGAAGTTCGGGACCTGAAGCAGGGCTACGAGGCGATCGAGGAGCGCGCCCGCGCGGACCTCGGCATGATTCGCCAGGACGAAATATTCTTCCAGTTACCGGCGGACGCTCCGGCAGCCGCGGGACCACAGCCGCAGGGAAGGCGCTAGCGCGCCTGCTAAAGCTTCGGCGCGCCCATGCCGCGCATCACGTCGCGCGACAATCCGCGGCTGAAGGAGGCCGCGCAGCTCATCGCCTCGTCGCGCGCACGACGCAAGGCGGGACGCTGCGTGCTGGAGGGCGAGCACATCGTCGCGGCGTACGGTCGCCGGCACGGCGCGCCGGAGACGCTGCTCATCGTGGAGACCGCGCTCGACAGGCCCGCCATTGCGGCGCTGCGCGCGAGCTTGCCTGCGGCGCAGACGCTCATCGTCGCCGAGTCGGCGTGGCCCGATTTCGCGCAGCTTCCCGCCGCCGTCGGCGTGCTCGCGGTCGTCGCCACGCCGCAGCCGCGGCCTTCACGAGCGGCTGATTTCTGCCTGTTGCTGGAAGACGTGCAGGATCCGGGCAACGTCGGCTCGATCCTGCGCAGCGCCGCCGCCGCGGGAGTCACGCAGGTGTTTCTGGCACCGCAGTGCGCCTTTGCGTGGTCGCCCAAGGTGCTGCGGGCTGGCCAGGGAGCGCATTTCCAGCTCGACATCCTCGAAGGCGTCGACCTCGCGACTTGGGCGCGCAACTATCGGGGCCGCACGGTGGCGGCGGTTGCCGCCGGCGGCGAATCGCTCTACGCGGCGGACTTGCGCGGCCCCATTGCGCTCGCCATCGGCAACGAGGGTGCAGGCCTTTCGCCCGCCTTGCGTGAGGCGGCGCGCCTCACGGTGACCATTCCGATGCCCGGCGGCTTCGCCTCGCTCAACGCCGCGGCGGCCGCGGCGGTCTGCCTGTTCGAGTGCGTCCGGCAGCGTCTGCGCGGCTGAATCACCTCTTAGTACAGGACCCCTGAAAATGCGGCAGCTTCGCTGCACGCGCCGCCGCCGGATCCCGACGCAACGAGAAAGGTTCCCTCGATCCCCTGCGCGGTTGCCTTGACCTGGTCCATGCTGGCGCCCGTGTTGGTCCCGTCGGAACACACATACGTTGCGTTGGGAACCTGGTAGAGCTGGCCCTGCTGCACGAGGGTGCCGGAGAAAGTGCAGCTCAGGCCGCTCGTATACGCAAACTGCAGGCTCACCGTGCCATCGCCGGGTTGCGTGACCGTCAACGTGCCAAACGTGTCCTTGTAGGGACTCGACAACGTGCAGTTGCTTCCCCCATAGCTCCCGCTCTGGCCGCCGGTGTAGTTGGCATTCAGGAGGATCGTCCTGAGGGTCTGGCGCTGAATGTTCTTGGTCACCGTCGTTCCGGAGACGGTATAGGTGAGCGTGCCCTGGTAGGCGCTGGACGGAAAGAAGGAAGCGCTGCCGGCCAACGTCGGCGCATAGCTGGCCGGGCTCCAGGGGCCGCCGTAGTAGGGACCGACGGTCGTGTACAGATTGCCGGAGAAGTTGCCGTTGACGTCGCGATTCATGATCGCGACAAACCAGGTCGGCTGGTCGGTCGCGCCGTAGACGAAGAAGGTCGCGAAGATGACATCCTCATTCTGGATCAGGTTGACGCCCCAGCCGGATTCGGCCGGCAGGTACCAGATGTCGGTGTAATCCTGCGCCGCGGCCTGCAGGGGGAGCGCAAGCAAGGCGCACAGCAGGGTGGTGCGGAAGAGTCGTTGCAACATGGTCCTCACTCCGAATGCGAAGGTTTCAGTTTAGCAGTCTGCGCGGGGCGCGCTGTAACAAGGCGTTGCCAGGCGAGCCTTTGGAGGCCTTACTCCATGACGGCTCCCGAGCGGCTTTTGTTCCCAATAACGGCTGCAACAACGGCGCTGGCTTGAACCGGGGAGAGCGGAATCCCTACCTTAACGGATCGCCGCCACGTGCGGCTGACGCGATCCTAGCGAGCCAGTTCGCCTGATTCGCCCCTTCCCGCCCGAATAGATCGCGAATGTGGCGTCGGCGAGAGTCCCCCCGGGAGAGGGAAGTGCGCTGCGCGTGACCCGATCAAGGTGGAGCGAGCCGAAAACGACGCTCATGGCGCTGCGTCGCGCGAGGGCTCGAGCCGCCTAGAAAATGTGCCGCTGCAGGCCGGCGCGGTGCAGGATGGTCGTCGCGATCTCTTCGATCGAGCGACTGGTCGTGTCGATCGTCGCGATGCGTTCGCGCTGCATGAGTTGCTCGGCCTCACGCACCTCGTAGCGGCAATTGTCGAGCGCAGCATACGGGCTGTCGGGTCGCCGCGCCTGGCGGATCTGCTGCAGCCGCTCCGGATCAATCGTGAGGCCGAACAGCCGGTCGCGAAAGGGCAGGATCGACGCCGGCAGCTTGCGCTCGACGAAATCGTCGGGCGTCAGCGGAAAATTGGCGGCCAGCACGCCAAACTGCAGCGCCAGGTACAGCGATGTCGGGGTCTTGCCGCAGCGCGAGACCCCGACCAGGATCACCTGCGCCTTGCCCAGGTCGCGCGTGGCCGCGCCGTCGTCGTGCGCCTGCGTGAAATTGATCGCCTCCATGCGCGCGAAATAGTTCAGGCGGTTGGCCATGCCGTGCGAACGCCCGGCGGCGTGCGACGACTTGGCGTCGAGCTCGGTCTCGAGCGGCGCGATGAACACCCCGAACAGGTCGAGGAACAGCGCATTGGCCTTGCTGAGCTGCGCGCTCATCGCCTCGTCGACGATCGAGCTGAAGACGAGCGGTCTCTGCCCGTTCTTGGCGCCGGTCGCGTCGATCAGGCGCACGGCCTCGGCGATTTTTTCCGGGGTGTCGACAAACGGGATCGTGTGGCGCTCGAAGGTGAGGGACTCGAATTGCGTAAGCAGGCTGTTGCCGAGCATTTCCGCGGTGATGCCCGTCCGGTCGGAGACAAAGAATACGGTGCGCTGGTTCGCCGCGCGTTGACCGGAGGTGCTGGGGGTGCTCACCAGTGTTGCCACACGGGCGCCACACCGGCGGGCAGCGGCGGCATGGCTCCCAGCTCACAGCTGCTCTCCCCCGGACCATGGTAATCAGACCCCGATGATGCGACGAGGCCGAACACCCGCGCGTGGCGGGCGAATTCGGCGACCTGGGCCGCGCTGTGGCTCGGCGACAGGACTTCGATGCCGTCACCGCCCGCGGCGCGGAATTCCGCGAGCAATTCCCGCATTGCGTCCCCATCGAGCTTGTAGCGCCCCGGATGGGCGAGGACCGCCTGGCCGCTGGCGGCGTGGATCCACGCGATCGCGTCGGGCAGCACCGCCCAGTCGTGCTCGACGTGGCCAGGCTTGCCCGGCACCAGATAGCGCTGGAAGACATCCTTGGTTGCGCGCACGTGGCCTGCCTCGACCAGGAAGCGCGCAAAGTGGGTGCGGCTGATCAGGCGTTCACTGGTGACGAACTTGAGCGCTCCGGCGTAGGCGTCGGGGATCCCTGCCGCGGCGAGCGAGTCGCCGATGCGTTGGGCGCGCGCCGAACGGCCGGCACGGATCGCCGCCAGGCCGTCGCAAAGGGCCGGGCACTCCGGGTCGACCCGCAACGCGAGCACATGCAGCGTGATACTGCGCCAGCTAACCGAGAGCTCGGCGCCCGCGACGAGCTCGATGCCGGCCGCGCTCGCCTCCGCCCGGGCTTCGGCAAGCCCGGAGAGCTCATCGTGGTCGGTCAAAGCGAGCACCGCGACACCGCGCTGTGCGGACCGCCGCACCAGCTCGGTTGGGGTCAGCAGCCCGTCGGAATGGGTCGAATGGGAGTGAAGATCGTAGCGGAGCATCGATACCGGGGAGAGCCAAGGCCAACCGCAATCCGGGGGTCTGGATTGCCGGTCGTGAGGCCGCCATTCTAGCAAACGCGTTTTTTCCCCTTGGCGGGGCCCTTCCTGGCCTAAGTCAGGCTGCCAGCGCCGGGCCGCCTCGCCCCCGGAAGCACCGCCCTTGCGCTGGGCGGCACTTTGGTCAACAATTATGCCAATGGTATTGGGCGGGGCGAGTCCAGCTGTGCGCCCAGCCTTGTGCTCGCCAATTTCCATGGCAAAGTAAACTGAGCGCACCGTGAAACTTTTCGAACGCGTCCTCAATCCGCGCGAGATCCGGCGCCGGCTGGGTCTCAATCAGGAGCAGTTCTGGACCCAGATCGGGGTCACCCAGAGCGGCGGCTCGCGCTACGAAAGCGGACGGGAAATGCCCAAGCCGGTACGTGAGCTCCTCCGGCTGGTGCACGTCGAGCAGGTCGACTTGTCGCAGGTGCGGCGCGTCGATTTCGAAATCATCAATTACCTCAAGGAATCGCACCCCGATCTGTACCGCAATCTCCGTCGCGCCGCGCGCAGCAAGCACAAGCGCCCCGATGGTGATGGCGGCGCGGTCGTGGACGACCTCGGCGGCGAGCGGCATCCGGAAACCATCGACGATCGCGAGTGATCGGCTCCCTCCAGGGCCTGCGCAGCGCAGAGCTGCCGCCACCAGTAAACCCGCCTCACGGCGCCTTGTGGCGCCGCACGATTTTTTCCTGAGCGAAGGCTCGACCGGCTAGAATTCCCCGCGCCAAGGGAGCCGCCGGCGAAACTGCATGCGGCTTTGCAGTGCACGCGGGGAATTGCCATGGACGAGCAGCAACGGGTGGTCTGGTTCGATCACCTGCGCCTGGCCGACGTCGATCGCGTCGGTGGAAAAAACGCTTCGCTTGGGGAAATGATCCGTGAGCTGCGCGGCAGCGGCATTCGTGTGCCGGGCGGCTTCGCCACCACCGCCTTCGCCTTCCGCGAATTCCTGCGCGCCAATGGACTGAAGCAGCGAATCGATCGCGCGCTCGACGCGCTCGACGTCGACGACGTCGCGGCGCTCTCCCGCACTGGGGCGGAGATCCGCGGCTGGATCGCCGCCACGCCACTCCCGCCGGTGCTCGAGGCGGAGATCGGCACCGCATACCAGGATCTGTGTAGCCAATCGGGCGGCGCCAGTGTCGCGGTCCGGTCGTCGGCCACGGCCGAGGATCTGCCTGCGGCCTCGTTCGCCGGGCAACAGGATACTTTCCTTAATATCAATGGGTTGGAGAACGTACTTCAGGCCACCAAGGAGGTTTTTGGCTCGCTCTACAACGACCGCGCCATCGCCTACCGGGTGCATCAGGGCTACGCGCATGCGGAGATCGCACTTTCCGCCGGCATCCAGCACATGGTGCGCAGCGACACCGGTGCCGCGGGGGTGATGTTTTCGATCGACACCGAAACCGGCTTCGACCGAGTCGTTTTCATCACCGCATCGTACGGCCTGGGCGAGACGGTGGTTCAGGGAGCGGTGAATCCCGACGAGTTCTATGTCTACAAGCCGAACGTGCTCGCCGGCCGGCCGGCGGTGCTGTCCAAGACGCTCGGCAGCAAGGCAGTCAAGATGGTGTACGGCGGCGAAGAAGCAGCGGGGCGCTCAGTCAAAACCGTCGAGGTGCCGGTGGCTGAGCGACAGCGTTTTTCGATCAGCGACGCGGAGGCCGAGGAACTCGCGCGCTATGCGATCGCAATCGAGAGCCACTACCAGCGGCCGATGGATATCGAGTGGGGTCGCGATGGCGGGGACGGAAAGCTCTACATCCTGCAGGCGCGGCCCGAGACGGTGAAGTCGCAGGAATCGGGGGCCGAGCGACAGCGCCGGTATCGACTCGGCAAGCGCTCGGCGGTGCTGGCGAGCGGCCGTGCGATCGGGCAGAAGATCGGGCAGGGCACCGTGCGCTTGATCGAGTCGGCGACCGAGATGGAGCG
>DASZIB010000077.1:0-1832 GCA_035937415.1 Edaphobacterium sp. (SeqCode) | reverse complement strand
GAGCGCTGAGCCAGGACGGCCGCTGCGCGGGACTCGCCAAACTTTGAAGGAAAGCGACGGCGGCTTTCTGCTTAGCGTACCATTGGACTGATTACGCATATGCTCACTCACCTTACGCCATCGCAACGCCAACCGCTCTCACATGCCCCTGCATGAGTCTGTAGCGCTGAGGCAACACTCGGTAAAATTCAGAGCGTTGAAATGCGGGACCGTCTTCCGGCGCTACCTTGAGCTTGGCTCGATGGGCGCCCTGATCGCCGACCTCGACCGGAGCGGCATTCGCGCCAAGGCGGCGGTCCGCCCTGATGGCAGCGTGCTCGGCGGTATCCGGTTCGGCGTGGGTCCGCTGGCGTATCTGCTCCGGAACCGGTTCTACCGCGGCGAGCTGGTATACTGGGGCGAGGTACCCTCAAAATCATGAGAAACAGGTATTAGCTCACCCCTATCCACTTGATCACGCCGCGGCGCGTTCGGGTGCGGGCGTCGCCAAAGCGTCGCGGATGGCGGCGAGTGCGGAGCGGCCGGCGAGGCGGCCGGTGGCGACAATGGAGCAGAGGTCGGCGTAGACCTTGGCGCCCCATTCCGAGCGGAACCCGTTTGTCACTCTGCGGAAGATCACCGAGGGCCGCAGCGCCCGTTCGCTCGCGTTGTTGGTCGCCTCGACATCGCGGCGTGTCAGGAACACCAGTAGCTTATCGCGCGCCGTCACCACGATGGCCGCGCGCAGGTGACTGCCCTCGACATCGGTCGGCTTGAGGTCCAGCAGACGATCCAACTCGCGGTCGAGGCGGCGCCGGTGCGTTCCGATGGTGCTGTCGGCGAGATCGGGGCGCCGGCGCCCGACCGCACAGGCATCCTTCAAGAACGCCTTGAACTGCGGTGCGAAGATCGTGTCGCCGTGATCGATCGCGTACTGCGCATCACGGATCAGATGGGCAAGGCAGAACTGGTGTGCCTCGGCGTGTGTGCACTGCGCCGGCAGGCGATCGGACAGCCACACCTTCGGCCGCGCGCCGGCGAGAAAGTCCGTCGGCACGCACTTGCCGCGCGTCGGGGCGATCATATGATAGACGGCAGTGGCGCAGCCGAACGTCCATTGCCAGTGCGTCTTACCCTTCACGCGCGCGCTGGTCTCGTCGCTGGCGATCACCTCGCTGGCGCGCACGGTGGCGGCGATCTGCTCCGCTGTCGCGCCGAACGGCTTGCCCATACGTGCCAGCATGTTGGAGATTGCGCCCTGGGAGATTGTCAGGCCGAACAGGCCTTCGCACAGCTCGGTCAGACGCTTGAAGCCGACCATCTGGCAGCCGTGCAGATAGGCGACCGCAGCCTTTATGCCGGGGCCGAACGGCGAGCCTTCGGGCATGTCGGCAGGCGCCTGGGCGGTGACGCGCGCCTTGCAGCACGGGCACGTGGCGCGGAACAGATTGATCCGTGTTGTAATCGGCTTGATCGGCGGCAGATCGACATGGTCCCAGGCCCTCGCGAGTTCCTGACCTGCCTCTGCGAGCGCGGCGCCGCACGCGCAGCGCTCGGCGTAGATGTCGCGTGTCGCGTCCGGGTTTTCTGCGAGCGCTCGCGCCGCGCCAGGATGACCTTTGCGGGCTTTCTTCACCCTCGTCGGCTCCGCGACGTTCCCCTTCTGACCGCGCGACGGTGGCAGCGAAGAGTTGTCCGGCGTCTTCGGCGGTTTGCCGCGCTCCGCCTCAAGTTCAGCGATGCGGGCCAGCAGCGCCTTGTTCTGCACGAGCAGCTCGTCGACGCGCGCCGTGAGCCCGCTGATTTGCCGCAGCAGCCCCAGCACCAGCGGCTTCACGTCATCAGCGAGCGAA
>DASZIB010000076.1:0-1756 GCA_035937415.1 Edaphobacterium sp. (SeqCode) | reverse complement strand
CCGGCTCGCAAACAATCGCTACGAGCAATTCCAGTCGGGGATCAAACGCCACGCCTTCTCCATGCACACGCGCATGGGGGTCGATCGTGAGACCGGCAACATCTTCGCGTTCGCCGCCGACCATGTGTTGCACGCCGGCGGGCTCGCGAATTTTTCGCCCACTGTGGCGCCGGTCGCGGCCAACGCGGCGCTCGGCATCTACTATGCTCCGAAAGTCGACGTCGCCACGGTCTCGTTGCACTCGCGCGCCGTCACTGCTGGCTCGATGCGCGGCTATGGCACCCTGCAGACGATGACGGCGCTGGAGGTGCTGGTCGATGAAATGTGCACGGCGTTGCCGCTCGACCCCATCGAGTTCCGGCGACGCAACGCACTCACGGCCGGCGACCGGACCTTGGCGGGAAACCGCTACATCGTCTCGGTTCGCACGCCCGAGATCCTGGACAAGCTGGAGCAACACCCGATCTGGCAGAAGCGCGCCGAGGAGAAGGCCCGCGGACAGCAGGCGGGAATTCTGGTCGGTACCGGCGTCGCTTGCGCCACCAAGGATTATGGCACCGGAGGCGACGGTACTCTGGCATCCGTCGAACTCGCGCCCGACGGCCGGATCACCATCCACTGTGACTACGTCGAGATGGGCACCGGCATTGGAACAGCGGTAGCCAATCGGGTCGCAGCGCATCTTGGTAGCGTCGCTGACGAAATCGCGCTCGCGCAGGTGGACACATTCGGTCCGCTGGCGCTCGTGACCTCCGGCGACGCCTATACCATGGAGCAGAACACCCAGGACGCGGCGGCGCGCAATCCACGCTGGGTGCCTGCGATCAGTACAGCCGCCACTGCCTCGATCGGCGCGCATGTCGGCACGCACGCGGCGGCCGAGGCCGCACGCGTCATCTTCCGGTTCGGTCTATGGCCGGCGGCGCTCGAATTGTGGGGTATCGCGCCGAAAGACCCGAAAGCCAGCGAATGGAAGACAGCGCGGTGGAGAGACGGGCAACTGGTGATGCCTGAACTGCCCCCACTCGCCTTGCCGGCCGTCGCCGCAAAGGCGCATGCGCGCAATGGCGTGACTGGGGCGATGGCGCATGGCTTCAATCGCTGGGCATGGTCACAAGCGACCTTCGCGCTGGCCGGGCAGGCATGGACGGCCGACATCGATGCGCTGGCGGTGCGCCAGGGTTCGGGCAAATATGTTCGCATCGATCGTTCCAACGTGAAGTTTCCGCCGACCGACTTCAACCGGATCGGACAAAGCTACACGTCGCAGTGCGGCACCGTGGTCCGCATCGAGGTCGATCGGGCCACCGGTGGAGTGCGCATCGCCAAAGCGTACAGCGTATTGGAATGCGGCCAGGCTTTGGTGCCCGAGGTCGTGATCGGGCTAGCGCAAGGCGGCTTCGCCATGGGCGTCGGCCACGCGTTCCTTGAAACGCTGCCGCTCTATGAAGACGGCCCGGGCAACGGCAAATGGAATCTCGGACAATACCTCGTGGCCCGCGGGTCGGACTTGCCGCTGCATGACCTTGAGATCGAGGTGCTGCCTCCCGTGGACGCGAACGAGAAACCCAAAGGCATGGCGGAAGTCGTGATGATTCCAGTCGTTGCTGCGCTTCTCAACGCCATTTTCGATGCCACGGGTCACCGCTTCCAGTCCGTGCCGGTGACCCAGGCGATGCTCAAGGGAGCCCTCAAGTGACCGCTCTCACCGTTACCATCAACGGTCGTGCCTACGGCCCCACGGATGTGCGCGATG
>DASZIB010000075.1:0-2026 GCA_035937415.1 Edaphobacterium sp. (SeqCode) | reverse complement strand
CTGCGCCTTGTGTACCGCCAGCAGGTCCTGGCGGTAGCGCTCGACCATCTTCGAGTAGCTGTTGCTGCCGGTGATCTTGAAGTCGCGCACCGCATCCCACTCGCCGGCGACGGCGTGCGCGTGCAGCGCGTCGAACTTCTTCTGGTAAAGCTGGTTCGCCGCTGAGGTCACGACCGGCGCCTTGTCGGGCAGTTTGCCGGCGGCGATCGCATCGGGGTCGATGGCATAACTCGACCGCGCCGCCTTTCGCGGTGCGCTCGCCTTGCCACGACGGGGCTGCCGAGCCGGCTTCGCATCGCGCTCAGCATCGTAAGCCCGAATATCGCCTTCCTTGAACATGCCGGCGCCGCCGGAGGGGTATTGGACGCGCCAATACTCGCGATCGAGGCGCTTGTAAATCGTAGCCTCGGACCACGATCTGCGGTCGCGCACCATGACGTGGGCGCCATCTGGCCATTTGTTTTCCGGCTCGGGCTGCGCCGTGATCGGTGCCGACTCGCTCAATGCCGGCTCGCCCGATGCTGCGGGCCCGTCGGCAGTGGCACTAGCCGAGGCGATCTCGGTCCCAGCTTCATCATGGGTTGCAGCGTTCGGCGCCGCCCGCTCGCGCAGCCAGTCTTTGTGCACGGCCAGTGCCTCGGCCGCCGTATCGAGCCCCGCATATTTCTCTGGCGTCGTGCCGAGCGCTTGGATCGCTTCGGAGGCGCGGATGCGGGCGAAGGGGTCGGCATCGCCTGCCGCCACCGCGGTCTGCCAGACGATCTCGAAACGCCCGTCCTCACGGGTCTTGAAGCCATAGTCGACGGCCGGCGCCGTACCATTTGCGATCATTTTCTCGGCGGCCCGCCGAGCATTGCTGCGGTTGCTAAAAGTTGCAGTGGTGTCCATCGGTCACTCCTATTGAATAGACGAGGACACACACGCTCTGTTCGGTGGCACAGTCCACTGGAATTCCGTGGTCAACCCTGTGTCATTGCAGGTCGGGGCGGCGCGCCCGCAGCGCGGCGGGCGTCCGCTTAATTTCGAGCGCGTCGGCACGCGCCTTTCGCATCGTCGAGAGCGGCGCATTCCGGGCACCGCCAGACGCCGCGGATCCGGCGCCAGCCGCCACGTATCGCCCTCGCGATCGCCGTGACGAAGTCGGCCGCCAGAGCAGGTTTGTGGCAATCGAAGCACAAAGTGCCGTAGCGCGCGTCATCCGGCGCGCTCGCCGATTTGCCGGGCGTCGAACCAATCGTCGACCATGTCGGCCATCTCATTGTGGTCGAACGGCCCGCGCACGTCTTCGCGGTCGTTGAGCGTGTCGATCATGCCGGCGGCGATCCGGTCGATCGCGTCGCGCGCCAATGGGAAGTCGCCAGCGCGCCTGCCCTCGTCGAGCAGGTCGTAGACCAGTTCGCGTAATGTCAAACCGTTGCTGTTCATGAGACCCTCCGTTTAATTTGCCGGCCTCGGCTGCGCGCCGCCTTGCTTCCGTTGGGCGGTTGCAACCGGGCACGCCGCCCGGATGTTCCAGCGTCGCGGGCGGCACCTCAATGATAGCCATGCCGCTGCCGCGCGCCAGTCCTGTCCGGAGAGGCGATCAGTTCCAACGCGCAGCCTTCACCCCCGTCACCACGTGACGATCACGTCGCTGGTGGCGCCGTCGGGCGTCACCGAAATGGACCTCGGAGCACCACCCGCTGCTCTGCGTGTACGGGCTATACGACAGCGAGCATAGCTCGTGCAGATACTGGTATTCGGTAATCTCCCCGGCCTGCCTCTGCTTGAGCAGCCGGTCGCGCGCATCCCTCTTCGCGTCGAAGACCCGGGTTCAGGCGTCCTCGTTCTTCTCGAGCGCCGCGTCGAGCTTCGACATCGGGTCATCCTCGCCCCAGACGCCGCGCTCGCAGTGCCGCGTGGCGCGGTAGTGCCCAGCGCCAGGCATGAGTCGACGCGGTCCGACATGGTCGGCCCGCACCCGCCGGCGATCGCTGCGATGGCGACCGCCATGATACTCAGTCTCATCTTCGTACTCCTCAATTGA
>DASZIB010000074.1:0-48354 GCA_035937415.1 Edaphobacterium sp. (SeqCode) | reverse complement strand
CTGCGGCCAGCCGCCGGAGAGGATCTCGCTGCCGTCGCCGACCTGGTACTTGTGCACCTTGCCGTCCAGGCCGTAGCTGTAGACGTAGAGCCGGTTCGGATCGAGCGCCGGCGAGGCGGTCGTGTAGCAGGTGCTGCCGTTGCTGTCGGTGCAGCCGTTCGGGCCGTTGGCCTGGCTCCAGACGGTCGTCCCGGTGTGCGCATCGAGCGCCACGATCACGCCGTCGGTCGTGGTGAGGTAGAGCACATCCCGGACCCCGCCGGGAGTGGTCACAGCCTGCAGCAACACCGGCGCGCCGTCCGCGGTATTGGGCAGGGTCACCTGGAATTTCTGCGTGAGCGAGG
Organism: Edaphobacterium sp. (SeqCode); assembly: GCA_035937415.1. Classification (GTDB taxonomy): domain Bacteria; phylum Pseudomonadota; class Gammaproteobacteria; order Burkholderiales; family Casimicrobiaceae; genus PALSA-1003. Next base: position 48,010 of record DASZIB010000074.1, on the reverse strand, counting down.
CCACGTTGCCCGCACCGAGCAGCGTCTCGGCGCTGTTGTTGCCGCTGTGTGCCGCATCGCCATTGAATTGCAGCCAGTCGTACGCCACAGCGGGCGATGCGATGCACAGCGCGAGCGCGCAGAGAAAGACCGAGCGAACCTGGTTTCGCGATGTGTCCACGATCATGACGATAGCATAGCCGTGGCCAAGCTCCCACGCGCGCACCTGCACGGTCGCCCCGCCGTGGCGCCTCTGCCGCTGCGGCTATAATCGGCCGTCTGCGATCCTTCGCGAGCCAACGTTTCATGTCGCTCAGAGCGCTTCCGGGCAGCGTCGACAGCGTCGTCGAACTGCTCGAGCAGCACGACTATTTTGCCGATCGCCGTCTGGCCACGAGCGTGTTTCTGGCGCTCAAGATGCAGCGGCCGCTGTTTCTCGAGGGCGAAGCGGGCGTCGGCAAGACGGAGATCGCCAAGGTCCTCGCCACCGCGCTGGGCCGGGAGCTGGTCCGTCTGCAATGCTACGAGGGCCTCGACACGGCCTCGGCGGTGTACGAATGGAATTATCCGCGGCAGATGATCGAGATCCGGCTCGCCGAGGCGCAGGGCAAGATCGACCGCGAGGCGCTCTCGACGGACATTTTCAGCGAGCGTTTCCTCATCCGGCGCCCGATCCTGCAGGCGCTGGTGCCGCACGGCGGCGCTGCACCGGTGCTTTTGATCGACGAGCTCGACCGCACCGATGAACCCTTCGAGGCGTATCTCCTCGAAGTGCTCGCCGAGTACCAGGTGACCATTCCGGAGCTCGGCGCGATTGTGGCGGCAACACCGCCGATCGTCGTCATCACGTCCAATCGCACCCGCGAGATCCACGACGCGATCAAGCGCCGCTGCCTGTACCACTGGGTCGATTATCCGACGGCGCAACGGGAGCTTGCGATCGTCAGGCGCAGGGTTCCCGGCGCCGACGCGCGCCTGTCGCGCGAGGTGGTCGCCTTCACGCAGCGGTTGCGCGCGATGGACCTGTTCAAGGCGCCGGGCATTGCCGAGACGCTCGACTGGGCCGAGGCGCTCGTCGCGCTGGACCGGATCGCGCTCGACCCGGAGACGGTTGCCAACACGCTCGGGGCGTTGCTCAAGTACCAGGACGACATCGGGGTGGTGACCCCGGAGATCGCGGCGCAGTTGATCGGCGAGGCGCGGCTCGAGGCCGCCGAGCTCGGCTCGCCGTGACGGGCAAGCGGGCCACCAGCGCGCGGCTGGCGGAAAACATTCTGCACTTCGCGCGCGTGCTGCGCGCCGCCGGGCTGCCCGTGGGGCCGGCCAAGGTCATCGCGGCGCTGGAGGCGGTGCAGGCGGTGGGGGTCGAGCAGCGCGAGGATTTCCGCGCCGCTCTGGAATCGGTGCTGGTCGAGCGGCACGAACAGCAGGCGCTCTTCGCGCAGGCCTTCGAGCTGTACTGGCGCAACCCGCGCCTGCTCGAGCGCATGATGCAGCTGCTGCTGCCCAAGGTGTACGCGCGCACGCCGCGTGCCGAGGCCGAAGCGCCGCTCCCGGGACGGCTCGCCGATGCGCTGGCGCTGCCGCGCTCGGCCGAGCGCGAGCTGCAGCAGCAAGAAGTAACGGTCGACGCCGCCTTCACGTTTTCGCCGCGTGAGGTGTTGCAAACCAAGGATTTCGAGACGATGACCGCGGCCGAGCTCGCCGAGGTCAAGGCGATGATCGCCCGGCTGCGCCTGCCCCTGCCCGAACGGCCCACGCGGCGGACCGTGGCCGCGCACCGGGGCTCTATGGTCGACCTGCGCGCAACGCTGCGCGCGATGACGTCCGCGGGCGGGATCGTGGTGCCTCTTGCCTGGCGGCTGCGTCGGCGTCGCCGGCCGCCGCTGGTCGTGCTTTGCGACATCTCCGGCTCGATGGATCGCTACTCGCGCATGCTGCTCTTCTTCCTGCATGCGATCACCAACGACCGCGACCGGGTGCACACGCTGCTCTTCGGCACGCGGCTTACCAATATCACCCGCCATCTGAAGCGCCGCGACGTCGACGTCGCGATCGCACGGGTGAGCGCCGCGGTGTCCGACTGGGCGGGCGGCACGCGCATCGGCAGCTGCCTCGCCGAATTCAACCGCCGCTGGTCGCGGCGGCTGCTCGGCCAGGGCGCGGTCGTGCTGCTGATCAGCGACGGACTCGACAGCGATGTCGGAGCGGGGCTTAGCGCGGAAATGGAGCGGCTGGCCAAGTCGTGCCGGCGCCTGATCTGGCTCAACCCGCTGCTGCGCTACGACAAGTTCGAGGCGCGCCCGGCGGGGATCCGGGCGATGTTGCCCTATGTCGACGAGTTCCTGCCCATGCACAACCTGGAAAGCTTGAAGCAGCTCGCGGCGGCGTTCACGCAGCGACCTACACCGCGCGGCGGCGCGCGCGCAGCCGCATTTCAGGGTGCGCGACGCGTTGCGTGACGCCATGGAGTCGTGGCAATGGAACTGAAGAGCTCGCGCACGGTGCCGGCATCCGTCGAGGCGACCTGGGCGGCGCTCAACGATCCGGAAACGCTGAAAGCGTGCATACCCGGTTGCGAATCGATCGAGCGGGTGTCCGATACCGAATTCCAGGTGACGATGACCGCGCGTGTCGGTCCGGTGGCGGCGAAATTCCACGGCCGCATCGTGCTTGCCGATCTCGTTGCGCCGGTGTCGTATCGCCTGAGCTTCGAAGGGCAGGGCGGCGCCGCCGGCTTTGCGCGGGGCGAAGCGCGCGTCACCCTCGCGCCGGAAGGCATTGGAACGCGCATCGACTACAGCGCGACCGCGCAGGTCGGCGGCAAGCTCGCGCAGATCGGCTCGCGGCTTGTCGACGGCGCGGCGGCGAAGGTCGCGGAAGACTTTTTCGCACGCTTCGTCGAACGGTTTGGCGGGGGAGGCGCGGCGGAGCAACCGGTCACGCCGGCGGACAAAGCCGCCGCCGCACGGCAGTACATGTGGCTGCGACTCGCGCTGGCGGCCACGATCATCGCCATCGTGGCCATCTACTGGCTGACGCGTCCGGCGTAGAATGGCGCGGAACGAATTGCGAACCGGGCGGGTCGGATTCGGAGTCTCCCTTAAGCTAACGTCCCATGGATAGCGTCGATCGCGAAGTGCTGCGCAAGAGCGCCGAATGGCTGGCCGCAGGCAAGCGGGTGCTGCTCGTCACGGTAGTCAAGACGTGGGGTAGCTCGCCGCGTCCGCCTGGGGCGCTGCTCGCCGTGCGCGAGGATGGGCACGTCGTCGGTTCGGTCTCCGGGGGCTGCATCGAGGACGATATCGTCGAGCGCTCGCGGCGCGAAGGCGCCTATGTCACGCGGCCGCAGGTGGTGACCTACGGGGTTTCCGGCGACGATGCACGCAAGTACGGCCTGCCCTGCGGGGGCACGATCCAGCTCGTGCTGGAGCCGCTTGCGGCGGGGAGCCGCATCGCCGAACTCCTCGACATGGTCGAGCATGGCCAGCTCGTCGCGCGCATGCTCGACCTCGAAAGCGCGCAGGTTGAGCTCGCTGCGGCGCGCGCAACCGATGGCCTGACCTTCGATGGCCAGAGCCTGACCACGGTGCATGGGCCGCGCTATCGGATGCTGGTGATCGGTGCCGGGCAGCTATCGCGCTACCTGGCACAAATCGCCGTCGGGCTCGACTACCAGGTCACCGTCTGCGATCCGCGCGAGGAATATACCGAGACCTGGGATATCCCCGGCGTCACGCTGGTCAAGACCATGCCGGACGATACGGTCCTGGCGATGTGCCTCGACGAGCGCTGTGCGGTGGTGGCCTTGACGCACGATCCGAAGCTCGACGACCTGGCGCTGCTGGAGGCACTGAAGTCGCCGGCCTTCTATGTCGGCGCGCTGGGCTCCCGTGCCAACAACAGCAAGCGTCGCAAGCGGCTCGAGGAATTCGACCTGGCACCCGAGCAGATCGCGCGCCTCCACGGACCGATCGGCCTGTACATCGGCAGCCGCACGCCGCCGGAAATCGCGATCTCGATCCTCGCCGAGATTACCGCGGCCAAGAACGGGGTCGCGTTGCCCGACAGCGTGCGGGTCGCGCGGGCGAAGGAGACGCTGGGGCCGTCGGTTGCCTGCGCAACGACCGACGCCTGAACGTCAAGGCGCCGACTGCTGCCGGCCTACCGTGCCTAGCGCAGGTAGCGAAGCCCGTTGAACGCCCCGCCAAAAACCGGTGTCGCGGGGCGTTCGAACGACAGGTTGGCGCAGACGCTGTCGTAGCGGCGCAGCAGGTCGTCGTGATCGCGGCCGCCCAGGTTCAGCGTCGCGAACCGGTAGCTGCCGGGCCATTTCATTTCCCGCCAGCGGCTGTACCCGTGCTTGATGAACGTCTGCAGGTAGGCGTCGGGGTGCGTCGCTCGCAGCCACCGGCGCTCGGCGCCCCGCGGCGCTGCTTTAAGCACGCCGTCGAATTCGCGATACGACCATCTCGTAGAGGTCGGCAAACTGCGCGGCCAGGCGCGGGTTCATCTCGATGATCTTCGCCGTCGCATCACGCGCGCGCCAGAAGAGCTCCGGGTTGAACAGTCCGTGATCGAAGCCGATGGCGGCGAGCGCCTGGCAGGCAACCCGCTCGAGCTCGCGCTGCGCCGCCTGCGGCAGGCGGCTCGGGTATTCGAAGCGCTGGAAGGCGATCGTGCCCGGGTACATGACGGCCACGGACCGATCGTCGGCGGGCGCGCTCACTTCCGATCGATCTTGGGGTCGAGGGCGTCGCGCAAGCCGTCGCCGAGAAGGTTGAATGCGAGCACGGTCAGGAAGATAGCCAGGCTGGGGAAAAGGGCGACGTGCGGTGAGGTCATCATGTCGGCGCGCGCCTCGTTGAGCATGGCGCCCCATTCCGGAGTCGGCGGCTGGGCGCCCATGCCGATGAACGAAAGGCTAGCCGCGGTGATGATCGAAGTGCCGATGCGCAGGGAGAAATACACGACCACCGCGGCGATCGTTCCCGGAAAGATGTGCCGTACGACGATCGTCCAATCCGACGCGCCGATGCTTCGCGCCGCCTCGACGAAGGTCAGGTGCTTGAGCGCGAGCGTGTTGCCGCGGACGAGGCGGGCGAAGGTCGGGACACTGAAGATCGCCACCGCGATGATCACGTTCAACATTCCGCCGCCGAGGATAGCGACGATGCCGATGGCGAGCAGAATGCCGGGGAACGCGAACAATACGTCGCACAGGCGCATGATGATGCGGTCCCACCACCCTTCGTAGTAGCCCGCGACGAGGCCCATCGCGGTACCGACGATCGCCCCGGCGGCGACGGAGACGAAGCCCGCGGTCAGCGAGATGCGCGAGCCCATGAGAATGCGACTGAAGATGTCGCGGCCAAGCGGATCCACGCCGAACCAGTGCTTGGCCGAGGGCAGCGCGTTGAGCATGTCGTAGTCGAAAAAATTCTCCGCGTCGTAGGGGACTATCCACGGCGCAGCAAGCGCGAGCACGACGAGCAGCGCCACGAACAGCCCGGCGACGACCGCGACGTGCTGCTTGCGGAACTTGCGCCAGAACTCGGTCCACGGTGTGCGGACCTCGGTCGCAGCGGACAGTACGCCGGTCGCAGTAGTCATCGGTAGCGAATCGTCGGGTTGATCACGGCGTAGAGCATGTCGACGGCGAGGTTGATGAGCACGAACTCGAGCGAGAAAAGCAGCACCAGCCCCTGGATCACGGGATAGTCGCGCATGTCGACGGCATCGACGAGAAGCCTGCCCATCCCGGGCCAGTTGAACACCACCTCGACGACGATCGACCCGCCGAGCAGAAAGCCGAACTGCAGCCCCATCATCGTGATCACCGGGATGAGTGCGTTGCGCAGCCCGTGCTTGATGACCACGACCGTTTCCGGCAATCCCTTGGCGCGCGCGGTGCGCACATAGTCTTCCTGCAGGATGTCGACGAACGACGAGCGCGTGAAGCGCGCCATGATCGCCGCCACGGCGGCGCCCAGCGTCAGCGAGGGCAGGATGTAGTGCCGCCACGTATCGGCGCCAACGGTTGGCAGCCAGTTGAGCTCGACCGCGAAGATCTGCATCAGCACCATGCCGAGCGCGAAGGCAGGAAAGGAGATGCCGGAGACGGCGAGCGTCATGCCCACGCGGTCCGGCCAGCGATTGCGCCAGACGGCCGACACGATGCCGATCGCCATGCCGATGACGACCGACCAGGCCATGCTCGCAACCGTCAGCCAGAACGTGGGCCAGAAACGCTCGGCGATCTCGGTGCTCACCGGCCGTTTGGTGCGCAGAGAGCGGCCGAAATCGCCATGCAATACGCCGCCGGCGAAGCGCAGGAACTGTTCGGGCAGCGGTCGGTCGAGCCCCAGGTCCTGGCGCACCAGCGCCACGGTTTCGGGCGTCGCATCCACGCCCGCCGCGAGGCGCGCCGGATCGCCGGGGAGCAGGTGCACGAACGAGAACACCAGCACGCCGACGAGCAGCAGCGTCGGGATCAGCCCGAGCAGGCGTCTGGTGAGGTACTGCAGCATGGGCTAGCGCTGCGGCAGGCCCGGGGCGGGGAAGAAGCCTACCCGCGCGCCAGGAACCAGGCTCGTGCCGAGCGGGTTAGGGCCCGTCGCGCTAGCGCAGATCGATGTCGGTGAAGTTGAACGATCCGTCGGGCATGGTGTAGACCCCGCTCAACTTCTTGCTCTTCACCGACAGGAGCTTTTCGGTGACCAGTGGCACCCAGGGGGCGTCGTTGTAGATGGCCTCCTGCGCATCCCTGTAGAACTTCGCCTTCTCCGCCTTGTCGGTGGTGAGCAGCGCATTCTTGAGGTCGCCGTCGACGCGATCGCTCTTGTAGTACGCGGTGTTGAAGAGTTTCGGCGGCCACGACTCGGAGCCGAGCAGCGGCCGCAGCGCCCAGTCGGCCTCGCCGGTGGACGACGACCAGCCGATGTAATAGAGCCGCAACGGTGCGGTGGCCGGATCCTGCCAGCTTTCCACCTTCTCCACGCGCTGCCCGGCTTCGAGGAGCTGGATTTTCGTGCGGATGCCGATCTGCAGCAGCTGCTGCTGAATCACCTGCGTGATTTTCTGGGCGATGCTGTGGTTGTACCCGGACCAGAGATCGGTCTCGAAGCCGTTCGGGTAGCCCGCCTCGGCCAGGAGCTTCTTCGCCTTGGCCACGTCGTAAGGCCAGACTCCGAGCTTCACCGCATACTCGACGCCTTCGGGCACGACGCCGTCGGCGGCTGTGGCGTAACCGTTGAATGCGATCTTGGCAATGGCATCCTTGTTGATTGCGTAGGCGATCGCCTGCCGCACTTTCGGGTTGTCGAAGGGCTTCTGCTGCGTATTCATCGACAGGTAGCGCAGGATGATCGACGGCGCGGCGACCACGTCCAGATCCGGCTTGGCCTTGAGCAGGTCCGCCTGCTCGTAGGGCAGCGGGTAGGTGAACTGCGCCTCGCCGGTCTGCATGATCGCGGCGCGCGAGTTGTTGTCGACCACCGGCTTCCAGGTGATGCTGTCGACCTTCGGCAAGCCCTTCTGCCAGTAGCTGTCGTTCTTCGCGACCTTGAGGTAGTCGGTCTGCTTCCACTCCACGAACTTGAACGGGCCCGTTCCGACCGGGTTGAACGCGATGTCCTTGTTGCCGTACTTGGCGAGCGCGGCCGGGCTGATCATCACCGTCGATGGGTGCGCGAGCTGGTTGATGAACGCGGAAAACGGCGACTTCAGCGTGATCCGGGCGGTGTAGTCGTCGACGACCTCGGTCTTGGCGATATTGTTGTTATACAAGCCGTAGCGCTTGAGCCTGTTGGCCGGATTGGTGACGCGGTCGAGGTTCACCTTCACCGCGTCGGCCTTGAAGTCGGTGCCGTCGTGGAACTTGATGCCCTTCTTGAGCTTGATGGTGTAGACGAGACCGTCCTTGCTCACGGTGTAGCTCTCGGCGAGCACCGGTATCAGTTTCATGTCCTTGTCGAAGCTGTACAGGCCCTCGTAGAACGACTTGGCCATCGCCTGCGACAGCGTATCGTTGGCGTCGTAGGGATCGGTGGTCGTGAACTGCGAAGCGACTGCGAACACCACATCCTTGGCGGCGAAGGCCGGGGATGCGGCGAGAGCGCCTAGAGCCAGCGCGGCGAGAACGATCGAGCGTAACAGCGGTTTCATGCGGTTCCTCCGGACGATGCACGATGCAGTGCTCGGGAAACCCGCGAGCGTCAATACGCGCCCCCGATATGATGCGTGGCGACGTAGTGCCCCGGCCCCACCTGCTCGAGCGGCATGACCTGTGGCTCGTCGTCCACTGCCCGCACCGGGCTGGGCACCTCGTCGGATGATAGCTCTCTTTTGCGACGGCGTCGCGCCGGGTCGGCGATGGGCACCGCGGCCATGAGCTTCTTCGTGTAGGGATGCCGCGGTTCCTCGAAGATGGCGCGGCGCGGCCCGATTTCCACGATCTGGCCCAGGTACATCACCGCCACGCGGTGGCTGATGCGTTCGACCACCGCCATGTCATGGGAGATGAACAGGTACGACAATCCGAACTCGGCCTGCAGATCGAGCAGCAGGTTGATGATCTGCGCCCGGATTGACACGTCGAGTGCGGCGACCGCTTCGTCGGCGATGATGATCTTCGGTTGCAGCGCCAGGGCGCGGGCAATCGCGATGCGCTGGCGCTGCCCGCCGGAAAACTCGTGCGGATAACGCTGCGCGTAATCGGGAGAAAGGCCGACGTGCTCGAGGAGCCACGCGACCCGCTCCTCGGCCGCGCTGCCGCGGGCCGTGCCGTGGACGTAGAGCGGCTCGGCCACCGAAAAACCGACGGTGAGGCGCGGATCGAGCGACGCGTACGGATCCTGGAACACCATCTGGATCTCGCGCCGCAGCGGGCGCACCTGGTCGGAGGGAAGCTGCGCGATGTCGCGGCCGCCGAATTCGATGTGGCCCCCGGCGATGTCGACCAGGCGCAGCAGCGAGCGGCCGGTGGTGGACTTGCCGCAGCCGGATTCGCCGACCAGCGCCAGCGTCTCGCGCGCGTGCAGGTCGAAGCTTACCTGCTCGACCGCGTACACGCGGCGGCGCACGCGGCCGAAGAGCCCGGAGGGGATATCGAAGCGCGTCTTGAGGCCGCGCACCTTGAGCAGTGGCGAACCCGCGTCCGGCGGCTGCGACACGACCGCCGGCGTGACCACCCCGCCAGCATCGGCTTGCGGCAGCGGAAAGCGCGCCGGAAGGTCGGTGCCCTGCATCGAGCCGAGGCGGGGTACGGCGGCAAGCAGGGCGCGCGTGTACGGATGCGTCGGCGCGTGAAAAATCGTATCGGCCGTGCCGGCCTCGACGATCGCGCCGCGGTACATGACCAGCACGCGCTCGGCCACCTCGGCGACGACGCCCATGTCGTGGGTGATGAAGATGACCGCCATGTGCATCTCATCCTGCAGCAGGCGGATCAACTCGAGGATCTGCGCCTGGATCGTCACGTCGAGCGCGGTGGTCGGCTCGTCGGCGATCAGCAGCGCCGGCTTGCACGACAGCGCCATCGCGATCATCACGCGCTGGCGCATGCCGCCGGAAAGCTGGTGCGGATAGCGGCCGAGCACCTGCGTAGCCTCGGGAATGCGCACCTGCTCGAGCATGCGCAGGGCCTCGCGCCGGGCCGCGGCATGGTCCTTGCGCTGGTGCAGCCGGATCGATTCCGCGATCTGCTCGCCGACCGTGTACACCGGGTTAAGCGAGGTCATCGGCTCCTGGAAGATCATCGCGATCTCGGCACCGCGGATCGAGCGCAGCACCGTGGGTCCGGCGTGGGCAAGATCGATGCGTTGCCCGCCCGGACGCAAAAAATCCAGCCGGCCCGAAAGGATCCGGCCGCCGCCATGCTCGACTAACCGCATCACGGAGAGTGCGGTCACCGACTTGCCCGATCCGGATTCGCCGACGATGGCGATGGTCTCAGCACGCGCGACGGTGAAGGCAACGTCGCGCACGGCCGTCACCGCGCGTTCGGAGGTGCGAAACTCGACCGAGAGGCCGGAGACGGCAAGAACGGCGGCGGGCTCGCCGGTCGACATCGCGGACCGGTCAGGTCGCTGCGCCTTGCGCCCGTGCGCGCAAGGCGGAAATGGTGGCGTTCATCGTAATCTGCTCCCCATCGACCTTGAGGTGCAGCAGCGCCGGCCGCCCGGCCGCGAGTGCCCGTTCGAACGCCGGCGCGAATTCGGCGGTGCGTTGCACCGTCTCTGCGTGCGCACCGTAGGCGCGCGCGAGCGCCGCAAAATCGGGATTGAGCAGATCCGTGCCGTAGACGCGCGCCGGGTACGCGCGCTCCTGGTGCATGCGGATCGTCCCGTACATCGAATTGTCGATGACGATGAAGACCACGGCGAGGCCGTATTGCACGGCGGTTGCGAGCTCCTGCCCGTTCATGAGAAAGCAGCCGTCGCCGTTCCAGGACACGACGACCCGCTCCGGATGCACGGCTTTGGCGGCGACGGCGGCCGGCACCCCGTATCCCATCGAACCGTTGTACGGGGCGATCTGGGTGCGATAGCGCGGGTAGCGATACAGCCGGTGCAGCCAGGACGTGTAGTTGCCCGCACCGCTGGCCACGAGCGCATCCTCGGGCAGCCGCTCGCGCAATTGCACCACGACCTGCCACAGGTCGACCGCACCGGGCATCGGCTGCGGCGTCTGCCAGGCGAGGTACGCCGCGTGGGCGGCCGCGGCGCTGCCGGTCCACGGCGGCGCCGCGAGCGGCGGCAGCGCGGCAAGCGCCGCGCACGCGGCGCCAAGTGAGGCTTCGATCGCCAGCGCGGGTTGATAGACGCGCCCGAGCTCGTCGCCGCCGGGATGCACGTGGATGAGTCGCTGCTCGGGCTCCGGCGGCGCCAGCAGCGTGTAGCCGCTGGTGACCATCTCGCCCAGGCGCTCGCCCAGCACCAGCAACACGTCGGCGCCGCGCACGCGCGCGGCGAGCTCGGGATTGATGCCGATGCCGACATCGCCCGCATAGTTCGGATGCCGATTGTCGAACACGTCCTGATTGCGAAAGGCGCACGCGACCGGTAGCGCGTTCGCCTCCGCAAAGCGCGCGAGGTCGCGGCAGGCGGCCGGGTTCCAGCCGCTGCCGCCGACGAGCACGAGCGGGCGTTGTGCGGCGGCGAGCATGGCGCGCAATTGCGCCATTGCCGCCACAGCCGGAGCGACCGGCGTGATCTCGATGCGCGCGACGTCGGCGACGTCGGCGCTTGCGGCGAGCATGTCTTCGGGCAGGGCCAGCACGACCGGGCCCGGCCGGCCCGACTGCGCGACGCGAAACGCGCGCGCGACGTATTCGGGGACGCGCTCGACCCGATCGATCTGCGCCACCCACTTGGCAATGCTGCCGTACATGCGCCGGTAGTCGATTTCTTGGAATGCCTCGCGATCGACGAAGTCGCCGCCGACCTGGCCGACAAAGACGATCAATGGCGTCGAGTCCTGGGCGGCGGTGTGAATGCCGATCGCGGCATTCGATGCGCCGGGCCCGCGGGTGACGAAGACGATGCCGGGCCGACCGGTGAGCTTGCCGTAGGCTTCGCCCATGTACGCCGCGCCGCCTTCCTGGCGGCAGACGATCAACCGCAGCCGGTCGCGGACGTCGTAGAGCGCGTCGAGCACGGGCAGATAGCTCTCACCGGGCACGCAGAAGGCGAGCTCCACGCCCTGCAGCAGCAAGCTGTCGACAAGTATTTGACCACCGGTACGCATCGGGGAGCAGGACGCATTGAGTGGGACGACGGCCATTCTAGCGTGATTCGCAACCCACGCCCTGTGCCGCGGCGCCTTGGCCGTATAATCCGCGCAGGTTGCCGCGCCGCGTCGGCTCGGGAGGAGAAGCGTCAACGATGGTTGAATGGATCACGCTGCAGGAAGCGCTCGGGTTCTCCGCCTTGGCCCTGCTTCTCGGCCTGATCACCATGCGCTACCGGCCGGAGCTGCGGCGCTCGGTGACGGTCACGCTGTTCATCATCCTGCTGGGGCTGGGCGCGCTCGCGTTTCTGGCGCGCTTCCAGATCATCCCGACGCACTTGTCCATCGCGGTGGTGCCGCGCGAGATCTGCCTGTTGATCGCTGCGATCGGCAACATCCGCATCTACATCGGCTTCGTCACCGGCGTGCTCCTGGGGCGCCGCACCGTGCCGCGCATTCTCGGCGAGGTCGGCGTCGCGGTCGGGCTGATCCTTTACGCACTGTTCCGGATGGACGCGCTGGGGGTGAACCTGACCACCATCACCTTCTCGGCGACAACGTTGGCCGCGATCATCGGTTTCGCGGCGCAGGCCACGCTCGGCAACCTGATCGGCGGCATTTCGCTGCAGATCGACAACACCTGCCGCATCGGCGACTGGATCGAGATCGATGGCGTGACCGGCGAAATCGTCAGCGTTCGCTGGCGCTACACGGCGCTGGCCACGGTCAACAACGTGACGATCGTCATCCCCAACAGCGACCTCATGAAGAACCGCGTGACGCTGATCGGGCGCCGCGGCGATCTGCGCATTCCGTGGCGCCGGCCGATCGAGTTTGCCGTCGGCTACGAGTGGACCCCGGGCCAGGTCCTCGCGGTGGTTAGCGCCGCGCTGGAGCGCGTCGAAATCCCCTGTGTCGCGAGCGATCCCCTGCCGCACTGCGTTTGCACCGGCTTCGACGGCAGCGCGATCAAGTACGTGGTCTATTACTGGCTCACCGACATCAAATCCTACCTGACGACCGACTCGCGCATGCGGGTGCATGTCCACGCCGCGCTCGGCCGGGCCGGCATGGAGATTCCGATCTCCCGGTCGGAGCTCTACCTGCATTCGGCGCGCAATCTGCAGTCGGAACGCTCGGGGCACGAGCGGGAGTCGCGCGAGGCGCTGCTGCGGTCGCTGGAATTGTTCGCCTCGCTCACGGCCGAGGAGGCACACGAACTGGCGGCGCAATTGATCCCGACGCCGTTCGGCCCGGGCGACATCGCGACCAAGCAGGGCGAGCCGTCGGATTCACTGTTTATCCTGGCGCGCGGCCAGGTCGGCATTTTCCGCGAACCCGAGGCGGGCATGCCGCCCGGCCGCCAGCGGCTGGCCAAGCTCAAGGCGCCGGCGTTCTTCGGCGAGATGGGCTTGCTCACCGGCCAGGCGCGAACCGCGACGGTCGCCGCCGAATCGGAGGCGCTATGCTACCGGCTCGACAAGCGGGGCTTCGAAACGGTCATCCGTGCCCGGCCTGAGCTCGCCGAGGCGATGTCGAAGACCGTCGCGGAGCGGCAGGCGGCCAACGACGCGACGCTCGCCACGCTTTCCGCGGAGGCCCGCGCGCGTGCAACGGGCACGCGCGCGAACGAGCTGGTACGGCGCATTCGGAGCTTCTTCGGCCTGGGTACCGAGTAGGTCGGCGCCGGCCGCTCAGGCGGCGGCGCGCTGCGCGCGCAGCAGATCCTCGCGTCGCAGCAGAAACACGCTGTCCTCCGCGGACGCTGTGGCGAGCCAGGTGAACGGCAGGCGCGGAAACGCGGCCTCGGTCGCATCGCGGTTCGCGCCCACCTCGACGACAAGCAGACCATCGGGGTTGAGAAACTCCACGGCGCGCGCGAGGATGGTGCGCACCGCGTCGAGGCCGTCATCGCCACCGGCGAGCGCGAGCTGCGGTTCATGGCGGTATTCCGGCGGCAACTCCTCCATCGCCAGCGCCGTCACGTAGGGCGGATTGCTGACGATGAGGTCGTACTCCTTCTCGGTGAGGTTGGATAGCAGGTCGGAGCGAATCAGGTTGACTCTGCCCTGCAAGCCATGATCGGCGACGTTGCGCAGTGCGACGGCGAGCGCATCGGAGGAGATGTCGGCGGCATCGACGTCGGCATTGGGAAAGTGGTGCGCAAGCAGAATCGCAAGGCATCCGGACCCGGTGCACAGGTCGAGCGCGGTCTGGATGCGGGCCGGATCGGGAACCCAGGAACTCAAGCCTTCGCGCAACACCTCGGCGATATACGAGCGCGGAATGAGCACGCGTTCGTCGACATAGAAGCGGTATTCGCCGAGCCACGCCTCGCGGGTGAGATACGCCGCCGGAATGCGCTCGTTGACGCGCCGGGCGATGATGTCGAGCACTTCCTCGCGCTCGGCGTGGGTGAGCTTGGCGTCGAGAAATGGCTCCAGGCGGTCGAGCGGCAGGTGCAGAGTATGCAGCAGCAGGTAGGCGGCCTCGTCGTAGGCGTTGCTCGTGCCGTGGCCAAAAAAAAGCCCCGTCGCGTCGAAGCGAGTCACCGCGTAGCGCAGCCAGTCGCGGACGCTCTCCAGTTCCTGGGTAAGGGTGCTCATCGGGCAGCCGAGCCGAGCAGCAGACGCTCCAGTATGCCACGATACAAGGCGGCGAGCGGCTCCAGCTCGGCGACGGCAACGCGCTCGTCGAGCTTGTGGATGGTGGCGTTGACCGGCCCGAGCTCGACGATTTCGCGGCACACCGCGGCGATGAAGCGGCCATCGGAGGTGCCGCCTGTGCAGGAGATTTCAGGCACGATGCCGCAGACCTCGGCAATCGCCTCGGTGGCGACGCGGACGAGCTCGCCGCGAGGCGTGAGGTAAGGCGGGCCGGTTCCGGTCCAGGTGAGCTCGTAGTCGAGACCGTGCCGTTGCAGTACGGCCTCGAAGCGCTCCTGCAGACTCGCGCGCGTGCTCGCCGTCGCGTAGCGAAAGTTGAACATGAGCTCGAGCTCGCCCGGGATCACGTTGGTCGCCCCCGTGCCGGCGTGGATGTTCGAGGCCTGCCACGTGGTTGGCGGGAAGTATTCGTTGCCGTCGTCCCAATGCAGCGCGGCGAGCTCGGCGATCGCCGGCGCGACGAGGTGGATGGGATTGCGGGCGAGCTGCGGATAGGCGACGTGACCCTGGACGCCGCGCACGCGCAGCGTGCCCGAGAGCGTGCCGCGCCGGCCATTCTTGATCATGTCGCCAAGCCGGTCCACCGACGAGGGTTCGCCGACGACGCAATAGTCGAGCACCGTTCCGGAAGCCTGGAGCTTTTCGACCACGCGCACCGTGCCGTCGACCGAGGGTCCTTCCTCGTCGGAGGTCACCAGCAGTGCGATCGATCCGGGATGCGTGGGGTGCGCGGCGACAAAGCCCTCGACGGCAACCACGAATGCCGCCAGCGACGATTTCATGTCGGCGGCACCGCGCCCGTAGAGGAACCCGTTGCGGATCGTCGGCGTGAACGGGTCGGAGCTCCAGGCCGCGAGCGGCCCGCTTGGGACCACGTCGGTGTGCCCGGCGAGACAAACCGTCGGCCGCGCCGTGCCGCGCCGCGCCCAGAGGTTGGTCACACCGTTGCACAGCAGGGTCTCGCAATGGAATCCCAGCGGCTCCAGGCGCGCCATGAGGAGCGTCTGGCAGCCCGCGTCATCGGGCGTCTGCGAGCGCCGCGCGATCAGCTCGCGGGCGAGCTCGAGCGTGGCGTTGGGCCCCATGGTGGTCGCGGCCAAGGCCCGGCTTCCGCTCAGTGGTCGCGGTTCAGGAATTCGGGATCGATCTCGAGCTTGGCAAAGCTGCCGCTCTCGCGACGGGATTCCTCGCCGGTCTCGGCGGAATCCATGCGCGCGGAGGGCGAGTTCTGGTTGACCAGCCACGCGAGGTTGGTCGGCGAATCCGAGCCGGACAGAGCCTCGTCGTAGGCGATCACGCCGTCGAGGTAGAGGCGGCAGAGCGCCTGCTCGAAAGTCTGCGATCCGGGATAGAGGCTCTGCTCCATTGCCTCCTTGATCTGCGTGATCTCGCCGTTCTTGATCAGCTCGGCGATAAGCGAGGTGTTGAGCAGGATCTCGACGGCAGGCTGCTGATCGCCTTCCTTGTTGCGCACCAGGCGCTGGGAAATGATCGCGCGCAGGCCGATCGACAGGTCGGAGAGGAGCCCGGAGCGCGCGTCGTAGGGAAACATGTTGATGATCCGCGACAAGGCGTGATAGCTGTTGTTCGCGTGCAGCGTCGACAGGCACAGGTGGCCGGTCAGCGTATGCAGCAGCGCCTGTTGCATCGTTTCGCGGTCGCGGACTTCGCCGATCATGATCAGGTCGGGCGCCTCGCGCAGGGCGTTGCCAAGCGCCTTGTTGTAGCCGTGGGTGTCGACGCCGATTTCGCGCTGATTGACGATCGACTGCTTGTGCTCGAACAGATACTCGATGGGATCCTCGAGGGTCAGGATATGGCCTGACTTGTTGTTGTTGCGGTAATCGATCATCGCCGCCAGGGTGGTCGACTTGCCGCAGCCGGTCGCCCCGGCGATGAGCACCAGCCCACGCTTTTCCATGATCAGGTTGAGCAGGACGGGGGGCAGCTTGAGCTGGTCGAACGGCGGGACATTGCTGCGCACGTAGCGGATGCAAAGTGAGATCGTGCCGCGCTGGCGGAAGATGTTGATCCGGAAGTTGCCGACACTGCGATCGAGGTAGGAGAGGTTCATCTCCATCTCGTTCTCGAATTCGCGCGCCTGATCCTTGGTCATCAGTTCGTAGGCCACCCGGCGGACGGTTTCGACGTCCATCGGCTGGGTGGAGATGGGCGAGACGATGCCGTTGATCTTGATGTTGATCGGCGCGCCACAGGAGATGAACAGGTCCGAGGCCTGTTTCTCCGCCATCAGCTTGAACAGTCGGTCGAGGTACATGGGTTACCTGCTGGCATGGGGCCTGGCCCACGCGCGGCCAAGCTTGACAATGTCATGAATTGACAAGAATAACCAAGCTCAAGCAAAGTAACAACTGGCGCGCCGGTTCTACGCCGGTTTTACCGACGGACGGCGCACGCTTACCCGGTTCCTGCAGACAAGCATTCATGCTGGCCATCATCGGCGGCAGCGGGCTCACCCGACTGTCGACGCTCGCCGTCGCCCACCGCGAGGTCGTGCGCACTCCCTATGGCGAACCGTCGTCAGCCCTGATCTTCGGCCAGGTTGCCGGGCGCGATGTGGTGTTTCTGGCGCGGCATGGCCACGGCCATACGATCCCGCCGCATCGGGTCAACTACCGCGCCAACCTGTGGGCGCTCAAGCACCGTGGCGTGGACACGATCCTGGCCGTGGCCTCGGTGGGCGCGATCACCAGCCGCTGCATTCCCGGCGACCTGGTGCTGCCCGACCAGCTCATCGACTACACCAGCGGCCGCCCCAGCACCTTCTTCGACGGGGAGGACCGCGCGGTGACGCACGTCGACTTCACGCAGCCTTACAGCGCCGAGCTGCGCCGGCATTGCCTAAGAGCGGCCCGCGCCGCCGGCCTTGCCATCCACGACGGCGGTGTCTACGGGGCGGTTTCCGGCCCGCGGCTGGAGACGGCAGCGGAGATCGACCGCATGGAACGCGACGGTGCGACCATAGTCGGAATGACCGGTATGCCCGAGGCGGTGCTGGCGCGCGAGCTAGGCATCGCCTACGCGGCGATCGCGGTCATCGTCAATCACGCGGCCGGACGGGGCGAAAGTGCGACCGAAGTATCTATCGAGCGCATCGCCGGGGTTCTTGAAACGGCGATGGACAAGGTGAAGACCCTGATCGACCACGTCGTGCAGGCGGAGGCAACGTGATCCGACCGATCCTCAAAATGGGTGATCCGCGGCTGCTGGAGCGCGCCAAGCCGGTGGAGCGATACGGCACGCCGGAGCTCAAGGCGCTCATCGCCGACATGCGCGAAACCATGATCGCCGCCCACGGTGCCGGCCTCGCCGCGCCGCAGATCGGAGTGGGCTTGCGGGTGGTGATCTTCGGCTTCGAGCACAACGAGCGTTACCCCGATGCGGATCCGGTCCCCTATACCGAGCTCGTCAATCCCCTGCTGACGCCGCTTTCGACCGCGATGGAGGAAGGATGGGAGGGCTGCCTGTCGGTGCCGGGCCTGCGCGGCCAGGTGCCGCGCTTTACGGACCTGCGTTACAGCGGCTTCGAGCCCGACGGCCGCCCGCTGCAGCGCGAGGTCTCCGGCTTCCACGCCCGCGTCGTGCAGCACGAGTGCGATCACTTAGACGGCATCCTCTACCCGATGCGCATGCGCGATTTGCGGCTGCTCGGCTACACCGACGTCCTGTTCCCTGACGTCGAGGTCATCGACGAGTAGGCCGGCCTCGCGACGAGGTCGGTGCCACCCCGCGCGCTAGAGGCGCAGCTGTTCGTAGAGCGCAGTCTCCAGCCGGACCAGCGCTGCCTCGTCGTGCAGCCGGGCGCCGTCGAGCAGGAACACATCCTCGACGCGCTCGCCGAGGGTATTGATCTTGGCGCTGGCGACGTTGATGTTCGCCTTGGCCAGGACGTAGGCGATATGGGCGAGCAAACCCTGCCGGTCACCGGCGACGATCTCGAGGATGTAGTGCGTCCCCTTGTCGTCGGGAAACAGGCGCACTTCCGGGGTGAGCGGAAAATGCTTGAGGTGCCGGCTCGCGCGGCCGATCGGCGGCGGCTCCAGGGGCGCGCGCTCGCAGAGCACGCGCTTGAGCTCGAATTCGACGTAGTTCGTGGCGGCGCGATAGGCCGCCTGCGCATTGACCGGGTCGTGCACGATGAAGGTATCGAGCGCGTAGCCGTGGCGCGTCGTATGGATCTTCGCGTCGAGAATCGAGAGCCGCGCCTTGCCGAAGAAGCCGCAGATGCGTGCGAACAGCTCCTTCTGGTCGGGCATGTAGATCATCACCTGCAGCCCGACGCCGGAACGTGACAGTCGCGCCCGGACTACCGGCTCCTCGCCGTCGACGCGAAAGTAAAGCTGCCGCGCGTGCCACGCGATCTCGTCGGCGCTGTGGCGCTGGAAATACACGCTGTCGAGCTTTTGCCACAACGCCCGTTCGGCAGCTTCGGGGATGGCGTAGAGGCGCAGCTGCCGCTGTGCCTCGCTGCGGCGCGCTTCGAGGCTGTCGTCGAGCGTTCGCGTCGCGTCGCGGCCGGTCAGTTGCGAAAGCGTGGCGTGGAACAGGTCCTCCAGCAGTTTCGCCTTCCAGGCGTTCCACACCTGGGGGCTGGTGCCGCGAATGTCGGCGACGGTGAGCAGATAGAGCGCGGTGAGGTGTCTCTGGGTACGCACCTTGGCGGCAAACGCCGCGACCACCGCCGGGTCGCCGATATCCTGCTTCTGGGCGGTCAGCGACATCGCCAGGTGCTGCTCGACCAGCCACGCCACCAGACGCGATTCCTCGGCGGCCAGGCCGTGTTGCCGGCAGAAGCGCCGCGCGTCCGCCGCGCCCAGGTGCGAATGGTCGCCGCCGCGACCCTTGGCAATGTCATGGAACAAGGCTGCGAGATAGAGCACTTCAGGCCGCGCGAAGTCGGCGATCAGCCGCGAGCAAAGGGGATATTCGTGCGCGTGCTGCGATTCGGTGAAGCGCCGCAGATTGCGGATCACCATCAGAATGTGCTCGTCGACCGTGTAGACGTGATAGAGGTCGTGTTGCATCTGGCCGACGATGCGGCCATAGGCCGGCAGGTAGCGGCCGAGGATGCCGTACTGGTTCATGCGCCGCAGCTCGTGGGTGACGCCGTGCGGCTGGCTCAGAATGGCCAGGAAGCGGGCGCGGTTTTCCGGGTCGCGGCGGAACGCAGCGTCGACGCGCTTGCGGTGGCGCCACAGCGCGCGCAGCGTCGGTGCGGACATGCCCTTGAGCTCGGGATGTCGCTGCAGCGTGAGAAAGCTGTCGAGGATCGCCCCCGGCCGCTTGCCGAACAGTTCCGCGTCCTTGATATCGAGCAGCTCGTCGACCGCCTGGAAATCCGCGTCGATCGGTTGCGCCTTGAGCTCCGCGGGAAACAGGCGCGCGTGCAGGTTCTGCAGCAGGATGACGTTGAGCTGGCGGATCGATTTGGCGGCGCGATAGTAGCGCTGCATCAGCTGCTCGGACGCACGCCGCGATGGCGTGTCGGTCAGGTCGTACTCGCGCGCGAGCGCAGCCTGGACATCGAACACCAGGCGATCCTCGCGCCGGCCGGCGAGGTAATGCAGCCGGGTGCGCAGGCCGTCGATGAGCGCCTGGTGCCGCGCGAGCTCGCGCGCCTCCGTCGCGGTCATCAGCCCGTGCGCGGCGATATCGCGCCAGGTGTGTCCGAAGCCGGCGGCGCGCGCGATCCACAGAATCGTCTGCAGGTCGCGTCGGCCACCCGGACTTTCCTTGAGGTTCGGCTCGAGGTTGTACGCCGTATCCTGGTAGCGAAGGTGGCGCTGCTGCTGCTCCAGCGCCTTGGCCTCGTAGAAGCTGCGCACGTCGAGCGTGGCGGCGAAGCGCTGGCCGAAGCGCACGAAGAGCGCGCGCGAGCCGGCGAGCAGGCGCCGCTCGAGGAGGCTGGTGCGGATGACCGCATCGCCGGCCATCTCGGCTTCGCATTCGTCGATCGTGCGCACGCTGTGGCCGATCTCGAGGCCGGTGTCCCACAACCCGCCGATGAAACGCTCGAGGCTCGAGGCGGTGGCCGGCGGCATCGCCTCGAGGGGCCGCGGCAGCAGCACGACGACATCGACGTCCGAATGCGGGAAAAGCTCGCCGCGACCGTAGCCGCCGACGGCGACCAGGGCGCAGCCCGGCGGGGGGGCAATCTTCGTCCAGATCCCGCGCAGCACCCGGTCGGTCAATCGCGCCTGGCCGGAGAGCAAGCGCCGCAGCTGGGGTTGCTTGCGATAGGCAAGCTCGAGCGCGCGTCGGCCGGCCTCGAGCTCGAGTTTCCAGGGGGTGGCCGCCGTGTTCACGCTGCGCCGCGCAGGCGGGGCGAGAACGCTGCTCAAACGCAGGCCATCAACCGGGCGCCGGCGCCGGCGCCCCCGGCGAGACGGTGAGCACTTCGTAGCCCGAGGCGTTCACCAGGACGGTGTGCTCCCACTGCGCGGAGAGGCTGTGATCGGCGGTGACGACCGTCCAGCCGTCGGCCAGGCAGCGGATGGCAGGCCGCCCGGCGTTGACCATCGGTTCAATGGTGAAGACCATTCCCGGCTGCAGCTTCAGTCCCGTGCCGGCGCGCCCGTAATGGAGCACCTGCGGTTCCTCGTGGAACGCTCGCCCGATGCCGTGACCGCAGAACTCGCGCACGATGGAGAAGCCGTGGCTCTCCGCGTGGCGCTGAATGGTCGCGCCGATGTCGCCCAGATGCGCTCCCGGCCGCACCGTGCGGATGCCGCGCCACATCGCTTCGTAGGTCACTTCGCACAGGCGCCGCGCCTGGATCGGCGGTGCGCCGATGTAGAACATGCGGCTGGTGTCGCCGTGAAATCCGTCCTTGATGACCGTGACGTCGATGTTGACGATGTCGCCGTTCTTGAGCACTTTGTCGCCCGGGATCCCGTGACAGACGACGTGGTTGACCGAAGTGCAGATCGACGCCGGATACGGTTGATATCCCGGCGGTGCGTAGTGCAGCGGTGCCGGTATCGTGCCCTGGACCTCGACCATGTAGGCGTGACACCGGGAGTCGAGCTCGCCGGTGGTCACGCCGGCGCTCACGTGCGGCGCGATGTAGTCGAGCACCTCCGCGGCGAGCGCGCCTGCGACGCGCATCTTGGCGACGTCCTCCGCGGATTTGAGTGAAACCGACATCGACGCTAGCCGCGCAGCAGCTCGTTGACGCTGGTTTTCGCGCGGGTCCTGGCGTCGACCTGCTTGACGATCACGGCGCAATAGAGCTGGCAGTTGCCCTCGGCCGACGGCAGGCTGCCGGCGACGACCACCGAACCGGCCGGCACGCGGCCGTAGGCCACCTGACCGGTGGCCCGATCGTAGATCTTGGTGCTTTGGCTGATGAAAACGCCCATGCCCAACACGGAATTCTCCTCGACGATCACGCCCTCGACGACCTCGGAGCGGGCGCCGATAAAGCAATTGTCCTCAATGATGGTGGGGTTCGCCTGCAGCGGTTCAAGTACGCCGCCGATGCCGACGCCGCCCGAGAGGTGGACGCCCTTGCCAATCTGGGCGCAGGAGCCTACGGTCGCCCAGGTATCGACCAGGGTGCCCTCGTCGACGTAGGCGCCGATGTTGACGTAGGAGGGCATGAGGACGACGTTGCGGGCGATGTACGCGCCGCGGCGCGCGACCGCCGGTGGCACGACGCGCACTGCGGCGGCGGCGAAGGCCGCCGCGTCGAAGGCGGCGAACTTGGTCGGCACCTTGTCGTAGAAGCGAAACGGCGCATCCGGCGGCGCGGCGCCCATGGCGACGTTTTCGGCGAGCCGGAACGAGAGCAGCACCGCCTTCTTCAGCCACTGATGCGTTATCCAGCGACCGTCGGTCTTTTCCGCGACGCGCAGGCGGCCGGAGTCGAGCTCGGCCAGCGCGGTCGCGACCGCGTCGCGCACTTCCGCGCTGGCGGTTTGCGGCGCAAGCTCACTGCGTCGCTCCCACGCGGCGTCGATCGTCGCTTGCAGGCTGTGCATCAGGCGTGGCGGTGCCGAGAAGCAGGCAAAAGGCGCATTTTACCCGCTCAGGTGGCGCCCCGACCCAAGCGCAGCCGCAGGGCCCTTGCGCCGGCCGCGGTTACATCGCCTTGAACAGGTGCGCGAAGGTGCGGCTGACGACCAGATTTTCGGGGCGGCCCTTGAGAATGATCAACGGCTGGTCGCGGTAGTCGCGGTCGACGCGCGCGATGGCGCGCAGGTTGACGATCGTGCCGCGGTGGATCTGCCAGAAGAACTCGCCATCGAGTTCGTCGAACAGGTCCTTGATCGTCTTGCGGATCAGGGCCTCGCCTTCCGCGGTGACGACCTTGGTGTACTTGTCCTCGGCGTGGAAGTAGATAACCTCATCGGCCGGGATGAGCCGCATCGAGGCTCCGAGCGAGGCCTTGATCCACTTCAGCGGCCCGCCCGACTCGCGCGCCTCGAGTTGCGCGAGCACGGTGGCGAGGTCTGCCGGCGGCCGCTCAAGGCGTTGCTTCAGGCGCTCGACGACCTTGGCAATGCGCTCCGCGGTGGCGGGCTTCAGCACATAGTCGACCGCGCCCTGTTCGAAGGCGGTCACCGCATACTCGTCGTAGGCGGTGACGAAGACGACGTGACAGGCGCCGGCGAGCTCGTCGGCGACCTCGAGCCCCGATTTCACCGGCATGCGGATGTCCAGAAATGCGATGTCGGGCTCGAGCTCGCGTTGCAGCGCCAGGGCCTGCTCGCCGTTCTCCGCCTCGGCGACGACGGCGAGCTCGGGCCAGGCCTGCGTAAGCCGGGTGCGCAGCTGCGCCCGCAACATCGGCTCGTCCTCGGCGATGAGCGCCGTGGGCTGCCTAGAGCGGGTCGCCGTCAAAGGGAATCTCGATGGTCGCGCGCGCCCCGTGCGGCGAAACCTCCTCCAGGGTGAAGCGCGCCTTCGCCGCGTAGAGCGCCTGCAGTCGCTCGCGCAGGTTGGTCAGACCGACGCCGTTGCCGGCCTTGTCGCGCAGCCCGCGTCCATCGTCGACGACCGCCACGGCCAGGCGCTCGCCGCGGCGCCGGGCCTCGAGACGGATCGTGCCGCCCTCGGCGCGCGGCTCGAGGCCATGCTTGACGGCGTTTTCCACCATCGACATCAGCATCATCGGCGGGAAGCGGTGCTGCGCCAGCTCCGGCGCGACATCGATGACGAATGACAGCCGCTGGCCCATGCGCATCTGCATGATCGAAAGGTAGGCCTGTGCGAGCTCGACCTCCTGGCCGAGCGTGGTGGAATCCGAGCGCAGCTGCGGCAGCGCCGCGCGCAGGTAGGCGAGCAGGTGCCCCAGCATCCGGCTCGCCTTGGGCGGCTCGGTCTCGGCCAGGAACTGGACGGAGGCGAGCGTATTGAACAGGAAATGCGGCTCGACCTGCGCCTGCATGAGCTTCAGTTCCGACTCGATCGCCTGTTTCGACAGCAGGTTGCGATCGGCATCGGCCTGCAGCATGGCGGCGCGCGTGCGCGCCTCGCGGAACTTGAACAGGAAGAAGAGGCTGACGAACAGCCCATTCCCAAAACCGCTCAGCAGCGTCCAGCCGAACTTATGGCTGTCCGAGACCAGCTCGGGAATGCTGTACCCCGGCTCGTGGATTAACTGGCCTTTCACCAGGATCGTGAGCGCGTAACCGACAGCCGTCCCGATGGCCACAGCCAGCACGAGCCGCAACACCGGATGGGTCTTCTCCCACGGCGATACGGCATTGACGAAATACGCAATCGCCAGGCCGAAGCACTGCGCGGTCACGAACGGATGCCAGAACGGCCGCGGGTCCTCGATATTCATCATCGCGGCGAAACCGGTATTGATGGCGATAATGAGCGCGACGGTTAGCAGGGAGACGCCGTGGAATCCGGCCAGGGCCAGCCCCCACCAGGCGGCGGAGCGCGTGCTCGTGGCTGCGCTTGCTTGGGTGGTCATGGGCAAATTGTACGCGCGGGGGAGGGGTGCGCCGAGTTGGGCGACAGGGCGTGGCCGGACGCGACAAAACGGCCCCCTCAGGGGCAAGCCGGAGCGGTCGGGCGCGTCAGCCGCCGCCGGCAAACCGGGTGAGCCGGTCGACTGCCTCGGTGCACTCGGCAAGATCGGCGACCAGGGCGATGCGGATGTAGCCGCGACCGGGATTGACGCCATGGGCGTCGCGCGCGAGGTAGCTGCCCGGCAGCACGCTCACCGCTTGCTCGGCATAAAGCCGGCGCGCGAAATCGGCGTCGTCGCCGGGCACCTGCGCCCAGAGATAGAACGCCGCTTCGGGCGCTGCCGCCGGACACACCGCCGCCACTCGAGGCGCCAGCCGGGCGAACTTCTGCGCGTACTGCGCGCGGTTCTCCCGCACGTGCGCTTCGTCGTTCCAGGCTGCGATGCTGGCCGCGGCGACCGCTGGGGACATCGCGGAGCCATGATAGGTCCGGTAGAGCAGAAACGCCTTGATCAGGGTCGCATCGCCCGCCACGTAGCCGGAGCGCAGTCCCGGCGCGTTGGAGCGCTTGGACAAGCTGCCAAACACGAGCAGCCGCGGATAGCCAGCGCGCCCGAGCGCCTGGGCGGCGGCGAGGGCGCCGAGCGGCGGGCGGGCTTCGTCGAAGAACACTTCCGAGTAGCACTCATCGGCGGCAATGATGCAGCCGTGACGATCCGAGAGCTCGAACAGATGTCGCCAAGCATCCTGCTTCATCACGCTTCCGGTCGGGTTGTCCGGCGAGCAGACGTAGAGAAGCTGCGTCCGCTCCCAGGTCGCCTCCGGGACGTCTTCCCAGCGCGGCCGGTAAGCATTTGCGGCGAGGCTGTTGACGCAGTAGGGCGTAGCCCCCGCAAGCAGCGCCGCACCCTCGTAGATCTGGTAGAACGGATTGGGCACAACGACCGTCGCTCCGACCCGGCTCGCGTCGATGACCGTCTGCGCGAACGCGAACAGCGCTTCGCGGCTGCCGAGGACCGGCAGCACCTGCGTCGACGGATCGAGCGCCTGCAGCGCATGCCGACGCTTGAGCCAGGCCGCGATCGCTTCGCGCAGCGCGGGCGCGCCGGCCGTTGTGGGATAATTCGCGAGGCCTTTCGCGCCACTTGCGAGCGCGTCGCACAGCAGCGCCGGAGTGGGATGCTTGGGTTCGCCGAGCGAGAGATTGATCGGCGTAAGCGCCGGGTTCGGCGTGACGCCGGCGAAGAGCGCTCGCAGCTGCTCGAATGGATACGGTTGCAACCGCGCAAGCTGCGGATTCAACGTGGCACAAGATGACGTGAGCGAAGCCGGATTATACGTGACCGACGCGGTGCCGCCGTGGCGTTGGCGAATCATCGCCGCCGGCGCCATGCTCGGCGCGCTGGCGCTCCTCGCCGTCGTGCTCGCCTATTGGGGCTGGCGCTGGTTCGGTCCGGCGCCGGTGATCATCGCGCCGCCGGTGGCGGACGGCGACGTCGGCCGGCGCATCGCCGCGGCACACCTGTTCGGCAAAACGGGACCGGCGGTGACGGCGAGCGAGCCGGCAGCGGCTGGGGGCGAGCTGCGCCTGCTCGGCGTGTTCGCGCAGCGAGACGGCCAGGGCTACGCGCTGTTTCGCGCCGGCGCCCGTGGCGCGCTGCTCATCGCCGCCGGCAGCGACGTCGCGCCGGGCGTACGGTTGGATGCGGTGGGGCCGGGCGGCGTGACGCTCATCCAGGACGGTGCGCGCCGCGAGATTGCCTTGCGGAGCGCCGTGCCGGACAGGCCGCGGCTGCCGCTCGCCGCGACGAGCACGAAGGCGACAGCGTGCAGCGCGCCCGCAGGCTTTGCCGGGCAGGTGGTGAAGCTCAACGCCGAGCTGCTCTCGGGCATGATCGGCGCGCCCGACACGTGGAAGGCGCTGCTCAAGGCCGATGCCGACGGACTCGTCGTCCGTGATCAGAGCGGGTTTGCCGGCATGATGGGCCTCAAAAACGGCGACCACGTCGAGCGCGCCAACGGCATCGCGCTGGCGATCCCCGATGACATCGCGGGCACGGTGCTCAAACCGCTCACGCGCAGCCAGCCGGTATTCGTGTCGGGGATGCGCGAAGGCAAGGCGCAGCAATGGCTCTATCTCAACGCCGGCGCCTGTCCGGGTTGAGCCACAGCAGCGCCGGGTAGCCAATCGAGCAGGGCGGGCAGCGAATCGATGAATCCATCCGGTTGCCACGCCTCGGGTCCCGCATCGGCGGCGATGTAACCGTAGCGCGCGACCAGCGCGGCCATGCCGGCGGCACGCGCGGCCGCGACGTCGCGCTCGGCGTCGCCGACATAAACGCAATCCGCTGCGCTGAGTCGCAGCTGCGCGGCCGCGTGCAGGAGCGGTTCCGGGTGCGGCTTGGCGTGCGGCGTGGTGTCGCCGCAGACGATCACGTCGGCCCGTGAGGCGAGGCCCAGGTGGTCGAGCAGCGGCAGCGTGAAGCGCGCCGCCTTGTTGGTCACGATGCCCCAGGCGAGCCGCCGCCTGGCGATCTCGGCGAGCACGCGCTCGGCGTCGGCAAACAGTCGCGTATGCACCGCGAGGGCGGCCGCATAGTAATCGAGGAACGCGTCCTTGAGCGCTTCCCATTCGGGATGCTCGCGTGTCACGCCGAGGCCGGTGCCGAGCATGCCGCGGCTGCCGTCCGAGGCGTGCGGCCGCAGCGTCGCAACCGGCAGCGGCGGCAGGTCGCGGTCGCCGCGCACGCGGTTGAGCGCGGCGGCGAGATCGCCCGCCGTGTCGGCGAGCGTGCCGTCGAGATCGAACAGCACCGCAGCTATGGGCAGCGTGCGCGGCCCGGTGGTGAGCGGGTGCCTAGGCTTCGCGGTGAAAGGTTGCAATGTAATTGACCGCCGTGTCGGCTTCGAGCCGATAGGTCCGCGTGAGCGGGTTGTACGTCATGCCGATCAGGTCGTCGACTTCGAGCCCGGCCTGCCGCGCGAAAGTGGCGAGCTCCGAAGGCCTGATGAAACGCGCGTAATCGTGCGTACCGCGCGGCAGCAGGCGCAGCAGATACTCGGCGCCGATGATGGCGAACAGGTACGCCTTCGGTGTGCGACTGAGCGTTGCGAAGACGACCAGGCCGCCGGGCTTGACCAGTGTCGCGCAGGCGGCGACCGTCGATGCCGGCTGCGGCACGTGCTCCAGCATCTCCATGCACGTCACGACGTCGAAGCCGCCGGGCTCCTCCGCGGCCAGCGCTTCCGCGGCGACGAGCCGGTAGTCGACGGCGATGCCGGACTCGAGTCGATGCAGGCGCGCGACGGCGAGAGCTTTTTCGGAAAGGTCGATGCCGGTGACTGTTGCGCCGGCGCTCGCCATCGCTTCGGCGAGGATGCCGCCGCCGCAGCCGACATCGAGCGCGCGCTTGCCGGCGAGCCCATGGCTGCGGCGCGCAATGTAATCCAGGCGCAGCGGGTTGATGTCGTGAAGAGGTTTGAAATCGCTGGTCGGATCCCACCAGCGGTGCGCCAGCGCGCTGAACTTCTCCAACTCGGCAGGATCGACGTTCAACATGGCCACAGTATAGAGCGCCGCGTCACGCGCTTCGCAGCCGATCCTGCCACAGCCTGGCGCGGGCGGCGAGGTCGGTGGCGTCGAGCGTCGCGAGCGTGCCGTCGCTCAGCACGCGCTTTCCGGCGATCCACACGTCGCTCACCTGATCGCGCCCGGCGACATGCACGAGGTGCGAAATCGGATCGTAGACGGGCGCATGCTGGAACGCGGCCAGGTTCACCGCGATCGCGTCCGCCTGCTTGCCGGGCCGCAGCGAGCCGATTTCCGCGTCGAGACCGAGCGCGGCCGCGCCGTTGAGCGTGGCCATGCGCAGCGCCGTGGCAGCCGGCACCGCGGCCGCGTCTCCGGTGGCCGCTTTGGCGATGAGCGACGCCAGGCGCGCCTCCGCGAGCACGTCCAGCCGGTTGTTGCTCGCCGCGCCGTCGCTGCCCAAGGCCACGTTGATGCCGCGCTCCTGCAGGCGTGCCACGGGCGCGATGCCGCTCGCAAGCTTCAGGTTCGACGTCGGACAGTGCACGACCTGGCAGCCCTGGGTGGCAAGCAGATCGAAGTCGGAATCGGCCAGGTGCACCGCGTGCACGGCGATGAAGTTCGACGCAGTCGCGCCGAGGCGATCGAGCCGTGCGAGCGGAGTGATGCCGGTGCGGGCGAGGCTTTGCTCGAGCTCATCGCGCGTTTCCTGCACGTGGGTCTGAATCGGCAGGTCGAGTTGGCGCGCGAACACGACGATCTTTTCCCAGCTCGAATCGCCGACGGTGTACGGCGCATGCGGCGCGAGCGCGAAGGAGAGCCGCGCCTCATGCTTCCAGGCGTCGCGCACGGCAAGACCGGCCTGCAGGTAGGCATCGGCATCCGCGGCGTACGGCGTCGGAAAATCAAGCACGGGCAAGCAGAGCACGGCGCGCATGCCGCTCTGCCGATACGCGCGCGCGGCGGCATCGGGAAAAAAATACTGGTCGGCGCAGCAGGTCACGCCGCCGCACAGCATCTCGCCCGCTGCAATGAGCGTTCCGTCGTGCACGAAGTCCGGCGACAGGAAGCGCGCCTCGCACGGCCAGATGTGCTGCTCCAGCCAGGTCTTCAGCGGCACGTCGTCGGCGATGCCGCGCAGGAGCGTCATCGCGGCGTGCGTGTGCGCGTTGACGAGCCCGGGCAGCAGCGCGTGGCCCGGCAGCGCCACGCGCTCGCGCGGCGCATACGCGTTGTCGACCGCCGCGGTCGGCAGCAGAGCGACGACGCGCCCGGCGTCGATGACGAGGGTGTGCTGCTCGAGCGCGCCGGCCGGTTCGATCGGAACGATCCAGCGCGCGTCGAGGCAGAGATCAACCGGGATGGGCATCGCTAGAAAAAAGCCCCGCGCGAGGGCGGGGCTTTTCAGTTTACAGCGAGGTTACGCTTAGCGCTTGACCGCCTCGCCCTTGACTTCGACTTCGACGCGACGGTTCGGCGCCAGGCATTCGATGAGCGCCTTGCGTTCCTTCGGATAGGGCTGATTGCAGACTACGCCCGGTACCGGTTGCGTCTTGCCCATGCCCAGGGTCTCGATCTTGTCCTTGGCGACACCCTTCGACACCAGGTAATCGCGCACCGCGTCGGCACGGCGTTCGGACAGCTTCTGGTTGTACGCCTGCGAGCCGATGCGGTCGGTATGCCCGGTCACCAGCACCAGTTCGAGCTTGGTCACATCCCTTAGCTTGGCGATCACTGCGGTATCGATCGCGGTACGGCCTTCGGGCTTCAGCACGGCCTTGTCGAAATCGAACAGCGCCTTGGTCGCCAGCGTGATCTTCTGCACCTGCGGCGCCATCGGCGCCGGCGGCGGCGGCGGCGGAGGCGCCGGTGCGGCCGCCGGAGGCGGCGGAGGCGCGCCCTTCGGCACGAGGTCGGGATCGCATTCCACGATCGCCATCGCGGGCGTCCAGTAGCCGGTTCTCCAGCACAGCGTGTCATTCACTCCCGGCGTGCCGCCATAGGAGCCGCTGCGCCAGATATTCTTGTCAGGCGTGCCATAGCCGAAGAGCACGTAGCCGCTGTTCTGGGGATTGGCCTGGCCAAACGCTGCGGACCACAGCGTGGCTGCTGCCGCGCCGGTCACTATGGTTGCAATCAGACGAAGTTTCATCACTTTCACCCCTTTGACTTGGTTATCGTTTACCCGCTTCTTTTGACCTGGGACAGCAACCTTGACGCGGCGGACGGCAAAGCGCGCTTTCCGCTCGAATATAGCATAGGGATGTTTGCGCCTGCAAAGAATCCCGCAAGAATAGGTTGCAGAGTGTCGCGGGAATACAACGGTCGTGATAAAATTCATTGTTTTTCCGCTCACGCCGCGGTAGCCAGCGCTAAGGGCGCTGCGAGCAGCTTCTGGGCCCTTGGGCCACGGCGGTTGGGCCGGCAGCGCTTTTCATTCTTTTAACCGACAAAGAACCCTTTCCCGATGGAGCAGTTCGCCAAAGAAACCCTTCCGGTAAGCCTGGAAGCCGAAATGCGCCATTCCTACCTCGATTACGCGATGAGCGTGATCGTCGGGCGGGCCCTGCCGGACGTCCGCGACGGCCTCAAGCCGGTGCATCGCCGGGTTCTGTTCGCCATGCACGAGGCCAACACCGTCTGGAACCGGCCGTACGTGAAGTGCGCGCGGGTCGTCGGCGACGTGCTCGGCAAGTACCACCCGCACGGGGACAGCGCGACCTACGAAGCGCTGGTGCGCATGGTGCAGGAGTTTTCGCTGCGCTACCCGCTCATCGACGGCCAGGGAAATTTCGGCTCGGTCGATGGGGACACGCCCGCAGCGTACCGCTACACCGAGTGCCGGCTGCAGAAGATCACCGCGGAGCTGCTGGCCGACATCGACAAGGAAACCGTCGATTTCGTGCCCAATTACGACGGCAAGGAGCAGGAGCCCACGGTCCTGCCGACGCGGATACCGAATCTGCTGATCAATGGCTCGTCGGGCATCGCGGTCGGCATGGCGACCAACATTCCACCGCACAATCTCTCCGATATCGTCACCGGGTGTCTGGCGCTGCTCGACAATCCCGAGCTCACCGTCGACGAGCTGATCGAGCACGTGCCGGCGCCGGACTTTCCGACCGCCGGCATCATCTTCGGCATCGAGGGCGTGCGCGAGGGCTACCGCACCGGCCGCGGCCGCGTCGTGATCCGCGCGCGCACGCACATCGAGGACCTCGAGCGCGGCAATCGCCAGGCGATCATCGTCGACGAGATTCCCTACCAGGTGAACAAGGCGACGCTGCTCATGCGCATCGGGGAGCTCGTCCGTGAGAAGAAGCTCGATGGCATCGCCGAGCTGCGCGACGAATCCGACAAATCCGGTATGCGGGTGGTGATCGAGCTGCGCCGCGGCGAGGTCGCCGACATCATCCTCAACAACCTGTTCAAGCTCACGCAGCTGCAGGACAGCTTCGGCATGAACATGGTCGCGCTGGTCGACGGTCAGCCGCGGCTGCTCAATCTGAAGCAGTTTCTCGAGCACTTCCTCGCGCATCGACGCGAGGTCGTGGTGCGCCGCACCCGTTACGAGCTCGGCCGCGCCCGCGAGCGCGGACACGTGCTCGAAGGTCTCGCGGTGGCGCTGTCCAACGTCGACGAGATCATCGCGCTGATCAAGGCCGCAGCGTCGCCCGCGGAGGCCAAGGCGGGCCTGATGGCAAGGCGCTGGCGCTCGGCGCTGGTCGAAGACATGCTGCGGCGCGCAGCCGCGGAGGCGGCGCGACCGGAAGGTCTCGCGCCGGAGTTTGGCTGGCAGGACGCGGCCGACGCGCGCGGCTACAACCTCTCCGACGCGCAGGCGCAGGCGATCCTCGAGCTGCGACTGGCCCGGCTGACCGGTCTCGAGCAGGACAAGATCACCGCCGAATACCGGGACGTGATGGCGCAGATCGTCGATCTGCTCGACATCCTGGCCAAGCCGGAGCGCGTGAAGACGGTCGTTGGCGACGAGCTGAAATCGATCCGCGAGGCCTTCGGCGACAAGCGCCGCTCCGAGATCGTGGCGCATGGCGTCGATCTGTCGATCGAAGACTTGATCGCGCCCGAGGACATGGTGGTCACGCTTTCGCACGGCGGTTACATGAAGGCGCAGCCGGTTGCCGAGTACCGCGCGCAGCGTCGTGGCGGGCGCGGCAAGCAGGCGGCAGCGACCAAAGAGGACGATTTCATCGACCACTTGTTCATCGCCAACACGCACGACTTCATCCTGTGCTTCTCCAATCGCGGCCGCGTCTATTGGCTCAAGGTCTACAACGTGCCGCAGGGCAGCCGTATCTCGCGCGGCAAGCCGATCGTCAACCTGGTGCCGCTGCTCGAGCACGAGAAGATCACTGCGATCCTGCCGGTGAAGGAGTTCGTCGACGACCGCTTCGTGTTCATGGCCACCGCGCACGGGACGGTTAAAAAAACTCCGCTGTCGGAATTCTCGCGGCCCCGGCCGTCGGGCATCATCGCCGTCGATCTCGACGACGGCGACTTCCTGGTTGGCGCAGCGCTCACCGACGGCCAGCACGACGTGATGCTGTTCAGCTCCGGCGGCAAGGCGGTGCGCTTCGAGGAAACCGACGTGCGCCCGATGGGACGCGGTGCGCACGGCGTGCGTGGCATGCAGCTCGTCAAGGGGCAGCGCGTGATCAGCATGCTCGTCGCCGAAGACGAGGAGCAATCCGTGCTGACCGCGACCGAGAACGGCTTCGGCAAGCGCACGCCGATCGTCGAATACACGCGCCATGGGCGCGGCAGCAAGGGGATGATTGCCATCCAGCAGTCCGGCCGCAACGGGCAGGTGGTTGCCGCGGCGCTGGTGCGTCCGGACGACGAGGTCATGCTGATCTCAACCGGCGGCGTGCTCATTCGCACGCCGGTGAAGGCGATCCGGGAAATGGGACGCTCGACGCAGGGCGTCACCCTGATCAATCTCGGCGAGGGCGAAAAGCTCGCCGGGCTGGAGCGGGTGGTCGAAACCGAAGAAGAGAACGGGGAATAGCACCCGCGCGGGCTTGCCGCGCCGGGTGGACCGCGGCGGGCGCAACGCGCCACGGCGATGACTCATGGCGAACGACGATAATCCTAAAGGCGGCCCGGACCTTCACCGCCACCGGGTGGCGATCGACGCGCTCGATCGCGAGCTGTTGCGCCTGCTCTCCGAGCGTGCGCGGCATGCGCAGGCGATCGGCGCGCTCAAGAACGGTCCGGCATACCGGCCCGAGCGCGAAGCGCAGGTGCTGCGCCGCGTGCAGTTGGACAATCCGGGACCGCTGTCCGACGCCGCGGTGGGCGGGGTCTTTCGCGAGATCATCTCCGCCTGCCTTGCGCTCGAGCAGACGCTCTCGGTTGCCTATCTCGGACCGGCGGGCACCTACAGCCATGCCGCGGTGACGCGGCATTTCGGCGACTCGGTGCGCGCCGAGCCCTATGCCTCCATCGACGAAGTGTTCCGCGCCGCCGAAGCCGTGCGCACCGACTACGCGATCGTCCCGGTCGAGAACTCCACCGAAGGCGTGGTAGGACGCACCCTCGACCTGATGTGTCAGACGCCGCTCACCATCGTCGGCGAGATCAAGCTGCGCATCCAGCAGAATCTGCTCGCCAAAGGCACTGCGCTCGACGCGGTGAGCAAGGTCTATTCGCATGCGCAGTCGCTGGCGCAGTGCGTGCAGTGGCTGGCGCAGCATCTGCCCAAGGCGGCGCGCGTGGCGGTGGCGAGCAACGCCGAAGCGGCCCGGCTCGCAGCGGCCGAGGCCGGCGCAGCGGCGATCGCAGGCGAGGCCGCGGCGGCGATCTACGGGCTCGACATCGTCGCTGCGAACATCGAAGACGAACCCAACAACACGACCCGCTTCTGGGTGCTCGGCGCGCATGCGGTGGCGCCCTCCGGCAAGGATGAAACCTCGCTGGTCATGTCGGCGCAGAACAAGCCGGGAGCCATGTACGCGCTGCTCGAGCCGTTCGCCAAGCACGGGGTCAGCATGTCGCGGCTCGAGTCGCGTCCGGCGCGTACCGGCCTGTGGGAGTATCTGTTCTTCGTCGATCTCGAAGGCCACCAGGACGACCCCGCCGTCGCCGCGGCGCTCGCCGACCTGCGCCAGCGGGCGCCGTTTCTGAAGCTGTTGGGTTCCTATCCCGCCGCCGTCGCGTGAGGCCCGGCGCAAAGCCGCCTATGAACGCCACCACTCCCGCGGGTGCGGAAGTCGCCGCCCGGGCGCCCGAATACGTCCGCCGCATTGCGCCCTATGTTCCGGGCAAGCCCAGCGAGGAACTGGCGCGCGAATACGGGCTGCCCGAAGCGGCGATCGTCAAGCTCGCCTCGAACGAGAATCCACGCGGACCCAGCCCGCGCGTGCGCGATGCGATTGCGGCGGCAGCGGCCGGTGTCACGCGCTATCCGGATGGCAACGCGTTTGCGCTCAAAGGCGCGCTCGCGGCGCGCTACGGCGTCGCTCCCGAGCAGATCGTGCTCGGCAATGGCTCGAACGACGTTCTGGAGCTCGCGGCGCAGGCCTTTCTCAGCCCGGGCGATCACGCCGTCTACGCGCAGCATGCGTTCGCCGTCTATCCCCTGGCGACGCAGGCGCGTGGCGCGACCGGAATCGAAGTTCCGGCGCGCGCCTTCGGTCACGATCTCGATGCCATGCGTGCCGCGATCACCCCCCGCACGCGCGTCGTGTTCGTCGCCAACCCCAACAATCCAACCGGGACGTGGTTGCCGGCGAGCGCGGTGAAGGCCTTCATCGCCGGCGTGCCGCGCGACGTCGTGGTTGTTCTCGACGAAGCCTATGACGAGTACCTCGATGCCGCGCAACGCTCGCCGAGCACGGGCTGGCTCGTCGCGCATCCGAACCTGATCGTATCGCGCACGTTCTCCAAGGCCTATGGGCTCGCCGGGCTACGCATCGGCTTCGGCCTGATGCATGGCGCGGTGGCCGATCTCCTCAATCGCGTCCGCCAGCCGTTCAACGTCAACGCGCTCGCGCAGGCGGCGGCGCTGGCAGCCCTGGCGGACACCGAGTACGTGGCCGAGAGCGCGGCGCTCAACCGCGCTGGCATGAGCGCGCTCACCAACGCGCTCGAGGGCATGGGCGTGGCCTACGTTCCCTCGCACGGCAATTTTCTGCTGCTCCAGGTCGGTGCCGCGGCGGCGGTCTACGAGCGCCTGTTGCGCGAGGGCGTGATCGTGCGCCCGGTGGCCAACTACGGCTTGCCGCAGCATCTGCGCGTCACCGTCGGGCTGCCTGCGGAAAACGAGCGCTTCCTGGCCGCGCTCAAGTTGGCGCTGGGCCGCTGAAGATGCCGCGGCTCGGAAAGATCGTCGTCGTCGGGGTGGGTCTGATCGGCGGCTCGTTTGCACTGGCGCTGAAGCGCTCCGGAGCGGCGGAGCGGGTCGTCGGCATAGGCCGCAGCCTGAGCAACCTTGCCGCCGCGCAGCGCCGCGGGATCATCGACAGCGCCTTCACGCTCGACGCGGCGTGGACCGCCGAACTTGCCGACGCCGACCTGGTGCTGCTCGCCACGCCGGTCGGGCAGATGCCGACGCTGTTCGCCACGATCGCGCCGCGGCTCGGAGCGCAGACGGTCGTCACCGACGCCGGCAGCACCAAGCAGGATGTCATTGCGGCGGCCCGCGCCGGACTCGGCGGCAGCTTGCCGCGCTTTGTGCCGGGGCACCCGATCGCCGGCACCGAGCATTCCGGCGCGGCGGCTGCGTTCGACGCGCTCTTCCGCGACAAGCAGGTGGTGCTGACACCACTCGCGCAGACCGAGCCGGAGGCGCTGTCGCGGGTCAGCGAGTGCTGGACCTGGTGCGGCGCGGTGGTGCACCTGCTCGACCCGGCGCGGCACGACGCGATCTTCGCGGCGGTGAGCCACCTGCCGCACGCGCTCGCCTTCGCGCTGGTCGCCACGCTCGCGGCGCGTCCCGACGCCGAGGAATGCTTCGCTTATGCCGGCAGCGGGTTGCGCGATTTCACACGGCTGGCAAGCAGCCATCCGGAGATGTGGCGCGATGTCTGTCTTGCCAACCGCGATGCGTTGCGCCGCGATCTGGCGGCTTATCGCGATGAACTCGGACACGTCGACACGATGCTGGCGGCGGCCGACGGCGCCGGGCTCCTGCGCCTGTTCCAGCGCGCGCGCGCCGCCCGTAGCGGCTGGCTCGACCGCCAGAGCGGCGGCGACGAAGTCTAGCCGGCCCCTGCCGCCGGCAACGTTCGCGATGGACCACCTCGATCTCGGGCCGGTTGCCCGCATGGCGGGCACGGTGGAGTTGCCTGGCTCGAAGAGCATTTCCAATCGCACGCTGCTGCTCGCCGCGCTCGCGCGCGGCACGACCGAGCTCGTCGGCCTGCTCGACGCAGACGACGTCGCGATCATGCTCGCAGCGCTGCGCACGCTCGGTGTCGAAATCGACCGGCGCGTCGGCGCGCGCGCGGTTGCCGTCCACGGCGCCAGCGGCCGGTTCGCGGTCCGGCGCGCGCGGCTCTCTCTCGGCAACGCCGGCACGGCGCTGCGCCCGCTGACGGCGGTGCTGGCGCTTTGCGGCGGCGATTACGAGCTCGCGGGCGTCGCGCGCATGCACGAGCGGCCGATTGGCGACCTCGTCGATGCGCTGCGCGCCCTCGGCGCCGACATCCGTTACCTCGGCGAGGATGGCTTCCCGCCGCTGGCGATCGGCCCCGGCCGGCTGCAGTTCGACGAGCGCGTCGCGATCCGCGGCGAGATTTCGAGCCAGTTTCTCACCGCGCTGCTGATGGCCCTGCCGCTTGGCGGACGCGCGATCGGCGTCGACATCGTCGGCGAGCTCATTTCCCGGCCCTATGTGGAGATGACGCTCAACCTGATGGCGCGCTTCGGCGTCACGGTCGCGCGCGACGGCAGCCACCGGCTCCTCGTCCCGGCGAGCGACGGCTACCGCAGCCCGGGCCGGATCGCCGTCGAAGGCGACGCGTCCTCGGCGTCGTACTTTCTGGCTGCCGGCGCGGTCGGTGGCGGCCCGGTGCGGGTGACAGGGGTCGGCCGCGACAGCATCCAGGGCGACGTCGCCTTTGCCGCCACGCTCGCCGCGATGGGTGCAGTCATCAGCTACGGACCGGACTGGATCGAGGCCAAGGGCGAAGCGCCGTTGCGGGCGATTGATTGCGACTGCAAGCACATGCCCGATGCGGCGATGACGGCGGCCATCGCCGCGCTGTTCGCCGCGGGCACCTCCACGCTGCGCAATATCGGGAGCTGGCGGGTCAAGGAGACCGATCGCATCGCGGCGATGGCCACCGAGCTTTCCAAGCTGGGTGCGAAGGTCGATGTGGGAGACGATTGGCTGTCGATCACCCCGCCGGCCCGGCTGTCGCCGGCCACGATCGATACCTACGACGATCACCGCATGGCGATGTGCTTTGCGCTGGCGGCGCTGGGCGGGATTGCGGTGCGCATCAACGACCCGCAATGCGTCCGCAAGACCTTCCCCGACTACTTTGCCGTGTTGCGCAGCCTCGTCGTATGAGCGACGCCTTGCCGCCCGTCATCGCCGTCGACGGTCCGGCGGCGTCCGGCAAGGGCACCATCGCGCAGGGCGTCGCGCAGGCGCTCGGCTTCCACTACCTCGACAGCGGGGCGCTCTACCGCCTGGTGGCGTTCAAGGCGCTCGCGCTTGGCATCGCGCCGGACCAGGAAGCGCCGCTGGCGGCGATCGCCGCCGAGCTCGCGAGCACTTTCGTCGCTGACCGGATCCTGCTCGACGGCGTCGACGCGACGACGGCCATCCGCAGCCCCGAGGTAAGCGCCGCCGCGTCGCTCGTCGCCGTCCACCCGGGGGTCCGCCGGGCGCTGCTCACGCGCCAGCGGGCGTTCCGGCGACCGCCCGGCCTGGTCGCCGACGGCCGCGACATGGGAACGGTTGTCTTCCCGGACGCCAGCTGCAAGGTGTACGTGACCGCCAGCGCCGAGGAGCGGGCAAGGCGTCGATATAAGCAGTTGATAGAAAAAGGAAACTCGGTTACACTTCCAAGTCTTTTGCGCGACATCCAGGAACGGGATGCGCGTGACGGGGCCCGGGCGGCAGCGCCGCTTCGACCCGCCGCCGACGCGATTATCCTCGATACGACCGGGATGTCAGTCGCGGCCAGCATCACGTTCGTACTGCAGCGATACCGCGCGTTAGCGGCGGGGAAGACGCAATAAACCGCGCGCCGGCACTGGCAACCGCCAAGGCCTGCGGCAACGAGGATCGGGAACGACTGGTAGCAAAACGAAGAACGCCGTCGCCGCGCCAGGAAGCGGGGCTTTAGTCGCGCGACGGATTGACCAACCAACCCGCCGCCACGCCCGTGGCAGCGGACGAAGCGACAGGAAAGCAAATACATCATGGCAACCGCCACCACCAACGAGCCCGGTCAAGCGCAAGAAAACTTTGCCGCGCTGTTCGAGGAATCCCTCGCGCGCCAGGAAATGCGCCAGGGCGAACTCATTACCGCCGAAGTCACCCGCGTCGACTACAACATCGTCGTCGTCAACGCCGGGCTGAAGTCGGAGAGCTTCATTCCCATCGAGGAATTCAAGAACGACAAGGGCGAAGTCGAGGTCAAGGCGGGTGATTTCGTCACGGTGGCGATCGAGAGCCTCGAGGACGGCTACGGCGAGACGCGCCTGTCGCGCGACAAGGCGAAACGGCTGAAGGCCTGGCACGACCTCGAGGCCGCGATGGAGCAGGGTCTCGTGGTGCACGGGCTGGTCACCGGCAAGGTGAAGGGTGGCCTCACCGTGATGGTCAACGGCATCCGCGCGTTTCTGCCCGGATCGCTGGTCGACATCCGGCCGGTCAAGGACACCGCGCCCTTCGAGGGCAAGCAACTCGAGTTCAAGGTCATCAAGCTCGATCGCAAGCGCAACAACGTGGTCGTGTCGCGGCGCGCGGTGCTCGAGGCGAGCCTCGGCGCAGAGCGCGAGGAGCTGCTGAAGACATTGCAGGAAGGGGCAATCGTCAAGGGCGTGGTCAAGAACATCACCGATTACGGCGCGTTCGTCGACCTAGGCGGTATCGACGGCCTGCTGCACATCACCGACCTGGCGTGGCGGCGGGTGAAGCACCCCTCCGAAGTGCTGGCGGTGGGCGACGAAGTGACCGCCAAGGTGCTCAAGTTCGATCAGGAGAAGAATCGCGTCTCGCTCGGCATGAAGCAGCTCGGCGAGGATCCCTGGGTCGGTCTGTCGCGGCGCTACCCGACGGGCACGCGGCTGTTCGGCAAGGTCACCAACATCACCGATTACGGCGCGTTCGTCGAGATCGAGCAGGGCATCGAAGGCCTGGTTCACGTCTCGGAAATGGACTGGACGAACAAGAACGTGCATCCGACCAAGGTCGTGCAGCTGGGTGACGAGGTCGAGGTCATGATCCTCGAAATCGACGAGGAGCGCCGCCGCATCTCGCTCGGCATGAAGCAGTGCATGCCCAATCCCTGGGAAGAGTTCGCCATGAATCACAAGAAGGGCGACAAGGTGAAGGGGCTCATCAAGTCGATCACCGACTTCGGCGTGTTCATCGGCCTGCCCGGCTCGATCGACGGCCTGGTCCACCTGTCCGACCTGTCGTGGACGCTGCCCGGCGAAGCCGCCGTGCGCGACTACCGCAAGGGCCAGGAAATGGAGGCGGTCGTGCTGGCAATCGACGTCGAGCGCGAGCGCATCTCGCTCGGCATCAAGCAGCTCGACGGCGATCCGTTCTCGAACTACGTCGCGACCCACGACAAGGGCAACGTCGTGACCGGCACCGTCAAATCGCTCGACGGCAAGGGGGCGGTGATCGCGCTCGACGGCGACGTCGAGGGTTATCTGCGCGCCTCCGAAGTGGCGCGCGATCGCGTCGAGGACATCCGCTCGCACCTGAAGGAAAACGATACGGTCACCGCGATGATCATCAATATCGATCGCAAGAACCGCTCGATCAACCTCTCGATCAAGGCCAAGGATCACGCCGACGAAGCCGAGGCGATGCAGCGCATGACCGCGGAGAATTCCGGCGCCAGCGCGGGCACGACCAACTTGGGCGCGCTGCTCAAGGCCAAGCTCGACAACAAAAGCCAAGGGTAAGCGAGCCCGTGATGACCAAATCGGAGCTGATCGACCGCCTCGCGGCGCAGTTCCCGCAATTGGTAGCCAAGGACGCCGAACTCGCGGTGAAGATGATCCTCGACGCCATGGCCGAGAGCCTGGCCAAGGGCGAGAGGATCGAGATCCGCGGCTTCGGCAGCTTCGGGCTTAACTACCGGCCGCCGCGCACCGGACGCAATCCGAAGTCCGGCGAGCGGGTGCAGGTGCCCGAGAAGCACGTCCCGCACTTCAAGGCCGGCAAGGAATTGCGCGAGCGCGTCGATTTCAAGAAGCGTTGATATGGCTGCCCTCGGAGGCCGGTCCTGATGGGGTTTGTCCGTTGGACCGTCGGCGTCGTGGTGTTCGCGGCGCTGCTGTTCCTGTCGCTGCAGAACTCCGAGCTCGTGACCGTTCGCTTCTACCACTGGTTCGCCTGGCAGGTGCCGCTGATCATCCTGCTGCTGCTCGCCTTTGGCACCGGGATCGTCGCCGGCCTGCTCGCGGGGCTGTTCCGCAGCGCGCGCCTGAAGCGGCAGCTGCGCCGGCTGCGCGGCGAGCAGCGCGGTGCGTTGCCGTCGCGGCATCCGGTCGACGCAGGCTGACCCGCCTTAGCGCCGGCCATGGAAATCGAGCTCTGGTGGTTGCTGCCGCTCCCGGTGCTGTTCTTCGCCCTCGGCTGGATCGCCGCGCGCATCGACATCAAGCACCTGCTGCGCGAGTCGCGGGCGCTGCCGCTGTCCTACTTCCGCGGGCTTAACTTCCTGCTCAACGAACAACCCGACAAGGCGATCGAATCGTTCATCGAGGTCGTCAAGGTTGACCCGCAGACCATCGATCTGCACTTCGCACTGGGTAACCTGTTCCGGCGCCAGGGCGAGATCGATCGCGCCATCCGCATGCACCAGAATCTGCTTGACCGTCCGGACCTGCCGCCCGACAAGCGCCAGGTTGCGGTATTCGAGCTGGCGCAGGATTTCCATCGCGCCGGATTGCTTGACCGCGCCGAAGAGCTCTTCAGCCGGCTCGATGGCAGCCCGTTCGAACTGCAGTCGCTCGGCTTCCTGTTGCAGATCTTCGAGCAGGAAAAGGACTGGCAGAAGGCGATTTCGGTGACCAAGCGCATGGAGGCGCTCGCCAAGCGGCCCTATTTCAAGGAGATCGCGCACTATTTTTGCGAACTGGCGCAAAGCGCGATGCTGCGCTCGCAGCTGGACGAGGCGCGCGGCCACATCGAGCAGGCGCTGGCCGAATACAAGCTCTGCGCGCGCGCGACGATCGTGCTCGGCGATGTCGAGGCGCAGCAGGGACATTACGACCTCGCGGCGGCGGCGTGGCAGCGGATCGAGTCGCAGAATCCCGCGTTTCTGGGCCTGGTCGCGGATCGGTTAGCCGACGCTTACCGCCGCAACGGCGACGTGGCGCAGGGCATTCGGGTGTTGCGCAGCTACGAGGATCAATACCCGTCGCTGGATATCCTCAACGCGCTCTTCAACCAGGTTCTCGCGCACGAGGGTGCCGATGCCGCCGTGCAGCTCATCAAGGACGAGCTCGCTCGCAATCCGACGCTGCTCGGCTTGGACAAGCTGCTCGAGGCGCAGCTGATGGCGGCGCCCGCCGAAAGGCGGCACGATCTGGAGCTCGTCAAGGGCCTGGTGGGGCAGCATATCAAGCGTTTGGGCATGTACCGCTGCGAGCAATGCGGGTTTCGCGCCAAGCAGTACTATTGGCGTTGCCCCGGCTGCGGCAAATGGGAGACCTACATGCCACGACGCACCGAGACCCCGGATGGCTACGTTGCCTAGTCCGGCCGCCGCCGACCCGAAGGTGATTGTCGCGCTCGACTTCGCCGATGCGGCCCGCGCGCTCGCGCTGGTCGATCGCCTCGCTCCGGAAGCCTGCGCGCTGAAAGTCGGCAAGGAATTGTTCGTCGGCGCCGGACCGGAGCCGGTGCGGCGGATGATCGAGCGTGGCTTTCGCGTCTTTCTCGACCTCAAGTTTCACGATATCCCGAACACGGTCGCGCAGGCCTGCGCCGCCGCGACGCGCCTGGGTGTGTGGATGCTCAACGTGCACGCCAGCGGCGGCCGGGCGATGCTGGTCGCGGCGCGCGAGGCGGTCGTGCGCACCGCCGCCGAGCGCGGCCAGCCGCCACCTATCCTGCTCGCCGTGACGGTGCTGACGAGCCTCAACGCGGGCGACCTCGCGGAAATGGGCTTTGCCGAGGCGCCGGACGGAATCGTGTTGCGTCTCGCCCGGCTCGCTGCGGCGTGCGGACTCGACGGCGTTGTCTGCTCCGCCGTCGAGGCGCCGCTGTTGCGGAGCGCCCTCGGCGCCGGCTTCAAGCTGGTGACACCGGGCATCCGCCCTGGCGCAGCCGCCGCCCTCGACCAGGCGCGCGTTGTCACGCCCGAGGCCGCGATCGCCAACGGTGCCGACTACCTGGTGATCGGGCGACCGATCACCCAGGCCGCCGATCCGGCGGCGGAGCTCGCTCGCATCAACGCCTCGCTCAAGGTCGCGGCGTGGACATAACCATCACCGGCTCCGGCTATGTCGGACTGGTCAGCGGTGCGTGCCTGGCCGAGGTCGGCAACGACGTGCTCTGCTTCGACGTCGATGCGGCCAAGATCGACGTGCTCAACCGCGGCGATGTGCCGCTGCACGAGCCGGGCCTGCTCGACGTGATCCGCCGCAACGTCGCGGCCGGCCGGTTGCGCTTTACGACCGACGTCGACGCCGCGGTGCGGCACGGCACGCTGCAGTTCATCGCCGTCGGCACGCCGCCGGACGAGGACGGTTCGGCGG
Organism: Edaphobacterium sp. (SeqCode); assembly: GCA_035937415.1. GTDB lineage: Bacteria > Pseudomonadota > Gammaproteobacteria > Burkholderiales > Casimicrobiaceae > PALSA-1003. The sequence goes on along the minus strand of DASZIB010000074.1, from coordinate 5,234 downwards.
ACATGCAGTATGTGCTCGCCGCCGCGCGCGGCATCGGTGCGCGAATGACCGAGTTCAAGGTCGTCATCGACAAGTCGACGGTGCCGGTGGGCACTGCCGACCGGGTGCGCGAGGTCATCGCTGCCGAGCTCTCCGCGCGCGGCGCGGCGGTTCCCTTTGCCGTTGTTTCCAATCCCGAGTTCCTCAAGGAGGGTGCCGCGGTCGAGGATTTCATGAAACCCGACCGGGTGGTGATCGGCGCCGACGACGAGCGGGCGATCGCGCTGCTGCGCGCCGTCTACGCCCCCTTCCAGCGCAACCATGAGCGGCTGCTGGTGATGGACGCGCGCTCGGCGGAGCTCACCAAGTACGCTGCCAACGCGATGCTGGCCACGCGCATTTCATTCATGAACGAGCTGGCCAATCTTGCCGACGCGCTGGGCGCGGATATCGAGCAGGTGCGGCAGGGCATCGGTTCGGACCCGCGCATCGGGTATCACTTTCTGTATCCGGGCGTCGGCTACGGCGGTTCGTGCTTTCCGAAGGACCTCAAGGCGCTGCAGTTCGCCGCCTTGGAGCACGGCGAGGCGCTGACGGTTCTGGCCGCGGTCGAGGGCGTCAACCAGGCGCAGAAGCTGCGCCTGCTCGAAAAAGTCACGGCGCGGCTTTCCGCCGATCTCGGCGGCCGGACGATCGCGCTGTGGGGCCTCGCCTTCAAGCCGAATACCGACGACATGCGCGAAGCGCCGTCGCGCACGCTCGTCGCCGGCTTCCTGGAGCGCGGGGCGCGCGTGATCGCGTACGATCCGGCGGCGATGGCGGAGGCACGACGCGTCTTCGGCCAACTGTCCGGCCTGTCCTATGCGAGCTCACCGCTCGATGCGGTCAGCGACGCCGATGCGCTCGTCGTCGTCACCGAGTGGAAGGAATTTCGCAGCCCCGACTTTGGCGAGCTCAAGCGGCGGTTGAGGCAGCCGCTGCTCTTCGACGGACGGAACCTGTACGACCCGGTGCTGGCGCGTGCCGCCGGGCTCGAGTATTTCGGCATCGGTCGCCCATGAGCCCACCGCAGCGATTCGCCACGTATCGCGATTCGGTCGCCCGCACGCGCCTGCTCGTCGTCGGCGACGTCATGCTCGACCGTTACTGGTTTGGCGAAGTCGAGCGCATATCCCCCGAGGCGCCGGTGCCGGTGGTGAAGATCGCCCGCAACGAGGAGCGCCCGGGCGGCGCGGCCAACGTCGCGCGCAATGCGGCGGCGCTTGGAGCCCAGGTCACGCTGATCAGCGTTGTCGGCGAAGACGAAGCCGGGCGCATTCTGGAGCAGCTGCTTGCCGGGGAGGGCGTGCGCACCTCGCTGCATCGCGACGCGGCGGTGCCAACGACCGTCAAACTGCGCGTGATCGGGCGGCAGCAGCAACTGCTGCGCATCGACTTCGAAACGGCACCTTCGCACGAGATCCTCGCGACCAAGCTCGCCGATTACGAGCGCGTGCTGCCGGAATTCGACGCGGTGGTGCTGTCGGACTACGGCAAGGGGGGTCTGGCGCACATCGAGCGCATGATCGAACGGGCGAAGGCTCGCGGCACGCCGGTGCTGGTCGATCCGAAGGGTGAGGAGTATGGTCGCTACCGCGGCGCGACGCTGCTGACCCCCAACCGCACCGAATTCCGTGACGTCGCCGGCCGCTGGCGCAGCGAGGCCGAGCTCGCCAGCAAGGCGCAGCAGCTGCGCGCGGAGCTCGCCCTCGAGGCGCTGCTCATCACCCGCGCCGAGGAGGGGATGTCGTTGTACACCGACGCCGGCGCGGTGAACTTTCCCGCGCAGGCACGCGAAGTCTTCGACGTGTCCGGGGCCGGCGACACCGTGATTGCCACGCTCGGCGCGCTCCTCGGCGCCGGCGCCGATCTCATCACCGCGGTGCATATCGCCAATCAGGCGGCCGGTGTCGTCGTCGGCAAGCTCGGTACCGCCGTCGTCAATCCGGACGAGCTTGCCTGACCGGCGCATGGCCAAGGCAAGAACCGCTTACGCCTGCACCGAATGCGGCGGTCGCAGCAGCAAATGGCAGGGCCAATGCCCGCACTGCAGCGCCTGGAACACGCTGGTGGAAACGGTGGCCACGCCCGCGGCGACCCGTTTTCACGCCGTAGCCGGAGCAGTCGGTGAGGTGCGTTCGCTCGCCTCGGTCGAGGCCCGCGCCGATCCGCGCTCGCCCACGGGCGTCGAGGAGTTCGATCGGGTACTCGGTGGCGGGCTCGTCCCCGGGGCGGTGATCCTCCTCGGCGGGGACCCGGGAATAGGCAAATCGACCCTCCTTCTGCAGGCGATGGCCGCGCTCGGCGGCAGCAAGCGCGCGCTGTATGTCACCGGGGAAGAATCCGTCGAGCAGATTGCGCTGCGGGCACAGCGGCTGGGCCTGGTCAACGCGCCGGTGGAGCTGCTCGCCGAGGTGCAGCTCGAAGCGATCATCGCTGCGATGCGGACGCTCTCGCCCGAGGTTGTGGTCATCGACTCGATCCAGACCGTCTACACCGAGGCCCTCGAATCCGCACCCGGCAGCGTGGCGCAGGTGCGCGAATGTGCCGCGCAGCTGACGCGCTTCGCCAAGCAGAGCGCGATCACGGTTGTTCTCGTCGGCCACGTCACCAAGGAGGGGGCGATCGCGGGTCCGCGCGTGCTCGAGCACATCGTCGATACGGTGCTCTACTTCGAAGGTGATAGCCACTCGAGCTTCCGCCTGGTGCGCGCAATCAAGAACCGCTTCGGCGCCGCCAACGAGCTCGGCGTATTTGCGATGACCGAGCGCGGCCTCAAGGGTGTGGCCAACCCCTCGGCGCTGTTCCTGTCGCAGCACGCGCAAGCCGTGGCGGGCAGCTGCATTCTCGCGACCATGGAAGGCTCGCGGCCGCTGCTCGTCGAAGTGCAGGCGCTCGTCGACCCGGTGCAGGGCGGGATTGCACGCCGGCTCGCGGTGGGCCTTGACCCGCAGCGCCTGGCGCTGCTGCTCGCCGTGCTGCATCGTCATGGCGGGGTCGAGACCGGCAGCTTGGACGTGTTTGTGAACGCCGTCGGTGGGGTGCGCATCGCCGAGCCGGCGGCGGATCTGGCGGTTCTTGTTGCTGTCTATTCATCATTGAAAAACAAAGCATTATCAAGTAAATCTCTTGTATTTGGTGAAGTTGGGTTGGCCGGCGAAATCAGGCCCGTCCAGCGCGGCCAGGAACGCTTGCGCGAGGCGGCCAAGCTCGGTTTCCGGCGCGCCATCATTCCGCTCGCCAACCGCCCGAAACACGCAATCGATGGCATCGAGGTGGTCACGGTAGCGCGCGTCGCCGACGCGCTCGAGCAACTGTAGCAATGCCTGCGCAAACCCGCGCCGGGGACGTTGACCGCGGGCGCGCCATGGTGCTCGATGCGCCTGGCCAGCCGCTGCATCCGGTCCTGCGCCCGCGCCCGGTGCCGGGACCGGGGCAGCTCCTCATCGCCGTGCGCGCCTGTGGCGTGTGCCGCACGGACCTGCACTTAGTCGACGGCGAGCTGCCCGATCCGAAGTTCCCGGTCATTCCCGGGCACGAGATCGTCGGCACGGTCGTCGCCCGCGGTGCGGGCGTTTTCGCGCCCGAGGTTGGCGCGCGCGTCGGCGTCCCCTGGCTCGGCAGCACCTGCGGGCATTGCGGCTTCTGCACCACGGGGCGGGAAAATCTTTGCGGCGAGGCGCGTTTCACCGGTTACCAGCTCGATGGCGGCTACGCGGAATACGTGGTCGCCGACGCGCGCTACTGCTTCGCATTGCCCGCTCGCTACAGCGATGTCGAAGCGGCGCCGTTGCTGTGCGCAGGCTTGATCGGCTACCGTGCGTACCGCATGGCGGGCGACGCGCAGCGTCTGGGCATCTATGGCTTCGGCGCGGCCGGACACTTGATCGCACAGGTCGCGATCGCGCAGGGCCGACAGGTGTATGCCTTCAGCCGCCCCGGTGATGCGGCCGGGCCGGCGTTGGCGCGGCAGCTGGGTGTCGCCTGGGCGGGCGGCAGCGACGAAGCCGCTCCGGAACCGCTGGACGCGGCGCTGCTCTTCGCGCCTGTCGGGGCGCTGGTGCCCGCGGCGCTCGGCGCGGTCGTGCGTGGCGGCACCGTGGTCTGCGCCGGCATTCACATGAGCGACATACCCCGCTTTCCGTACCGCGTTCTCTGGGGTGAGCGTGCGCTGCGTTCGGTTGCCAATCTCACCCGGCGTGATGCGAGCGAGTTTCTTGCGCTCGCCGCGGCGGTGCCTTTGGCCATCCACACCCGGACCTACGCGCTGGCCGCGGCGAATTCGGCGCTCGCCGATCTGCGCGCGGGCCGCATCGAGGGCGCGGCGGTGTTGACGATCGCGGACTGAAGGCGTCGAATAGGCACCCCGTCCCATTGCTTCATCGCGAAAGGAGGCCAGACCATGGCCAGGAAGCCAGCGTCGAAGTCCAAGGCTGCACCGAGAAAGCGCGCCAAGTCACGCCGCGGGACGGCGCCCAAGTCAATGCCGCGGGCCGCGGCGCCCACGCCCGGAGCGAATCTTGGCGATCTGTCGAAGATGGCAAAAATTTTAACGCCGCAGCAGGCATTCGAGCTCTATCGCGCCAACGCGCGGATGGCGCTCGATGTGATCAACGCGTCGATCGAGAGCACGGCGAAGTTGCGCAAGCTGCAATTCGAAGGCGAGGAAGAAGCGCGCTCGATGCAGCGCAAGGCAGTCCGGCACGCGGCGGAGGCCAGCGACCCACAATCGCTGATGGCCGCGGGTCAGGCAGTTACGCAGGAAGCGGTCGAGAAGGCGATGCAGTACTGGAGCCAGATGTTCGACATGATCGTCGAGATCCAGAAGCGCCTGTTCACGCTGATGGAACAGCAGATGGGCGGTATGCCGGGCGCGAAGGAGGCGAGGGCAGCGCTGGCGATGATGCCCGACCTGAGCCAGACGCAGAATCTGGTCAAGGCGATGCAGGGCGTGATGTCATCGGGCGGTTCCGCGTTCGATTCGATGCAGCGTGTGATGGGCGATTTCGCCCGCATGGCGCAGCAATCGATGCCGGGGATCAGGCGCTGACAGCGCCGGCGTTGGCTGCCCGATCCGCGCCCGGCAGCGGCGCGACGGCACCCGAGCCGGGCGGGTTGGCGCTCGTCTTGCCCTGGATGCCGATCGGGATGCAGCCGGACAGCAGAACGAGCAGAACACAACCGAGCAGCAGCTTCATCAGGTTTCCTCTGCGCTG
>DASZIB010000073.1:0-3547 GCA_035937415.1 Edaphobacterium sp. (SeqCode) | reverse complement strand
GCTATTGTATGCGTGATGCGCTCATCGGGACGGCGCCCGGCGAGGCATCATCCATCAACACCAGCAACAGCGTCAGCGTTCGAAACCTTCCCGTGCAGGTCATTCGCGGAAAGAAAGCGTTGGTGACCGGCGCGGCGTCCGGCATCGGGCGTGCCATCGCGCTGGCGCTGGCGCGTGAGGGCGCCGACCTCTACCTCGTGGACAGCAATGCCGAGACGCTCGGCGCCGCCGCGCGCGAGGTGCAGAGCCTCGGCGCCAAGGTCGCGACCAGCCTTTGCGACCTGACGCAGCCGCAACAGATCAGCGCGACCGTGGCGGCGCTCATGACGCGATGGGGCGCGCTCGACATCCTGGTGAACAATGCCGGCATCGCCTATTACGGGCCGACCCACGAGATGACCGCCGCGCAATGGAGCGCGACGCTGGCGATCAACCTGCTCGCGCCCATCCAGCTGACGCGCGAGCTCATCCCGCTCCTGTGCGCGCAGGAGGAAGCCCACATCCTCAACGTCTGCAGCATCCTGGGCCTCGTGCCCATGCGCAAGGCGGCGGCCTACCAGACCAGCAAATACGGCCTGGTCGGATTTAGCCTTTCGCTGCGCGGCGAATTTGGCCGCGGCCAGCTCGGCGTCACCGCGTTCTGCCCGGGCTTCGTGCGTACCGCGATGATCGAGAATTTCGCGACCGGCTCGCCCGAGCAACGCCGCCGCGTCGTGCCGGATTGGGCCTGCACCACCGCCGACAAGGTCGCGGCGGGCGCGGTGCGCGCGATCCGCCGCAACCGCGCCATCGTGGTGATGACGCCGTTTGCACGGGTGTGGTGGTGGGGGACGCGCCTCTTCCCGGGCGGCATCGACTGGCTCATGCGCCAGGGCTGGCGCGGCCGCAAGCGCATCGACGTCGGGCGGCCGTGACGAATTCGGCGTTCCTCGCCCCGCTTGCGCTAGGGCACTGCGCCCAGCCCGCTTGCGGGGAGAGGGCCGCACGGCACGGCAGCAAACCAGATTTCGGCCCGGTGAGGGGGCGCTACCACAAGCTCAGACTCGCGGAGGGGCCCCCTCATCCCGACCTTCTCCATAGCCCGTCGAAGACGGGCGTCAACGCCCTGATGGCACGCGGGGAGAAGGAGACCGCCGTGCCACCGGGACATGCGGCGGCCGGTTGCCGGCACTGCGGTGGTGTGGCAATGGGGTCGTCATAGGGGTTCTGCGCAAATGTCGATGATCCGGCGGCGGCACGTATTCTATGTCGAGGGCTATGATCCGCTGGGCGTGGACGTCTATTACGACATGTTCCGGCGGTCGTGGCAGCGCTTCCGCGGCGTGTGGGGATGCCAGTCGAAGCTGAGCGAGCTGATGCTCGATTCCGACGCGGTCGCGCATTGGGACATCGAAACGTCGGGGCCGAACTGGCATGTCGATACGCGCTACGAGTTCGTGCGGCTTGAGCACATCCTCGCGGCCAATATCGGGCAGCCGCTCATATGGCAGCTGCCGCGCGCGCTCGCCTGGGCGGTCGACGACCTGATCAGCGGAACGACCGTGCGGGTGCTGCGGGCATCCTGGCGCTTCGGGCTGCATTTCATCTATTTTCAGGTGCTGCTGCTGCTGTGGCTCGGCATCGCAGTCGCCGCCGGCTGGATCGCCGCCGACGCGGCCGGCCGGTTCGGCTTGCCATCCCTGGGGGCGATGGCGGCCGGCGTGGCGGCCGCAATCCTGAGCTTCCTGGCGCTGCGTCCGCTGGCCGACCGCATGCATGTCGTCCAGATCAACAATTGCTGGCCGCACCAGCGCGAGTTCGGACGCGGTGCCCCTTCCCGGTTCGATGCGCCGATCGAAGCCTGCGCGGCCCGGCTGGTCGCGGCGGCGCGCGCGGAGGTCGACGAGATCGTGGTGGTCGGGCACAGCCAGGGCGGCGTGACGTCGACCGCCGTGATGGCGCGCGCGCTCGCGCTCGACCCGGAGCTCGGCCGCCGCGGACCCAAGGTCGTGCTGATGACGCTCGGCTCGGTCATGCCGGGCGTCGCGCTGCATCCGACCGCGACCCGCATGCGCGAGATCATCAGGCGGCTGGCGGTCGAGCCGTCGGTGCTGTGGATCGACTGCCAGTCGCGCAAGGACGTGATGAATTTCTGGGAGTTCGATCCGGCCGAGGGCACCGGCCTCGCGCTGGGGGCGCAGCGCCGCAACCCGCTGATCTGGCAGCTGCGGTTCAAGGACATGCTCTCGCGCGATTATTACCAGAGCCTGCGGTTCGATCTCTTCCGCCTGCACTTCCAGTTTCTCAAGGCGAGCGACCGCCGTGCGCCGTTCGACTATCTGATGCTGGTCGCGGGCCCCCTCGCGGTCGCCGATTGGGCAAAGGATCACGACACGCTGGTCGGACAATTCGCGCAGGATGCGACGTTCACGGCCGACCCACGCGCGCCGGCCGTGGCCGCCCCGGCGGCTTTAAATTGACCCTGGCGCGCCGGATTGCAAAAAAGCGCTATCATTCGCCGGGGAATGTCGGTTTAATGCACGCCTTGATATGCGCAGGGGCGGGTTACCCGTAAATTTCACCCGCAATCGAATGTGGCGAGGGCCGTGATGGGCAAACGCCGGTTCAAGATCGTCCTGATCGTGCCGTCGCATTACGACGACGACGGCTATGTGATCCAGTGGCTGCGCTCGATGATTCCCTCGAACAGCCTCGCCAGCGTGTACGGGCTGCTCAAGGGATGCGCGGATGCCCAGGCGCTCGGCCCCGATGTGGCGATCGAGGTCGAGCCGTACGACGAGATGAACTCGCGCATCAACGTCAACCGCATCGTGCGCGACATCCGCGCGGCCGGCGCCGGCTTCGTCGGGCTGGTGGGCGTGCAGTCGAACCAGTACCCGCGCGCGCTCGACCTCGGGCGCACGCTCCGCGCCGCCGGCATTCCGGTGGTGATCGGCGGCTTCCATGTCAGCGGCTGCCTTTCGATGCTCAAGGACATGCCTGCCGATCTCCAGGAGGCGCTCGATCTCGGGATCACGCTGTTCGCCGGCGAAGGCGAGGACCGCATGGCCGCGCTGTTGCGCGACATCGACGGCGGAACGCTCAAGCCGATCTACAACTACCTGAGCGACATGCCCGACCTCGAGGCCGCGACCGTGCCGATCCTGCCGGCGCGGACGGTGGCGCGCGTGCTCGGCAAATATGCGAGCTTCGATGCCGGCCGCGGCTGCCCGTTCCAATGCAGCTTCTGCACCATCATCAACGTGCAGGGCCGCAAGTCGCGCTACCGCACCGCCGACGACGTCGAGGAGATCGTCCGCCTGCAGGCCGGGCAGAAGATCACCCGCTTCTTCATCACCGACGACAATTTCGCGCGCAACCGGAACTGGGAGGCGATCCTCGATCGCCTGATCGAGCTGCGCGAGAAGGACGGCTTCAAGATCAGGCTGCTGCTGCAGGTCGACACGCTGTGCCACCGCATTCCCGGCTTCATCGACAAGTGTGCGCGCGCCGGGTGCCTGTTCGTGTTCATCGGGCTCGAGAGCATCAACCCGACATCGCTGATGGG
>DASZIB010000072.1:0-69039 GCA_035937415.1 Edaphobacterium sp. (SeqCode) | reverse complement strand
AGCACCTACCGATTGGAGCGAGCGATGGCTCGAGTCTGTGCAGTGACCGGCAAACGCCCGATGGTGGGCAATAACGTTTCGCACGCCCACAACAAGACCCGGCGCAGGATCCTGCCAAACCTGCAACGGCGCCGCTTCTGGGCCGAGAGCGAGAACCGCTGGGTGAGCCTGCGGCTTTCCAATGCGGCGTTACGCACGATCGACAAGCAGGGGATCGAAGTCGTTCTGGCCGAGTTGCGCTCGCGCGGCGAGCACGTCTGAAGCTGAACGCAAAGGAGACCGAGCATGCGCGACAAGATCAAGCTGGAGTCCTCGGCGGGGACGGGCCACTTCTACACGACAAGCAAGAACAAGAAGACGATGCCGGGCAAGATGGAGATCAAGAAGTTCGACCCCGTCGCTCGCAAGCACGTCCTGTACAAGGAAACCAAGCTTAAGTGATGCATCCGTCCAGGAGTTGGCACGCCCGTGTCCGCGCTTGGAGACCGCCAGCAAAGAAAAGCCTGTCTATCGGCTAGCGGGAATCGCAGCATTTCTGCAGTCGCGCTGGCGGATGTTCCCAAACTTCCGTCGCGGGATTCGCCCGGTAGGTTCATACCCATACGCGTATTTTGCAGCCGGAAATGATTTGAAACCGCGACCTGCCGGTTCCCCAACAACTCCGGTTAACCCGAAGCATAGTAAGGGGTTTTGAGGTGGGCTTGCTTGCGCGAATTCGATCAGGCGGACGCCACCCTCCCGGCACAACCGACAGCCGGGGGAATAGCCTCGAGCAGGAGGCGTTGCAGCTGCTTGACGAAGGGTCTGCCTGCGAGCGCGAGGGGCGGATCGAGGACGCGATGCGCCGCTATGAAGCCGCCATTCGGCTGGCACCGAAAATGGTTCGCGCGCACGTCAGTCGAGGAACCATTCTGCTGCAATTGGGCGATGCGGCGGCGGCAGCGGAAGCCTATTCCACCGCTCTTGTTCAGGACCCGGATAACGCCGTCGTCCATTACCACTTGGGTCAGGCGCACGCTCGATCGGGATACGACGAGCTTGCGGTGGCCGCCTACCGAAGGGCGATCGCGTTGCAAGCTGATTTTGCGGACGCGGAAGTGGCGCAGGGCGAGGCGCTCGAAAAACTTGGACAGCTCGACAACGCGATGGCGAGCTACGACCGGGCCCTGTACATCCGGCCCGACAGCTTCGAGGCGCATCGCAACCTCGGCAGTGTGCTGAGCCGCCTCGGTCGGCTCGATGATGCGGTCGCAAGCTACCGCCGGGCGTTGGCGATCAAGCCCGACGACGTTGCCATGCGTAACAACCTAGGCACAGCGCTCCTGCAACTTGGGCAGGTCGAAGGTGCGGTCGCCAGCTTCCGCGCGGCTCTGGAAATCGACCCCGGTTTCGCCGTAGTGCACTTCAATCTCGGCAATGCCCTCAAGGAACTTGCGCAATTGGACGATGCCGTGGTCAGCTATTGCCGGGCGCTCGAGATAAGCCCGGATTTGGCGGTGGCGCATTGCAATTTGGGCAGCGCGTTGAAGGACCTTGGCCATCTTCATGAAGCGGTCGCAAGTTATCTCCGGGCCATACAGATCGATCCCAACATTGCGATTGCGCATCTCGGCCTGGGCGACGCCCTGCAGCGCCTCCGCCAAATCGATGCCGCAGTCGCATCCTATCGTCGGTCACTGCAGATTGACCCCGATTGCGCCGAGACTCACACCAATCTAGGCGCTGCCCAGAGATACCTCGGTAACCTGCACGATTCGATGGCGAGCCATCAGCAGGCACTGCAAATCAAAACCGACTTCGCCGAGGCGCACAATAATCTGGGAAACACCCTCAAGGACCTTGGCCGGTTTGCCGACGCCGCGGCGCACTATCACCGGGCGTTGGAGCTGCAGCCGGAATCTGCCCGAACGTATAGCAACCTGCTACTCGTACTGAACTATTCCGCTAGCGAGAGCCCCGAATATTGCCTTGAACAGGCGCGCCGGTTCGGACGGATGCTGGATGCAGGCCGGAGCGAAAAATATCGCACCTGGACCTGCTCGCCGCGTCCTGCGCGACTTCGTATCGGGTTTGTTTCGGGGGACCTGTGCAATCACCCTGTGGGTCATTTTCTCGTGGGCCCTCTAACGCACATAGACCCTGTGCGGGTTGAACTGATCGCCTATCCGACCGTCGATTTTGCAGACCCACTTACGGATGTGCTACGGCCGAGATTTGCCGCCTGGAACCTTTTGTCAGGCAAGGACGATGATGAAGCTGCCCGGTTGATTCACGCTGATGGCGTGCATATCCTGCTGGACCTTTCGGGTCATACCGCGAATAACCGGCTGCCGGTGTTCGCCCGCAGGCCCGCCCCGGTGCAATGCAGTTGGCTGGGTTATTTCGCCACCACGGGGGTGGCGGAGATGGACTATTTACTTGGCGATCCCTATGTGACCCCAGCCGAAGAAGCAGGACACTTTACCGAACAGATCTGGCGCTTGCCGGAATGCTATCTGTGTTTTACACCCCCGGACCTGGCTCTGAATGTTGGACGCCTGCCGGCAGAGACCAGTGGTCACGTCGTCTTCGGGTGTTTCAACAATCTGGCCAAGATGAACGACGCGGTCGTGTCTCTTTGGGCTCGATTGCTGCAAGCGGTCCCCGGCTCGCGCTTGTTTCTCAAGACGGCTCAGCTGAACGATTCCAGAGTGTGCGAAGCGACACGCCATCGTTTTGCCGAACGCGGCATTGCGCATGACCAGCTTTACCTGGAAGGATCCTCTCCGCGGGTCGAGCTACTGGGGGCCTATGATCGTGTGGATATTGCGCTCGATCCGTTTCCCTACCCCGGGGGGACCACCAGCGTCGAAGCGTTGTGGATGGGCGTGCCGGTCATCACCCGCAAAGGGGATCGATTCCTGTCTCACGTGGGAGAAACCATTGCCCACAACGCCGGCCTTGCGGACTGGATCGCCGCCGCCGATGACGACTACCTGGCGAAAGCGGTTCGGTTGGCCACGAACCTGGCGCATCTCGCCAACTTGCGCGCCGGCTTGCGGCAGCAGGTGCTGGCCTCAGCGGTGTTCGACGCGAGTTGCTTTGCGCGCCATTTCGAAGAAGCCTTGTGGGGGATGTGGCGGTCCAGGCAAGTCCAACAGGGAACCTCGGCATGACCCCTACAACGCTCATAACCGGTGGCGCGGGCTTCATCGGCTCCCATCTTTGCGAAAAGCTGGTCGCCGCGGGCGAGGAAGTGCTTTGCCTGGATAACTTCTACACGGGCTCCAAAGATAACATCCGGCACTTGCTCGACCGGCCCAACTTCGAACTGATCCGCCACGACATCTGGCTACCAATCTACGTCGAGGTGGATCGAATCTACAATCTGGCCTGCCCGGCCAGTCCGGTGCACTACCAGACCAACCCGATCTCGACGACGAAGACTTCGGTGCTGGGCGCCATCAACATGCTCGGCTTGGCCAAGCGTCGCCGCGCGCGAATTCTCCAGGCGTCGACCAGCGAGGTGTACGGCGACCCGGGGCTGCACCCGCAGCCGGAAAGCTACTGGGGCCATGTCAACCCCATCGGTCTGCGGGCCTGCTACAACGAAGGAAAGCGCTGCGCCGAAACCCTGTGCTTCGATTACCACCGACAAAGCGGTGTCGATATTCGCGTAGCCAGGATCTTCAACACCTACGGGCCGCGTATGCACGCGCGCGATGGGAGAGTCGTGAGCAATTTCATTGTTCAGGCGCTCACCCACGAGCCCATTTCTGTCTATGGCGATGGGAGTCAGACTCGTTCCTTCTGCTACGTCGATGACCTGATTGGGGGCCTGCTCGCCATGATGAACCAAGCATCCGAAATCGGTCCCCTGAATCTGGGCAATCCAGTGGAGTTCTCCATCCGCGAGTTGGCCGAAACGGTGTTGCGCTTGACGGGATCCAAAAGCGAACTTGTCTTCCACCCGCTTCCCCCCGACGACCCGGTTCGGCGGCAACCCGACATTGCCAGGGCTACGACAGTGCTTGGTTGGGAACCCAAGGTTGGGCTCGAAGACGGGCTCAAGGAAACCATAACCTATTTCAAAAAAAGTTTGGGCAGATGACCGACGTGGACGAGGTCGCGGCTGTCAAGGCTCACTGCCCAGTCTGTGCCAGGACAGTAGCCACACCCTTTTACGACGGAGGTCAGCAAACTCTGGCCACGCTGGGCTGGCCCCGGTCGGCTGCCGAGGCGCAAGCGATGCCGCGTTACCCGCAGAATTTCGTCCAATGTCCGGCTTGCACGCATGTGTGGAATCGCTCTTTCCATTACGAGGCGATTCCTTACCAGAAGAACCCTAATCGAATGTTCAACCAGGGCAGCCTCTGGAGGGGGCATCTCGCGCGAACACGGGATGACTTGCTTGGGCATTTACCCGAGAGCCCCACGATCATCGAGATTGGCTGTGGCGACGGCCATTTCTTGCGCGGACTGGCCGAAGCACGAAACGGTAAGGGACGGTTTGCGGGTTTTGACCCGAATGCCAGCACGGAGACAGGTCTGGGCCTAGAGTTCTATGCTCGCTTGTTCGAACCTCTGGCGGACATGGCCGACTGTGTCCCGGACGCCATTGTCGTTCGGCATGTCCTCGAACACCTTACCGCGCCGGCGGAGCTGCTGGAACAGCTGGCGTGGGGTGCTGCGGCCCTCGACAAACCGTGCTACCTGCTCGCCGAAGTTCCCTGCATCGATCGGGTATTCGAATCCGACCGACTTGCGGATTTTTTTTACGAACACGTCTCCCATTTCACGACCGAGTCTTTTCGCACGCTGATGCTGCGGGCGGGTGACATAACCGAGCTGGCCCACGGCTACAACGGTGAAGTTGTGTATGCAATGGTCAAGCTGGGAGTCCCGGCCGCCACGCAGCAGCGGGCGCGAGTTGCACAGGCGTTCTTGCGCCGCGCCAACTTGAGCCGGGACAGGATCCGCGCGCAGTTGGATGCTTTGGCGCAAGGCGGCAAAACAGTCGTCATCTGGGGCGGCACGGGTAAGGCTGCGGCGTTCATGCATCAGTTTGGTGCCGATGCGAGGCGCTTTCCACTGGTCGTGGATTCCGACCTGGTCAAGGTGGGCACCTTCGTGCCCGGAACAGCGCAGCAGATAGCCAACCGTGACGTGCTCAAGGGAATGAAGGTTGACGCGATCATCATTCCGACCCAGTGGCGCGCAACGGACATCGCCGCAGAAATGGAACGCGAAGGCATACGTCCCGGTAAGATACTCATTGAGCATGAGGGACGGCTGGTCGACTTCTTGCTCGACGAGCACCCGTACCGATAGGCGCGGCCGCCGGTTACCCTGACGCGAACAGCAGCAACCAATCGCAGTAAATCAAAAAGGCCGCAACAGCGGCCTCCTTCCTTCGATACCTTGGCACAAAACGGCTAGACCGAGCAGCGGGCTTCCGTCGTGCCAGTGGCGACCCTAGCTGTAGCTCTTGAGTTCCCGCGAGAAGTTGCGCAGCGGAATGATGTCGCTTGCCTCGGCGCGATGGCACCAGTCCTGCAGCCGCGCCAGAAGTTGCTCGCGCGAGTCGTTCGAGCGCTCCCACAATGCCGTGAGCTCCTGGCGCATCGCGTAAATGGTCTGCAGCGCCTTGCTGCTTTCCAGCGCGGGCGCAAGCCGTGCCTGATCGCTGGCCGGAAGGTCGCGCCCGTCCGACTGGAACCAGCGGCGCAGCCGGCGCAAGCTCGGCATGTCGATCGCAAGCTCGCCCCGTCGGGCGCGCTCGCGAAGGGCCGCCAATTCGCTGGCGAACGCCTGCTTGTGCGAGCGGGCATAGCTCGTCAGGACCGCGTAGCGGTGGGTGATGATCGACTGCAGCGTCTCTAGATCGGCGTGCAGTTTCTCACGATCGAATCGGATCCGCGGCGCCACCTTGCGTACCTTGGCAAGCCCCAACATTTCAAGAGCGCGGATGTAGGCCCAGCCGAGGTCGAATTCGTACCAGCGCGACGACAGCTTGGCGGAGGTGCCGTAGGCGTGATGATTGTTGTGCAACTCCTCGCCGCCGATCACGATGCCCCAGGGGACGATGTTGCGGCTGGCGTCCTCGCAGGAGAAGTTGCGATAGCCCCAGAAATGGCCGATGCCATTGACTATCCCTGCCGCGGTGATCGGAATCCAGGCCATCTGCACGGCCCAGATCGTCAGGCCGATGGGGCCGCACAGGACCAGATCGACCATCAGCATCAGGCCGCAGCCCTCCCACGAGAAGCGGCTGTACACATTGCGCTCGACCCAGTCGTCCGGAGTCCCGGCGCCATACTTTTCGAGGGTTTGCGCGTTCTTCGATTCCTCCCGGTACAGCTCCGCGCCTTGCAGCAGGAGCGTGCGGATCCCACGGATCTGCGGGCTGTGCGGATCATCCGCCGTCTCGACCCGGGCGTGATGCTTGCGATGAATGGCGACCCACTCCTTGGTCACCATGCCGGTCGTAAGCCACAGCCAGAAGCGGAACCAATGGCTGACCGCGGGATGCAGGTCCAGCCCACGGTGCGCCTGGCAGCGGTGCAGGAAGATGGTCACCGCTGCGATGGTCATGTGGGTCAGCGCCAGCGTCAGCACGACATAACCCCACCACGGCAACTGCAGCAGGCCGTGGGAGAGAATGGAGACAAAATCAGGGTTCATTGTGGGGGCCTAAAGGTGCTCGGACCGGCGATCGCGGAGCGAGGGATTGGATAGCATTCTACACCCCTTCGATCAACCCAATATGACACCTTCGAAGTGAGCGCTAGCTTTGATGCGAGCGCTTACTCTCAATCGTTGGTTCCCCGGGCGGGTTACCGCCGATGACGCGGACCTCGCGCTGCGGATAAGGGATCTTGACGCCATGCTCTCGAAAGGCCGACCAGATGCGCAGATAGAGAGCAGACCGCAGATTGTTCTGCCCGTTCTCCGGATCATTGATCCAGACCGCAAGCTCGAGCTCGATGCCGCTGTCGGCGAAGCGCAGGATGAGCACCAGCGGCGGATTGGGGTCGCGCAGTACGCGCGGCTCGCCCAGCGCGACGTCTTTCAGAAGCCGCATCGCCAGCTCGAGATCGCTGTCGTAGCTGATCTGGACGGGCACCCCCAGGCGGATGTCGCGGCTGGTGTACGAGTGATTGAGAACCGTCGTCGTGACCATGGTCTCATTGGGCACGATCGCTTCAATGCCGTCCAGGCTGCGGACGACGACGTAGCGGGCCGTCGCCTTGCTCACGATCCCGAAACGGTGGTCGACGGTAACCATGTCGCCGATGCGGATGGAGCGGTCGAGCAGGATCGTGAACCCCGCGATGTAATTGCTCGCGAGCTTCTGTAATCCCAGGCCGATACCCACGCCGAGCGCGCCGCCGAAGACCGACAACACGGTAAGGTCGATTCCCACGACCGACAACGCGACCATCATGCCGATGAGCAGCAGCAATGCGCGCACGAGCTTGGCAAGGACGGCGCGCGCATTCGTGTCGCCACTCGCAGTGCGCATGAGCTGGTGCTCGAGCATTCCCGACACCCACAGCGACGCCACGACCGCCAGAATCAGGACCAGGGCATCGCGTCCAAGGTCGAGCACGCTGAATTCCGACTTGCCGATCGGCAGCTTGGCGTCGGCGAGCGCATTGCCGATTTCCGGCAGGATACCGACGTAATAGAGCAGCAGCGCCCCGACGACCGTGAAGCTGATCGCCCGTTCCGAGAAGGGCAGCCACCGGCTCGGCCCGAACAGGTTGTGCAGTCCATACAGGCACAGCCGGATCAGCGCGAAGGCGATCACCATCGGTACAAAGAGGGGGAAGAACAGCGGCACGTGCCACGGACGCAAAACGGCCCGCGCGACGAGCAGCAGCAGCAGCGCCGTCAGCGGAAGGATCATGCGGTTGACGCTGCCGGCGCCGATTCGCGCGAAGCGCGTCTCGGCACCACTGCCGAGGCGCACCCGGCGGTCCACCCACCATGCAACCGCCAAACAGGCGAGGATGGTGGCTAGCTCAAGCAGGCCCGCACGCGTGCCCAGGGCCTCCTGGATGCGATCGAGTTCGAGGGGTGCCAGCATTGCCGCCAGTTTAGCAGCCCGCCGCCGGCCCCCACGGCGGCGCCACCTTAGCGCTCGCGCTCGAACACCGCCGCGAAGAAGCCGTCGCACCCATGCCGATGCGGATAAAGGTGCAGCATGCGCCCGGAATCAATGGCGATGCCGGCGCGCGCGAGCTCCGCTGTCACGTCAGCGAGCGCAAACCCGGGGTGCGTGGCCAGAAAGCCCTCGACGATGGTCTCGTTTTCGGCGGGCAGCACGCTGCAGGTCGCGTACACGAGGCGGCCGCCCGGTTTGAGCAGCCGCGCAGCGGCCGTGAGCAGGCGCGCCTGCTTTGCCGCCAGTTCGGCAACAGCGGTTGGCGCGTGCCGCCATTTGAGATCGGGATTGCGTCGGAGAGTGCCAAAGCCGGTGCACGGTGCATCGACTAGCACGCGATCGATCTTGCCGGCGAGACGTTTGATGTGCGGATCGCGTTCGTCGGCGATCCGGACCGGGTGCACATTCGACAGTCCCGAGCGCGCCAGCCGCGGCTTGAGATTGGCCAGCCGCCGCGGCGAAATGTCGAACGCGTACAGGCGCCCCTGCGAACGCATCAGCGCGCCGAGGAGCAGCGTCTTGCCGCCGGCGCCGGCGCAGAAGTCGACGATCATCTCCGCGCGCTTCGGGGCCACCAGAAAGCAGAGTAGCTGGCTGCCTTCGTCCTGGACCTCGACCGCGCCGCCGGTAAACAGCGGATGCTGCTGCAGCGCGGGCTTGCCCGCGGCGCGCATGCCGACCGGCGAATACGGTGTCGGGGTTGCGCCGATTCCATCGGCGGCAAGCGCGGCCAAGGCGGCCGCGCGCGTCGTCTTGAGCGGATTGATGCGCAGGTCCAGCGGCGCCGGGGCGAGCCACGCACGCGAGAGCGGCTCGCGCTCGGCGGGCAGCGCTTCGCCGAGCGCGTCCCATAGCCAGTCGGGAAGGTCGGCAGCCTCGGCCGGGCTCAACTCCGGCTTGCGCGCCTTGAAGTCGCGTGCCCACGCCTGCTCGTCTGCCGAAAGCGCAGGTTCCAGTTCGCGCAGGCTCACGCCCAGCTCGCGCAGGCTCACGGCGATGGCAAGCACGCGCGGTGCCGTCGACCCGGCGTGTATCGTCAGTGAGCGGCGGCGCCGCAGCAGCGCGAATACGCCGTCGGCGATGAAGGCGCGATCCCGCTGGCCAAGCTGGCGCTGACCGCGAAAGAAATCGCGTAGCGCAGCATCGGCGGGGCTCGACAGCGGCAACACCGCGGCGATCGCGTCGGCGAGCGCCGCGAGCTCGCTCGAGTGCACCGTCATTGCTGCGCGACGGATTCGTCGACCCGGATGCTGTCGAGCAGCGCCTCGCCGGTGATGCGGCCATTGGACATGCGCAGCTTGACCATCACGTGGTGCAGTGACGGCGCGAGCCAGACCCGGGCGGTGACGTTGCCATCCCCGCCGCTGCGCTCCCATACCTGGGCTTCGACATCTCCGAAGCTGAGCTTGACCGTCTCAGTACCGACGCGGTGGAACCGATTGTGGTACACGCGGCGCGTCGTGGCGACATTGAACTCGGCGTCGTCCTGTTCGGGCGGCGAGAAATAGAACTGCCACAGGACCACCAGAGGATCGAACGTGGGCAGCTCGAGACCGGCAGTCTTGTTGTCGTTGAGCTGCACGACGCCGGTTTCCCAGTCGAAGGTCGCTGTCTCGTGCCGCCCGTCACTGCTGCGCTCGGCCGTGTAGAGATCCGGTTGCAGGCCGGTGCGCGTGATTGTCCCCGTGCTCGTAAGCCGACCCTGGCCGTGCAGGAAGAGCGCAGCCAGGCCGCGCGCCTCACCGACCGTCGTAATCCGATACTGATTCGCCGCATGCTCGAATAGGTAAACGGCATCACCCACGAAGAAACCCTGCGTGCCGAGAAATCCGCGATAGACGAGCTCGATGCGCGGCGGCAGCGGTTGCGGCGATGTTGCATCCGGCGGAGGCAGCGGCAGCGTTTCCTCGGTCGGCTCGGGCAGGGCAACGGCCTCCTGTAACGGCTCCGGCGGCGCCGCTTCCGGCGCGCTCGCCGCTGCGACGAGCGCAGGCTCGTGCGTTTCGCTGCTGGCGATCACGGTCGCCGGCCGCGGCGTCGCCTTCGGTTTGTGTTTCGGGGCAACGCGCCGGACCGGCAGCGCCGGTGGCGGCGGGATTGCCGTGATCGTCGCGGAAAGCATTGGCAGTGGCTCCGCGGCCGGCGCAGGATGCTGCGGCCAACTCGCGGCGAGCAGATGCGCGAGCAGCGAGGCGGCCAGCGCAACGCCGAGCACGTACCGCGGCCGCGCGCGCCAGGCCAGCAACGCGCGGAGCGCTGGTGCAAGTCTTACCCGCGACATGTCGGCATCGAAGTTGGGCGCAATCATCTAGGACAATGCCGGCACGAGCAGAGTTTCGCTGCCCGCCGTCTCGTTGCTAACGCGAACCCTCGTCCCGGCAATGACGAGACGATCGGCGCAGAACCAGCGTACCGCGGCCACCAGGATGCGGTGCTCAGCCGCGAGCACGCGCGCGGCCAGGCTCGCCTCGTCGTCGTCGTCGCGCACCCCAACCGCGGCCTGAGCCACAATCGGCCCGCAGTCGACTTGCGGCGTCACGAAGTGCACGGTGCAGCCGTGCACCTTCACGCCTTCGGCAAGCGCTCGGCGGTGGGTGTGCAGCCCGGGAAACGCGGGCAGCAGCGAAGGATGGATATTGAGCATGCGCCCCTCGTAACGCGCCACCAGGTCGGCCCTGAGAATGCGCATGAACCCGGCCAGCACGACCAGGTCGGGGGAGAGCCCGTCGATGGCCGTTGCCAGAGCCTGCTCGAAGCTGCTCGGCGACCCATCGCGGAAGTGCCTCGCATCGACCACCGTCGTTGGCACGCCGCGCGCGGCGGCGATCGCCAGTGCCGGCGCATCCGCCCGATTGCTGATGACGCTCGCGACGTGGCCCGCAATCGTGCCGGCGCGCTCGGCATCGAGGATCGCCGCCATGTTCGAACCGCGGCCGGAGACGAGGATCGCCAGCCGCTTCATCGCGCTTGCCCTGTGCGGGCAGTGCTCATGCGACGACGGTCGCCGGCGCGCCGCTCGGGCGGCGTTCGACACGACCGATCACGTACGCGGTTTCGCCCTGTGCCGAGAGCATCGCGATTGCGGCCTCGGCGGCGCTCGCGGCGACGATGAGGATCAGGCCAATGCCGCAATTGAACACGCGGTGCATCTCCGCGGTCGCGATGTTGCCGGTACGCTGCAACCAGTCGAAGATCGGCGGCCGCGGCCAACGCGACGTGTCGATGTGCGCAGCCAGGCCCTGCGGGAACATGCGGTGGGCATTTTCGACGAGCCCGCCGCCGGTGATGTGCGCCATGCCCTTGACTTCGAGCGCGCCCAGGAGCGAGAGCACCGGCTTGACGTAGATGCGCGTCGGTTCGAGCAGCACCTCGCCCAGCGTGCGCGCACCGGTGACGCCGGGCACTGGGCGTGAGAGCTCGGCGTGGCTGGTCTCCAGAATCCGGCGGATGAGCGAGAAGCCGTTGGAATGCGCTCCGCTCGCTGCCAGGCCGATTAGCGTGTCGCCCTCCATGATCCCGCGGCCGTCGATCACGCGCGCCTTTTCCACGACGCCGACGGCGAATCCCGCCAGATCGTACTCGCCGGCAACGAATGCGCGCGGATGTTCGGCCGTCTCGCCTCCGATCAGGGCACAACCGGCCTGTTCGCAGCCCGCGGCGATGCCCTTGATCACTGCGCTCGCGACCGCGACGTCGAGCTGCTCGCAGACGTAGTAGTCGAGAAAGAACAGCGGTTCGGCGCCCTGGACCAGGATGTCGTTGACGCTCATCGCGACCAGATCGATGCCGATCGTATCGTGCCGGCCGAGCGCGAAGGCGAGCTTGAGCTTGGTGCCCACGCCATCGGTACCGGCAACCAGGACCGGCTCGCGAAAACGCTTCGGCAGCCCGACGAGAGCGCCGAAGCCGCCGATGCCGGCAAGCACTTCGGGGCGCAGCGTGCGCTTTGCGTACGGCTTGATCGCCTCGACGAGCGCGTCACCCGCATCGATATCGACGCCGGCCTCGCGGTAGGTGAGCGGCCGCCCGGGGGCGTTGCGGGGCATTGGATTGAGTCGCGGCTGAGGGCGGGGTAAAGTGCAGCGCTTTGCCCGCGATTTTACCGAAAATGACCCCCTCCGGCCCGGATCTCGACGAGCTGCCCGAACCGGCCTCCGCCGCAGCGCTGCCGGCTGCGCCGCGGCCGCTGCGGACCGTGCACTATCTTTGGATCGCCGTTACGGTTCTCGTCATCGCCGCGCTGCTGCATTGGCTGGGGCCGATTCTGACCCCATTTCTGGTCGGCGCAATCCTCGCCTATTTCGGCAGCCCGCTGGTTACCTGGGGAACACGGCATCGCGTGCCGCGCGCGCTGGGGACGCTGCTCGTGATCGTGGTCATCCTGCTGCTGATTCTGGCACTGCTGCTGGTGCTCATCCCGCTGGTGGAGAGCGAGGTTGGCCAGCTCACGCGGCGGTTACCCGAGCTGGCCACCAGTCTCTACGGCAGCGTTGCGCCATGGCTGCGCGACACCTTCGGCATCGAACTGCAGCTCGATGTCGCGTCGGCCAAGCAGATGATCGCCGACAATCTTGCCAGCGCGCAGACGCTCACGCTCAAGCTTCTCGCCGAGGTCAAGGCCGGAGGCACGGTGGTGCTCACAATCATCATCAACCTGGCGTTAATCCCGGTGGTCATGTTCTATCTGCTGCGCGACTGGAACCGGATTGTCAAGCGCATCGACGATCTGCTGCCGCGGCGCTGGCTGCCGCGCGTGCGTGCCATCGCCAAGGAAATCGATAAAGTATTGGCGGAGTTCCTGCGCGGCCAGCTCTTGGTCATGGGCGTGCTCGCCGTGTATTACTCGGTGGGGCTCACGCTGGCCGGGCTGCAGTTCGCGCTGCCCATCGGCATTCTGACCGGACTGCTCGTCTTCATCCCGTACGTCGGGTTCGGCATGGGCCTGATACTCGGCGTGCTCGCCGCGCTGCTGCAATGGTCAGGCTGGTCCGGATTCCTCGCGGTGCTCGCCGTCTACGGCATCGGCCAGCTGCTCGAAAACTACGTGCTGGTACCGTTTCTGGTCGGCGATCGCATCGGCCTGCATCCTCTGGCGGTCATCTTCGCGCTGCTGGCCTTCGGGCAGTTGTTCGGTTTTGCCGGCGTGCTGCTGGCGCTACCGGTGAGCGCCGCGCTGCTGGTGGGCTTGCGCCACCTGCGCCAGACCTATCTCACCTCCGATCTGTATCACTGACTTGGAACAGCTGGTTTTCGAGCTCGCCACGCCGGAGCCGCCGCGCCTTTCCAATTTCCTGCCGGGGCGTAACCTCGAGCTGGTCGCGGCGCTGACGGGATTTGCCAGCGGACACGGCAGCGAAACCGGCTTTCTCATCTGGGGCGCCGCAGGCGCGGGCAAAACGCACCTGTTGCACGCCGCCGTGGCGCTCGCCCAGGAATGCGGGTTGGGCGCGCACTTCTACGCGGAGCCGGGGGCAGTCGAGCCGGAAACCGGCGCGGGGCTCGTCGCCATCGATCGCGTCGATAAAGCGGACCCCCTCGCTGCCGGGCGCATCTTCACGCTCTACAACCGGCTGAAACAGGACGGCGGGAGGCTGCTTGCGGCGAGCTGCGCGCCGCTTGCCGCCCTGTCGCTGCGCGAGGATCTGCGCAGCCGCCTGGGCTGGGGTCTGGTCTACGAAGCCCTGCCGCTGGCCGACGCGGAGAAGGCTGCGGCGCTCGCCAGTTATGCGGCGCAGCGCGGCTTCCACCTCTCGGCCGAGGTCATCGACTATCTCCTGCGGCACGGGCGCCGCGACATGCGCACGCTCCTCGCAACGCTGGCCGCGCTGGATCGGCTCTCGCTCGCCGCCAAGCGGCCGGTCACGGTGCCGTTGCTCAAGCAGTGGCTGCAGCACCGGCGCTTGCCCACGCCCAGCCCGGCGCAGGACCCGTAACCGAGCCATGCCCCGATGCACTGCGCAAGACACTGTTTTAAACCATGTTTATTCGCGTTCGACGCCAGCCCCGGATGCCCACGGGGCACGGGGCGCCGCGCTGAGCGCGGTTACGCGCGATCTGCATCTATTTGTCAACCGCCAGCGGCGAGCGGCGTTAAAGCGCCTGACACAGCATTTGTGTCACTTTGTTACCAACCCTACTGAGGACGGAAATATGACCAAGTTGATGTCGGCGCTGCTCGCAGGCGCCTTCGCCGTGTCGCTGACCGCTGCGGCCCAAACCCCGGCGCCGGCCACCCCGGCACCGGCTCCTGCTCCGGCCGCTCCGGCCGCCACCGCTCCCGCCAAGACTGACACCAAGAAGGACGCGACGACGGATTCGATGAAGTCGACATCGAAGAGCACCAAGCACACCAAGACCAAGACGTCCAAGACGAAGAAGAGCACCAAGCCGGCGGCGAAGGATGCGTCCGGCAAGGACAGCATGAGCAGCGACAGCATGAAGAAATAAGTGTCCGTTGCGCGGACGCAACATTCCGTGGGCTCGAAGTTGCCACGGAATGTTGCTTCCGATTACAAAATCCAATATAATCAAAAAGGTTTTCGATTTTCTGCCTGCCGAACCGTTGCCTCGCACAAAGGCGGAAGCGGGCGACCAAACTGAAGTCTCTTATCTGAGGGCAAACTGATGAACAAGTTGATTGCAGCACTGATCGCAGGCGCGTTTGCATTCGGCTCGGTTGCCGCGATGGCCCAGGGTGACAAGACCCCACCGGAACCGGTCGACCAGGCCAAGCTGAAGGCCGACCGCGCCAAGGCGAAGGCCGACGCTGCGGCGTTGACGCCGCCAGAAAAACTTTCCGCCAAGAAGGCCAAGGCCGCGAAGAGGCAAAAGGAGCTGGCCGGACAAGAAGCGAAATCCACGCCGCTGCCACCGGCGACAGCGGCCGAAACAGCCGCGGTCAAGGCGCAGAAGGGCCAGCCCAAGGCGCTGCCGGACGCGAAGGCGAAGCAGGACGCATTGCAGAACCAAGAAAAAGCGGCAGTCAAAGGCGGTGGTGGTAACTAAGCGCTACGCATCGAACCAGATGAAGGGCAGGGCGATGGCCCTGCCCTTTTTGTTGGGACGATGTCCGGGGCCGCGTGCGAGAGTAGGTGCTGGATGAGAAGTCCGCAGGCGCGGCAAGCGAACGACCCGGGACTCTGGGCGCGCCGCTAAGGCCAGTCGGGCCGACCGTGTTCGGGGCAGCGCTGATGCCCGCCCTTTTTCGCTGTAGCGCGCCGCCTAAAGCCATGACCTCGAAACACCGCGTCGTACTCGGACTGTCCGGAGGCGTCGACTCGTCGGTCGCGGCGTGGCGCCTCAAGCGCGAAGGCCACGAGGTCGTCGGCCTGTTCATGAAGAACTGGGAAGACGACGATACCGACCTCTACTGCGCGGCGCGCGAGGATCTTGTCGACGCGGCAGCCGTGGCCGATGTTGTCGGCATCGAGATCGAGGCCGTGAACTTCGTCCGCGAGTACCGCGAGCGGGTGTTCGCTCGCTTCTTGACCGAATACGCGAGCGGGCGCACGCCGAATCCCGATGTGCTGTGCAACAGCGAGATCAAGTTCAACGCCTTTCTCGACCATGCGCTCGCCCTCGGCGCCGAGTACATCGCCACTGGGCACTACGCACAGGTCCGACCCGCCGGCGATCGGGTTGAGCTCGTCAAGGCTGTCGACGGCGCGAAGGACCAGAGCTATTTTCTGCACCAGCTCAATCAACGTCAGCTCGGCCGCACGCTGTTCCCGGTCGGCGGCCTGAGCAAGAGCGCGGTGCGCGCCATTGCCCGGGAGCAGAAGCTGCCGACGCACGCGAAGAAGGATTCGACGGGCATCTGCTTCATCGGCGAACGGCCGTTCCGCGACTTTCTCGAGCGGTATCTGCCCAGGACCCCGGGGCCGATCGAAACTCCCGAGGGACGCATCCTCGGCCAGCATCAGGGGCTTGCCTATTACACGCTCGGACAGCGGCAGGGACTCGGCATCGGCGGAACGCGCGGCGCTAAGGCGACCGCGTGGTTCGTCGCGGGCAAGGATGCAACGCGCAACGCGCTCGTTGTCGTGCAGGGACACGACGACCCGCACCTCTACGCGCAGACGCTTGAGGTCGGCGCGATGCACTGGATCGCCGGGGAGTGCCCGGGTCCCGGCATCCCCCTTGCCGCCAAGACACGCTATCGCATGGCGGACGCGCCGTGTCGACTGGAACCCCTCGCCGGGGACCGCTGGCGGGCGACTTTCGAGACTGCCCAATGGGCGCCGACACCGGGTCAATACCTGGTCGTCTACGCCGGCGAGCGGTGCCTGGGCGGTGGCGTGATCGAAGCGCTCGGGGCGAGTTGCGCGCCGCAGTCGCGGGAAGCGGCGGCGGAACTCGCCGCCCGGTGATCAAAGAGCGGGACCGGCTTGCCCGGACGGTTCGCTAGAAGGGAATGTCGTCGTCGAGATCGTCGACGTTCTTTTTCGCCGCCGCCGGACTGCCGCTCTTGGCGGCGGCGCGCGGCTCCGCGCCCGCGGCCCGCTCGGCGGGCTCGGCCACCACGCCCGAGCCGCCGCCGTCGCGGCTGCCGAGCATCTGCATGCGGTCGGCGATGATTTCCGTCGTGTAGCGGTCCTGGCCCTCCTTGTCCTGCCATTTGCGCGTCTGCAGCCGGCCCTCGACGTAGATCTGCCGTCCTTTTTTCAAGTACTCGCCGGCAATTTCCGCCTGCCGCCCGTAGAAAACAATGTTATGCCACTCGGTGCGCTCCTGCTTTTCGCCGCTCTTGTCTTTCCAAGTGTCGGTCGTTGCCAGGCGGATGTTGGTCACCGCGTCGCCGCTGGTCGTGTAGCGCGTCTCCGGATCCCGGCCCAGATTCCCGACCAAGATCACCTTATTCACGGATGCCATCGGAATTCTCCTCTCGAATTGGGCGCTCGTTGCTGGTCGCTCGTGGGGGGTTACTGCCGCCGCGGAGTTCGGCTGCGCGGCGGAGCCCGCCGCCGAACGGTCCGGCTTGGGTAGTGCTTCGAACGAGCGAGCGAAAAAGAGTATATTAGCAGGTTAGCCTGGCCTCAGAGGCCCCCAAGCAAGGTATGGAATACATCCGCATCCGTGGCGCGCGCACGCATAACCTCAAGAACATCAATCTCGATCTGCCACGACACCGGCTGATCGTCATCACCGGGCTGTCCGGCTCGGGCAAGAGTTCGCTCGCATTCGATACGCTCTACGCCGAAGGGCAGCGGCGGTACGTCGAGTCGCTCTCGGCGTACGCCCGGCAATTCCTGCAGCTCATGGAAAAGCCGGACGTCGATCTCATCGAGGGGCTCTCGCCGGCGATCTCGATCGAGCAGAAAGCGACCTCGCACAACCCGCGCTCCACCGTCGGGACGGTCACCGAGATCCACGATTACCTGCGCCTGCTGTATGCGCGTGTCGGCGAGCCGTATTGCCCCAACCACCCCGAGCAGAAGCTCGCCGCGATGACGATCTCGCAGATGGTTGACGCGGTGCTGATGCTGCCGGAGGAAACCAAGCTCATGATCCTCGCGCCGGCGATCGTCAATCGCAAGGGCGAGCAGCTTGAACTGCTGGTCGAACTGCGCGCCAAGGGCTTCGTCCGGGTCCGCGTCGACGGCAAGGTGTACGAAATCGACGCGGTGCCCAAGCTCGCCAAGAACAGCAAGCACACCGTGGAGGTCGTCGTCGATCGCCTGCGCGTACGCCCCGACCTCAAGCAGCGGCTGGTCGAATCCTTCGAGACGGCGCTTCGCAACGGCGACGGCCGGGCGATCGCCGTCGACATGGACAGCGGCGAAGAACACCTGTACTCCGCGAAGTTCGCCTGCTCGATCTGCAGCTATTCGTTGCAGGAGCTCGAACCGCGCCTGTTTTCGTTCAACAACCCGATGGGCGCCTGTCCGCGCTGCGACGGGTTGGGCTCGATCAGCTTTTTCGATCCGCGGCGGGTGGTCGGCTTTCCGCAGCTTTCACTCGCATCCGGGGCGATCAAGGGCTGGGACCGCCGCAACCAGTTCTACTTCCAGATGCTGCAGAGCTTGGCAAAGCACTACGGCTTCGATCTCGAGCGACCCTTCGAGCGACTGCCGGAGCGCGTGCAGCAGATGATCCTCTACGGCAGCGACAAGGAAAAGATCGCTTTCCAGTATCTATCGGACCGCGGCAAGCCGATGGTGCGCGAGCATGCCTTCGAGGGAATCATCCCGAACCTCGAACGCCGCTACCGCGAGACCGACTCGATCATGGTGCGCGAGGAACTCGCGAAGTACCTCAATTCCAAGCCATGCCCGGAATGCGACGGCACGCGACTGCGTCGCGAAGCACGGCACGTGAAGGTTGGCGAACGCGCCATCTACGAAGTGAGCAACTGGCCGCTCAAGGAAACCGGGGAATTCTTCCGTGACCTCAAGCTCCAGGGGCAGCGGCAGGCCATTGCCGACAAGATCATCAAGGAGATCGTCAATCGGCTGCAGTTTCTCAACAATGTCGGCCTCGACTATCTGTCGCTCGACCGTTCCGCGGAGACACTATCCGGTGGCGAGGCGCAACGGATCCGGCTCGCGTCGCAAATCGGCTCTGGCCTGACCGGAGTCATGTACGTGCTCGATGAGCCGTCGATCGGCTTGCACCAGCGCGACAACGATCGCCTGCTGACGACGCTCAAGCACCTGCGCGATCTGGGCAACAGCGTGATCGTCGTCGAACACGACACCGACGCGATTCTCTCGGCCGACCATGTCGTCGACATGGGCCCCGGGGCCGGCGAGCACGGCGGACAGATCGTCGCGCAAGGCACCCCCGAGGATATCCGGCGCGCGGCGCATTCGCTCACCGGCCAATATCTTGCGGGGCATCGGCAGATTCCGATTCCGGCCCAGCGCCACAAGCTCGATCCCGAGCGCTGTCTGACGGTTACCGGGGCCACCGGCAACAATCTTAAGGGCATCACGCTGAAACTGCCGGTTGGCCTGTTTGTCTGCGTGACCGGTGTGTCCGGATCCGGCAAGTCGACGCTTATCAACGACACCCTGTATCACGCGATCGCGCGGCATCTGTACGGCAGCACGACAGAGCCGGCGCCGTACGATGAACTCTCCGGCCTGGAGTTCTTCGACAAGGTCATCAGCGTCGACCAGAGCCCGATCGGGCGCACGCCGCGCTCCAATCCGGCCACGTATACCGGCCTGTTCACGCCGATCCGGGAGCTGTTCGCGCAGGTCAAGGAGGCGCGGGAGCGCGGCTACGGTCCAGGCCGCTTCTCATTCAACGTCAAGGGCGGCCGCTGCGAAGCCTGCCAGGGCGACGGGCTGATCAAGGTCGAGATGCATTTCCTGCCCGACGTCTATGTGCCCTGCGACGTCTGTCACGGCCAGCGCTACAACCGCGAGACGCTCGAGATCCAGTACAAGGGCCGGAACATCCACGATGTGCTGTCGATGACGGTCGAACAGTCGTATGCGTTCTTCGAGGCCGTGCCGGCCGTCGCGCGCAAGCTGCAGACCCTGCTCGACGTCGGCCTGGGGTACATCACGCTGGGGCAATCGGCGACGACGCTGTCGGGCGGCGAAGCGCAACGCGTCAAGCTGGCGTTGGAGCTCTCCAAGCGCGACACCGGGCGCACGCTCTACATTCTCGACGAGCCCACGACCGGATTGCACTTCCACGACATCGAGATGCTGCTGACCGTGTTGCATCGGCTGCGCGATCATGGCAACACGGTGGTCGTCATCGAACACAATCTCGACGTAGTCAAGACCGCCGACTGGATAATCGACTTGGGACCGGAAGGCGGGGCCGGCGGTGGACGCATCGTCGCCGAGGGCACGCCGGCACAGGTTGCGGCCGTCGCCGCGAGCTACACCGGGCGCTATCTCAAGCCGGTGCTCGAGCGGCAGGCGCAGAAGAAGAGCATGCGGCCGCCGCTCGAGCCGGCACGCAACGGCCGCGGGAAGAAGGCCGCCGACCTGCTCGGTTGAACCAGGCGCTGTTATTCAGGCGACGTGCTTGATCGCCGGCGGCGACCAGGCCCGCCCCAGCATTTCCTGCTTCGGCCAGTAGACGCGCAGGATCAGATTGAAGTTGTCCTTCGGCGCCGGCAGCCAGTTCGACTCCTTGTCCCTGCCGGGATCTTCGTTCTGCAGGTAAAGATCGAGCGAGCCGTCGGGATTGAACCTGAGCTTGTCGCGATCGCCGATTGCGTTGCGATCGATCGGGCTGGCCACGAGCAACTGCTTGTCGTTGTACATCGCAAGCGACCAGAAGCCGTCTGCCGGCGGCGCCTTGCCCTTGTCGAAATGCAGCACGTATTTGTTCGCGCCGTTGAGCGGCAGGCCCCCCGCATCGAGATGGGTCGAGGCGAAGATCGCATCCTCGGGCGCAGCCGCACCAAGGCTCACCCAGGCAATGACCGCGCGCAGGCCGTAGTTGGTCCCGTAGCGGCCGAGATCCCAGTGGATGGTCCAGCCATTGCGCAGATCGCCGATGCTGCCCTTGGCCGCGAGGACGACGGCGTCGAGCGCCGCCTTCGCGCCGTCTTCGATGCCTTTCGCCGACGCGGCATCAAGCTTGCCCATCGCAAACGGCTGACCGGGGACGATGCCCAGTTTCCTGTACTTCTCGACGACGGGCGCGTCGTCCTTGACCGGCGGATTGCCGGGCAACAGGGCGGCGAAGTGCGTGAAGAATGTCTGCGCGTCCATCTGCGCGACTTGCTCGACCGGCGAGTTCTTGAGGTCGACTGCCGCATGCGTGGCGGCCGGCGCATGCGCTGCTTTCGCGCCGGACTTGCGCCATTGCGACAGCGTCGCCAGGTTGAACTGATCCTGTAACTTCGCCTCCGCGGCGGCGTCGGCCTTGCCGTTGGCCTGAATGCGCCCGCGCAGCCACACCATTTCGGTCGGCGCCTTGATTTCCTCTACATCCTTCGGCAGCTCGCCTTTCCACTTCGGACCAACGATCGCGAAGGCACCTTTGTTGGTGCCCGTGGTGCGCTTGCCTGGCGATTGGAACACGTCGGTCCAGGCATCGATGAGCTGCATGACGTAGTAGCGTCCCTTGGTATCGGGCACCGAGAGCACGATCGGCTCCGCCGACAGATCCAGCCACGCTTGCGAAGAAAGCAGGTCGGGGTTCGGGTGTACCGCGTCGGTCGACGTGGCGTCGGGCAGGGTACGCCGGTGCTGAAAGGTGTTGGCCGGAGCCTTCGCAGCCTGCACCTGCCGGGTGACATCCATCAGGACGAGAGGGTAGGCGTAGACGTAAACCTCCGTGGCGAGCCGCTTCATCTCGTCGTTCGCGGTCGGAACGGCGACCGGCGCAACCTTCGGCGGCGGGGGCGGCTCGGACTTGCCGCACGCGGCAACCAGGAATGCTGTGGCCAGCGCAGCAACGGCGAGCCTGTGATAGAGACGGATCATTGCCGATACCCTCCGCGTTTTTCCCAAGTTTAGTCTATGCCTCACCATCAACCGACGCAACGAGGAGCGCCTGCCGCAAGAGCGCGCCGCGCGACGGCGCAAGAAAAAGCGCGGCCGGAGCCGCGCTCTTTGCTTGTGCTGCAAACCGCGCTGCCTTACTGAATTGTGATCTGCTTCGAATTCGCCTTGGCGATCTTCGGCAGGGTCAATTGCAGCACGCCGTCGGTATGCGTCGCCTGGGCGGCGTTGGCATCGACCGCTTCCGGCAGACGGATCGCCCGGCTGGCCCGGCCAAAGCTGCGCTCGCGCCACAGGGTCTTGCCGTTGGCGTCGAGCTCTTTGCGATATTCGACGGCGATCGTCACGGCGCGATCTTCGACGTTGACTTCGATCTTGTCCTTGGCGACGCCGGGAATTTCGGCCCTTACCACGTACGCTTCGGGCGTTTCGACAACGTCGAGATCAATCGAGCCACCGGCCACAACCGCGCTGCCGTTGACCGGCGCAAAGAAGGCGTCCAATGCCCGATCCAGCGGGTTCTGGTAACGCAACAGTCCACTCATTCGTGCTCTCCTGTGAAATTCATGAGGCGGCCCTCAAAAGCCACCAACGCAGCGAAGATGGCGGCGCCCCGATTGAATTCAAGGGGAGCTGGCTGGCCCGGCGGCGCTCGCGTCGGGCAACGGCCCGGTGCTCGAGCCCGCCGCGGGTGCCGCCTTGCTGATTGCGGCGAGGATGCCTTGCAGCAGCGCGGTGGGTGGCGGCGGGCATCCGGGCACCGCGACGTCGACCGGGATGACGTTTGCCACGCGCCCATAGCTTGCGTAGCTCTCGCCGAAGATGCCCCCGGAACAGCCGCAATCGCCCACTGCGACCACGAGTTTCGGGTCCGGCGTTGCGTCGTAGGTGCGCTTGAGCGCGATGGCCATGTGTTTCGACACCGGCCCGGTGACGAGCAGCATGTCCGCATGCCGCGGACTGGCGACGAACTTGATGCCTCGCCCTTCGAGGTTGTAATAGGGGTTGCCGAGCGCGTGGATTTCCAGCTCGCAGCCATTGCACGAGCCGGCGTCGACATGGCGGATCGTCAGCGCGCGGCCGAGCGTGCGCAGAATGTCCTGCCGCAGGCGGGCGACGAGCACCATGTCCTCGGCGGGCGCAGGACCCGGCTCGGTCTTGATGCCCGTGGTCGCAATTTGGCGGAGGATCGTCAGCATCGCAGTCGCTACAGGTCGTGGCCGCTGTAGGAGAGGTTGAACGACTTGTTGATGAGCGGAAAGTCCGCAACGATGTTACCGATCACCGCATGCTCAAGCACCGGCCAGTTCTGCCATGACGGATCGTGCGGATGGCAGCGACGGATCGCGCCGTCGGTCCCGCTTTCCAGAGCGATCACCACGGGCCCGCGCCAGCCCTCGACTGCGCCGAGGGCGAAGCCGGGTGCGACGCGTTCCGGCAACGGCGCGGCGATGTCACCGGCAGGCAGCGATTCGAGCAACGCCGCGCTCAACCGCAGCGACTCGACGGTCTCCTCGAAGCGCACCGCGACCCGTGCCGCGACATCGCCGGCGGTGTGGGTGACCCGGCGCGCAGCGAGCGTGTCGTAGGGCGGCGTGGGGAAGTCGCAACGCAAATCGTCCGCGAGCCCGCTGGCGCGGCCGGCAAAGCCGGTGAGCCCGAGTCGGGCCGCCAGTTCGCGTGACACCTGGCCGCAGCCGCGGAACCGATCCTGCAGGCCCGCGTGCTCGTCGTAAATATCGCGCAGCACCGCAATCTCCCGCGCGAGGCCGGAACACTGTTCGCGCAGGACATCGGCAACGGCTGCGTCCAGATCGCGCGCGACGCCGCCTGAAACGATCCGGTCCATCAGCAGACGATGGCCGAAGGCCCGGGCATTGAGCCGCAGCACGTCTTCCTTGAGGCGCGAGAATTGGGCCAGGCCGAATGCGAACCCGGCGTCGTTGCCGAGGTAGCCGAGATCGCCCAGGTGGTTCGCGACGCGCTCGCGCTCGAGGCACAGCGCGCGCAAAGCTGCGGCGCGCGGTGGCACGCCGACGCCTGCGATTGCCTCGACCGCCTGCGCGTAGGCCCAGGCGTAGGCGACCGTGCTGTCCCCCGAGACGCGGCCGGCGAGCCGGTAACCTTCGTTCACGGAGAAAGACTCGAAGCGCTTTTCGATACCCTTGTGCGTGTAGGCCAGGCGCTCCTCCAGGCGCAGCACCTTTTCGCCGACGACCTGAAACCGAAAATGCCCGGGCTCGATGATCCCTGCATGCACCGGCCCGACCGGAATCTCGTGCACGCCGTCGCCCGCGACGCGCACGAACGGATAATCCTCCTCGCCCGGCGCCCACTGCGGCAGGACCGCGAAGTCGCGGCGCAGGGGGAAGCGATCGATTGGCCAGGCGGCCTGCCATAGCCACGGCCGTTGATCGTCGGCGTCGCACTCGACGCCGACGAGATCGAACGTCCCGCGCTGCATCCGGTTCGCCGCCGGGAAGATCGGCGCGAGATCCGGATAGCGCGCGCCCTCGCCGGGCAGCGTGTGCTCGAGCAGCGTCAAGCCGTCGCCATCCTTGAGCAGCACGTGCAGGCAGAAGCCGCGCTCGCGGTCGCGTTCGTCGCTCGCCCACAACGCAACGAGTTGCCCACCCTCTTCCCACGCAAGCCGGCAGGCGGCGAGGAGCTGCGCCGCGGCGACCGGGCCGCGCTGGGCCGGTACGCTGCCGGCGAGCGGTGCGGTGGCGATGCCGAGTGCGGAAAGGTTCATCGCCCAAGTCAGCCGATGAGCTTTGCCGCCTGGCGATACCAGCTGGCCAGGAACGGCGGAATCCAGATTCCGAGCAGCAGCACCAGGCCGAGGTGCACGAACACGGGTGTCATCGCGGGGCGATGCGGAAGACGCGGCGCCGTCGCTTCGCCGAATACCATCGGCTGGACCTTGGCAAACACCGCGGCGAAGGCAACCGCGAGCGAGAACAGCAATAACGGCGTCGTCCAGGGATGTTCGCGCATCGCCGAGGTCAGGATGAGGAACTCGCTCGCGAACACGCCGAACGGTGGCACGCCGAGTATCGCGAGCGAGCCCAGCGCCAGTCCCCAGCCGATTGCCGGGCTCAGCGTGATGAGGCCGCGGATGCCATCGATGAGCTGCGCGCCGGTCTTCTGCGCGGCATGGCCCACGGCGAAGAAGATCGCCGATTTGGTTAGCGAATGCACCGTCATGTGCAACAGGCCGGCGAAATTCGCAATCGGACCGCCAATGCCGAAAGCAAAGGTAATGATGCCCATGTGTTCGATCGACGAGTACGCGAACAAGCGCTTGACGTCTTTCTGCCGCGACAAAAGGAAAGCCGCGACGACCAGCGACAGCAGCCCGAAGCCCATCAGCAGGTCCCTGGCGAAGGAGGTCTGTAGCGAGCCCTCGACCAGGATCTTGCAGCGGATGACGGCATACAGCGCAACGTTGAGCAGCAGTCCCGATAGCACCGCCGATACCGGTGTCGGGCCCTCCGCGTGCGCGTCGGGCAGCCAGTTGTGCAGCGGTACCAGCCCGACCTTGGTACCGTAACCGACCAGAAGGAATACGAAGGCGAGTGAAAGGACCGTCGGTTCGAGGTTTGCCTTCACGGCGTTGAGCTCGGTCCACAGCAGCGCTCCGCCCTCGGCGCCGAGCAGCTTCTCGGCGGCGAAGTAGAGCAGGATCGTGCCGAAGAGCGCCTGTGCGATGCCCACACCGCAGAGAATGAAATACTTCCATGCCGCCTCGAGGCTCGCCGGCGTGCGGTACAGCGACACCAGCAGCACCGTGGCCAGCGTCGCCGCTTCCAGCGCCACCCAGAGAATGCCCATGTTGTTGCTGAGCAGCGCCAGCAGCATAGTGAAATTGAACACCTGGAACATGCTGTGATAAAGCCGGAGCCGCCCCGCCGTCAGGCGCCCGTGGTCCCGCTCGATCTGCATGTACGGGCGCGAGAAGATTGCCGTGGTGAACCCCACAAATGCCGTCAGCGCAACCAGGAAGACATTGAACGAGTCGACAAAAAAGAGTTTGTCGACGACGAGCAGCGGACCGTCCCGAACGAACTTGGAAGTGAGCGCCAGCGACGCCAGCCAGGTGAGCAGGCTGACCGCAACGTTGAGTCGCGACGCGGCGGCACGCTCGCCGACCACGGCCAGCAGCAGTGCGCCAGCGACCGGCAGGCTCAGCACCGCGAGGGTCTCGATCACTCGCCCTCCTTGAGCTTCTCCAGGTGCTTGAGGTCCAGGCTGTCGAACTGCTCACGGATCTGGAAGAAGAACACGCCCAGGATCAGCATGCCCACCAGCACGTCGAGCGCGATCCCCAGCTCGACCACCATGGGCATGCCGTAGGTGGCACTGGTCGCCGCGAAGAACAGGCCGTTCTCCATCGCCAGGAACCCGATCACCTGCGGAATGGCCTTGCGGCGGGTGATCATCATCAGGAACGCCAACATCACGCTTGCCATGGCGATGCCCAGCGTCGAGCGTGTGATCGTGCTTGCGAGTTGCTCGATCGGGGAAGCAAGGTTGAAGGCGAAGACGACCAGGACGATCCCGATGAGCATCGTCGTCGGGATGTTGAGCAGACCTTCGATGTCCCAGCGCACGTCGAGCCGGCGGATCAGGCGATGCAGGAGCCACGGCAGGAGGATGACTTTGAGGAGCAGCGTCAAAGCGGCCGAACCGTACAAATGCGCCTGGCCGGTCGCCCAAGCCACGATCGCGGTGGAGCAGGCGAGCGCGAAGCCCTGTGCGGCGAAGAGGTTGATCAGCGTGAGCACGCGCCGCTGCGCCAGCATGGCAAAGGCAAGCAGCAACAGCAACGCGGCGAGCACGTTGATGAGCTGCGCCCAGAGCGGAACGTGCGTCATCGCCGGCTATCTAGCTTCCCAGCAACAGGTTGACGAGCATCCCCAGCACGCCGAGCAGGAACGCCGTGCCAAGGAATTCCGGCGCGCGGAAGAGGCGCATCTTGGCGGATAGCGTTTCGATCAGGGCCAGCGCGAGGCCGCCCAGGGCGAGCTTGGCAATGAGCACCGGGGTTGCGCCCAGGATCGCAGCGGCGTCGGCGCTGCCCCGAGCGATGCCGAAGGGAAGGAACAGTGCCAGGCCAATGCAGGAGTAGTTGAAGAGCTTGAGTGCAGCCGCCCATTCGATGAGCGCCAGATGCCGCGCCGAGTATTCGAGGACCATCGCCTCGTGGATCATCGTGAGCTCGAGATGCGTGGCCGGGTTGTCGACCGGAATGCGCGCATTCTCGGCCAGCGACACCATCGTGAAGGCAACGCCGGCGAAGGCAAGGCTGGGGTAGATCGCGAGATCGCGCTGGGCTAAGGTGTCGACGATCGTGGGCAACAGCGTCGAGCCGGAAATGAGCGACGCCGTGAACAGCACCATGAGCAACGCCGGCTCGGCGAGGAAGCCTACGAACATCTCGCGGCGTGCGCCCATGGTTCCGAATGCGGTGCCCAGATCCATCGCGGCCAGCGCCAGGAACACGCGCGCGAGCGCAAACAGCCCGACCAGCGCAATCGCGTCGGCGGCACGGCCGAAGGGCAGATCGGTGGCGAGCGACGGCACGATTGCCGCGGCGAGCGCCATCGCCGCAAAGACGACGTAGGGGGCGATGCGAAACATCGGCGATGCGGTCGCGGTGACGACGGCGTCCTTGAGGAAGAGCTTGCGGATGGTCCGATAGGGAAGAAGCAGGGGTGGCGCGCTCTTGTTTTGCAACCAGGCGCGGCACTGGTTGACCCAACCGACCAACAGCGGCGCGAGCAGCAGCGCGATGCCGAGTTGCAGCAGCTGGGAGAGGAATCCGGAGCCGTTCATCGCGCTCAGCCGACAAAATAGAGCAGGGCGAGCAGGGTCAGGAAGCTGTACATCAGGTAGATCGAGATGCGCCCCTGCTGAATCGCGCCCACCCGCCGCGCGGCCCAGTCCACCGCGCGCGCGATCGGCAGATAGAGCCAGTACCAGAAATGGTCCTCCGCTTTGACGTAGTACCTCGGCTCGGCGTCGAAGGGCGTCGGCAGCACGCGCTCGATGCGGAAGAACTGTTCGAAAATCTGCCGGATAGGCTGGCCGAAACCCTCGGCGGTATCCTGCATGCGCGACGTCTGCGACGGGAAGCCACAATCCCAGGCGGGGCCCCGACGCAGGCGGCCGTGGTACAAACGATGGACGACCTGGATCGTCAGCAGCAGCACGACGACGGTTACGACGAGCACGATCGCGGGGCTGTAGCTGGCGCGGTCGGCGGCGATCGGCGCTAACAGCCACCATCCGGCCTCCGGACGGTAGACTGTCGCTCCGATCAGCGGGACGTTCACCGCGTCGAGCAGCGCGATGACCTGCACGGGGAAGAGCCCCAGCAGCACGCAACCTGCCGCCAGCCAGACCAGCGCCACGCGCTCGAGGCGGCCGGCATCGCGCGCGTACGCCAGGTTCGGCTCGCGCGGTCGGCCGAGAAAGACCACGCCGTAGAACTTGACCATCACGTAGGCGGCCAGCGCGACGGCGAGCACCAGCGCGGCCGCCGCCAGTGGCACCAGCATGTTGATGAACGACTGCGGCAGGCTGGGGGTGAACAGAAACGCCTGCAACAGCAGCCACTCCGAGACGAAGCCGTTCAAGGGCGGAAGACCGGCAATCGCCAACGTGCCGATGAGCGCAAGCCACGCGACCCAGGGCATGCGGTGAATCAATCCGCCGAGCTTGCCCAGGCTGCGCTCCTTGGTCGCGTGCAATACCGAGCCGGTGGCCAGAAACAGCAGGCTCTTGAAGAACGCGTGATTGAGCGAATGATAAAGCGCCGCGGTCAGGGCGATCGCGGCGAGCAGCGTCTTGCCGTAGCTCTTGAACAGGATCGCCAGCCCAATCCCGGCGACGATGATGCCGATGTTCTCGATCGACGAGTAGGCGAGCAGCCGCTTCATGTCGGTCTGCACCGTGGCGAAGACCACGCCAAAGAGCGCCGTGACCAGGCCCAGCACCAGCGCGATCGCGCCCCACCACCACAGCTGGCCTTGCAGCAGATCGAAGGTTACGCGCAGCAGCCCGTAGATCGCCGTCTTGAGCATCACCCCGCTCATCAGCGCGGACACCGGTGAAGGCGCTGCCGGATGTGCCTCGGGGAGCCAGACATGCAGCGGCAGCAATCCCGCCTTGGCGCCGAACCCGGCCAGCGCCAGCAGAAACGCGATCGACGGCCATGCGCCGCGCAGCGACACCGAGCGCATCGAACCGAACGTATAGTCGCCGTTGCCGCCCTGCAGCACGCCAAAGCAGAGCAGGATCGACAGCGCTCCGATGTGCGCGATCAGCAGGTAGAGAAAGCCCGCGCGGCGAATCTCGGGAAGGCGGTGGTCGGTTGTCACCAGAAAGAACGACGCAAGCGCCATGGTCTCCCACGCGATCATGAACACGAACGCGTCATCGGCGATCAGCACGAAGGCCATCGCGGCGAGGAAGGTGTGGTATTGCAGGCAGAGCAGGCCCGGGGCGGCGCCGTCACTGGCCCGGAAGTATCCGGCGGAGAAGATCGAGATGCCGGCCGCCGCGGCGCCGAGCAGGAGCAGGAAGAACGCGGACAGCGCGTCCAGGCGCAGGTGAAAGGGCAGATCGGGCAGTCCCAACGGCAGCACGGCCGTGTGCGGTACCTGGTTCATGCCAATCAGCGCCACGGCGGCGAGCAACAGCCCGACCAGCGCGCCGGCGCTGAACAGCACGCGCCCGACGTAGAATAGGTTGCGCGGCCGCGCCATCCCCAGCGCTCCGATCGCAAGCCATGCCGCGATCGCCGCGATGATGAAGGGAAGCGCGTTAGGCACCGCGTGCCGGCACCGTAGCGCGGGATTCCCCCCGGCTTGCCGCACCGATCATTTGACGCGCATCCCTGGGGTCGCGCCCGAATCCGGCGCGAGCAGAAAGATGCCGGAGCCGTCGCCCGACGCCGCCAGCACCATGCCTTCGGACAGGCCGAATCGCATCTTGCGCGGCGCGAGATTCGCCACGATCGGCGTCAGACGGCCGACGAGATCCTCGGGCTTGTACGCCGACTTGATTCCGGCAAACACCGTGCGCGCGCGGCCATCGCCGAGGTCAAGGGTGAGCTTCAACAGCTTGTCCGCGCCGTCGACGTGCTCGGCGTTGACGATCCGCGCGATGCGCAGATCGACCCGGGAAAAGTCGTCGATCGAAATGGTCGGCTGCTCCGGCGCCGCCGCGTTCTGCTCGGCGTTCGC
The DNA here is from genome assembly GCA_035937415.1 of Edaphobacterium sp. (SeqCode). Lineage (GTDB taxonomy): Bacteria > Pseudomonadota > Gammaproteobacteria > Burkholderiales > Casimicrobiaceae > PALSA-1003. The sequence continues at coordinate 39,220 of DASZIB010000072.1, read as the reverse complement.
AGGCGCGGCTTGGGGCGCGGGTGGAGCCGCCTCGACCTCGAACAGAGCGTCGATCTGCTTCGGGTCGACCCGGGTCATGAGATGTGAGTAGCTGCCGATCCGATGCCCCTTCGGCAGCGGCTGTTCGGCACTGCTCCAACGGGACAAATCGTCGCGCAGAAACTCCCCGGCGCGCTCGCGCAGGCCGGGCAGGACCGGGCCGAGCAAGAGTGTAAGCAACCGAAAGTAATCGATCGCCGCCGAGCAAACCTCGTGCAATCGGGCCTGTTTCTCCTCGTTGGCGGCCTTGGCGAGTGCCCACGGCTCCGCCATATCGAACAGGCTGTTGGCGTGATCAGCCAGCTGCATGATCTCACGCATCGCGCGGCCAAATTCGCGGCGCTCGTAGCACGCTGCGATCTCGGCGATGAGTGCCACACGCGGCAGCAGTCCTGCGGGCCACTGACCCGCAACGATTTCGGAGAGTCGGCCGTCGAATCGCTCACCGATAAACTTCGCCGCACGACTGGCGATATTGACGTACTTGCCGATCAGATCGCTGTTGACTCGTGCTACGAAATCGTCGGGATTGAATTCGCTGTCCTCGACCCTTTCGTTCAGCTTCGTCGCAATGTAGTAGCGCAGCCATTCCGGATTCATGCCGACATCGAGGTAGCGCTGCGGACTGATGCCCGTGCCGCGGGACTTGGACATCTTCTCGCCGGATACGGTGATGAAACCGTGCACGAATACGTTGCTTGGCAGCTTGCGCTGCGCGAAGTTGAGCATCGCCGGCCAGAACAGCGTGTGGAAGTAGACGATGTCCTTGCCGATGAAGTGGTATTGCTCCACCTCCGGCGCCGCGAGGAATTCGGCGAATGACCGGCTCTCGCCGTTGTTGCGCGCTTTACCGGTGTCGAAGTAGTTCTTGAGGCTCGCCAGATAGCCGATCGGGGCGTCGAGCCAGACGTAGAAGTACTTGTCGGGGACGTCGGGGATCGGGATGCCGAAGTACGGCGCGTCGCGCGAGATATCCCAGTCGGCGAGCGTGCTTTGCGTGGTCTCTCCGCCGAGCCATTCCGCGATCTTGTTCTTAACCTCCGGCTGCAGCCCGGTTGCCGCGGTCCATTGCCTCAGGAAAGCCACGACCTTCACATCGGAGAGACGGAAAAAAAGGTGCTCCGAGCGGCGCAGCTCCGGTTTGACGCCGGTCAGCACCGAATAGGGATTGCCGAGTTCGGTTGCCGCGTACGTCGAGCCGCAGTTCTCGCACGCGTCGCCGTACTGATCCCGGGTCCCGCACTTGGGGCATTCGCCCTTGATGTAGCGATCGGGCAGAAACATGTTCTTGATCGGATCGAAAAACTGTTCGATCGGCTTGGTGTAGATCAGGCCGGCGGCCTTGAGACTGCGGTAGATGCCTTGCGACAGCTCGACATTCTCGGGGCTGTGCGTCGTATACCAGTTGTCGAAGCTGATGTGAAAGCGCGCGTAGTCGCGCTGGTGCAACTGCGCGACGCGCGCGATAAGGGCTTCCGGCGTGGTCCCTTCCGCCTCCGCCCTGAGCATGATCGGCGCGCCGTGCGTGTCGTCGGCGCAGACGAAATGCACCGCGTGCCCCAGCATGCGCTGGAACCGCACCCAGATGTCCGCCTGGATGTATTCCATGATGTGACCGATATGAAACGGCCCATTGGCGTACGGCAGGGCGGTCGTGACAAACAGCGTGCGGCGCGGCATGCAGCAAAAAACCTTTGAGGCGACAGGGGAATCAGTGATTCTAGCAAAGCGATCTTCCCCTGAGTACCGGCCGGGTCGCTTTTTCGTTACACTCGAAGCCCCTTGTGTCGTTGATCCATCTGTCGTTCATGCCCATTGCCGAGGCCGACGTCCTGGCCAGCCTGCACACGCTGGTCGACCCCAATACGGGCCGCGATTTCGCGGCCGGTAAGGTGGTGCGCAAGGTTGCAGTCGACGGTTCGAGCGTGAACGTCGATCTGCTGCTCGCCTATCCCGCCAAGAGCCAGCACGAGGCATTGCGGAAGCTGGTGCAGGCGAAGCTTGCGCCATTGCCCGGCGTGGGCAAGATTACGGTCAATATCACCCACAAGATCGCGTCGCACGCCGTGCAGCGCGGAGTGAAGCTTGTTACCGGCGTCAAGAACATCATCGCGGTTGCCAGCGGCAAGGGCGGCGTCGGCAAGTCGACGACGGCCGCGAACCTCGCCCTCGCGCTCGCAGCCGAAGGCGCGCAGGTCGGCGTGCTGGACGCCGACATCTACGGACCGTCGCAGCCGATGATGCTGGGCATCACCGGCCGCCCGGAATCGAAGGACGGCAAGACCCTCGAGCCGCTCGAGGCCTGGGGTGTGCAGGCCATGTCGATCGGCTTTCTGATCGACACCGACACACCCATGGTGTGGCGCGGGCCAATGGTGACGCAGGCGCTGGAGCAACTGCTCAAGGACACGAACTGGCGCGACCTCGATTACCTGATCGTCGACATGCCGCCGGGCACGGGCGACATTCAGCTGACACTGGCGCAGAAGGTGCCGGTAACCGGCGCGGTCATTGTCACGACACCGCAGGACATCGCGCTGATCGACGCGCGCAAGGGCCTCAAGATGTTCGAAAAGGTTGGTGTGCCGATCGTCGGTGTGGTCGAGAACATGTCGATCCACATCTGCTCGAACTGCGGCCACGCTGAAGCGATCTTCGGCGAGGGTGGCGCCGCGAAGATGTGCAAAGACTACAACGTGCCGTTTCTCGGTGGCCTGCCGCTCGATATCCACATCCGCGAGCAGGCCGATTCGGGCCGGCCAACCGTCGTCGCCGATCCCGATGGCAAGATCGCGGCGGTGTACAAGGAAATCGCGCGCAAAACCGCCGTCTTTGTCGCGCAGAGGGCGGAGGATTTCTCCGCCAAGTTCCCGAGCATCGTCATACAAAATACCTAAATGCGTCCCGGGCTGCGGCCTCTCTTACCGCGTGGCGAGCGCCACCAAGATGCCGGCTAGCCGGACTTACGGCGGCTTGCGCTGGTGCCTGCCGGCGCCGCCACGCCCGCAGCTTCTGGTTGCGCTGGTCGCCCTGTTGCTGTGCGGCAGCGTTTCCGCCGCCGGCGCCGACACCGTCTACCAGGACGGCGCCTTCGAATTCGCAATCGGACCCGTGCCCGCCTGGGTAAAGCCCGCGCCCGCATACCCCGCAGCGGATGCTAGTCGCCCCGTGCCGGGCGGGGTCGCAATTCTGGTCTCGGATCAGCAGTTTCAGTGGGATCCAGAGCCGGCGTTCTTCCGGCGGATTGTCGCGACGCCGATTGATGCGTCAGGTTTGCAGCAGATATCCCATTTGCAGATCGAATACAACCCGTCATTCAACCACCTCACGCTGCATGAGGTCGCTGTCTTTCGCAATGGCACGCGCCTGAACCGCCTCGAAGCAAAGAACGTGCGACTTCTGCAGCGCGAGCGCGACCTCGAGCGAGCAAAGTATGACGGAACGGTCACCGCAACCCTGGTGCTGGACGACGTGCAGATGGGTGACCTGATCGACTATGCCTACACGATTGATGGCGTCAACCCATTGTTGCCGAAGGCCGCATCGGGCGGCCTGTCGGCGGGCGGCTTGGTCCCGATGGGGTTCACGCGTGCGCGAATCGTCGCCGATGCGCGGCGGCGCATCCAGGTCAAACCGCTAGCAACCACTGCGACGATGACGCGGACCGAGACCCAGGGAACCCAAGAATGGCTTTGGGAGGGGCAGAACGTTCCGGCAGTCGACCTTGTTCGCGACGCGCCGGGAAGAATTGCGCAGGTGCCGGTGTTCGTATTCTCCGAGTTTGGCTCCTGGCAGCAGGTGGTCGAATGGGGAATGGCATTGTTTCCCGTGTCAAATGATCTTTCACCCGATCTTCGGCAGCGGATCGCGGACTGGACGGCGCGGGAAACCGATCCATCGCACCGTGCACTCGCGGCGCTGCGTTACGTGCAAGACGACATCCGCTATTTCGGCATCGAACTCGGAAAGGGATCGCTGACGCCTCGGGATCCGAACGAGACCGCACGCAGCGGATTCGGCGACTGCAAGGACAAATCGCTATTGCTGATCGCGCTGCTGAGGCAGATGGGAATCGACGCGGCACCCGCGCTTGCGGCACAGCGCTCCGGAGAACTCCTCGGCGAGCTCTTGCCATCGGCGAGAGTATTCGATCACATGATCGTTGGTGTGAGAATCGGCGGCGATCGCTTCTGGCTCGATCCCACGATGTCGCTGCAAGGCGGGGACCTGCGTGCTTCGTCGATACACCTGTATGGATATCTCCTGCCGATCGAACCCGGCACAATCGACCTGGTCAAACTCGATCCGGCCGACGGGCCAGCGAATGCCGTCGAGCGCGTTGAAACCTTCGTGCTGCCGGGCTGGGACAAGCCCGCGATGCTGACGGTGGCCACTACTTATCATGGCGCGTTCGCCAATCTCGTACGCGGAGCTCGTGCGCAAGCGAAGCAGGAGACGATCGATCGGCAACACCTCTCTGAGGTACAGCGTCGGTACAAACAGGCAACACAATCGCGGTCGGTGGAGGTAGTCGACGATCGTGCCAACAACGAGGTCCGGACAGTGTCCGAGTACAGCGTCCCGGGATTGATCGAGAAGGCCGACAACAAGACCGGCGTGTTCATCGTTGCGTCGGGCGTGCTCCATGTCGTCACGAAGAGTACCTCGCGCACGCGCCGTCTGCCCTACGCGGTGTTGCATCCGGTCGAGGAACGCCATCGTACCGTGATCAATTTCCCCGCGGACATAAAGACCGCACCGGTGGAGACACATCGTGTCCGCGACAAAGCCTTCGTCTTCGATAGCCGACTCGAGACTGTCGGGCGGCGGCTGACGTTCGACGCGACCTGGAAGACTCAGCGCGATGCGGTCGAGGCTGCCGACTGGCCGGAATATCTGGCCAAGAACGAGGAGATGCAGCGGTACATGGTTGCCTTCTACGACCCGGAGCCGCCGGAGCGGGCGGGGTTTCTGGGGCGGCTGTTCGGCAACGACAACTACGTCCACGACCATCGGGAGAAGCGCGAAGCGATCGAGAAGCTCTCCAAGGTCATTCTGTCCGGGCACCTGTCCGGTGATGCTCTCGCCGATGCCTACGACCAGCGCGGGGTCCAGTACAGCAACCTGAACCTGCTCGATGAAGCGATGTTCGACCTTAACAAGTCACTGGCGCTGCGGCCCAACGACACGGTAACACTTGTCGACCGTGGCTTGGTACTGACATCTTTGCACCGCTACGATGACGCGCTCCACGACCTGGGGCGGGCAATCGAGCTCGACCCCGCGAACGGACGCTACCGCCAACTGCGCGGGATCACGAACTTCCACGCCGGGCGATTCGACGCCGCCGCGGAGGACTTTCGCGCGGCGGTCGAGACCATCGGCCCCGGCGAGGGTTCGTATCCTCTGCTCTGGCTTTACCTTGCCACCCTGCGCAGTGGCGGTGACACCAGCGACCTTCTGCAGCGATATTCGAAGGCAGTCGACTCGTCGGCGTGGCCGTACCCGCTGGTGCACTACTACGCGGGCGATATACAACTTGCCGCGGTTCTCAGCGCCGTCGCGACCGGAGACGCGAAGACCAAGCTATTCAACACTTGCGAAGCAGACTATTTCATCGGCGCCCTGGCGCTGGCGCGCGGCGACTCCGCAACCGCTCGCGAATACTTTGAGAAGGCACGAGCGACGGACGTGCGCGAATACCTGGAGTGGATCGCGGCCGGCATCGAGCTGGAGCGGATGAAATAAGGCAGGAGTCGCCGATGATCAAATCCGACAATTGGATCCGCCGCATGGTGGCTCAGCAGCGCATGATCGAGCCCTTCGAGCCGGGCCAGGTGCGCGAGATCAATGGGCGGAAGATCGTCTCCTACGGCACCTCAAGCTACGGCTACGACATCCGCTGTTCGAACGAATTCAAGCTGTTTACGAATCTCAACACGACAATCGTTGATCCGAAGAATTTCGATGACAAGTCGTTCGTCGATTTCAAGGGCGATTCCTGCATCATCCCACCGAACTCGTTTGCGCTTGCGCGCACGGTGGAGTACTTCCGCATTCCGCGCAACGTCCTCGTCCTGACTGTGGGGAAAAGCACGTACGCGCGCTGCGGCATCATCGTCAACGTAACGCCTCTGGAGCCGGAATGGGAGGGCTACGTGACGCTGGAGTTCTCGAATACGACGCCGCTGCCGGCGCGCATCTACGCCAACGAAGGCGTGGCACAGGTGATCTTCTTCGAATCCGATGAAGTCTGCGAGACGTCGTACAAGGACCGCGGCGGCAAGTATCAGGGGCAGACCGGCGTGACGCTTCCCAAGATTTGACGGCGCGCGCCCGCGCTCATGGGGGCGCCGCAAGTAGGAGCTTCGCGCGCAAGTAAGTCGGCGCGCGAAGGCGTGTTTTCTTGCGACCGTGGATGGGGTACGCATGCTCGCGACCTGGGCGGAATCAAAGCGTGTTTCGGTCACGATCATCGCGATCTGCCAGGTCGCGGCAATGGCGCTCTGGTTTTCCGCGTCGGCGGTCGCGCCCGCGCTTACCGCCGAATTTCACCTGTCGCACTTCGCCCAGGCCGCGCTCACCAGCGGCGTGCAGGCCGGCTTCGTCATCGGCTGCCTGGCGAGCGCGATTCTCGGACTGCCTGATCGCGTCGATCCGCGGCGCCTGTTCGCGGCGGCCGCCGCCCTTGGGGCGCTCGCCAACGCACTGCTTCTCGCCATCGACCCTGCCACGGCCGGCGCGCCTCTGCTGCGCATGGCGACCGGGATCTGCATGGCCGGGGTCTATCCGGTTGGCATGAGGCTCGTGGCGACATGGGCCAAGGACGACATGGGGCTCATGGTCGGGATCCTGGTCGGGGCGCTGACGCTGGGGTCGGCAGCCCCGCACCTGTTCAACGCCTTCGGCGGCTTCGACTGGCGGCCGACCGTCGCCGCGGCGTCATTGAGCGCGCTCGTCGCGGCGGCGGCGATCGGCCTCGCTGGCGTCGGCCGCAACCGCGCTCCGGCGCCGCGTTTCGATCCCGGCGCAGTGCTCCTCGCCTGGCGCGACGTGCCGCTGCGGCTCGCCAACCTTGGGTACCTCGGGCACATGTGGGAGCTCTACGCGATGTGGGCGTGGATTGGCGCGTTCCTGAGTGCCAGCTTCGCACTGTCGCTTCCGCCGGAGAGCGCGCCAACCGCGGCAAAGCTCGCTGCTTTTATCACCGTTGCGTCGGGTGCCATTGGCTGCGTCGGCGCCGGCCTGCTCGCCGATCGCGTCGGCCGCACCACGGTGACCATTGTCGCCATGGCGATAAGCGGCAGCTGTGCCGCGACGATAGGCCTCTTCTATGGCGCATCACCCGCGGTGCTGCTGTGTATTTGCGTGCTCTGGGGCATCAGCATCGTGGCTGACTCCGCGCAATTCTCCGCCTCCATCGCCGAGCTCGCCGACCCCGCGCGCGTGGGCACCATGCTTACGTTGCAGACCGCGGCCGGCTTCACCCTGACGCTCGTCACCATCCACCTGCTGCCGCATTGGGTCGAGGCGATGGGCTGGCGCCACGCGTTCGTGCCGTTGGCGATCGGGCCTGCCGTCGGCGTCTGGGCCATGGCGCGCTTGCGCGCCGATCCGCGGTCGGCCCGGTTGGCTGGCGGCCGGCGCTGATGCGGCTGTCGAATATTCACGTGGCAGCGGCAAACACTCCGGCGTAGCATCGCAAGGCTCCGGTAGCGCTGGAACGCGCCGGAATTCCCGACAAACCTCATTGGGGGAGACAAGCGTGGCCTATCATCTGGAAGGACGCCTGCTCGAGGTCTGCAACTGTCGCGTGCTGTGCCCGTGCTGGATCGGCGAAGACCCGGATTTCGGTACCTGCGACACCATTGTTTCCTGGCATTTCGACAAGGGTACGATCAACGGGGTCGATGTTTCCGGGCGCACGATTGCAATGATCGCCCACATCCCCGGCAACATCCTTGCAGGCAACTGGCGTGCGGCCGTGTACCTCGACGACAAGGTAACGCCACAGCAGCAGGAGGCGATCCTGGGGGTGTATACCGGCAAGCTCGGCGGTCCCGTGGCGGATCTGGCGAAGCTGGTCGGCGAAGTCGTTTCCGTCGAAAAGGTGCCGATCCAGTTTGACGTGCAGGGCGGCAAGGGAACGCTCAAAGTGGGCACTGCCGGCTACGCCGAACTCGAGCCCTACCAGGGCGCTACCGGCAAGACCACGACGTTGCAAGACACGGTCTTCTCGACCGTGCCCGGCGCGCCGGTATTCGTGGGCAAGAGCCCACGCTACCGGTCGAAGAATGAGAAACTCGGCATCAACCTGGACATGAGCGGTCACAACGCGTTGCAGAGCACGTTCGTGTTCGACGCGTGAACGCATTTCCTGTTTGCCCGTGACCGCTGGCCCCTGGTAGCGCATGACCTTCCCCGCGGCCGCGGCGCCCGGGCGCGGCCCTGACCGGCGCCGGCTGCGCCTGGGGATGATCGCGGTGCTGTCCGCGGCCGCGTGGGCAGCGCTCGTGGTCTGGAGTGCGAGCCCCTACGCCCGCTACCTCAGCCACGGTGGCTGGGACGAGCCGGGATTGCTCGCGGCGCTGTGCCGCAGCCTGCCCCAGGGCGAGCTTGCCGTCCCGGCGCTGCTCTACGCGCTGGCGTGGCTGCTGATGATCACGGCAATGATGCTGCCAACGACGTTGCCGCTGCTGGGCATCTTCAGCCGAATGACCGCCTCGCGGCCCGACGCCGGGACGCTGTTGGCGCGGGTGGTGCTCGGCTACGCGGTCGCCTGGCTGGGATTCGGGCTCGTCGCCCACGGCCTCGACAGCGCGCTGCACCTCGCCGCCGCCAAGGCCGATTGGCTGGTTGCGCGCGGCGGAGTGGTCGGCGGGGTGATCCTCCTGTCCGCCGGCGCGTTTCAGTTCAGCGCGCTCAAGTATCGTTGCCTGGAGCGTTGCCGGACCCCCTTCGCCTTCGTCAATGCACGCTGGCGCGGGCGGCGGCCGTCCCGGGAAGCGTTCCGGGTCGGCTTCGATCACGGCCTGTTCTGCGTCGGCTGCTGCTGGGCGCTGATGCTGGTGATGTTCGTCGTCGGCATGGGCAATCTGGGGTGGATGCTCATCATGGCCGCCGCCATGGCCGCCGAAAAGAACCTGTCCTGGGGTCGCCGGTTGCGCACGCCGCTGGGGCTGGGACTGATCGCCTGGGGCGGCGCCCTAGTCGCGGTCGCCCTCTGATCGGCCCGGCGCGCCCGCTCGGCCCGGGCCGCGCGCGCCTCCCTCGGCGCCGCGCCCGCGGCGCAATCGAAACGGCGCTCGCATCGCGCCCCGTCGCGGTGCACAATGCGGCCCTGACAGGGGTGTGGCCACAGGCCGACACCCCGCTTTCTTTTGGCATCCCGGGAGTCGCTGCATGAAATTTCGTTTTCCCGTCGTCATCATCGACGAGGATTTTCGTTCCGAGAACGCATCGGGCCTGGGCGTTCGCGCCCTCGCCGCGGCCATCGAGAAGGAGGGTCTGGAGATCCTCGGCGTCACCAGCTACGGCGACTTGTCGCAGTTCGCGCAGCAGCAGTCGCGCGCTTCCGCGTTCATTCTTTCGATCGACGACGAGGAATTCACGCCCGGTCCGGAGCTTGACCCGGCGATCCTCAAGGTGCGTGCGTTCATCGAGGAAATCCGCTTCAAGAACTCGGACATCCCGATTTACCTCTACGGTGAAACCCGGACCTCGCGCCACATCCCGAACGACATACTGCGCGAGCTGCACGGCTTCATTCACATGTTCGAGGACACGCCCGAGTTCGTCGCCCGCCACATCATTCGCGAAGCGAAGGCCTACCTTGACTCACTGCCCCCGCCGTTCTTCCGCGCGCTGGTGCACTACGCCCAGGACGGGTCGTATTCGTGGCACTGCCCCGGACACTCCGGTGGCGTTGCGTTCCTGAAGAGCCCGGTTGGGCAGATGTTCCACCAGTTCTTCGGCGAAAACATGCTGCGCGCCGACGTCTGCAATTCGGTCGACGAGCTCGGCCAGCTGCTCGACCACAGCGGCCCGGTCGGGGCGTCGGAGCGCAATGCGGCGCGCATCTTCAATGCCGATCACTGCTTCTTCGTCACCAATGGCACGTCGACTTCGAACAAAATGGTTTGGCACGCGAATGTCGCGCCCGACGACATCGTCGTCGTCGACCGCAACTGCCACGTGTCGATTCTGCACGCGATCACGATGACCGGCGCGATTCCCGTGTTCCTGACGCCGACCCGCAACAATCTCGGCATCATCGGGCCGATCCAGATGGACGAATTCAAGCCGCAGAACATCCGCAAGAAGATCGAGGCCAACCCTTTTGCCCGGGCGGCGAAGAACAAGCAGCCGCGGATCCTTACGATCACGCAGAGCACTTACGACGGCGTCATTTACAACGTCGAGATGCTCAAGCACACGTTGAACGGCACGATCGAGACGCTGCACTTCGACGAGGCGTGGCTGCCACACGCCGCCTTCCACGAGTTCTACAAGGATATGCACGCGATCGGCAAGGACAGGCCGCGCAGCAAGGATGCGCTTATCTTCGCCACGCATTCGACGCACAAACTTCTCGCCGGGCTCTCGCAGGCCTCGCAGATCCTGGTGCAGGAGTCGCAGACGCGCAAGCTCGATCAGAATGTCTTCAACGAGGCGTATCTGATGCATACCTCGACCTCGCCGCAGTACGCGATCATTGCGTCGTGCGACGTCGCAGCGGCGATGATGGAACCGCCCGGCGGCACGGCGCTGGTCGAGGAGTCGATCATCGAAGCGCTCGACTTCCGCCGCGCCATGCGCAAGGTGGATGACGAGTGGGGCAAGGATTGGTGGTTCAAGGTCTGGGGACCGGAGAAGCTCGCCGCCGAGGGCATGGGCAAGCGCGACGACTGGATGCTGCGCGCCAACGAGAAGTGGCACGGCTTCGGCAACCTGGCGCCGGGCTTCAACATGCTCGACCCGATCAAGGCCACCGTCATCACGCCGGGGCTCGACGTGTCCGGCCGGTTCGCCAAGACCGGGATCCCGGCGTCGATCGTGACCAAGTACCTTGCCGAGCACGGCGTCATCGTGGAGAAGACCGGGCTCTATTCGTTCTTCATCATGTTCACCATCGGCATCACCAAGGGCCGCTGGAATACGCTGGTGACCGCATTGCAGCAGTTCAAGGACGACTACGACAAGAACCAGTCGCTGCGGAAGATTCTGCCCGAGTTCTGCGCGCAGCAACCTTCCTACGAAAAGGTGGGCTTGCGCGATCTCTGCCAGCAGATCCACGACATGTACAAGGCCAACGACGTCGCCCGGGTCACCACCGAGATGTACCTATCCGACATGACGCCGGCAATGAAGCCTTCGGAAGCGTTTGCCTGCATGGCGCATCGGGAAATCGATCGCGTCGAGATCGATCGTCTCGAAGGCCGTGTAACCAGCGTGCTGCTGACACCCTATCCGCCGGGCATCCCGCTGCTCATTCCCGGTGAGCGCTTTAACCGCACCATCGTGCAGTTTCTGCAGTTTGCGCGCAGCTTCAACCAGCAGTTTCCCGGTTTCGACACGGACATCCACGGCTTGGTCGAAAGGAACGAGGGCGGCAAGCTGCACTATTTCATCGACTGTGTCCGCTCACGCTAGCGGCGGTCGCGATCCCCGGCCGCGGGGGCGGGAATGGAGAGACGGGCGGTCCGGCAGCCGAAAAGCGGTGTCGCGGGTCGAAGACGACGTAGGGCGGGGCGATCGTCGCCGGGTTAGCCCTCCCGGCCGCTGCTGCCTTCCCGTGCGCCGGCTATGCGGCGACGCGGACGGCCGCGGGTGCCAGCGGCGACTCGGATTTCGGCTCGCTGCCGGCAGGCTGCGACGCATGGGCAACCAGCGAAGCGAGCACACACGCCGCCATGCGGACTTCCATCGACTCGCCGCGGCTGGAGAGCACAACCGGTACTTTCGCGCCCAGGGCCACTCCGGCCGCCAGCGCGCCGAATATCCCGGTTACCGTACGTAACATCAACGCGCCGGACTCGAGGCCGGGCACGATCAGCACATCGGCTGCGCCACCGATCTTCGACTCGGCGCCGTTGGCGCGTGCGGCCGCCGCCGAGAGTGCGCTGTCCGCGGTGATCGGGCCGTCAACGATACCGCCCGTGATCAGCCCCTGGAGGGCCATCTTCGCCAGCGCCGCGGCATCGCCGCTCGCCGGCAACGCCGGGGTCACGCCCTCGACGGCGCTCAGCACGGCGACGAGCGGCACGACGATCCCCAGCGCGTGGGCAAAGTCGATAGCGTTTTGCACGATGTCGCGCTTGGCCGCAAGCGTGGGGGCAATGTTGAGCAGGGCGTCGGATAGGATGAACGGCCGGGGGTAGCCCGGTACGTCGACGAAGAACGCGTGGGTCAGCCGGCGCTCTCCGCGCAGCCCCGATTCCGGCGTAGCCACCGCGCGCATCAGGTCGTCCGGGTAGAGGCTGCCCTTGATGAGCGCGCGGACATCGCCATTCTTGGCCAGCAGCACGGCGCGCTGGGCGGCGGCAAAGGGCTCGTCGGGCGTATCGATGAGCTCGATGCGGGAGAGGTCCAGGCCTGCCTGGGCGGCAGCGTCGGCAATGCGGCTTTCCGGTCCCACCAGCACCGGAGCCAGGTAACCAGCGAACTGTCCGGACAGGGCTATCTGCAGCGAATCGCTGTCGCACGGATACACCACCGCCGCCGTGAGCGGCGGGAGGTTGCGGGCCCGATCAACGAGCCGCTGGAAGTGCGGACGAGCGGTCATGAAGGCAGCGTGGCAAAGCGGGGCGAGGCTGTCAACCCTGCGCCGATGGCCGGTGCCTGGCACCCGGCAGCCGTCGATACAACCGGCCCGCAGCGCGGCAGGCCCCGACTGAAAGGCGCAGGACCGGCACCTCGCGTCGCCGCCGGGGCCCGGGTGCGGCGCTCAGACCTTGCCCTTCCAGGGTACCCGAATGCTATCGGCTTGCTGGTGACCGAAGGACCTGCCCGTCCGAGTCGCGACCAATCTGGAACTCCTGTTCAGCAACAACACCGGCCCGCCATTCGGTTCCCAGCTCTACGAGTACGTGCTGAGTGCGGCGGATCTCTCCGATCCCACCGGCGATGACCGATGGCGGAAACAAAAACCCCGGCGCGGGGCCGGGGTCGTGTGCCTACCGTAGGGTGTCGCTCAGCTCGCCTTGCGCCGCCTCATCAAGACGAGACCGACGAGGCCGAGGCCGAGTAGCGAGAGCGTGGCAGGTTCGGGGGCGTCGCGGACATCGGAGGCAATCTGGATATTATAGAAATCGCCATTGCTTACCACACCCGCGAGAACACTCTGCTGAAACGTTCCCGTTTCTATGACGGAGCCACCGTTTGGCAGTGGAGTCAGGGCACCGGCATCGGTATCGGATTCGAAATTCACAGTGAAAAAAGTATTGCCGGCAATCCCGCTGATCTCCACCGTGTCGCTGAGAGTTATGCCATTCGTCTCAAAGAAGTTGAATTGGTTGTCAAAAGTCAATATCAGGGTCGCGCCATTCCAAAGGGTGTAGCGCGAGTTTATCGCGTCGTTAGGGAAGGTGACGCTCTGGATGGGGATGGGATTGCCGTTCTCGTACGTGTTGCCAATGATAGTGTCCAACGGCGACGTGTCGTCCATCTGGATGAGAAACGTATTCGTCGCTTGCGCGACCCCGGTCGACAGCCCCAGGGCGAGCGCAGCAAAGGTAGCAACCAAAGAAGCTTTCATTGAGCTCTCCCTTATCCTCTCCCACCGCAGGCGATTCGCAACCAGCAGTTTTAATCAAACCGCGAGCATTTAGCGTGCCAAAATAGGGACATTAAGGAAAAGCAATAGGTTGCGGATCGTGCTCTTCGGTCGCCCGCTCAAAGTGTAAAGCAGGACTACACTCAGATCCTTCAGGCTGCTCGCTTCGGGGATTGCGGCTCGTCACGGTTTCCAGGTGGTCGGTCACCTCAGCGACGCGGCCCAATCGGGCGGAGCTACCGCCTGCCAAGGGCGGGGCCGACAGTGGGGTAACTGCAGCTTTGTAGGCGCTACATCCTACCCTTCCAGGGCACGACGAGCCTTTCGACATTGCGCATGAGTAGGTCAAAGAGGTAGGCCACCGCGCCGATGACGACGATGCCCATGATCACGATGTCGGTGCGCAGGAAGTTCGAGGCGTTGAGCACCATCTGGCCCAGGCCCCTGGTTGCGGCGACCATTTCCGCGGCGACGAGCGTGGTCCAGCCGAAGCCAATGGCGATGCGCATCGAAGTCAGGATCTCGGGCATCGCGGCCGGGACGATCACGTGCCAGACCACCTGCCACTTCGATGCTCCCATCGAATAGGCGGCGTGGATCTGCTCCTGCGACACCGAGCGCACGCCGGCCTGCGCGCTCATCGCCAGCGGCGCAAAGCAGGCGAGATAGATCAGCAACACCTTGGAGAACTCGTCGATGCCAAACCAGATCACGATCAGCGGCAGATACGCAAGCGGCGGCAGCGGCCGGTAGAACTCGATGGGTGGATCGAAGATGCCGCGGGCGACTCGCGACACACCCATGGCGATGCCAATCGGAATGGCCGTCAGACAGGCGGCCACGAAGGCGCTGAACACGCGGAACATCGACCAGCCGAAGTGCTCGGCCAGCGGCGCATCGGTGAGCTGCCCCAGTGCCGATTCGTATAGACGCGTGAGGACGGTTTCCGGCGTCGGCAGAAACAGCGGCGGCACCCAGCGGAAATGGCTGGCGAGCCACCACAGCGCGACGATGGCGACCATCGTCAGCACGCTGATGGCCGTGCTCGAGCCCTCGCCCGGGGTTGCGAATCGGGACGTTTTCGGGCGGACGCTGGCGGCGCCGGCTTGATCGGCGCTCGTCACGCGGCGTGGGCGGTCGCCGCCGCATCGGGCTCACGCCGCTGGATGACCGAGAGCACCTCCTCGCGCATCGCGATGAAATCCGCTGCGGACTTGATCGCCCGGGCGTCCCGGGTGGCGCCGAAACGCCGGCTGAAATCGACCCGATATTCGTGCGAGATCCGGCCCGGCCGTGGCGTCATGACGACCAAATGCGTGGCAAGGAACAACGCCTCCTCGACCGAATGGGTGATGAAGAACACCATTTTGCCGGTGCGTTGCCAGACGTCGAGGACGAGTTCCTGGATCGATTCGCGGGTGAAGGCGTCGAGCGCGCCCAGCGGCTCGTCCATCAGCAGCAGCTCGGGATCGGACGCCAGCGCCCGCGCGATGCCGACGCGCTGCTGCATGCCGCCGGAGAGTTCGTAGATCGCGCGCCGGGCGAAGTCCTCCAGCCCGACGAGCTTGAGCTTCTCCATCGCCACTTCACGCCGCGTCGCCGCGGCGACGCCGCGCATGCGCAGGCCGAACTCCACGTTGTCGACGACGCTAAGCCATGGCATCAGGGCGTGCTTCTGGAACACGACGCCGCGATCGGCTCCGGGGCCGCTGACCGGTTTGCCATCGAGCGCGATCGTGCCTTCGGTGGCAGGCAGGAAACCCGCGATGCAATTGAGCAGCGTCGTCTTGCCGCATCCCGATGCGCCGATGGCGACGAGGAACTCGCCGTCGCGCATCGTCAGGTTCACGTCGGAGAGCGCGTCGACGACACCCGTCTTGGTGGCGTAGCGCACGCCGAGATGACGAATATCGAGTTGGGGCAACCGAAAGCCTCTTGGCCGACCTTCGCGCCGGCGCGCAACCATTCTGACAGAAAAACGGCGGCGCGAAGGGCGCCGCCGCTTGCGTCGACGGAGAGACCGGCGAGAACTATTTCATCGCCTTCGTCACCCACTCGATGGTGACGTTGCGGCTGAAATCGGGCGCTACCGCCGTCAGCCGGCCCTGGTCCTTGAGGAAGTTCGCCTGCTGCGCGAGGGCCTTGGTCGCAGCGCCGCTGGCGCCGCCGCCGAGCCATGCCGGCGACGCCTGCTCCTGCAGGCTGGGAAAACCGTAGAGCGCCATCGCGTCGGCGACTTCCTCCGGTTTGCCGCCCGACCACTTCGCGACCGCGGCCACCTTCGCCGGATCGCTCGTCCAGGCCTTGGGATTGGCGCGGTAATCGGCGTCGGCCTTGGCCAGCGCCTTGACCAGCACCACCATGAACTCGGGATTGTCCTTGGCGAACTTCTTGGTCACGACCAGGCCGTCAAAGGTACACGCGCCTTTTTTGCAGATGTCGCCGGAGGTCACCAGCACCTTGCCGGTCTTCTTGACGTTGGAGAGCACCGGATCCCAGATGAATGTCGCGTCGATGTCGCCCCGACTCCACGCGGCGGCGATTTCCGGCGGGCGCATGTTGAGCACTTGCGCGTCGGACGCCTTGAGCCCTGCCTGCTGCATTGCGTAGAGCAGCTGGAAATGCGACGTCGAAACGAACGGCGTGCCGATTTTCTTGCCCTTCAGGTCGGCCACGGTGTTGATGCCGCTGCCGTTGCGGACGACCAGCGCTTCCGCCGCGGCGATGTCCTCGAGGATCCAGAACAGATCGACGTCCATGCCCTGGCTGATCGCCGTGGCCACACCAGTGGAACCGACCTCGCCCAGCTGCACGTCACCGGAGGCCATGGCGCGGATGACGTCGCCACCGCCGCCGAACTGGCGCCAGCTGATCTTGAACCCGGTCGCTTTTTCGATCTCCTGGCTCTGCTGCACCCAGCGCCACGGATTCATCATGTCCTGATACGCGAAGGTCACGGTCTTCTGCGCCCCCACCGGCGCCGCGGCCACGACCAGTGCCGCGACGAACGTCATTGCTGCCAGCAGGCGTTTCATGCGATCTCCTTGATTTGCCGGGTACGACGATTGCAAACGATGGCGGCGCCGCAAGGGCTAGACGGTGGCCACCGTCTTGCGCAGGCAATCGACGATCATGTCGATATGCCCTCGCTCGGCGATGAGCGGCGGCGCGATGATCGCCGAGTCGCCGGTGGTCTTGAGATGCAGGCCGTTGTCGAAGAGCTTCTTCTGCAGCAGATGGCCGCGCGCACCCGGTGCGCCGGCCGGGTGCACCTCGAGTGCCGCGAACATGCCGTAGCCGCGCAGGTCGGCGACTGCCGGCAGATCCTTGAGCGACCACAGCGCATCAAGAAAATACGCCGACAGCGCCGCGCCGCGCTCAAACAGGCCTTCCTTGCGGTAGATGTCGAGCGTCGCCAGGCCCGCAGCGCAGGCCGCCGGATGGCCCGAGTACGTATAGCCGTGGAAGAACTCGATCGCCCCGTCCTGGGCGGCGCCGACAATCGTGTCGTGGATGCGCTCGCTGATGGCAACCGCGCCCATCGGCTGCGCGCCGTTGGTGAGGCCCTTGGCCATGGTCATGACGTCGGGGGTGACTTCGAAACTCTGCGCCGCGAATGCCTTGCCGGTGCGGCCGAAGCCGCAGATTACCTCGTCGAACACGAGCAGGATGCCGTGCTGGTCGCAGATCTCGCGCACGCGCTTGAGGTAGCCCTTGGGGGGCACCAGGCAGCCGGTCGAACCCGCGATCGGCTCGATGAAACAGGCGGCGATGTTCTCCGCGCCGTGCAACGCGACCAGGCGTTGCAGGTCTTCGGCGAGTTCGGCGCCGTGCGCGCCCTCGCCCTTGACGAAGAAGTTCTCCTTCAGGTGCGTGTGCCGCATGTGCGCGATGCCCGGCAGGCCCGGCCCGAACTTGCGCCGGTTGTTGACGATGCCGGAGAGCGCGACGCCGCCGAAGTTGACGCCGTGGTAGGCGCGCTCGCGCGAGACGAACATGGTGCGCCCGCCCTGGCCGCGTGCCTGATGGTAGGCCAGCGCGACCTTCATCGCCGTGTCGACCGCCTCCGACCCGGAGTTGACGAAGAAGATCCGGTTGAGATCGCCGGGCGTTAGCTCCGCGACGCGCGCCGCGAGCTCGAAGCTCTTCGGGTGCCCGCGCAGGAACGGGGCGATGAAATCGAGTTCGGTGAGTTGCCGGTGCACCGCTTCGGCGATCTCCTTGCGGCCGTGGCCGGCATTGACGCAAAACATGCCCGCCGAGGCGTCAATGAGCTTGCCGCCGCGATCGTTCCAGTAGAACATCCCCTCCGCGCGCACGACCATCTTCGGGTCGGATTTGAAATCGCGGTTGGGCGTGAAGGGCATCCAGTACTCATCGAGCGAGATCTGGCGCGGTTGCAGCGGGTCGCGAAGCGTGCTTTCGGCATGGCCCATCGGTATCTCCAGGTCAGGGCGGGCGGGGCGGCAAACCCCCGGCCCGTGGCAATCTCCTTTGTAGCCCGAATCGGGCCGCGCGGCTAGGGCCAGCGCCCGCGTCGCGACTGGGCCAGCGCCAACCCATGCGGATTGCCGCGGCCACCGCGCTGCGGCATGATGCGCGGGCGAATCGCATTGCAACCTTCCGCGCGCGGCATGTCCCGTTCCCAAGCACCGATCTGGAACCAGCTGATTCAGCTCACGTTCAAGAGCCAGATCGGCCTGCAGGCGCAGATTCGCGAAATGCTCGTTGCGGCGATCCTCGAGGGCCAGATTCCGGTCGGGGTCGCGCTGCCGTCGACCCGGGTGCTGGCGCGGCAGCTGGGCGTCGCGCGCAACACCGTGGCGCTGGCCTATGAACTGCTCGTCAACGAGGGTTATCTCCAGACCAAGAACCGCAGCGGCCATTTCGTCAATGCCGAAATCCGCGCCGGCGCCGCGGCGGCGCCGCGACCGGTCGTGCCGGCGCTTCCGCCCATGGCGTGGGAATCGCGCTTGCGCGCTTCGGTGTCGCGGCAGCGCAATATCGTCAAGCCCAAGAACTGGCTCAAGTACCCCTATGTCTTCCTCTACGGACAGTTCGATCCGGCACAGGTGCCCGTCGCCGGCTGGCGCGAGTGCAGTACCCAGGCGCTGTCCACTGTCGAGGTTCGCGGCTGGGCCGGTGACCTGATCGACGGCGACGACGCGCTGTTGATCGAGCAGATCCAAACGCGGCTGTTGCCGCGGCGCGGCGTCTGGGCGGCGCCGGACGAGATCCTCATCACCGTGGGCGCGCAGCACGCCCTGTTCCTGCTCGCGACCCTGCTAGTCGGCACGAACACGACCGTCGGCATCGAGGATCCCGGCTATCCCGATGCGCGCAACATCTTTGCCGCGCGTACGCCGAACGGGGTCGCGCTGCCGCTCGACAGCGACGGCCTGGCGCTCTCGCCTGCGCTCGATGCCTGCGAATACGTCTACCTCACGCCGTCGCACCAGTGCCCGACCAACATCACCATGCCGCTCGCGCGGCGCGAAGCGCTGCTTGCCTGGGCAGAGCGGCGCGACCGGGTGTTGATCGAGGACGATTACGAGGTCGAGCTCGGCTTCGAGGGCCGCGTGCAACCGGCGCTGAAGAGCCTCGATCGCACCGGACGTGTGATCTACGTCAGCAGCCTGTCCAAAACGCTCGCCCCCGGCATACGGCTCGGATACATCGTCGCCAGTCGCGAGCTGGTGCGGGAGCTGCGCGCTCTGCGCCGGTTGATGCTGCGCCACCCTGCGGCGAACAACGAACGCTCGGTCGGCCTGTTTCTCGCCATGGGCTATCACGATGCGCTGCTGCGGCGGCTGAAGCAGACCTATGCCGAGCGCGCGCCCGCGGTGGCCGCGGCGCTGTCGCGCCACCTGCCGCAGGTCGCATTCCGCACCGTCGCGGGCGCGTCGTCGTTCTGGCTTCGGTTTCCCGACGCGGTCGACACCCGGGCGGTCGCGACCGCGGCCGAGCGGCGTGGCGTGCTCATTGAAGTCGGCGACGTGTTCTTCGCCGCCGACTTGCCGCCACGAAACTATGCCCGCCTGGGTTTTGCTTCGATTGCAACCGAGCGCATCGAGCCGGGACTCTCCGCGCTTGCCGCGGCGTGCCGGGAAGTTGCCGCGCCGGCCGCCGCCGCGCGCTAGGGCAGCAACGCTACGCGGCGAGCGCCGCAGCGGACTCGACGCGCTCGGCGATAAGCACCTGCGCCACGGCGTTGACCGTGGCCGCGATGCGTCCGACGTCGCGCAGTTGCTGGGTGCTGTATCCGGCCTCGCGCAGCAGCTTGCTGTGCGCCTGGATGCAGAACTGGCATTTGCCCACGATCGATGCGGCGAGCGCGTAGAGCTCAAAGGAGTTGCGCTCGACGCCGCCGTGGGTCGCGTACGCATTCATGCGCAGCTCCGGCCGGACGGTCTTGAGCTCCGGGTCGGCCGTCATTTCCACAAACGGATACCATACGTTGTTCATGCCCATGAGGGCCGCGGCGGTCAACGCCGCCTGGGCGTGCGTCGCGTCGAGCACCGTCGCCTCGCGTAGCGCTTCGACCAGCGTCGCCGAGCGGGCGGCAAACGCGCTGGCGAGCGCCGCCCCGGCGGCTTCCGCCGGGGTGAGACTCGAGCGATTGAGCACCGCGTCCAGGTTAAGACGCAGGTCCTTGGCGTAATCGGGAATCCGGTCCCGGATCGATAGCAGCGATTCCATGGCGCAACCTCTCTTGAATGGGATGCAGTGGCCCGCGGGCAGTGCGCGGCGGAGTTACAGCGTGCCGCCACCGACCGCGCGATTGCACGGGCACAGTTCGTCGGTTTGCAGGCCGTCCAGGATGCGCAGCACCTCTTCGGGGCTGCGGCCGACATTGAGGTTGTTGACCGAGACGTGCTGGATCACGTTGTCGGGATCGACGATGAACGTCGCCCGCAGCGCCACGCCTTCCTTGGCGTCGCGCACGCCGAGTTGATCGACAAGCGAGCCGGTCACGTCCGCGAACTGCCATTGGTTGAGGCTCTTCAGCTCCGCGTGATCACGGCGCCAGCCGAGCTTGGCGAACTCGTTGTCGGTGGAGCCTCCGAGCACGACCGTGTCGCGATCGGCGAAGTCCTTGGCGAGCTTGGCGAAGCCGACAATTTCGGTCGGACAGACGAAGGTGAAGTCCTTCGGATAGAAATAAATGACCTTCCATTTGCCGGGGAACGACTTTTCATCGAGCGGTTCGAACGCCGAGGCGCCGTTTTCCTCATGCCGGTTGAACCCGGGCTTGACGCCGACCACGGTGAACGGTTCCAGTTTCTGACCAACGGTTTTCATGCATTGCTCCTTTCGAGACGGTGCCGCGCGCCCAACACCGGTTGGCGCCGCGTGCCTGATGCGTACGATGCATATGTTATGGTTCGACCACGTATAATTCAATTTGTTTATTTTGATCCTTTCCATAATTCTTGCTTATCGGTGGGCGCACCGCTATACGCAGTAACCGGCGCCCTAGCCTGCAGGACGGCTTCGCGTTACTTTGTTTGATTGCTGGGAGAGCGGCATGCGCATCGGCGTACCGAAGGAAATCAAGATTCTGGAGAACCGCGTCGGGCTGACACCGGGCAGCGTGCGCGAGGCGGTCCAACACGGTCACCAGGTCGTCGTCGAGCACAACGCGGGCCAGGGCATCGGCATGGACGACGACGCGTATCGTCGCGCCGGTGCGTCCATTGTCCGCACCGCGGGCGAGGTGTTTGCCGGCGCCGACATGATCGTCAAGGTCAAGGAGCCCCAGGCGATCGAGCGCCGCATGCTGCGCGAGGGCCAGGTGCTGTTCACCTACCTGCATCTCGCGCCCGACCCTGACCAGGCGAAGGATCTGCTCGCCAGCGGTGCGGTGTGCATCGCCTACGAAACGGTGACTTCGGCCACGGGCGGGTTGCCGTTGCTGGCGCCGATGTCGGAAGTCGCCGGCCGCATGGCGGTGCAGGCCGGAGCGTATTACCTGGAAAAGCCCCACGGCGGCTTGGGCGTGCTGCTCGGCGGCGTGCCCGGGGTCGATCCGGCCAAGGTCGTGATCCTCGGCGGTGGCGTGGTCGGCTCGCACGCCTGTCACATCGCTCTCGGCATGGGTGCCGACGTCTGGGTCCTCGATCGCAGTGTCGACGTGTTGCGCGCCTTGTGGCGCCAGTTTGGCCGGCCGCTCAATACCGTCTATTCGACGCACGACGCCGTCGAACAACATGTCACCAGCGCCGACTTGGTCGTAGGCGGCGTGCTGATCCCCGGGGCATCGGCGCCGAAGCTCGTGTCGCGCGCGCTGATCGCGCGGATGAAACCAGGCTCGGTCGTCGTCGATGTCGCGATCGACCAGGGCGGCTGTTTCGAGACCTCGCGCCCGACGACGCACGCGGACCCGGTGTACGTCGTCGACGGCGTGACGCACTATTGCGTGGCGAACATGCCCGGCGGAGTGCCGCGCACATCGACCTTCGCTCTCAACAACGCCACCTTGCCGTTCGTGCTCGCACTCGCCGACAAGGGTTGGCAAAAAGCGCTCGCCGACGACCCCCATCTGCGCAACGGCCTGAACGTTGCGTTCGGCAAAGTGACCTGCAAGCCGGTCGCCGATGCGCTCGGCTACGCCTACGTGGCGCCGGAAACGCTGCCGTGACCCGGCTGGCCCCACGCGCCCCGGCGCGCTGGCTCTAACCGCCGCGACCGGGCACGCCGACAATAGCAGCGCCCCACCATCGGATCGGAATCGCCATGAACAGGATGACTGAGACCCCGGTGCCCGCCGTCGTCGGCAAGCAGAAGATGACTCCATCGGAGGCGTTCGTCGAGACGCTCGTGGCGCAGGGCGTCAAGGATGTGTTCGGCATCGTCGGCTCGGCCTATATGGATGCGCTCGATCTGTTCCCGCTCGCCGGCATCCGTTTCATTTCGGTCGCCCACGAGCAGGGCGCGGGGCACATGGCCGACGGCTACGCGCGGGTGTCGGGCCGCCACGGCGTATGCATCGCGCAAAACGGGCCGGGCGTCACCAATTTCGTCACTGCCACGGCCGCCGCCTATTGGGCGCACTCGCCGGTGGTCGTGGTCACCCCGGAAACCGGATCGATGACGCTCGGCCTGGGGGGATTCCAGGAAACCGAGCAGCTGCCGATCTTTGCCAAAATCACCCGCTACCAGGCGCACGTCAACAACCCGGCGCGCATGGCCGAATTGACCGCGCGCGCGTTTGACCGCGCCCTGCTCGAAATGGGCCCGACCCAGCTCAACATCCCCCGCGATTTCTTCTACGGTGACATCGAGTGCGAGATTCCGCGTCCGGTCGTTGTCGAGCGTGGCCCGGGTGGCGAGCGCGCGTTGGACGATGCCGCGGCGCTGCTCGCGGAATCACGCTTCCCGGTTATCGTCTGCGGCGGCGGCACGATCATGGCCGACGCCCAGGGCGAGGCCATCGAGCTCGCCGAACTGCTCCAGGCGCCGGTCTGCAATTCGTATCTGCACAACGATTCGTTTCCGGCACGGCACAGCCTCGCCTGCGGACCGCTCGGCTACCAGGGTTCCAAGGCGGCCATGAAGCTCATTGCGAAGGCCGACGTCGTGCTGGCCCTGGGCACGCGCCTGGGGCCGTTCGGCACGCTGCCGCAATACGGGCTCGACTATTGGCCGAAGGACGCCAAGATCATTCAGGTCGACGCCGACGCGAAGATGCTCGGCTTGGTGTGGCCGATCGCGGCGGCAATCTGCGGCGATGCCAAGGCCGCGGCGCGGGCGCTGCTGGCCCGACTTACCGGCAGGACGCTTGCCTGTCAGGGCAACGTTGCCGCGCGGCTTGCCGCGGTGGCGGCGGAAAAGGCCGCCTGGCGGGCCGAGCTCGACGGCTGGACGCACGAGACCGATCCCTGGTCACTCGAGGTCGCGCGAAATGCGAGCGAGATGCATCCGCGGCAAATGCTGCGCGAGCTGGAGCGTGCGCTGCCGCCGGGGGCGATGGTGTCCACCGATATCGGCAATATCTGCTCGGTGGCAAATTCCTATCTCCAGTTTGACCGGCCGCGATCGATGTTCGCCGCGATGAGCTTCGGCAATTGCGGCTACGCCTTCCCGACCATCGTCGGCGCCAAGGTCGCCGCGCCCGACCGTCCGGCGATCGCCTACGTCGGCGACGGCGCCTGGGGCATGAGTTTCGGCGAGCTCCAGACCTGCGTGCGCGAATGCATTCCTGTCACCGCGGTGGTATTCAACAACGGCCAGTGGGGCGCGGAGAAGAAGAATCACGTCGACTTCTACGGCCGCCGCTTTGTCGGCGTGAACCTCGACCCACAACCGTCGTGGGCCGCGGTCGCCACAGCGATGGGCGCGCAGGGCCGGCGAATCGACCGGCTCTCCGATGTCGGGCCCGCGCTGCGCGAGGCCGTTCAGGCGCAGCACGACGGTACGACCACCGTGCTGGAGATGATGGTTACCCGCGAGCTGGGCGACCCGTTCCGCCGCGATGCGCTGGCCATGCCGACGCGGCATCTTGCCAAGTACAAGACCACGGCCGTGCGACGTTGAACGCCGTTTCTCCCGCACGGCTCGTCGCCCGCGCCACCTGCCTGCTGCTGCTGGGGTCGCTCATCGTCGCCGCACCGGCAGGTGCGCTGGAACCAAACGGCTACCCGAACCGGCCGATCCGCTTCGTCGTGCCCTACCCACCCGGCGGCGGCACCGACATCGTCGCGCGTACGCTAAGCGACCCGCTTGCCGCCGCGCTGGGCCAGCCGGTGATCATCGACAACCGCGGCGGCGCCGCCGGCAGCCTCGGCACCGACATCGTGGCGAAGTCCGCGCCCGACGGCTACACCGTATTGTTTACGTTGTCCTCGCACACGATCAACCCGAAGCTCTATGCCAAGCTGCCGTTCGACGTCGAGAGAGATTTTTCGCCGATCAGCCTGGCGGCGCTGATCCCGCAGATACTGGTGGCCCATCCATCGGTTCCGGCGAACAACATCCGCGAGCTGATCGCGCTCGCCAAGTCCGAACCGGGCACGCTCAACTACGCTTCAGTCGGAACCGGATCGCCGGGACACATCGCGGGCGAGCTGTTCAAACTCAGGGCCGGCATCGACATGGTGCACGTTCCCTACAAGGGCGGCGGACCGGCGGTCGCGGACACGCTGGGCGGGCAGGTGCAACTGTTGTTCGTCTCGCTGCCCGCGGTGCTGCAGCACCTCCGGGCCGGCAGGCTCAAGGCACTCGCCGTAACGAGCGAGGAGCGCAGCCTGGCGGCCCCTGACGTGCCCACCATCGCGGAGTCCGGCGTACCCGGCTGCGTCGTCAACTCCTGGTACGGGGCATTGGCGCCCGCGAAGACGCCGCTGGCGATCGTCGCCAGGCTGCAGGCTGCCTTCGCGCAGGTGCTCGCGCTGCCCGAGGTCAAGGAGAAGCTGTTCCGGCAGGGTGCCGAAGCCATGGCATCGACCCCCGCCGAATTCGAACGCCGGATACACGACGAGCTGCAACAGTGGGAATACGTGATCCGCGAAGCGAAGATCAGGGCCGAATGACATGGGCGGCAAAGACCCACTGCCGGTGACTGCGAACGCCGCGGCGATCGTGGCGGGGCTCGTCGCGCGGGCGCGCGTCGCGCAGGCCGCGTTCGATGCGGCGACGCAGGACGAGGTTGACGAAGTCGTCACCGCGGCCGGCTGGGCCATCGTCGATCCGGAGCACAACCGCGCGCTCGCCGAGCTGGCCGTGCGCGACACCGGATTGGGCAACATCAGCGACAAGATGACGAAGAACCGCCGCAAGACGATGGGCTTGTTGCGCGACCTCGCCGACAGCAAGTCAGTCGGAGTGATCGCGGAGGACCCCGCGCGCGGATTGGTGGAGATCGCGCGTCCCGTCGGGATCGTCGGCGCGATCACGCCATCGACCAATCCCGCGGCGACGCCGGCGAACAACATCATCAACGCGCTGAAGGGGCGCAATGCGATCATCGTCGCGCCATCGCCGAAGGGGGCGTCGACGCTGTCGCTGCTGCTCGCGTACGTTCACGCCGAGTTGGATCGGGTCGGGGTCCCCCGCGATCTGGTGCAACAGGTGCCCGCGCCGGTGACGCGCGAGGTCACCGCGGAACTGATGCGCCAGGTCGATCTCGTCGTCGCCACCGGCTCCCAGACCAACGTGCGCGCGGCCTATGCGAGCGGGACTCCTGCGATCGGGGTGGGCACCGGCAACGTCGCGGTGATCGTCGATGAGACAGCCGACATCGCCGACGCGGCAGCCAAGATCGCTGCTTCGAAGACATTCGACAATGCGACGAGCTGCTCGTCGGAGAACAGCGTGATCGCCCTCGAGGCGATCGCCGCAGAGCTGCTCGCCGCGCTGGCTGCGGCCGGCGGGGTGTTGCTCGACGAGGGCGAGGCGCGCACGCTCGAGCGCGCGATGTTCGTCGCGGCGCGGCCCGCCGCGGCGTTCGTCGCGCAGAATGCGGCGGCGATCGCCCTGCGCGCCGGCCTGGCGCGGACGGCGCTCCTGGACGCGCGGTTTCTGATCGTCGCCGAAACAGGCGTCGGGCCGGAACACCCTTTCTCCGGAGAGAAGCTCGCGCCCGTGCTGGCGCTGTATCGCGTTCCCGACTTCGCGGCGGCCGCCACGCTTGCCGATGCGCTGTTGCGTTATCAGGGGGCCGGTCATTCCATCGGCCTGCACACGCGCGCCCAGGAGCGAGCCGTCGATCTCGGGCGCGCGCTGCCCGTGTGCCGCGTCATCGTCAACCAGGCGCACTGCTTTGCCACCGGCGGCTCTTTCGACAACGCATTGCCTTTCTCGCTGTCGATGGGCTGCGGAACCTGGGGCCGCGACAGCATCTCCGACAACCTGAACTACCGACACTTCCTGAACATTACCCGCGTGGTACGGCCGCTGGCAGCCGAGTTGGTGCGCGAGCCAACCGAAGAGGCGCTGTTCGGCAAGTACCGGCGCAAGTTCAAGCTCTAAAGCCGGGCGCGGCGATGCGCACGTTCCGTGAGGTGATCGACGCGCACGCGGCGATACGCCCGGCGGCGCCTTGCATCGTCGCGCCGGAGCCCGCGACGGTCCTCACCTACGCTGAGCTGCGGCGCAGCGGCGCCGCGCTCGGCTCCTATCTTTCGCACGCAGGCATCGCGCCGGGCGCGGTGGTCTCGTTCATGCTGCCCAACGGCATCGCCGCGGCAAGCGTGTTCCTGGGCGCAATGTACGCGGGGTACGTCGTCTCGCCGGTCAATCTGCTCGGCGGCGACGCGCAGCTCGAATTCACGCTGGCGCATTCGCGCACGCGCCTGGTATTTACGGCGCCGGAGCACGTCGCTCGTCTGCGCGCGCTGCTGCAGCGCGCACAGAGCGCGGCCGTCGTCTGCCCGACCGATCCAGACCGCCTTGAGCTCGCCGGGCACCCAGACGCGGCGCTGACCGCAGTCGCGCCCGAGACGCCGGCGATGCTCATGTACACCTCCGGCACCACCGGGACACCGCGAGGCGTGCTTCTCTCGCACTGGAACATGCTCTACGCCGCCGGGGCGGTGGTGGCGGCACAGGAGTTGACCGAAAGCGACCGGGTGCTGTCGGCGCTGCCGCTGTACCACATCAACGGCCAGTGCATCGCGACGGTAAGCCCGGTGCTGTCGGGCGGCAGCGTCGTCATGCCGCACCGCTTCAGCGCCTCGCAGTGGTGGCCGCTGATCGAGCGTTATCGCCCGACATGGCTCAACGTGGTGCCGACGATCATCGCCTACCTGCTCAACGGTCCCGACGTTACTGCTGCGCAGGCGAGCGCCTGCCGCGCGATCCGCTTCGGCAGGTCGGCCTCCGCGCCGCTGCCGATCGAGCAGCATCGGGCCTTCGAAACGCGCTTCGGGATCTCGGTTATCGAGGCCATGGGGCTCACCGAGACCGCGTCGGTTGCGTTCGCCAATCCGCTCGACGCGAGCCGGCGCAAGTACGGCTCGGTCGGCCTGCCGCTCGGTATCGAGGCGCGCATCGTCGCGGCGGACGGCACCGGGCTCGGCGCGGGCGAGCAAGGCGAGATCCAGGTGCGCGGCGCGAACGTGATCGCGGAATACTTTCGGGCGCCGGAGCTGACGGCGGAAGCGCGATCCGCCGAGGGTTGGCTCGCCACCGGTGATCTCGGCTATCGCGATGGCGACGGCTACTATTTTGTCGCCGGCCGGCGCAAGGAGCTCATCATCAAGGGCGGAGAGAATATCGCCCCGCGCGAGATCGACGAGGCGCTGCTGCGCCACCCCGCGGTGCTCGAGGCGGCGGCGGTCGGCATTCCCGACCCGAACTACGGCCAGGACATCCTCGCCTGCGTGGTCCTCAAGCCGGGCGCGCGCTGCGACGAGGCGGAACTGCGCGCCCACTGTCTCGCGCAGCTTGGACGCTACAAGGCGCCACGCTGGCTGCGCCTGGTCGCCGCACTGCCCAAGGGTCCCTCGGGCAAGGTGCAGCGGTTGCGCCTACTCGATCTGCAATGAGCGCCGTCGCCGCGGACGGAAGGGCGTCACCGGTCGTGTAGAATTGTGCGGCGTTCGCGCCCCACTCCGCTGCGGCCGGGCCGAACGGCATCCGCATGACCCGCGCCATCCCCTTCGACAATCATTCGCGCCAGCGGGTCGAGTTCACGACCTGCTACATGTGCGCGTGCCGCTGCGGCATCAAGGTCACCCTCGAAGACGACAAGATCCGCTTCATCCAGGGCAATCGCAATCATCCGGTCAATCAGGGTGTGATCTGCGCCAAGGGCGCCGCCGGCATCATGAAGCAGTATTCGCCGGCGCGACTGCGCAAGCCGCTCAAGCGGCGACCCGGGAGCGAACGCGGTGCGGGTGATTTTGTCGAGATCAGCTGGGACGAGGCGCTCGATCTGCTCACCGAGCGTCTGGCCAGGATCCGCGCGACCAACCCGACCGAACTGGCATTCTTCACCGGCCGCGACCAGATGCAGGCGCTGTCGAGCCTCTGGGCGCAGCAGTTCGGCACGCCGAATTGGGCCGCGCACGGCGGCTTGTGCTCGGTCAACATGGCCGTCGCGGGGCTGTATACGATCGGCTACTCGTTCTGGGAATTCGGCGCTCCCGACTGGGAGCACGCCAAATACTTCGTGCTGTGGGGCGTGGCCGAGGATCATTCGTCCAATCCGCTCAAGATCGGCTTGGACAAGCTCAAGCGCCGCGGCGCCCGCTTCGTCTCGATCAATCCGGTGCGCACCGGCTACTCGGCAATCGCCGACGAGTGGATACCCATCCGGCCGGGAACCGACGGCCTGCTGGCACTGGCGATCGTGCACACGCTGCTCAAGCGCGGGCTGATCGACTGGGAGTTCTTGATTCGCTATACGAATGCGCCGTGGCTGGTCGTGCAGACACCCGGCATGCCCGGCGACGGCTTGTTCGCGCGCGATCGCGACGACAATCCCCTGGTCCGGGACACCGTCGAGCAACGCTTCGCCAACGGCCACCTGCCCGACATTGCGCCGGCACTGCTCGCGACGGTTGACCTCCCCGACGGCCGCCGCGCCAAGACCGTCTTTACGCTCATCACGGAGCGCTATCTCGACGACCGCTATGCGCCGCAAACCGTTGCCGCCGAGTGCGGCGTCGCCGCGGAGACAATCGAGCGCATCGCGCTGGAAATGGCACACGTCGCGTTTAACCAGGCGGTCGAATTGCCGATACGCTGGACCGACATGCACGGGCGCCGCCACGACAAGGTGATCGGCCGCCCCGTCGCGATGCACGCCATGCGCGGCATCTCGGCGCATTCCAACGGCTTTCACACTTGCCGTGCGCTGCACGTGCTGCAAATGCTGCTCGGCGCGCTGGACGGCCCTGGTAACTTTCGCGCCCGGGCGCCGTATCCGCGGCGCATCCCGATGCGCACCCGGCCCGAAAACGATCCCGCGGTCATCTTCGCGCCGAATACGCCGCTGAACCGCGGTCCCTATGGCTATCCGACGCGGCCCGAGGAACTGGTAATCGACGCGGAAGGCAAGCCGCTGCGCATCGATCGGGCGTACTCGTGGGAATCACCGCTGGCAGCCCACGGCATGATGCACATGGTCATCAGCAACGCCGCCAACGGCGACCCCTACCGCATCGACACGCTGCTCTTGTTCATGGCGAACATGGCGTGGAACTCGGCGATGAACACCGCCGAAACGCGCGACATGCTGGTGCGCAAGGACAAGAGCGGTGCGTACGCCATTCCTTTCGTCGTCGTCGTCGACGCGTTCCATTCGGAAACCGTGGGCTTCGCCGACCTGGTGTTGCCCGACACGACCTACCTCGAGCGATACGACACGATCTCGCTGCTCGATCGGCCGATCTCGGATCCCGACGCGGCGGCGGACGCGATCCGCCACCCGGTCGTCGAACCCGATCGCGACGTGCGCCCATGGCAGGAGGTGCTCGTCGAGTTGGCGGCGCGGCTGAAATTCCCGGCGTTTGTCCAGCCTGACGGCTCGCGCCGGTTCAAGGACTACAAGGACTTCGTGATCCACTACGAAAAGGCGCCGGGCATTGGCCTGCTCTCCGGCTGGCGCGGCAAGGACGGCGATAAGGCGCTGCGCGGTGAACCCAATCCCAAGCAATGGGAAAAGTACATCGAGAACCAGTCCTTCTTCTCCTTTCGCTGGCCGGAGAACATGCGCTACTACCGCTACGCGAACAAGGACTATCTCGAGTTCGCGGAGCAGCACGCGCTCTTCGGGACCCCGCCGGTGCAGGTGATCCTGCAGCTGTACTCGGAGCCGCTGCAGAAGTTCCGCCTCGCCGGCCAGGGTCTCTACGACGGTCCGCAGCCGACGGCGCTGGTGGACTGCGAGCGGCTGGCGACGTACTTCGATCCGTTGCCGTTCTGGTACGCGCCGCTGGAGGGCGCGCAGGCGCACATCGTGGCCGCCGGCGCCAGCGCGCACACGGTCGCCGAGGAGTATCCGCTGCACGCGATCACGCAGCGGCCGATGATGATGTATCACTCCTGGGATTCGCAGAACGCGTGGCTGCGGCAAATCCTTTCCGAGAACAGCCTGTACATGAACCGCGGCACCGCGCGCGCGCAAAAGCTCGACGATGGCGACTGGATCTGGGTCGAGTCGCATCACGGCCGGATCCGCTGCCGGCTGAAGACCATGGAAGGTGTCGAGGCAAACACCGTGTGGACGTGGAACGCCGTGGGCAAGCAGCCGGGCGCCTGGGGGCTGTCCGCCAATGCGTCGGAGGCCAGCGCCGGCTTTCTGCTCAATCACCTCATTTCGGAATTGCTGCCGCGCAGCGCGTCCGATGTGCGGCGCCTGCCGAATTCCGATCCGGTCACCGGCCAGGCGGCCTGGTTCGATCTGCGCGTCAAGGTGACCAAGTGCGCGCCGGGCGAGTCCGGGATCTGGCCGGTGTTCGCGACCCTGCCGCCGCTGCCGGGCGACAGCGGCCACCGGCCGCGCGTATGGCGCTATCACACCTAGCCCAGCTGCCGCCTGCGATGAAACTCGGACTGCTCATTGACCTCGACACCTGCGTGGGCTGTCACGCCTGCGCGATCGCGTGCAAGGAATGGAACGCCTCCTCGAAGGTGAGCGGCGCGCTTTCCGACTACGAGCCCTTCGGTGCCGAGCCCTCGGGCGTGTGGTTCAACCGCGTGCGCCACTACGAGGTCGGCGACTATCCGGCGTCGAAGACGATCAATTTTCCGCTGTCGTGCATGCACTGCGCTGACGCGGACTGCGTGACCGTCTGCCCGACGGGCGCCTCGTACAGGCGCGCCGACGGCATCGTGCTCGTCGACCAGGACAAGTGCATGGGCTGCAACCTGTGCGCGTGGGCGTGCCCGTACGGCTCGCGCGAGCTCGACGAAGTTTCGGGGACGATGAAAAAATGCACGCTGTGCGTCGATCGCATTTACGACGAGCTGCTCGCGCCGGAGGACCGGCAGCCGGCGTGCGTGCTCGCCTGCCCGACCCACGCGCGGATGTTCGGCGACTTCGACGATCCGGACTCCGAGGTGGCGCGTGTTTCGGCCGAGCGCGGCGGGTTCGGTCTCATGCCCGAGCTGGGCTACGCCCCGGTCAACCGCTATCTCCCGCCGCGGCAAGCGCCGCCGGTGCTCGGTGAGGACGATGCACGCGCGCTGCTCGAGCGGGGCCTCGCGAGTCTTGCCAGTCCCGTGATCCGGCGCTAGACGGCCGGCCGCCGCCCCGGATGAAGCCGGCGCTCAGCATTATCTTTTTCACGGTGAGCGCGGGCGCGGGACTTGGCCTGCTCGCGTTGATCACGCTGGTCGGCCTGGTGGCGCCGGCGAGCCTGCCACCGCACGCGCTCTGGCGCGGCGCCCTGCTGGGGCTCGCACTGGTCGCCGCCGGGCTCGCCGCGTCGGTGCTGCACCTTGCCAACCCGCGCCAGGCCTGGCGGTCGTTTGTGCGCGTTCGCACCTCCTGGCTTTCCCGCGAGGCCGTGGCGGCTGCCGCGCTGTTCGTGGTCGGCGCGGGCTATGTTCTGCTCGTGGCCGAAGGTTACCCCGGCGCGCTGCGCGTGCTGCTGGCGTTCGCCACCTGCATCCTCGCCTGGGTCGTCCAGGTGTGCACGGCGATGATCTATGCGAGCCTCAAGCCGATCCGGCAATGGCGCACGCGCTGGACCCCGGCCAATTACCTTCTGCTCGGACACTGGTCGGGCGCGCTGCTGCTCTGCGCGCTGGCCGGCGCCTACGCGCCGCCAAGAGCCGCGGCGTTTCTCACGCTGGCAACTATCCTCGGCTTCGCGGCGCTGGCGGCCAAGCTCGGTTACTGGCAGGCGATCGGCGGGGTCGCCCACGCGCCGACCCTGGAGCGGGCGATCGGCGTGGCCGAAGGCGTGCGCGGGCCCGGACCGGTGAGCGTGGCGCACGCGCGCCTGCTCGACACAGGTCACTCGCACGGCACTTTCCTTACCAACGAATTTGGCTTCCGTGTGGCGCAACGGCATGCGCGCGTGCTCCGCGGCGCGGCACTGGCGCTCGGGTTCGGCTTGCCGCTCGCCTGGCTCGTCACCGGCGACACACGCTGGCAGCCCGCGCTCGCGGCGGCGGCCTGTTGTATCATCGGCTTGCTGATCGAACGCTGGCTTTTCTTCGCCGAAGCCAAGCATACGGTCAGGCTGTATCACGGCGATCCTCGAACATGACCGCGCAGTTGCAAGTGAAGGTCTGGCGCGGCGGCGCCGAGGGGCGCTATCAGACCTACGCCGTGCCGCGGCGCGACGCGCAAACCGTGCTTGACGTCGTCACCTATATCCAGCGCCGGCTCGATTCCACGCTCGCTTACCGGTTCGCCTGCCGCGTCGGCATGTGCGGCTCCTGCGCGATGACGGTCAACGGCCAACCGCGCTGGACATGTCGCACCCACGTGGCGAAGGTCACGCCGTCCGACGAGCTCGAGATCGGACCGCTCGCGCACCTGCCGATCGTGCGCGACCTGGTCACCGACATGCGTGGATTCTTCGACAAGTGGACACGAGCGCGGGGGCAATTCCAGCCGACCCGGAGTCGGCGCGACGAGTGCGCCCGCATCGAGCCCGCGGCGCCGGCACGCCGCGCAATCGATGCCGCGATCGAGTGCATCGGCTGCGGCGTGTGCTACGCGGCCTGCGATGTGGTCGGCTGGAATCGCGACTACCTCGGCCCCGCCGCGCTCAACCGCGCCTGGACCCTGATCAACGATGTGCGCGACGGCGCGCGCCGGGAGCGCCTTGCCGCGGTCGCCGGCGACGCGGGCTGCCATGCCTGTCACACCCATGAGAGCTGCACCGAGCGCTGCCCCATGCATCTTGCCCCGACCGCGTCGATCGCGGGACTCAAACGCGCGACGGCTATCGCCGCGCTGCGCGGCGAACTATGAGTGCCCGCGCCGAGACCCGGCTCTGGCTCGCGCAGCGCGCGAGCGCGGCGGTGCTGGCGCTGTGCGTTGCGGTGCATTTGGCGACGCTGATCGTCGCTGTGCGCGGCGGCTTGTCCGCGGCCGAGATCCTGGGCCGGACCCGCGGCAGCCTCGGCTGGGCGCTGTTCTACGGGCTGTTCGTGCTCGCGGTGTCGGTTCATGCCCCGATCGGCCTGCGCACGGTCGCTGCCGAATGGCTCGGCTGGCGCGGCGTCGACGCCAACGTGGTGTGCGGCCTGGTCGCCGTCCTCCTGCTCTTCCTCGGTGCTTGCGCGATCGTCGCGGTGACCCGATGACGGCCACGGCCTGGCGCAACCGCAGGCACCCCGCGTACTGGGCGTTCCTCGTCCACCGCATCTCGGGGCTGCTGCTCGCCCTGTTTCTTCCGTTGCACTTTCTGGTGCTCGCGCAGGCGCTGCGTGGCGAGGCCGCGCTCGAGGCATGGATCCGCTGGAGCCAGACGCGCCTGGTCGAGGCCTCCGAGGTCGGCCTCGTGTTCCTGCTGGCGGCGCATCTGACCGGCGGTCTGCGCCTGCTCCTGGTCGAGTTTGCCGGTTGGCGGCGCGAAGCGCAGCACCTGCTGCTTGCGCTCGCCGGCGGCGGCGCAGCGTTCTGCGCGCTGGCCTTTGCCCTGAACCTGTTCTGAACCGCCATGCGCATCGATCCCCAGGCGATTGAAACGGTGGCGAAGGACCTCTACATTCGCGCCCTCAAGATCCTTCCCGACGACGTCAAGCGCGGTTTCGCGGCGCTCGCCGCGCGCGAGACCGCCGCGCCGGCAAAGGCGATCCTCGGCACCATGATCGAGAACATAGCCGTCGCCGAGGCGACGGATAATCTCTTGTGTCAGGACACGGGGATTCCGATGTACAACGTGATCGTCGGCCGCGGGGTCGAGTTCGGCGCGGCCGACGGCGTCGCGCTCAAGGACGCGATTCGCCGTGGTTGCGAGCGCGCGACGCGCGAACATCCGTTGCGCTCGTCGATCGTGCATCCGCTGACGCGCCAGAACGCGCATACCTCGTGCGGCATCGGCGTGCCGGTGATCCATATCGACGTGGCCGACGACATCGACGGGCTGCGCATCGAGATGATCCCCAAGGGCAGCGGGTCGGAGAACAATTCCTGGCTCAAGATGGCAGTACCGGCCGACGGCTCCGATGCGGTGAAGACCTTTGTGGTTGACTGCGTGCTCGATGCAGGTGGCCGGACCTGCCCGCCGACGATCGTCGGGGTCGGTGTCGGCGGCACGGCCGACTTGTGCATGCACCTCGCCAAGCGCGCGGCGATCCGGCCGCTGGGCACCCGCTGCGCCGACGCCGCGGGCGCGGAACTCGAAGAGGAACTGTCGGCTGCGGTCAATCTGCTCGGCGTCGGACCGCAGGGACTCGGCGGCGACGCCACCGCGTTCGCCGTCCACGTCGAGCTTGCCGCGACGCACATCACGATGAACCCGGTGGCGGTCAACATGCAGTGCCATTCGGCGCGACGCGCGAGCGCGACGATCACGCCGGAGGGCGTGCGCTACGGCTTCTAGTAGGCGCGGCGAATATGCCACACCGTGTGCCGTTCAATTCGAGGAGTTCTCGTGGCGCACCATGAGTTCACGCCGCCGATCGCGGCCGCACAGGTCCGGGCGCTGCGCATCGACGACACGGTCTCGCTGCAAGGCACGCTTTTCGGCATTCGCGACGCGACGCTGATCGCGCTCTTCGACCGCGGCCGCACGACCCGCTTCGAGCTCGGCGGCCACGCCGTGCTCCACACCGCGCCCAACGTGCGCAAGGTAGCGCCCGGCGCGGAGCATCCGACCGGATACGCGCCGGTATGCATCGGCACGACCACCTCGGCGCGCATGGAGCGCTTCACGCGGCCGCTGCTCGCGCGCTGCGGCGTGCGGCTCATCATCGGCAAGGGTGGTCTCGGCAATGCGTCGCTCGCCGCCTTCGGCGAACTGGGCGGCGCCTATCTGGCCATTATCGGCGGCACCGCCGCTCTGGAAACGACCTGGGTCGAGGCGATCGAAGACGTCGACCTCGACGACCTCCATCCCGAGAGCCTGTGGCGATTCCGCGTGCACGACTTCGGGCCGCTGCGCGTGGCGATGGA
Organism: Edaphobacterium sp. (SeqCode); assembly: GCA_035937415.1. GTDB lineage: Bacteria > Pseudomonadota > Gammaproteobacteria > Burkholderiales > Casimicrobiaceae > PALSA-1003. Next base: position 3,383 of record DASZIB010000072.1, on the reverse strand, counting down.
CTGCCACGGCGGCAGCGTCTATGCGGCGGTCGATGCCGACGCACGGGAGAAGCGGGCGGCTGCGCTCGCGGCGCTGGGCGTGAAATTGCGCTGAGGTCCTTGGGAAGAGACGGCGATGGCGTTGCGACCCGGGTGCGATAGCGCGCGTTGCGCCGCCGCTTGCGCGGCCCGCGCGCGCCGTTGCGGACAGCCCGCGGCGTGAGAGCGGTGGCGATGCGGCGGCTGGACACGGATATCCTCATCCTCGGGGCCGGCGGAGCCGGGTTGTTCGCGGCGCTGCATGCGCAACAGGCCAATCCGGCGCTCGCCATCACCATCGCCGTCAAGGGGCTGCTCGGCAAGTGCGGCTGCACGCGGATGGTCCAGGGCGGCTACAACGTCGCGCTCGCTGCGGGCGACTCCGTCGAGCGGCACTTCATGGACACAATCGAGGGCGGAGCGTGGCTACCCGATCAGGAGCTCGCCTGGACGCTCGTCACCGGCGCGGTTGAGCGCGTGCGTGAGCTCGAAAACGAACTCGGCTGTTTTTTCGATCGCAATCCCGACGGCACGCTGCACCTGAAAGCCTTTGCCGGGCAGAGCTTCGACCGCACGGTGCACAAGGGCGATTTGACCGGCATCGAGATCATGAATCGGCTCGCCGAAGCGGTGTGGGCGCGCGGCGTCGAGCGGCTCGAGGAACATCGCCTGCTGGCATTGCTCAAGAGCGCCGCCGGCGCCGCGATCGCCGGCGCGTTGCTCGTCGACATGCGCACCGGCGAATACGTCCTCGCCAAGGCGCGGGCCGTGCTGCTCGCGACCGGCGGCGGGCCGACGATGTACCGGTACCACACGCCCTCCGGGGATAAGACCTGCGACGGTCTGGCGCTGGCGCTCGCCGCGGGGCTGCCGCTGCGCGACATGGAGATGGTGCAGTTTCATCCGACGGGACTGCTCGCCGGCCCGGACACGCGGATGACCGGCACCGTGCTCGAGGAAGGCTTGCGCGGCGCCGGGGGCCACCTCCTCGACGGCGCGGGCCGCCGGTTCATGACCGGTGTCGACGCGCGCGCCGAGCGCGCGACGCGCGACATCGTCTCGCGGGCGATCGACGCCGAGATGCGCGCCGGCCGGACGACACCGCACGGCGGTGTGTACCTCTCGATGGCGCATCTCGGCGCGGAGAATGTGCGGCGCCAGTTCAAGGGCATGGTCGAACGCTGCGCCGACTGCGGCTTCGATCTCGCCGGGGGCAGGGTGGAAGTCGTGCCGACCGCGCACTACCTCATGGGTGGCGTCGAATTCGCGCCCGATTGCAGCACGGAGCTCCCCGGGCTGTTTGTCGCCGGCGAGGATTCCGGCGGGGTTCATGGCGCCAATCGCCTTGGCGGCAATGGCGTCGCGAACTCGACGGTGTTCGGCGGCATTGCGGGCGAAACGATGGCGCACTGGGTGGCGCGCGCGGGCGAGGTTGGCGCGCCCGACGCGGCCGCCATCGAAGCCGCGCTAGAGCACGCCGAGATGCCATTCGCCGGGCGCGGCGGCGAAGTCGACCTGGAATCGATCCGCGAGCGCCTGTACGCGACGATGTGGGACGACGCCGGCATCGTTCGCAATGCGGAGGGTCTCGGGCGAGCGGAATCGACGCTCGGCGCGCTTGCCGCCGAGCACCATGCCTACGCGCTGTCACCGACCGGGCGCGAGCGCGCGTTCAACATGGCCTGGCACGACTGGCTCAATCTCGGCAGCCTGCTCGACGTGTCGCGCGCAATCGTGTGCGCTGCCCGCGCCCGCGAGAATTCGCGTGGCGCCCATTACCGGGATGATCATCCCGACCCCGGCGCGCTCGCCGGCTCGACGTATACGCAGGTGCGCCGCAACGGCGAGAAGCTCGTCACCGCCGCTATGCCGGTGCGTTTCACCCGCGTCCGGCCAGGCGAATCGTTAGTGCCGCGCTGAACGCCGCAAAGGCGCCCAAGCAGGGCTTGACATCGCGCCTTAATTTCCATAATATTGGAAATATGGACTCACGTTCGACCCTTCGCGCCCTCGCCGCGCTGGCGCAGGACACGCGACTCGCCATCTTCCGTCTGCTGGTCGAGCACGGTCGCGAGGGGCTCACGCCGGGCCGCATCGCCGGCGCACTGGACCTGCCCGGGGCGACCCTGTCGTTCCACCTCAAAGAACTCGCCAACGCCGGGCTGATTCGGGCCCGGCAGGAGAGCCGGTTCATCCACTACAGCGCCGTTTTCGAGGCGATGAACGGTCTGGTCGCCTACCTCACCGAAAACTGCTGCGGCGCCAGCGGCAGCTGCGAACCCGGATGCGCGCGGGACTGCAACCCGAAAGAAATGCCGCGTCGCGCTGCGACACCGGCCGTCGCAACCCAAAGGAGAGTCGCATGAAACGCTTTCACGTTCACGTCGCGGTGCCCGACCTTTCCGAGAGCATCCGCTTCTATACGACGCTGTTCGGCGCCGAGCCCACCGTCCGCAAGGACGACTACGCCAAATGGATGCTCGACGATCCGCGTGTCAATTTCGCGATTTCGCAGCGCAGCAGCGTCATCGGCGTCAACCACCTCGGCTTCCAGGTCGACTCCGCTGCCGAGCTGGAAGGGCTGCATGGGCAACTTGCCGCCGCAGACCGCGCAGTGGTGACGCAGAAGAACGCGAATTGCTGCTACGCGCGCTCGGACAAGTACTGGGTCACCGATCCCGCCGGCGTCGCATGGGAGACCTTTCACGCGCTCGGCAGCGTGCCGGTGTATGGCAGCGACGGCGAGACGCGCGTGGAGGCGCCGAAGACGGCCTGCTGCACGCCGGTGGCGGAGCTGAAGAGCGCCTGTTGTTCTTGAGTAGGCGATCCGCATGCCCGCCAACGCCGGGATTGCAACGTGCTGCTCCTGAGCGGCGCAGAGAAGCGCAAGGCAATTTCGAACGCCGCCCGTGCCCTCCTCAAACCGCATTCGCATTTTCGTGAGCTTGCCCTTAGACAAGCTGGGCCGGTTGTCGCTGCAGAACAAGCTGCGCGAGATCGGGCGAACCCATTGAGCGGTGGTTGCCGTGCCGTCGCCGCCGAGGCGCTGGGCACGGCGCTCCTGCTCGCGATCGTCGTCGGCTCGGGCATCATGGGCGAGCGACTGGCCAGCGGCAATACGGCGATCGCACTGCTCGCCAACAGTTTGGCGGCCGGGTTCGGGCTGGCGGCACTGATCCTGGTCTTGGCGCCCGTCTCCGGCGCACACTTCAATCCCCTGGTGAGTTTCGTTGCGGCGTCGCGGCGCGAGTTGCCGTGGCGCGTTGCCGCGGCCTATGGCATAGCCCAGTTCGCCGGGGCGTTGGCTGGCGTCGCGGCGGCGCAGGCGATGTTCGGCGAGCCGCTGTTCGCTCTCTCGACCCAAG
>DASZIB010000071.1:0-91725 GCA_035937415.1 Edaphobacterium sp. (SeqCode) | reverse complement strand
AGGCCGCCGATGATCCCGACGTGATCGCGATCAAGCAGACGGTCTATCGCACCGGTGTCAACTCGGTGCTGATGGAGGCCCTCATCGACGCGGCGCGCCGCGGCAAGGAAGTCACCGTGGTGGTGGAGCTGATGGCACGGTTCGACGAGGAAGCCAACATCAACTGGGCGGAGCGGCTGCAGCAGGTCGGCGCCCAGGTCGTCTACGGCGTGTTCGGGCTCAAGACGCATGCCAAGCTGGCCTTGCTGCTGCGGCGCGAGAAGGATCCCGGAGGGCAGGCGCGGCTGCAGCAATATGCCCATCTCGGGACCGGCAACTACCACCCCCGCACCGCGCGCCAGTACACCGATTTCGGGCTGCTGACCGCGAATCCCGAGATCTGCGCCGACGTCGAGGAGGTATTCCTGCACATCACGAGCCTTGCCAAGGCGAACAAGCTGAAGCGGCTGTGGCTCGCGCCGTTCACGATGCAGCGCCATCTGCTCGACGCGATCCGGCGCGAGACGCGCCACGCCAAGGAGGGCAAGCCGGCGCGTATCGTGGGCAAGATGAATTCGCTGCTCGAGGAGGCCGTCATCAAGGCGCTCTACGCCGCCTCGCAGGCCGGCGTGCAGATCGATCTGGTCGTGCGCGGCGCATGCGCGCTAAGGCCGGGCGTCAAGGGGGTCTCGGACAACATTCACGTGCGCTCGATTGTCGGCCGCTTCCTCGAGCACAGCCGGGTCTGGCTGTTTGCCAACGACGGCGCCGATGACGTCTACCTGTCGAGCGCCGACTGGATGGGCCGCAACCTGTTCCGCCGCATTGAGGTGGCGTTCCCGGTGCTCGACCCAGCCCTCAAGGCGCGGGTCATCGACGAGGGCCTCAAGCCGTACCTGGCCGACAGCCACGACGCCTGGGAGCTTGGCGCCGACGGGAACTTCACCAAGGTAAAACCCAAGGGCCGCGCACCGGTGTCGGCGCAGCGGGACCTCCTGCAGCGCATGGCGGACAAGAGTGCCGCGGGCTTTTGACGGTCGCGGAGCGAGCCCATGGATCTGATCCTGTGGCGCCATGCCGAAGCCGAGGCCGGCGAACCCGATCTCGGGCGCCGGCTGACCGCCAAGGGCATCAAGCAGGCCGAGCGGGTTGCCGCCTGGCTGGATGGCCATTTGCCGGATACCACGCGCGTCCTGGCCAGCCCCGCCGACCGCGCCCAGCAGACGGCGCTGGCGCTCAAGCGCAAGTTTCGGGTCGTGCCCGAGCTCGCGCCTGGGGCGGCCCCGGCCACGGTTCTGGCGGCGGCGGGGTGGCCCGACGGCCGTGAGCCGGTGCTGGTCGTCGGCCACCAGCCGACGCTGGGCGAGGTTGCCGCCTTGCTGCTCGCAGGCGACCCGATGCCGTGGAGCATGCGCAAGGGTGCGGTCTGGTGGCTGACCAACCGCGTGCGCGACGGCACCGCTGCGGTCGTTCTCAAGGTGGCGATCGGTCCCGATTTCGTCTGACGCGGCCGTCCGAGCAACCCAACGCGCCGGGTCAGGCCGCAATCGCGCTTGGAACCGGGCGCAACTGCTCGAGGAACTGCCGTGTCGCCGTCGCCCACGAGTACTGCAGCGCGTAGCTGCGCACCGCGCGGCGGTCGAGCTCCAGGGCGGCCAGCGCCGCCGCGCGCAAATCCTCGCTCAGGACGCCGACGGCGGGATCGCGGATCACGTCGATCGGACCGGTGACCGGATAGGCTGCCACCGGCGTCCCGCAGGCCATCGCTTCGACGAGCACGAGCCCGAAGGTGTCGGTGCGGCTCGGGAAGACGAACGCATCGGCCTGCTGGTAGAAATACGCCAGCTCGGCGCCGTACTTCATGCCGTGGAATATCGCTTGCGGAAAGCGCGCTTCGAGCCCGGCGCGTGCCGGGCCGTCGCCCACAACCCACTTCGTGCCGGGCAGGTCGAGACGAAGAAATTCCTCGAGGCTCTTCTCGATCGCGACGCGCCCCGCATAGAGAAAGATCGGCCGCTCGTGCGCTCGCGCTTCCCGTGGCGCGGGCGAGAACACCGCCAGGTCGACGCCGCGCGACCAGTAGGCCAGGTTGGTAAAGCCGCGCGCGGAGAGCCGCTGGTGGATCGCCTGGGTCGGCACCAGCACCGCCTCGGCGGCGCCGTGGAACCAGCGCAGCCAGCGATAGCTGATGCCCAGTGGCAACCGGCAGCGGGCATGGACGTATTCGGGAAACTGGGTGTGATACGCCGTCGTGAACGGCCGGCCGCTGGCCAGGCAATGCCGGCGGGCGGCGATCCCCAGCGGGGCCTCGGTCTCGAGATGCACGGCATCGGGCTCGAATTCCTCGATCATGCGGGCGACGCGTGCGCCGGCGGCGAGCGCGAGCCGGATCTCCGGATAGGTCGGGCAGGGCAGCGTCGTGAAGCCTTCGGGCGTGATCAGACCCACGACGTGGCCGAGCGCCTCGAGTTCCCGCACCGTGTTGCGCACGGTGGTGACGACGCCGTTAACCTGCGGCGACCAGGCGTCGGTGACGATCAGAATGCGCATGGTTCTCATCCTCCTCATCGGCCGCGGGATTCGCGGTGAGCACGTCGTGCCAGTGCAGGATGGAAAGCTCGCCGTCGACGGTCTCGACGAGCGCGGTGAGGCTTTCGACCCAGTCGCCATCGTTGCAGTACAGGATGCCGCCGATGTCGCGGATCTCGGCTTTGTGGATGTGCCCGCAGACCACGCCGTCGAGCCCACGCGCCCGCGCCTCTGTGGCCAGCGCTTCCTCGAAGGCTACGATGTAGCTGACCGCGTTCTTGACCTTGTGCTTGAGGAACTGCGCCAGCGACCAGTACGGCAGCCCCAGCCGCGCCCGCCACGCATTGAGCCAGCGATTGAGTTCCAGCGTGATGTTGTACAGGCGGTCGCCGACGTAGGCGAGCCAGCGCGCGTATTGCACGACGCCGTCGAAGAGGTCGCCATGCGTGACGAGCAGGCGCAGCCCGCGCGCGGTGGTGTGGATCGCCTCGTCGCGGATGGTGATGCCGCCGAACGCGACGTCGAGGAAATGGCGCACGGCCTCGTCGTGGTTACCCGGGATATAGATGACCGTGGTGCCCTTGCGCGCCTTGCGCAGGATTTTCTGCACCACGTCGTTGTGCGACTGGTGCCAATACCAGCGGCGCCTGAGTTGCCAACCGTCGATGATGTCGCCGACCAGATAGAGATGGTCCGACTCGGTGCGACGCAGGAAGTCGAGCAGACGGTCCGCCTGACAACCGGCGGTGCCGAGATGCGTGTCGGAAATCCAGATGCTACGAAAGCGCAGCGGCGCGGCGGCCGGGCTCATCGCGGCGGGCTGGCCGCGGTGGCAATGCTACGTAGCGGCGCTCTCGACACGGCACTGCCGCGCGTAGCGTGCTGCGCTGGGCTTGATCGGTGCGGTCGGCATGGCGGCTGGATCTCGGTGCGCATTGGGTCGCCGGCACAGTAGCGAGCCGATGCGACGTGCGTATGACGGAATCGTGGCGGCGCCGTGACAGGGTGGCTGCGTCCCGCCCCGCACTGCGCCCCGGTTGACGGCGGCGTTTCAGCCGCGCACGGCTTTCCAGGGGTAGCCTAACGCATCCCACTGGGCGCGCTCCTTCGCCAGCAGATGCGCCGTCAGCGGATGCGCGGCAAGCCAGCGCTGGGATACCGCGAGCGCGATGCGCCGCGCGATCTTGAGCCGGATGCGCGGCAACGCGATCGCCGCGCGCGCGTGGTGGAACAACACCGCCAGGCGGAGCGCCAGCAGTTGCGCGCGCAGGTTGTCGTCGTTCAATCCCGCCGCGACCTTGGCGAGCCCGCCGCGACAGCCGAAGACCAGCCACGCCAGCCGACTCTGCTCGCCAGCCGAAAATCCCGGCATGTCGGCGTGCTGCAGGATGTAAGCACCGTGCTTGTGAAATCCGATGTGCGATACCGACATACCGATCTCGTGCAGGGTGGCGGCCCACTGCAGCAGCGGCACATCACCCGGATGCGCCCCCGGCAGCGCACGCCGGTACAGGCTCGCGGCGAGCGCGGCGACGCGGGCGGCATGGGCGCGATCGATCGCGTAGCGATCGACGAACCGCGCCACGGTGACGCCGCGGATATCCGCGTCGATCCTGCGCCCGAGAAGATCATAGAGAACGCCCAGGCGCAGCGCGCCTCCCACCGGGTCGATGCGCTCGATCTTGAGCTCGTCGACCGCGGCGGTCATGATCGCCAGTCCGCCGGCCAAGACCGGCGCGCGCTCCGGCTTGAGCGCATGCAGCGACAGGCGCGCGATGTGGCGCGCGGCGAGCATGCGTTTCTTGAGCCGGGCGAGGCCCAGCGGGGTGATTCCGCCGCCGGAGAAGCCGTTCTGCTCGAGAATTTCGGCGAGTGCCGCGGCGGTGCCCGACGAGGCGTAGGCCTCGCGCCAGTGGCCCGGGCCGAACTCGCGCGCGATCGCCTCGATTTCGACGCGCGCGGCGGTCTCGGCGCCGGCGAAAGCCTCCGCCGTGAGCAGGCCCTCGGGGAAGAACCGCTGGGTGATGCCGACGCAGCCAATCTTGAGCGACTCCAGCCGCTCCGGCTCGAGGCCGCGACCGATGATGAATTCCGTCGAGCCGCCACCGATGTCGACGACCAGCCGTGGCTCGAGCGAGCGGGGCAGCTCGTGGGCGACGCCGAGATAGATGAGCCGGGCTTCCTCGTGCCCGCCGATGACGTCGATCGAGAAACCCAGGGCGCGCTCGGCCTGCGGCAGGAACTCGCGCGCATTCTTGGCCACGCGAAAGGTATTGGTCGCCACCGCGCGCACCGCCGACGGGTGCAGGCCGGCAAGCCGCTCGCGGAAGCGGGCGAGACACTCGAGCGCGGCCTTCATGGCCGAGGACCGGATGCGTCCCTGAGGATCGAGGCCGGCGCCGAAACGCAACGTCTCCCGCCACGTATCGAGGCGGTAGATCTGGTCGCCTTCGACGCGACCGATCTCGAGGCGAAAACTGTTCGAGCCCAGGTCGACGACGGCGAGCAGGGTGGCGGGCGCGGAGGACACGAGCGTCGTGCGACGAGGCTGTCGAAGGATGGCCAAGGCTAACAGAAAAGTGCGCGCACGACGCCTTTGGCGGTCGCCATGATTCTGCTACGCTCGCCGCTTCACCCGAGGGCCCTTGCAGCGGTTCCGATGCCGGTCGACTATCTCAAAAAAATCCTTACGGCCCGTGTCTACGACGTGGCCATCGAGTCGCCGCTCGAACTCGCAGCGACCCTCTCGGCACGGCTCGGCAATCGCATCCTGCTGAAGCGCGAGGACCAGCAGCCGGTGTTCTCGTTCAAGCTGCGCGGCGCGTACAACAAGATGGCGCATCTGTCCGCGGCGCAGCGCCGGCGCGGGGTCGTTGCGGCATCGGCGGGCAATCACGCGCAGGGTGTGGCGTTGGCGGCGCAGCGGCTCGGCTGCAAGGCGACCATCGTCATGCCGGTCACCACGCCCTCGATCAAGATCCACGCGGTCGAGGCGCGCGGCGCGAAGGTGCTGCTGCACGGCGACTCCTACCACGACGCCTATGCGCGCGCGGTCGCGCTGGCCCGTGCCGCGCGCGCGGTCTTCGTGCATCCGTACGACGATCCCGACGTGATCGCCGGGCAGGGCACGATCGGCATGGAGATCCTGCGCCAGCAGCAGGGTCCGATCGATGCCATCTTCGTCGCCGTCGGCGGCGGTGGCCTGATCGCCGGCATTGCCGCCTACGTCAAGCGCGTCCGGCCCGAGGTGCGCATCATCGGCGTCGAACCGGTCGACTCGTCGGCCATGGCACAGTCGCTCGCGGCCGGACGGCGCGTGAAGCTCGACAACGTCGGGCTGTTCGCCGACGGTGTCGCGGTGAAGCAGGTGGGCAAGGAAACCTTCCGCATCTGCCGCGCGCTCGTCGACGAGATGGTGCGGGTCGATACCGACGCGATCTGCGCAGCGATCAAGGACGCGTTCGAGGATACGCGCTCGATTCTCGAGCCCGCCGGCGCGCTGTCGATCGCCGGCGCCAAGGCCTACTGCGAGCGCCATCGCCCGCGCGGCAAGACCTATGTCGCGATCGCCTGTGGCGCGAACATGAACTTCGACCGGCTGCGCTTTGTCGCCGAGCGCGCCGAACTCGGCGAAGCGCGCGAGGCGATTCTGGCCGTGACCATTCCCGAGCGGCCAGGAAGCTTCCGCGAGTTTTGCGCGCTGCTCGGCAAGCGCAGCATCACCGAGTTCAACTACCGCTACGCCGACGCCCGGATCGCGCACATTTTTGTCGGCATCGAGGTCGTGAATCGCCGCGAGACCGCGGAGCTGTTGCGGGCGATGCACCAGCGTCGCATCGAAGCCTACGACCTGTCCGACAACGAGATGGCCAAGCTGCATGTGCGCCATCTCGTCGGCGGCCACGCGCCGGCGGCCGAGCACGAGATTGTGTTTCGCTTCGAGTTCCCGGAGCGACCGGGCGCGTTGATGCAGTTCCTGAACAGCATGAGCCGGGGCTGGAACATCAGCCTGTTCCATTACCGCAACCACGGCGCCGACTACGGCCGGGTCCTGGTGGGCATGCAGGTCCCGCCGTCGGATCAGGGTCAATTCCGGCGCTTTCTGCAGCGCGTCGGCTATCGCTACGTCGACGAGTCCGCCAACCCGGCGTATCGGATGTTTCTCGGCCGCTGACCTTCCCCGAACTGCCGAAAAAAGGCAGTTGTGCCGAGATTTCGACGCGCTCGCTGTTGCAAATCCCTCAGAAGTCTCAGATTTGTCGCTTCTGGCAAGGATTATGCTCTAGGCATTTGGTTACATCCGTGGCAAACTTTGACGAGGTCTACATGGAATCGAGCGTAGCAAGTGCCGAATTGGTCAGGTATCCGGGGAGCCAGGAATTGGCGGAACCAAGCGCGCTGACAGGCGTTAAGGTCATGGTGATCGACGACAGCAACACGATTCGTCGCAGCGCCGAGATCTTTCTGCTGCAGGCGGGCTGCACCGTGATCCTTGCCGACGACGGGTTCGATGCGCTGGCCAAGATCACCGATCACCAGCCGGACCTGATTTTTGTGGATATCATGATGCCGCGGCTCGATGGCTACCAGACCTGCGCCCTGATCAAGAAAAACTCCAAGTTTCATCAGACGCCGGTTGTGATGCTCTCGTCCAAGGATGGCCTGTTTGACCGGGCACGCGGCCGGATGGTCGGCTCGGACCAGTACCTTACCAAGCCGTTTACAAAAGAGAGCTTGTTGCGTGCCGTCGCCACGCATGTGAAGACCGCGGCGTAGGGCGAGAGAACCCGCGCCGAAATGCGGCGCGGCACGGGGGCATGGAAGGGCGGGAAGCGATGGCGATCAAGCGCATTCTTATCGTCGACGATTCGCCGACGGAGCGGCATGTGCTCAATGACATGCTGACCAAGGCGGGCTACGAGGTCGTCGCCAGCGACAACGGCGAGGACGCCATACTCAAGGCGCGGACGGTCAAGCCGGATCTGATCCTGATGGACGTGGTGATGCCGGGGCTCAACGGCTTCCAGGCGACGCGGGCGATCAGCCGGGACCCCACGACGCGCACGGTGCCGATCATCCTGTGCACGTCGAAAAGCCAGGAGACCGACAAGATCTGGGGCTTGCGCCAGGGCGCGCGAGATTACATCGTGAAACCGGTGAAGCGAGACGAATTGCTCGCGAAGATTACCGCGTTCGGCTAAAAGCCTCGGGACGACACGCCAATGGCCCGCGCCGCGAAACTCGATCTGCGCGCCTTCCAGCAGGAGCTGGCGACGCGGCTCGCCGCCAAGACTTCGGCGCAGGTCGAGCAATCCCGCCTGGGGCTCTCCTGCGCCGGCGAGCAGTGGCTGATCCGGCTCGCCGACGCCGGCGAAGTGATCGCCGTGCCTTCAATGGCCACCGTGCCTCTGACCAAGCCGTGGTATCGGGGCATTTCGAATATCCGCGGCATTCTTTACGGCGTGATCGATTTTGCCGGCTTCCTCGGCCGCCCTCTCGAGCCGGTCACACCCGGCGCGAGCCAGACGCGACTGGTGCTCTTCGGGCCCCGCGTCGGGGAGCTCCACGCCGGCCTGATCGTCCATCGCGTGCTCGGTTTGCGCAACCTCGCGGACCTGGCGCGCAACGATACGCCGCCCGGGGCGCCGGACTGGTACGGGGCGCGCTGGGAGGAGCGCAACGGCGACGTGTGGCAGGAGATCGATCTGGCGCGGCTGGCGCAGGACCCCGCCTTTTTGCAGGTGGGGCTGTGACCGACGCGGCGACGATGCGGAGCGACCCTTCGGGGCGGGAGAAAACATGGCGCTAAGTCTAAAAGGCATGCTCGGCGCGAAAGCGGCAAGGGGGAGATCCGCGCGCGGTGCCGAGCTCGAGATGCCGACCACCACGCAGGTCAAGATGAACGCACCGCCACAGGGTTACGATCCCCTGGCGTCGGTGTCGATCATGGAGCAGCTGCGCTCGGCGGCGTCCGAGTCGCGGCAGCCCGGGCGGTTGTGGTTCATCGGGCATCTGCCGGTCGCCAAGCAGGAGCAGGTGCTCGGTGTGCTCACGCTCGTCTTCCTGGTCCTGGCCGGGATCATGCTCTACCTCTACGTCACGCTCTCCGAAAGGAACGCTGCCAGCGTGGGCATCGCGACGGAAATGCAGATGCTCTCGCAGCGGCTGGCGCGCTCCACCTCGCTCGCGGTCCAGGGCAATGCACCTGCATTCGAGAGCCTCAAGGACTCCCGCGATCGTTTTCGCGTCGACCTCGACGCGCTCGTCAAGGGCGGCGCAGCGCGCGGGGTGCGGATCGACGCCACCAGCGCCGAGGCATCGCAGGCGCTGCTCAACGACATGACCGAGCGCTGGGGGCGGGTCGAGAAAGACGCGACCGCAGTGCTCGACAATCAGCAAAGCCTGCTGTCGCTGGCCAAGGGCTTGGGCGGCATCAATGAAGGCAACACGGCGCTGCTGGAGCTCGCGCAGCAGGCGGCTTCGCAGTCGGCCGCCACTGGCGGCGGCGTGCGCGAACTCGATTTCACCAATCAGCTGGCGATGCTTTCGCAGCGGATCGCGAAGAACGCCAATTCGCTGGTCTCGTCGGACGAGATAGACCCCGAGGTGGCCTTCCTGCTCGGCAAGGACACCGGCACCTTTCGCGACATCGTCAACGGCCTGCTGAAGGGCAGCGAAGCGCTGCGCCTGACCCCGGTTCGGAACGACGAGGAGCGCGCCACCGTGACCGAGCTGCAGAAACGCTTTGCAACCTACGAGAGCGGCATCAACGCGATTCTGCAGAACATGCAGCGCCTGGTCATCGCCAAGCAGGCCGGGCGCGGCATCAACCAGGAGTCCGAATCGTTGCTCACGGACGCGACGAGCCTCGCCGCCGGCTTCGAGATGCAGAACACGGGACGCTTGCTGAGCCTCGTGTTCGCGATCATTTTCATCTTCCTTGCGCTGGTGCTGGCGGGCCTGTTCGCCAAGGTGCTCTACGACGAGCAGCGGGTGACCGCGCTGGAGAGCGAACAGGAGAACAAGCGCAACCAGGAGGCGATTCTGCGGCTGCTCAACGAGATGGGCAATCTCGCCGACGGCGACCTCACGGTGCAGGCCTCGGTGACCGAGGACGTCACCGGGGCAATCGCGGACTCGATCAATTTCACCATCGAGGAATTGCGCACGCTGGTCAAGGGCATCAACAACGCCACCGACCAGGTGGCCAAGGCGACCACCGACGCGCAGGCGGTCTCGAACCGGCTGTTCGAGGCCTCGCAGCGGCAGAACAAGGAGATCCAGCAGGCGTCGGCGTCGGTGCTGCAGATGGCGCAGTCGATCAACGAGGTGTCGCAGAGTGCGGCGCAGTCCGCCCGGGTGGCGCAGCAGTCGCTTGCCGCCGCTGAAAAGGGCGGGCAGGCGGTGCAGAACCAGATCGCCGGCATGAACGAGATCCGCACCCAGATCCAGGACACGGCGAAGCGAATCAAGCGGCTGGGCGAATCCTCGCTCGAGATCGGCGAGATCGTGGAGCTCATCTCGGACATTACCGAACAGACCAACGTGCTGGCGCTCAATGCCGCGATCCAGGCTGCCTCCGCGGGCGAGGCCGGTCGCGGGTTTACCGTCGTGGCCGAGGAAGTCCAGCGCCTGGCCGAACGCTCCGCCGAGGCCACCAAGCAGATCGACGCGATCGTCAAGACGATTCAGGCCGACACCCAGGATGCGGTGGCGGCGATGGAAAAGAGCACCGTCGGCGTCGTGGAGGGCACCAAGCTGTCTGACGCGGCAGGGCAGGCACTGGACGAAATCCGGCGCGTTTCGCGCGAACTGGCCGAGCTCATCGGCGGCATCTCGGCGCAAACGCAGCGGCAGTCGGCCTCGGTGTCGGACGTGACGCGGGGCATGCAGGGCATCCTCAAGATCACCGAGGAGACCACCGAAGGCACGAAGCAGACCAACGTGTCCATCGGGCAGCTGACCAAGCTCGCCGCGGAGCTGCGCAGCTCGGTGGCCGGGTTCAAGGTATGACGCCGCCGCGATACGCAGCGCAACGCCGGTCGTGCGCGCGGCTCGGCCGCGTGTAGCGCACAACCGCGGCGCGGTTCTTGCTCTCGCTTGGGGAATAACGCGCGCCCGTAACCTCATGGCCACCGACACTGCCCCGGAATTCGACCTTGGCCCACTTTCCTGGGTCCAGGGTGAAATCGATCAGGCGCTAAGCCGCGGCGTCGAGGCGCTGGCGACTTTCAAGGCCGCCCCGCAGGACTCGACCGCGCTCAAACTCGCCCGGACGCATATCCACCAGGCGGCGGGAGCCATCCAGATGGTGGGGCTCGACGCCGTCACCGCCTATACCGACGAAATCGAACGGCAACTCGAGCGGCTCGAGCAGCTCCCGGTCGCGGAAGCCGAGCTGAGCTGCGACTTGATCGACCGCTCCTGCCGGAAGCTCAAGATCTTCCTGGACGAGGTGGTCGGTGGCGCGAGCCCGATCCCGCTCAAGCTCTTCCCCGAATACGAGCTGATGCAGCAGGCACGCGGCGTGAAAGCCGCGGCGCCGACGGACCTGTTCTATCCCGATCTGTCGCCACGGGCGCCCAAGATTGCCAGCGCGAAGGCGGTCACGCCGCAGAAACTGCCGTCGTTCCTGATCAAGCAACGGCGCATGTTCCAGCGCGGACTGCTGGCATGGCTGCGCGGCGACGAGGATGGCGCACGCGTCATGCGCGACGCGATTCAGGGTATCGAGGACGTGCAGACACACGCCGGGCAGCGCTCGTTCTGGTGGACGGTCGGCGCGCTGCTCGAGGGTATCGTCGAAAAGGGCGTCGAGAGCGGCTTCGGCGTCAAGCAGCTGTGCGGCCGCGTCGATCTGCAGATCCGACGCATCGTCGAAGGCTCGGCGAAGGTTGCCGATCGGATGCGCCGCGAGGTCCTCTACTTTGTGGCGATCAGCGCCCCGGTCGCGCCGCAGGTGCAGGCGGTGCAGCGCGCGTTCCGGCTGCAGGGCCTGATCCCGACTGCGGACGTGCTTTCCGCCGACGTGGTGCGGATGCAACCCCATCTGCGCGAGGCGCGCGACCTCTTGGCGAGCGCGAAGGATCTGTGGCTCAAGCTCACCGGCGGCCGGGTCGAGAGCCTGCCCAAACTCAAGCAGACGCTGTCCGCGCTGCGCGACAAGAGTGCCGCGATCGGCGAGCCTTCGCTGTCGAAACTCGTGGCTGCGCTCGCCGTTCGCCTGGACAGCCTGCAACCGGGCCCAGTCTCCGAAACGCTGGCGATGGAATACGCGACCGGCCTGTTGCTCGCCGAGTCGGTGATCGAGAACTTCGCCTCACTGTCGCCGGAATTGCCCAAGCAGGTCGAGGCAATGATTGCCAGGCTCGATCCGAGCCGTCCCGCGTCGCACGTCGCTGCCCCGATGCTCGACGAGATGGCGCGCCGGGCGCAGGAGCGGCTGCTGCTCGCCCAGGTCGCGCGCGAGATCCAGGCCAACCTGCGGCACATGGAGCAGGTTCTTGATGCGTTCTTTCGCGACCACGACAAGCGGGCGGACCTCGCCACGCTGGCCCACGACAGCAAGCAAATCATGGGCGCGCTGCAGATTCTGGGTCTCGACCATGCCGGGCAGCTGCTGACGCTCTGCCAGCAGCAGATCGACGAATATGCCAAGCCGGACACGCGCGTGGCCGACGAGGACCTGGAACTGCTCGCCGAGTCGTTGTCGGGTCTCGGGTTCTACATCGAGGCGGTCGAGCAGCAGCGCCCGGATCGCGACCGGCTGATCGAACCGCTGCTCTCGAAACGCCTGGGCATGCCGGCCAAGGTGCAGGCCGACGAGCAGGACACGGTCGAGGCGGCGGTGGCCGAACTCAAGGCCTCGCTGCCGGCGACCCTGGCCGCATTCCAGCGTTCGCCGGGCGAGGCGACCGCCCGCGAGCGCCTGGCGGCCGAGCTCACTACGTTGAAGAACGACGCGGAGCTAATCGGCGATGCGTCGCTGCAGACCGAAGCCGGGGCTGCGCTCGACCTGCTCGCCCGCGCCGGAACGGGCGACACGGTCGCGCTGCAGGATGCGATCGGCGTGATCGCCGACGACCGGGTCGCAGCGCCCGTCCCGCCGTCGGAAGAAACGATGCGCTTGCTCGAGACCGACGCGAAGCAGCTCGACGCGGAGCTGCTCGACATCTACCTCACCGAGGCTGACGAAGTGATCGACAGCGTCGCCGCGAACGCGGCGGCACTCAAGGCGCAGCCGGACGATCGCGAGGCGTTGACGACGGTGCGGCGCGGATTCCACACGCTCAAGGGTAGCGGGCGCATGGTGGGTCTCACCGATCTCGGCGAGATCGCCTATGGCGTGGAGATGGTGCATAACCGGCTGCTCGAGGACGACCTGCCGGTGACGCCGGCAATGCTCGCGCTCATCGACATCGCGCAGACGAGCTTCCGAGTGTGGGTCGACACCCTGCGCCGCAAGGGACGCGTCAATCCGGACGCAACGGCGGTGCGTGCTGCCATCGCCAAGGTCGAGGCCGAGATGCCGGCGCCGCCGGCGGTGACAGCCACCTTGCCGGACACCCCCCAACCCGCGGCCGAAGTCGCCGCGCCGTGGGCGCAGGAACCCAGCGCGTCAGCAATCGAGGTGCTCGAACTCGACCAGACTGCGGTCGCGGAGCCGGCGACGACGGATCACACACCGCCTTCGAACCCGCCGGCCGAAATCATCGAATTCGCACCGCGAGCGACCCCGCCCGAGCCGGTCGCGTCCGCCGCCCCGCCGCTGGTGGCCGAGCCGGCGCCGGAGCCGGAGGAAGTAAGCGTCGGCGAGGTGACGCTGTCGGCGGCGTTGTATCGCATCCTCTGCGACGAGGCGCAGCAGCATCTGGCGACCCTGGACGCGGAATTGCTGACGCTGCAGGCGGACTCCGCCGCGACGCCATCGCAGGCAATGGTGCGTGCTGGCCACACGTTGTGCGGCATCCACCGCACCGGGGGCTTCCCGCTGGTGGCGACGACAGCCAAGGCGCTCGAGCAGTGCCTGCTCGAGCTGGAGGAGCGCGGCGCACCGTTGCCGGCGACCGCGCAGCCGGTACTTGCGCGCGCGATCGCCGGCTTGCACGCGCTGGCGGCCCGGGTGCGCGCGCGCGAAGCGTTCAGCCCCGCTGACGAAGCGGAAGCCGGCGAGACCGTCGCCGAGCTCGAGGCGTTGCGCTACGAGGCCAATCCGGCAACGACGGCGGAGGACAGCGAGAGCCTCGCCGCACGCGCCGCCGCAGCCGAGGAAACCCAGCCTCCCGCGCCACCGCTCACGACCGCGGGGCCTGTGGTCTCCATCGCGGCCGCCAAGTCCGGGCGCGCGAGTGCGCCCGCGCCCGCCGCCGCGGCGCCCGCGACCGAGGGCGCAAGCGCAGCCACGGTTGGCAGCGCGCCCCCGGCGCCGTCACCGCCGGCCGACGAATCACTCACCACCGTTCACGACGAGGTCGACGAACAGGTGTTGCCGATCTTTCTCGAAGAGGCGGCCGAGCTCTTTCCGCAGGCCGGCGAACAGCTGCGCGCCTGGCGCCGCAACCCCGCCAACGCCGACCCGGCGCAGGCGCTGCGGCGCACCCTGCACACCTTCAAGGGCAGCGCGCGCATGGCCGGCGCGATGCGCCTGGGCGAGCTTACCCACTGGATGGAGAGTCGCCTTCTCGCCGGCGATGCCCTCGCCCGCCCGACGCCGGAGCTCTTCGAAACGCTCGAAACCGATCTCGATCGGCTTGCCTTCGTGCTCGATCGCCTGCAGCAGGGCGAGGTCAACGCGCGCTTGCCGTGGCTCGGGTTCGAGACCGCGCCCGCGCCGGCGGCCGCTGCGGACACGCCACCGGCACTCGCCGCGGTGCCCGCCGCGCCGTTGGCGACAGCGGCAGCGACGCCTGCCGCGGCAGCACCCGAGGCCGAAGCGGCACAACGCGCAATGTTGCGCGTGCGCGCCGATCTGATCGATCGCCTGGTCAACGAAGCCGGCGAGGTCGCCATCGCGCGCGCCCGCGTCGAGGGCGAGCTGCGTTCGCTGAAGGGCAACCTCCTCGAGCTGACCAACAGTGTCATTCGCCTGCGCTCGCAGGTGCGCGAAATCGAAATCCAGGCCGAGTCGCAGATCCAGTCGCGCACTTCGCATGTGAAGCCCGGCGAGGCGGAATTCGATCCGCTGGAGTTCGACCGCTTCACCCGGTTCCAGGAGCTCACGCGCAGCCTCGCCGAAGGCGTCAACGACGTCTCGACGGTGCAGCAATCACTGCTGCGCAATATCGACGATGCCGATGCGGCATTGCTCGCGCAGGCGCGCCTGTCACGCGACGTCCAGCAGCAGCTGTTCTCCATTCGCACCGTGCCGTTCGGGAGCCTCTCGGAGCGGCTCTACCGGATCATCCGCCAGACGGCAAAGGAGCTCGACAAGCGCGCGAACCTGGAGATTCGGGGGGCGCAGGTCGAGCTCGACCGCTCGGTGCTGGAAAAGCTCGTCGGACCTCTCGAGCACCTGCTGCGCAACGCGCTCGATCACGGCATCGAAAGCGGCGAGGAACGGCTCAAGCGCGGTAAGGCGGAGACCGGCGAAATCGCGCTCACCGTGCGCCAGCAGGGCAACGAGATCGCGATCGAAATCGCCGATGACGGCGCGGGACTGGATTTTGCGCGCATTCGCGACAAGGCGCGCGCGCAGGGTCTCATCCCCGGCGATGTCGAGCCTACGGAGGCGCGTCTTACGGAGTGCATCTTCGCGCCCGGATTTTCGACGGCGCCCAAGGTCACGCAGATCTCCGGCCGCGGCGTGGGCGCGGACGTCGTGCGCTCGGATGTCGCGGCACTGGGCGGCCGCGTCGAGGTTGCGACGGTGCCCGGCAAGGGAACTACCTTCTCACTGTACCTGCCCTTGACCCTCGCCGTCGCGCAGACCGTGCTGGTCCGCGCTGGCGGCCGGCTGTGGGCGCTGCCGGCGCCGATGGTCGAGCAGGTGCAGCAGATCAAGGACAAGGACCTGATCAACCTGTATCTCCGGCGCGAGGTCACCTGGCAGAACCGGAAGTACCCGTTCTTCTACCTGCCCCGCCTGCTCGGCAACGCCGGGCACAATCCGGAAACGCTGCGCTACAACTCGGTGCTGTTGTTGAAGAGTGGCCAAAACACCACGGCAGTGCACGTCGACGAGATGATCGGCAATCAGGAAGTCGTGGTGAAGAATATCGGTCCGCAGCTTGCCCGCGTCTCCGGCATTGCCGGAGCAACGGTGCTCGGTACCGGCGAAGTGGTGCTGATCATCAATCCGGTGCAACTCGCACAGCGGATCGACACCGCGGCCGAGGCGCCGATGGTCGTGCGCACCGCCCAGGCGACCAGGTCCGAAGCCGCGAGTGCCGCGGCAGCCGGGCCACCGCTGGTCATGATCGTCGACGATTCGCTGACGGTGCGCAAGATCACCAGCCGGCTGCTTACGCGCGAAGGCTTCGAGATCATTACCGCGAAGGACGGACTCGACGCGCTGCAGGTGTTGAGTGAACGCATGCCGGACGTGATTCTGCTCGACATCGAGATGCCGCGGATGGATGGCTTCGAATTCACCAAGACGATAAAGGCCGACGCTCGCACCTCCCACATACCGATTATCATGATTACCTCGCGCACGGCGGAGAAGCACCGCAATCGCGCGCAGGAGCTCGGCGTCGAGGGCTACCTGGGCAAGCCGTTCCAGGAGGAAGAGCTGCTGCGCCGCCTGCGCGAAATGCTGACGCTGCACGCCGCGTAGCCTGTCGGTTGCGCTGCAACAGCCGTTGCTTTTTCTGAAGCGGCGCGGTGATCCCGCGCCGCTGTGCGTTGGTCCAGACGCCGCCGGGTTCCTGTTCGCGCGCGCGCAGTCTCGTTTAGAATGAAAGCCACCGGTCCAAACCCCCAGGAGCAGGCATGGCGCAGTACGCCACTGAAAGCATTCGCAGCGTCGCCCTGGTCGGGCACGGCGCCGCCGGCAAGACGACCCTTGCGGAGGCGTTGCTCTTCCGCGGCAAGGCCATCCAGACCCCCGGCAGCGTCGAGCGCGGCACCTCGGTCAGCGATTTCGATCCGCTCGAGAAATCGTGGCAGCACTCGCTGCGCTCGGCGGTAATGCACTTCGACGTCGACGGCACGCGCATCCACCTCATCGACACCCCCGGCTTTCCCGATTTCATCGGGCAGGCGATCGGCGCGCTCGACGCCGTCGAAACCGCCGCCGTGGTGATCAATGCGCAGGCGGGCATCGAGATGATCACCGCGCGCATGATGGACTGGGCGGCGCAACGCAAGCTCTGCCGCCTCATCATCGTCAACAAAATCGACGCCGAGAATGTCGACGCGGCGCAGGTTCTCGCGGCGATCCAGGCGGCGTTCGGCAAGGAGTGCCTGCCGATCAATCTTCCCGCCGACGGCGGCAAGCGCGTCGTCGACTGTTTCTTCAACCCCGCCGGGGAAGCGGATTTCTCGTCGGTTGCCGAAGCGCATGCGGCGCTGGTCGACCAGGTCGTCGAGGTCGACGAAGCCTTGATGTCGCTCTACCTCGAGCAGGGCGAGATCGCGCCCGACCAGCTGCATGCGCCCTTCGAAAAGGCGCTGCGCGAGGGCCATCTGCTGCCGGTTTGCTTCGTCTCCGCACGCACCGGCGCCGGGGTGGCCGAGCTGCTCGATATCCTGGTCAAGCTGGCTCCCAACCCGACCGAGGGCAACCCGCCCCTTTTTACCAGGGGCGAGGGCGCGGCGGCGGTCGAATTCGCAGCCGTGCCCGATCCGAAGAAGCACGTTCTGGCGCACGTGTTCAAGGTGGTGATCGACCCGTTCATCGGCAAACTCGGCATCTTTCGCGTCCACCAGGGCACGATCACCCGCGATACGCAGCTTTTCGTCGGCGACGGGCGCAAGCCGTTCCGGGTCAGCCACCTGCTGATGCTGCAGGGCGGGAAGCAGATCGAGGTCGACCGCGCCGTGCCCGGCGATATCGCAGCCGTCGCCAAGGTCGAGGAAATCGCTTTCGATTGCGTGCTGCACGACTCGCACGACGAGGATCAGATTCACATGCGACCACTGGTGTTCCCGACGCCGATGCACGGCTTCGCGATCGCGCCGAAGAAGCGCGGCGACGAGCAGCGCATCTCCGACGTCCTGCACAAGATGATCGCCGAGGACCCGACGCTCACGCTGGAGCACGACGCGACCCTGAACGAGACGGTGCTGCGCGGGCTCGGCGAGTTGCACCTGCGCTCGGTGTTCGAGCGCATGTCGTCGCAATTCAAGCTCGAAATCGACACGCGCCCGCCGCGAATTCCGTATCGCGAGACGGTCACGGCAAAGGCGGAGGGCCATCATCGCCACAAGAAGCAGACCGGCGGCGCCGGCCAGTTCGGCGAGGTGTTCCTGCGCATCGAGCCGCTGCCGCGGGGCTCGGGCTTCGAGTTCGTCGACCATGTCAAGGGCGGCACGATCCCGAACCAGTTCATCCCCGCGGTGCAGAAAGGCGTCGAACAGGTGCTGCTGTCTGGGCCGATCGCCGGATTCCCGCTGCATGACGTGCGCGTGATCGTCTACGACGGCAAGCACCACGCGGTCGATTCCAAGGAAGTCGCGTTCGTGACCGCGGGCCGCAAGGCATTCCTCGACGCCATCGAAAAGGCGCGGCCGATCGTCCTTGAGCCGATCGTGAGCCTCGAGGTGCTCTGTCCGGAGGCCAACATGGGTGACGTCGCCGGGGATCTTTCCGGTCGGCGCGGCCAAGTCACCGGCACCAAGTCGCAGCAGGCGGGGACGCTCACCGTGAACGGCCTCGTGCCGCTGTCGGAACTCGACGGCTACGCGGCCCGACTGAAGGCGATGACTGCCGGCCACGGCGGGTGGACGATGACACTCTCGCACTACGATCCGGCGCCTCCCAATCTCCAGCAGCAGCTTGCGACCGAGTACGCCAAACACCGCCGGCACGAAGAGGAATAGAGCGCCCGCGTTGCATCGCTCCGCCTACGCCGGCATTCCGGGTGCGGGCACGGTCCCGGAAGCGCGCCAGGCGAAGCGTTCGCCCGGATACAACCGGTCGAGAAGCGGCACCAGCGGCGTGGCGAAGAACAACGCCCAGAGCAGCGCATTCGGCCGGAACAGCAGGTACTGCCACGTCGCCGCCCCGAGTGCGACGATGCATGCGTAGGCCACGCGTGTACTCGCGCGACCGGGGATCGTCATCGGGTCAGAGATCATGAAGAACGCGAACAG
Organism: Edaphobacterium sp. (SeqCode); assembly: GCA_035937415.1. Lineage (GTDB taxonomy): Bacteria > Pseudomonadota > Gammaproteobacteria > Burkholderiales > Casimicrobiaceae > PALSA-1003. The sequence goes on along the minus strand of DASZIB010000071.1, from coordinate 72,963 downwards.
GAGCAGCGCGCCGTTGCCGAGCTGGTGCCACCAGATCGCCCAGGTCTGACCAAGCAGCAACACGCGCAAGGCAACCAGCCCCAGGAACGCGCCGAGGAATACCCAGCTGATGTCGAGCCGCCGCGCGCGTTGCGTCACCAGCGACCCCAGCATCAGCAACCAGACCGCGAGCGCGAGATCGTTACCCCATTGTCCGGGTGAAACCCAGGTTCCGGGCAGCAGCGTGATTGCGGCGATCACGCCGAGGTTCGCCGGGTTGTACAGGTGCTTGCCGTTGACCCGCAGTGCGAACTTCGACGACATCGCCAGCGCGGCAACCAGCGGATGCGCCCAGAGCGAGTCGCTGCGCAGCAGCAGCGCCACGCCACAGCAGGTGACAAGGGCCGACAGGAAGCCTTTCCGCCCGAGGCCGAGTCGCTTGAGCCAGATCGCCTGGGTTGCCAGGCCCGCGGCAAAGGTCAGCGCGATCTGCAGCGGCTGTACCGAGAAGTCGCGCAGCAGCACGCCGGTGAGCAGCAGCGCAGCGAGAAAGACGATCTGGAAGATGCGCGCATCGTGCGGCAGCAGCGCCGCGATCCTCAGCGCCACAGTCGCTCCCACCACTGCCGTGTCGCCGCCGTCGGCAGGTTCATCCGGGCGCTGATCTCAGCGACGTTCCATCCGGTCAGGCTGGCCAGCGTCTGCGCCTCGCGCACCTGGCGCTGGGCCAGGTCGGCGAAATAGCGCTTTGCCGCGGGGCACGCATTGGCGTCACCCTGCCACGGATGGCGCAGGACATAGCGGGCCTGGAAGTTCTGCCGGTCCTGGGTTTCCTGGAACATCAGGTCTTCAGGCAGGGTATCGGGCGTGTAGCGCAGGTGCAGCCGGGTGAGCATCACCGGTTGCGCTGCGCCGGACGGCTGTGTCTCGCCGTCCAGCCAGAACACACCGGCGCTGCGCAGTTCCTCCGGCGAGAGCGGTTCGGTCGCGCACGGATCGCACCAGCCCATGTCCCAGAAATACTCCGTCCACACGACGCGGTAGTCCTCGCGCTTGGCCTGCGTCTCGAACAGCGCCTTGTACACCTGCCCAAACTCGCCGCGCACATAGGGCGGAAGCTCGACGTTGGCGGGCAATCGCACCGTGCGGTAGTTGGTCGTTTCGACGCGACCGTTGCGGGTCAGGACGTACACCACGAGGTCCTGGGGGCCGCTGGCATTGAGCATCCCCAGGCGCACCGGCAGCATGAAGCGCTTGGAGTCGAAGGCAAACTGCAGCGGCCGCAGATAGGAGAAGCCGGTCTTCGCCTGCTCGGCAAGGTTCACCTTGGCTACGAAGAACTTGAGACCCTGCCGCACGTACGGTTGCAGCGCCCGGCTGGTATTGGCGGGCACGCGATAGCCGTTTTGCCGGAGCCAGATCTCCAGACCATTCGACTGCGTCGCGGACAGGATAACGATGTCGTATTCGCCCACCGTGTAGCGCGCCTCGATGCTCACGCCGAGCGCCGCCGCGCGCCGGGCCGCCACCTTGGCCGACGCCTCCGCCGGCGCGCCCGTGGCGCCCGCTGCCAGTGCCATGGGCACGGCGCAGGGATTGCCGTCGAAGTATTCCGCCAGCCGTGGCGCGCTGTACGCGTCGATGCGCTCGAAGATTTTCGGGTCGCCGATGTGAATCTGCTCTTTCTGCAGCACGACCGGCACCGGGACCACCAGTGCGAAGTCGGTGAGCTCACCCTGAAAGTCGTTGCGCATGCCGACGACCATCCGCTCGCCGTCGCGCACCAGGATGACCTGCGAGGCGGTGTTGAATAGCTTGGTATCGGCCTTGCCCACATAGAAACCGCAGAAGGCATCCGCCGGGGGCGTGGCGCCGGCAAGCGAGGCAAGCAGTGCGAGTGCAGCGACGATGCGGTTGGGGCGGCGGGACGGCAGGGCCATGGCGAGCTCACGGGTGAGGGAACGATGCTTTCAACGGCAAAGGCGCGGGTTCGGGGTTAAGCGCCGTGCGGGCGCGGCCATTTGTGCCCGGGCGGGGCGGAGTTTACAATTGCAGGCATGGGCGATTCCCGGGTCAGCCTGACCCATCACTTCCTCATCGCCATGCCCAGCATGGCCGATCCACACTTTGCCCATACGCTGATCTACGTCTGCGAACACAACGATCAGGGCGCGCTCGGCGTCGTCGTCAACAAGCCGATCGACATGACGCTCTCGGCACTGTTCGAGCAAATCAACATCCCGCTCGGTGACTCCGATCTGCGCGAGGCGAAGGTCCACTACGGGGGCCCGGTGCAGATCGACCGCGGCTTCGTCCTGCACCGGCCGCTGGGAAGCTGGCAGTCGACGCTAGCGATCAGCGACGAGCTTGGCCTCACGACGTCGAAGGACATTCTCGAGGCGGTCGGCCATGGCAACGGTCCGGCCAACGTGCTCGTCACCCTGGGCTACGCCGGATGGTCGGCCGACCAGCTGGAGCAGGAAATTGCGCAGAATGCCTGGCTCACCGTGGCCGCGGATCCTGACGTACTGTTTGCCGAACCCGCCGAGCTTCGGCTGGGGGCGGCAATGAAGTTGCTCGGCATCGATTTCTCCCGGCTGTCCGACGCCGTCGGACACGCGTGATGCGTGGTGGTGACGGTGCTCTCGCCCGCGACCCCGGCGGGGACCGTTCTCGCCTTCGACTTCGGCACGCGCCGTATCGGTGTGGCCATCGGCGAGACGGGCACGGGAATCGCGCATCCGCTGGCGACGATTGCCGAACCCGCCGGCGCCCGGCGTTTCGCCGCGATCGCGGCGCTCATCGCAACATGGCGTCCCACCCTGCTCGTCGTCGGGCTGCCGACGCACGCCGACGGAACGGCGCACGCGATGACGGCGCGGGCGCGGCGCTTCGCGCGCCAACTCGAAGGCCGCTTCGGCCTGCCGGTTGCCTGTTGCGACGAACGCTTTACGACCCAAGCTGCGGGGCTCGCCTTGCATGGCGCGGCCGTCCGGGGTCGCGAGCGCAAGGCGGTGCGGGACCAGGTCGCGGCGCAACTGATCCTCCAGGCCTATCTTGACCAGCACCGCCCTTCCTGACGCGGAGGTTGCACTCGGCCACCTCGCCGACAAGATGCGCGGTGGCATCGCCCACGATGCCAAGTTGATCGGCATCTATTCGGGGGGCGCGTGGCTCGCCGAGCGGCTCTCGCGCATGCTGGAGGGCGAGCACCCGGTGGGCTACATCGATGTCTCCTTCTATCGCGACGACTACGCGCAGAAGGGGCTGCGCGCGCGGCCCGAGACGACCACACTGCCCTTCGAAGTCCCCGGCAGCCGCATCGTGCTCGTTGACGATGTTCTCTACACGGGTCGGTCGGTGCGCGCCGCAATCAACGAGTTGTTCGATTACGGGCGGCCCGAGTCGATCGAACTCGCGGTGCTGATCGACCGCGGCGGCCGCGAACTGCCGATCGAGGCGACTTACGTCGGCGCGCGGCTGACCGTTGCGCGCGCCCTGTCGATCGTGCTGCAGCGCCGGGGCGACGGCAACCTCGAGCTTTCGGTCGAGGATTCCGAGAGCGCCGCCGATGCGTAATCCCCAGCTCAACGCCGCGGGTGAACTGCAACATCTGCTCACGCTCGAAGAATTGCCGGCGCAGATCATCGATCGCATTCTCGACACCGCCGTGCCGTTCGTGTCGATCGCGGAACGCGACGTCAAGAAAGTGCCGCTGTTGCGCGGCAAGACGGTGTTCAACCTGTTTTTCGAGAACAGCACGCGTACCCGGACTACTTTCGAAATCGCCGCCAAGCGCCTGTCCGCCGACGTCATCAACCTCAACATCGGCGTGTCCTCGACAACCAAGGGCGAAACGCTGCTCGACACCATCGACAATCTGGTTGCGATGAACGCCGACATGTTCATCGTTCGGCATGGGCAGAGCGGTGCCCCGCACCTCATCGCGCAGCATCTGTCGGCGACTCGCCACACCCACATCCACGTCGTCAACGCCGGCGACGGCCGCCATGGCCATCCGACCCAGGGACTGCTCGACCTGTTCACCATCCGCCACTACAAGCACGACTTCCGCCGGCTGACAGTCGCGATCGTCGGTGACGTGCTGCACTCGCGTGTGGCACGGTCGCTGATTCATGGCCTCACGACGCTCGGGACGCCGGAGGTGCGCGTGATCGGGCCGCAGACGCTGTTGCCCACGGCGGTGGAATCGCTCGGTGTGCGCGTGTTCCACGACATGCACGACGGTCTGGCGGGCTGCGACGTGGTCGTCATGCTGCGCCTGCAGAGCGAACGCATGAAGGGCTCACTGCTCCCCTCCGCCGGGGAGTTCTTCAAAAACTACGGCCTGACCGTCGCGAAGCTGAAACTCGCCAAGCCCGACGCGATCGTCATGCACCCCGGGCCGATGAACCGCGGCGTCGAGATCGATTCCGCGGTGGCCGACGGCCAGCATTCGGTGATCCTGCCGCAGGTGACCTTCGGCATTGCGGTGCGCATGGCGGTGATGAGTATCCTGGCGGGAAACTAGCGTGAAGATCGAGATCAGCAACGGCCGCGTCGTCGATCCCAAGCAGGGAGTCGATCGCGTCGCGACCGTCTACATTGCCGCCGGCAAGGTTGCGGCGCTGGGCGCAGCGCCGGCCGGCTGGCATGCCAACCGCGTCATCGACGCGACCGGCCTCGTCGTCTGTCCCGGCTTGATCGACGCTTCGGCGCGACTGCGCGAGCCCGGCTTCGAATACAAGGCGACGCTCGAATCCGAAGTGGCCGCGGCAATCGCCGGCGGCGTTACCCGCCTGGCTTGTCCGCCGGACACCGACCCTCCACTGGACGAACCCGGTCTGGTGGAGATGCTCAAGCATCGTGCGCGCCTGCTCAATCAGGCGCACGTCTATCCCATCGGCGCGCTGACCGTCGGACTGAAGGGCGATACGATCACCGAGATGGGCGAGCTCATGGAGGCCGGCTGCATCGCGTTTTCGCACGGCGACGCTGCGCTCGTCGATACGCAGGTCATGCTGCGCGCACTGCAGTACGCGGCGACCTTTGGCTATCGCGTGTGGCTGCGGCCGCAGGATGTGCATCTTGCCCGCGGTGGCGTGGCGCACGACGGCGAGGTGGCGACGCGGCTCGGCCTGCCGGCGATTCCCGCCTGCGCTGAGACCATCGCGCTCGAGACGATCTTCGAGCTGGTGCGGGCAACCGGCGTGCAGGTGCATCTGGCACGGCTGTCAACGCACGAAGGAGTCGCGCGCGTCCGGGCGGCGAAAAAGGCCGGCCTGCCGATCACCTGCGACGTGGCAATCCATCACGTGCACCTGTGCGATGTCGACATCGGCTGGTTCAACGCGCATTGCCATCTGGTGCCTCCGCTGCGCGGCGTGCGCGATCGCGCCGCACTGCGCGCGGGCCTGGCCGACGGCACGATCGATCTCATCTGTTCGGACCATACCCCCGTCGACGACGACGCCAAACAGCTGCCGTTTGCAGAGAGCGAGCCCGGCGCGACGGGCCTGGAGCTGCTGCTTCCGCTGACGCTCAAGTGGGCCCACGAGGACGGGCTGCCGCTCGCCACTGCGCTCGCCCGCATCACTTCCGAGCCGGCGCGAGTGCTCGGGCTGAACGCGGGCCACCTGGGCACTGGCGCCGATGCCGATGTCTGTGTCTTCGACCCCGACCTGCGCTGGGTGGTCGCGCCCGCCGCGCTCAAGAGCCAGGGCAAGAACACGCCGTTCCTGGGTCTCGAGTTGGCCGGGAAGGTCCGCTATACGTTGGTCGGGGGGCAGGTCGTCCACGAGGCGTGAGCCGCGGGGTGCGCCACGCGCGCCGCGTTTCCGCGGTGACCTTGGTGAGGTGCCGGCCGGCACCGGCTGCGGCACCGGTGTTGCAACGACCGGAGGCCGAGCGGTGGCGTAAGGCCGTCAGGTATCGCCGCCTCTGGCTTCAGGACTGCGGCGGCACGTAGCCGGATGCCACGTCGGCCCCGGCGCCGAAGAAATGGCGCTCCATCTGCTCCGCGAGATACTTGCGCGCGCGCGGGTCCGCGAGGCTCAGCCGATTCTCGTTGACGAGCATCGTCTGGTGCTTCAGCCACTGCTGCCACGCCTCTTTGGAGACGCTCTCGTAGATGCGTTTACCGAGCTCGCCCGGGTAGGGTGGAAAATCGAGACCCTCGGCCTCCCGGCCGAGCTTGATGCAATGAACCATCCGCGCCATCGGGACACTCCGCACCCACAAGGGACCAGCACGAATTATCGCATGTCCGCCTAGGCTAGCGATTTTTCGTAGACCAGCGACCGGCGTTGCCAGTTGTAAAGATCGCGCTTCTGCTTCGGCAGGCGTGCGGGATCGCTTTCGACAAAGCCGCGTTCGAGGAACCAGCCGGAAGTGCGCGTGGTCAGGACGAACAGGCGCGACAGCTTCCGCTTCTTCGCCCGCTGTTCGATTTCGTGCAGCAGCGCCTCGCCGTAACCCTCGCGGCGGAAATCCGGATGCACTGCGAGCGCGGCCAGTTCGCCGGCGCGCTCCTTGGGAAACGCGTACAGCGCCGCGCAGCCCACGATCGCGCCATCGTGCTCCGTGACGACGAAGCGCTCGATCTCCATTTCGAGCCGTTCGCGCGAGCGGCGCACCAGCACACCTCCCACCTCCAGCGGCTCGATGATCGAGAGGATGCCACCCACGTCATCGATCGTCGCGCTGCGCAAATGCGCGAGCGGTGCCGCGGCGATCATCGTCCCGACGCCGTCGCGGGTGAACAGTTCGAGCAGCAGGGCGCCGTCGCGATGACGGCTGATAAGGTGGGCGCGCTTGACGCCGTTGTCGCAGGCGCGGATGGCGCACGGCAGATAGTGCAGGACGTCAGGCGGGAGCTTGGCGGGCCGGGCGAGCAACGCCTCGGCCTCCCGCGTGGACAGCTCGGTCAACAGCTGCCGACGCCCGTTGTGCACGCCCTCGGTTTCCATCAAGAACATGAGCTTGTGCGCAGACAACCGCACCGCGACCTGCGTGGCTACTTCCTCGAGCGCTAGATTGAATATTTCGCCGGTCGGCGAGTAACCGAGCGGGGAAACCAGAACCAGGTCGCCGTCGTCGAGGCGCTGGCGCAGTCCTTCGGTGTCGACGCGGCGAACCTCGCCGGTGAATCCCATGTGGATGCCATCGAGGATGCCAATCGGCTTGGCGGTAATGAAATTGCCGCCGACGACGCGGATGCGCGCGCCCGCCATTGGCGAATTGGCTTGCCCGAGCGACAGCAGCGCTTCGATGCGACTGCGCGCGTGGCCCATTCCTTCCAGCACGCAGTCCATCGTCTCCCCGTCGGTGATTCGCAGCCCCTTGCTGTAGCGACTGGGAATGTTCTGCTGCTTCAGGATGGCTTCGATCTGGGGCCGCGCGCCGTGCACCACGACCAGCCGCGTGCCCAGGCTGTGCAACAGGTTCAGGTCGTGCACGATGCCAAGAAAGGTATCGTCGGCGACGACCTCGCCACCGAAGGCGATAACGATCGTCTTGCCGCGCAACGCATGGATATACGGCGCCGCGGCGCGGATCCACGGCACGAACGACTGCGGGTCGAATTTCATTGCCAGCCTTGGCGCGACGCCGGCCATCCGGGCCGTTGTTGCGGATTGTGGAAACCACGAGTGTTCGGCATGGGCTCTGTCACCGGCGCTGAGTCTAGTGAATTCCGCAACGATACTCAATGCGGTGGGGATTCCTCGATATAATGTGAACGCATCGCTTCACCCAGCATGTCTTCCCCGCTTCTCGCCGACCTCAATCCGGAACAGCTCGCCGCAGTTACCCTGCCGCACGGCTCGGCGCTGATCCTCGCCGGCGCCGGCAGCGGCAAGACGCGCGTGCTCACGACGCGGATTGCCTGGCTGCTCGCGACCGGCCAGGCGAGTCCGCTGTCGGTGCTCGCGGTCACGTTCACCAACAAGGCGGCCAAGGAGATGCTCCTGCGCCTTTCGGCATTGACACCGGTCAATACCCGGGGGATGTGGATCGGCACTTTCCATGGCCTGTGCAACCGCATGCTGCGCGCGCATTACCGCGACGCCGGGCTGCCGCAGCTGTTCCAGATAATGGACATGCAGGACCAGCTGGGGTTGATCAAGCGGCTGTACAAGGCGCACCGGATCGATGACGAGCGCTTTCCGATGCGCCAGCTGCAGGCATTCATCAACGCCAACAAGGAGGAGGGCCGGCGGCCGAATCAGGTCGAGGCGTACGACGAGTTCACCCGCCGCCAGGTCGAGCATTTTGCGCTTTATGACGAGGCGTGCCGGCGCGAGGGCAGCGTCGACTTTCCAGAGTTGCTGTTGCGGACCTTCGAACTGCTGTCCAACCACGATGCCTTGCGCGAGCATTACCGGCATCGCTTCTCGCACCTGCTTGTCGACGAATTCCAGGATACGAACGCGCTGCAATACCGCTGGCTCCGGCTGCTGGCCGGGGCGCACACGGCGGTGTTCGCAGTTGGCGATGACGATCAGTCCATCTACGCATTCCGCGGCGCCAACGTCGCCAACATGCAGCACTTCGAGCGCGATTTCGGCACGCCCGACGCCGCGGTGAAACTGATCAAGCTCGAACAGAACTACCGCTCGCACGGTCATATACTCGACGCGGCGAACGCGTTGATCAGGCACAACCAGGCGAGGCTCGGCAAAAACCTGTGGACCGTGGACGGCAAGGGCGAGCCGGTACGCGCGTACGTGGCCCCCTCCGACGTCGACGAGGCCGCGTTCGTCGTCGACGTGGTGAAGGGGCTGGTCGCGGACGACGTCTCGCCCGCGGAGATCGCGGTACTGTACCGCTCCAACGCCCAGTCGCGCGTGCTCGAGCACGCGCTGTTCAACGCCGGCATGCCGTACCGGGTCTACGGCGGCATGCGCTTCTTCGAGCGTACCGAGATCAAGCATGCACTCGCGTATTTACGCCTTGTGGCAGCGCCGGACGACGACGGGGCATTCCTGCGCGTGGTCAATTTCCCGCTGCGTGGTATCGGCGCGCGAAGCCTCGAGACCCTCCAGGACCGGGCCCGCGACACGGGCACGAGCTTGTGGCAGACCGCGTGCGCGGCGCAGATCGGCGGCAGGGCAGGCGCCGGCGTCGCCGCCTTCGTCAAGCACATCGAGGCGATGCGCAGCGCGACCACGGGCCTGCCGCTGCCGCGGACGGTCGAGCACGTGGTGCTGCAGAGTGGCCTGCTCGCACATTACGCCACGGAAAAGGACGGCCAGGACCGGGTCGAAAATCTGCAGGAGCTTGTCACAGCGGCGGAGAGCTTCGCGCGCGAAGCCGATCTGCAGGTTGCCGGCGAGTCGGAGGAAGAAACCGGCAATGCGCTGACTGCGTTCCTCGCGCACGCGGCGCTCGAGGCCGGCGAGACGCAGGCCGCCGAGGGACGCGCTGCATTGCAGCTGATGACCGTGCACGCGGCGAAGGGCCTCGAGTTTCACACCGTCTTCGTCACCGGTCTCGAGGAAGGCCTTTTCCCCCACGAAAACAGCCTGTCGGAGTTCGACGGTGTCGAGGAAGAACGGCGCCTCGCCTACGTCGCGATTACCCGGGCACGGCGGCGGCTCTACTTGACGCATGCGCAGAGCCGCATCCTGCACGGGCAGCTGCGCTACAACATTGCCTCGCGTTTCCTGGACGAACTGCCGAGCGCACTCGTGCGCTGGTTGTCGCCACAGCGCAGCGCGGCATTGTCGGCGCAACCGCTAGCCGAGGGTCCTACCCGGGCGCGCGAGGCTCGGGCAGAGGGGCCCGGTTGGCGCATCGGGCAAAGCGTGAAACACGCGAAGTTCGGTCTGGGCATCATCATCGATGCCGAAGGTCGCGGCACCGATGCGCGCGTGCAGGTGAATTTCCGCGATGCCGGCGTGAAGTGGCTGGCGTTGGAGTACGCCAAGCTTCAGCCGGCCTGATCGCCACCGGCCGACGGCGGCTCGTCGGCATGAAAGACGTCGCGATAAGCGACGTAGTCGGCAATCTGGAACGTGCCGAGAAATACCAGCATGTACGGGAGCAACAGAGCTACGGCCAATACCTTGCCGACGGGCTCGTCCACCAGGCGCACCAGCGTGCCGCCCAGCGCAGGCACGATGCCGCCGTAGAACAGGATCGCGAGCCCAAACACCGCCACCGCCCGCCAATTGGCGAGTGCAGCGCGCAGGCTGGCGCCCAGCGCCGTCAGCGCGCCGACGTCGTGAAATACGACCAGTGCCGGGGCGAACCAGAGCGCGAGCAGCGTCGGCAGGGCGCAGGCGATGCCGAACAGCATCGCGAGCTGCAGCCGGCCGCTGGTCATTACCTCCTCGCTCGGCTCCTCGCCCACGGAGATCAAGGCGACGAGCGCGCCATCATCGACCACGGTGGTCGCAGCGATCGCGAACGTCATGCCGACCAAGAAAACAATGCCGAGCGGCAGCAATGCCCAGAGATTGCTGCGGAAACCGCGGAACAGATCGGCGAGCGCGGGCTTGCCGCCGCGTTCCTGCGCCCACGCCGCGGCGAGAAAGCCAACCGCGAACACGGGCTTGAAGATGCACGCTGCAAGCCTGCCCAGCGCGGGAAAGGGCCCGAGCTCGGCGAGCGCAACGATGCCGTAGTACACCCCGATCAGCAGCAGCCACCGCAACGGTGCCGCGCGGAACATCGCATAGGCGCGGCGCAGCCAGAACATCCCGCGGCGCGCGTCGTGGCGAACGAAGGGGATCACCGTGCCCGCTGCCGGCGTCGCCATCAGAGGTCGGGAAAACGCGGTTCGCGGGCGACGTGATGACGCAGAATCCGCTCGAACACGGCGGGATCGTGCGCGTGCGTAAGCTCGCCCTGGCGCGGCAGGTGAACATCGTACAGTCGCGACAGCCAGAAGCGCAGCGCCGCGGCTCGCAGCAACGGTCCCCAAAGCGCGCGCTCCTCGAAAACGAGCGGCCGCACCGCGGCATAGGCAGCGATCAGCACGCGGACGTGCTCGGAATCGAGTACCTCTCCTTTCGCGCCGTGCTGCCGCAGGCACCAGTCATTGACGGTGATAGCAAGGTCGTAGGCCAGCCCATCGGTCGCGGCAAATCCGAAGTCGATGATGCCCGAGACACGGCCATCGACAAAGAGCACGTTGTCGCAGAACAGGTCGCCGTGAATCGCTCCGCGCGGCAATCGTGTCTTGGCGAAGCCGCCCTGGTACTTGAGTTCGCTCGCCACCAGCGCGTTCTGCTCGGCCGACAGCAGCGGGCGCACTGCGCGTGCCGCCTGCCGCCACCAGCCCGGGCCGCGGCGGTTGGTCAGGCGCCCCCGGTATTGCCGGGCGGCAAGGTGCAATTCCGCCAGCGCACGGCCGACGCCCACGCAGTGCGCGGCCTCGGGTTGCTGCACCGGCGCACCCTCGAGGCGAGCGACCAGGCCGGCGGGTTTGCCGTTCAGGAAACTCCACAGCGCGCCGGTGCGGTCCGGCTCCGGGGCGGGGGCCATGACGCCCGCGCGCGCCAGATGCGCCATGAGATTGAGATAAAACGGCAGCTCCTCCGCGGGCAGGCGCTCGTAGAGCGTCAGAACGTAGCGGCCCTTGTCGGCGCTGAGAAAGTAATTGGTGTTTTCGATCCCGGCCGCGATCGGCTCGAATTCGTGCACGCTGCCCAGCGCATAGCGTGTCAGCCAGGCCGCCAGATCTTCGGGGGTGACGGGGGTGTAGACAGACATCGGGCCACGCGGCCACCTCGCAGCGGCGGCGATCCTTTGCTACGGGGCAGGTTCAGGTCAGAACGTGAACAGGACCCACAGCGGGACCTTGAGCCCCGAATCGAGGCTGTCACGGCGATTGAAGCCGCCATTGGCGTCGGCGACCAGATAATAGGGCTGGCCATGACGCGGCGTGACCTTGATCATCGTCAGCTGTCCGTGAACGCGATACTCCTCGATGGTCTCGTTCTCGCGCTTGATGGTGGTGATCTGCGGCGCGAGTTCCGGGTCGTTGGCGATCTCGGGGGGCGCCGGCGGAGCCTCGGGCAGCGGCTCGAGCTTCGGTGGCACTGTCTGCGCCGGAGCGGTCAGCGCCAGGCTGACAGCGGCTACGGCAACCAGCGTGGCAAGAATAGGGCGCATGATTCTATCGACCCAATTTTAGCAGGAATGGCGACCGGCGGAACCAGCGCCGCTGCGCCTACCGGGTTAGAGGTTGAGCATCTTGTCGCGTTCCCTTCGCGTCGGTTGGAACCCGTGTGTTTCATAGTAGTCAAATATTGCCTCGACGATCGCTTCGGGCTCCTCGATGATCTGCATGAGCTCGATATCGGCGGGTGCGATCATGCCTTCGCCGACGAGCTTGTCCCGCATCCAGTCGATCAGTCCGCGCCAGAACTCGCCGCCGACCAGAATGATCGGTATCTTGCGGCTCTTCCCGGTCTGCACGAGGGTGAGACACTCGGTGAGCTCGTCGATCGTGCCAAAGCCTCCGGGCATTACGACGTACGCCGAAGCGAAACGCACGAACATCATCTTGCGCGCAAAGAAGTAGCGAAAATTGATGCCGACATCCTGATAGGGATTGCCGGCTTGTTCGTGTGGCAGCAGGATGTTGAGGCCGATGGCCGGCGAGCGCCCGGCGTGCGCTCCGCGATTCGCCGCTTCCATCGTTCCGGGCCCGCCTCCGGAGATCACCGCGAATCCGGCGTCGGACAACAGCCGGGCAATTCGCTCCGCCTTTGCGAAGTACGGATGATCGGGCTTGAGGCGCGCGCTGCCGAACATGCTCACTGCAGGACGCACGCCGCGCAAGCGCTCGGTCGCGACGGCGAATTCTGCCATAATGCCCAGCACCCGCCACGCTTCCTGCCCGTTGGTCGAATACATCGCCTGAGGGTCGATCAACTCGGGAATCTTGTCTGTCAAAATCATGTCGAAACTGGTTCTCGTTGACGGCTCGTCGTATCTGTATCGGGCGTATCACGCGCTGCCCGATCTGCGCACCTCGCGCGGCGAGCCGACCGGCGCGATTCGCGGCGTCGTTGCCATGTTGCGCCGTTTGTTCGAGGACGGCAACCCGGATTACTTCGCAGTTGTCTTCGACGCGCCAGGCAAGACTTTTCGCGACGAATGGTATCCGCAATACAAGGCGACCCGCACGCCGATGCCCGAGGACCTGGTGCTGCAGATCGCTCCGCTGCATGAGCTCATTCGCGCCCATGGCTGGCCGCTGCTGATGGTTGAAGGCGTCGAAGCCGACGACGTGATCGGCACGCTGGTGCGTCGCGGCGAAGCGCGTGACATTGTCGCGGTGATTTCCACCGGCGACAAGGATCTCGCGCAGCTGGTCACACCGCGGGTCACGCTCGTCAACACGATGACCAACGAGATGCTCGACGAGGCTGGCGTCGTCGCCAAATTCGGGGTGCGGCCCGACCAGCTGCTCGATCTGCTGACGCTCACCGGCGACACCGTCGACAATGTCCCGGGCGTGGCCAAGGTGGGCCCGAAAACTGCGGCGAAATGGCTGGCGCAATACGGCACGCTGGAAAACGTGATGACGCACGCGAACGAAATCGGTGGCGTTGTCGGCGAGAATCTGCGCGCCGCATTGGAGTGGCTGCCGCAAGCGAGAAAGCTGCTCACGGTCAAAACGGACTGCGCGCTGCCCTTCGAGCCGGGCGAGCTTGTCCCGGGCCCCGCCGACAGCGCGGCGTTGAAGAATCTCTACGCGCGTTTCGAATTCAAGAGCTGGCTCAAGGACCAGGACGCCGCGCCGGTGGGCAAGCAGACGGCGCCAGTCAAACCCATTGCTGAGGCCGCCGGCGAGCAACGGCAGCCGCGCGCACCGGTCGAGCGCCATTACGAAACCGTGCTCGAGCAAGCGGCGTTCGACCGCTGGCTCGCGGCGATCGAGCAGGCCGATCTCGTCGCTTTCGACACGGCAACGACGCACCTCGACCCGCTGCAGGCGCGTCTGGTCGGGGTATCCTTCGCCATCGCGCCCGGTCGCGCCGCGTACGTCCCGCTCGCGCATCGCTACGCCGGAGCGCCGTCCCAGCTGTCGCTCGATGCCGTGTTCGCGCGGCTCAAACCCTGGCTGGAGAATCCGCAGGCGAAGAAGCTCGGGCAGAACCTCAAGTACGACCAGCACGTGCTTGCGAACCACGGCATCACGCTATCCGGTGTCGCACACGACACGATGCTGCAATCGTATGTGCTGGAATCGCATCGTCCGCACGACATGGACAGCCTGGCCTGGCGCCATCTCGATGTTAAAACGATCACCTATCCGGAAGTGACCGGCAAGGGTTCCGCGCAGATCAGCTTTGACCAGGTGTCGGTGGAACGCGCCACCGAATACGCCGCTGAAGCAGCCGACATCACGCTGCAGCTGCACGCCGTGCTCTATCCGCGGCTTGCCGCTGACGCCGAGTTGGCCCACGTCTACCACGCGATCGAGCTCCCGACGCGGGGAGTGCTCTTTCGCATGGAGCGCAACGGCGTGCTGCTCGAGCCGCAGCTCCTCGCGGCACAAAGCGGCGAGCTTGGCACGCGCATGCAGGCGCTGGAACAGCAGGCTTTCGAGGTTGCCGGCGGCCCGTTCAATCTGGGCTCTCCACGTCAGCTCGGCGAGGTTCTGTTCGAGCGCATGAAGCTGCCGGTAGTTAAGAAGACTGCGACCGGCCAGCCGTCGACCGACGAAGAAGTGTTGCAGGAACTTGCCGCCGACTATCCGCTGCCGAGGCTTCTGCTCGAGCATCGGACGCTGTCGAAGCTCAAGTCGACCTATACCGACAAGCTGCCGCAGATGATCAACCCTGCCACCGGCCGCGTGCACACGAACTTTGCGCAGGCGACCGCGGTGACCGGACGGCTCGCCAGCACCGACCCGAATCTGCAGAACATTCCCGTGCGCACGGCGGAGGGTCGCCGCATTCGCGAGGCCTTCATTGCGCCGCCGGGGCACGTTCTCGTGTCGGCGGACTATTCACAGATCGAATTGCGCATCATGGCGCATCTGTCCGGCGATCCGTCGCTACTCGGCGCGTTCGCCGAGGGAGCCGACATTCACCGCGCGACCGCGGCAGAGATCTTTGCCGTGCCGATGGAACAGGTAAGCTCCGAGCAGCGCCGGTACATCAAGGCGGTCAACTTCGGACTGATCTACGGCATGAGCGCGTTCGGGCTGGCGGCGCAGCTCAACATCGAGCGCGGCGCGGCGCAGCAATTCATCGACAAATATTTCGCGCGCTATCCCGGCGTCGCCGAGTACATGCGCCGTACCCGAGAACTGGCGCGAGCGCAGGGCTACGTCCGCACCGTCTTCGGCCGGCACCTGTGGCTGCCCGATATCAACGCCGGCGGCGGCCCGCGGCGCCAGGCGGCCGAGCGTGCCGCGATCAATGCGCCTATGCAGGGCACCGCTGCCGACCTGATCAAGCTGGCAATGATCGCGGTACAAGCCTGGCTCGACGGCGAACGACTGCAGACGCGTCTGATTCTGCAAGTGCACGACGAATTGGTGTTCGAAGTACCGCATGCCGAGCTCGCGCGAGTCAAGGCCGAGCTGCCGCGCTTGATGACGAGTGTTGCGAGTTTGCGCGTGCCCCTGGTCGTCGATTTGGGTAGCGGACCCAACTGGGAACGGGCGCATTAGCCGGTCGCGCGCTCGTCACCGATTGTCGTGCACAAACGCGGTGACCGCTCATGGCCCGGTGCAAGCCGTTCGTAAGCTTGGAGCCACTGCCGGCGGGCCGGCGCGTTAACGTTGCCCATTGACGCTTTAGCGACGCAATCGACCCGTGCTCATACCTGCTCACGTCGGACATCTGGCGATGCTCCGAACGCTCATCCGCGAAGCTGCGGCGGAGGGCAGCCTCGATCGCGGCTTGGCCGCCGATTCGCCCGCGGCCGTCGAATTTTTTGCTCGGCTGAAGCGCGCGCTCGTCAGCGGCTACTTCGTCGAGGAAGACCCAAAGACCGGCCGCATTGAAGCGGTCGCGGTGCCCGGTTATGTTTTCTGGCCGGACGAATCCAATTCGGGCATGCCCCCGGTCGGCTTCGGCCTGTTTCGGGGGCTCGAAGAGGGCTACGAGCTGTGGCTCGCAGGGCTTGAATTCGGGCGCCGGGGCGGGGGTCAGGGTCGTGCTCTGCTCACCGCGTTGTTTGCCACACCGCCGGGAAAAAAGACGTGGGTGGTGCGCATCCCCCGCGGCTCCCGTTACGGGGCAACCGTGCAACACCTCCTGCAATCGTACGGATTCGACCACGCCGGAGACACCAGCCACCTGCGCTGGTTTGTCCGCCGCGACGCTCCGGTCTCGATCGCAACGCGGGTGCGCGGCGCGGTCGGCTCCTCTCAACCCGCTAACTGAAGCTCGGGCGCGGCCCGCGCCCGCTCTGCCGCGGCGCTAGGTGGTGTCCTAATCCTCGAAGATGTCGCAGTAGGACGTATAGACGGTCGCGATCGTCACCGGTCCGAGCACGAACCAGCCCAGGCCCAACGGTATCGAGGCGATCACTGCGAGCACGATGCCGATCACGAGATAGACCAGGAACGGCACGCTGTTGCGCAGGCAGCCGCGGAACGACGTCTTCATCGCCGCTCCGGGCGCAAATCCCCCCAGCATGACCAGCGCCGGCGCGAACCAGATCGCCATGATGAGCGGCAGCAGCAGTAGCAGAAAGAACAGCAAGCCCAAGAGCACGGCGACTACCACGCTGCCGAGCGCGACGCCGGTCTCGGCCGGGTCGGCCGCGCCAGTGAGCATGCCAAGAATCGCGACGCCGAAGACCGCGACCATCATGCCGGCGACGATCAGGGTGATCAGGATCGCCAGGCCGGTATAGAGCAGCCCCAGGACGAGCAGCGGCCCGGTGCGCTGGCTAAAGCCGGCGAATAGATGCGCCACGGTAAGGGGGTTGCCGCGATCGAGTGCGCGGCAGCCCAGCATCAGGCCACCGGCAAAAACGGGCATCAGGATCTGCATGGCCAGCGCGCCGACGACCGGGATGATGGCCCCGACCACGTTGAGAACGATGAGGATCAGCGTGATGAGCAGCCACACGCCCACGCCGGGCGTAAACAGACGCCAGGCCTCGCCCCACCAGGAGGCGCCGCGGCCGGCGTCTACCGCCCGCGGCTCATGCGGCAGCGTGCCCACCGGTGCCGTCCCTGTGCTGGTTGCCGCGGATGCCTGCGCCATTGTGAATGCCCCTTAAAGCGTGGTCGGCCAGCCGAGCGCAGACCTTAGCACATCACCGTGCGCCGCTCTAGAATGCGCCCCGGACTGCGGCTTTAGGCTCCCTAAGAGGGCCGCCGTGGGGCCGTAACCCCGGGCTACAAGGCACGCTGGCGGCGGTCCCGCGCAACCGCTTCGCGGCGACTGGCCCGGACCCGCCCGAAAACGAAACCGACCCGCTGGGCTTGATTTCCAAGCCCGCGAGCTATATTATTAGCACTCGTTAGCGGTGAGTGCTAACAGCCGGATTTTACTCGGCCTTCGCGCCGCTTTCGTCCGGATTTTCGCAAATTCACTATGGAGTGAGCACTAACATGAAGATTCGTCCCCTACACGATCGCGTGATCGTCAAGCGGCTCGAGGAGGAGCGGAAGTCCGCCGGCGGCATCGTCATCCCCGACACCGCCGCCGAAAAGCCGTCCCAGGGTGAAATCGTATTCGCCGGGCCCGGCAAACTTGACGATAACGGCAAAGTGATCCCGATGGGTGTCAAAGTCGGTGACAAGATTCTTTTCGGCAAATACTCCGGCCAGGAATTCAAGCTGGACGGGCAGGATTACCTGCATATGCGCGAAGACGACGTTATCGGCATCGTCGCGTGATTTAGGTCGCGCGATCACACAATGCAATAAGGAGTAGCGAAAATGGCAGCCAAAGACGTACGCTTCGGCGAGAACGTTCGCAGCAAGATGATGACTGGCGTGAACATCCTGTCGAACGCCGTCAAAGTGACTCTCGGCCCGAAAGGGCGCAACGTCGTGCTCGAGCGCAGCTTCGGCGCACCGACAATCACCAAGGACGGCGTGTCGGTAGCGAAGGAAATCGAGCTCAAGGACAGGTTCGAGAACATGGGCGCGCAGATGGTCAAGGAAGTCGCGTCCAAGACCTCCGACGTCGCCGGCGACGGCACGACGACCGCGACCGTGCTGGCGCAGTCGATCTGCCAAGAAGGCTTCAAGTACGTTGCCGCAGGCATGAATCCGATGGATCTCAAGCGCGGCATCGACAAAGCGGTTCTGGCCGTCGTCGAGGAACTGAAGAAGATCAGCAAGCCGTGCACGACCAGCAAGGAAATCTCGCAAGTCGGCGCGATTTCGGCCAACGCGGACGAATCGATCGGCAAGACGATCGCCGACGCGATGGACAAGGTAGGCAAGGAAGGCGTCATCACCGTCGAGGACGGCAAGGGCCTGGAAAACGAGCTTGAGCTCGTCGAGGGCATGCAGTTCGACCGCGGCTATATCTCGCCCTACTTCATCAACAATCCCGACAAGCAGGTGGCGATACTCGAGGATCCTTTCATCCTCCTGCACGACAAGAAGGTCTCGAACATCCGCGACCTGCTGCCGCTGCTCGAACAGGTCGCGAAGTCCGGCAAGCCGCTGCTGATCGTCGCCGAGGACGTTGACGGTGAGGCGCTCGCAACGCTCGTGGTCAACAACATCCGCGGCATCCTCAAGGCAGTCGCCGTCAAGGCACCCGGCTTTGGCGATCGGCGCAAGGCGATGCTGGAAGACATCGCGATTCTCACCGGCGGCACCGTGATTGCCGAGGAGCTGGGCCTCAAGCTCGAGAACGCGTCGCTTAAGGATCTCGGACGCGCGAAGAAAGTCGAGGTCGCGAAGGAAGACACGACGATCATCGATGGCGCGGGTGAAAAATCGGCCATCGAGGCACGGGTGAAGAACATCCGCGTCCAGATCGACGAGGCGACTTCCGATTACGACAATGAAAAGCTCCAGGAACGCGTGGCGAAGCTGGCCGGCGGGGTGGCCGTGATCAAGGTCGGTGCCGCCACCGAAGTCGAGATGAAGGAAAAGAAGGCGCGCGTCGAAGACGCGCTACACGCAACCCGCGCAGCGGTCGAGGAAGGTATCGTCGCCGGCGGCGGCGTGGCCTACCTTCGGGCGCGGGCGAACCTCAAGGGTCTCAAGGGTGCCAATCACGACCAGGACGCTGGCATCAAGATCGTCCTGCGTGCGCTCGAGGAACCGCTGCGCCAGATCGTCGCCAACGCCGGAGACGAGCCGTCGGTTGTCGTTAACAGGGTTGTCGAAAAGAACGGCAACTTCGGCTTCAATGCCCAGACCGGGGATTACGGTGACCTCGTCGAAATGGGCGTCGTCGATCCGACGAAGGTGGCGCGGTTCGCACTGCAAAACGCCGCGTCGGTTGCGTCGCTGCTGCTGACCACCGAGGCCATGGTTGCGGAGCTGCCGAAGGACGAGAAGCCGATGGGCGGCGGCGGCGGCGGCATGGGCGGCATGGGTGGCATGGGCGACATGGACATGTAATCGGCGCAGCAAAGTCCACGCCAGAATAGACAAAGCCCCGCTTCGGCGGGGCTTTGTTCATGCGCATCCGTTGTCGTCAGGCGGGCTAAGGGAAAGCCACCCGCAGCACACCCCCGAAATAGGTAAGCCCGCTGTTCGGTTCCTTGATCCGCGCATTCGATTCGTGCTGAACGTACACGCCAAGCTCGAAGCGGTGGTGCTCGCCGAACCTGATGCCAGCGCCCCCATTCTCGCCGAACTGGAACGCCGTGCTCAGCACGCGTTCATTGTTGATGCGGGTGTGGGACAACAGGTGGACCCCGACGCCAAGCTCGACAAAAGGTTGCACGGCGGGCGCGCCGGGCACCAACCAGCGCAGCATGGGCGTTAGCCCGACGTCCCAAAGCGAGCCGTGCTCCGTGGGGTGCACCTGCGCATGCCAGTGCGTGAGCTGCGCCTCGAGTCGCGTGTCGAAACCGTAGCTCTTCAGATCGCGGCATTCGCAAAGCGAGCTCCAATTGAGCCCAGCTCCCGAGACGAAGACGTTGTCCCCCTGACCGAAAGTGAGATCGACGCCGTCCGGCGCGAGCGAGGCGCCACGCGCGACGGGAATGAGCACGGCGCAGGCGATACTGACCGCCGCCGCGCCGATCCAGCGAGTCAAAAAGGGCGCATGCGGAGCGCGACGGCTGCGTGGCTTCATCGGGGGCAGGCGGATTCTAGACAGGGTTACGCCTGGCTGCAAGCTGCCCTTGCCTAAGGCAGCGCTCGCGGGCGAGGTCAGTGATGATGGGCGTGGCGCTCCGCGTCGAGCGGGGATTCGCTGCGCACCTCCGCGTCGACGGCGATCTCCTCGTTCACGCCGGGCGCGGTCTCGACCAACAGCGTCAGAGGGACCCGCTCGCCAAGCCGCAACGCATGCACGAGCCCGGTCAGCGCGATGCGGTTCGCCCTGGGCCGCAGAGGGACGCTGGCGCCCGCCGGCAGCGGCAGCGATGCGCGCGCCCGGCCGGGTGTCCCGGGGCCGCGCAGTGCCGCCTGCGCGGCGATCGCGGAGTGCACGCCAATGAGCGTCGCCCCCTCGGTGCTGGTGAGGATCATGTAGGCCTCGCTCGCGTGCGTGCCGGGCTTGACCCAGGGTTGATTGACGACGAACAGTGCCTGCGCCTTCGGCGCCGCAACAATGACCGTCGTCGCGAGCGCGATCGCGGCAACCGTGGTCGCCAGCCGGCCGAAGAGCGGCCCCGACCCGGGCGTTTGCCGTGCTGCGGTGTCGCGCATGGCCGGATTATAGTCGCGCACCCGCGGCCGCCGCGCAGAGGCGCCAACCACCGCGCACCTGCAAAATGCATTAGACTACGCGCGATTCGGCGCACCGCTGCGGCTTGGATGCGCGCCTACGACGCCGAGCGAAAACTCACCGCCAGGCGCGCCAAACCGCGATACTCAGGAGCCCGCTTGCATGAACTACGGGATGCTCGTCGTCCTGGCGCTGGGGATAGGAACGCTGGTCGTGTTCGTCCTGGTCGGCCTGGTGCGGCGCAGCCGCAGCACCGCCCGGACCGGGGCCCCCTTCGATTCGCCGAGCACGGTCGCTCAATGGACCGAGGGCGAAACAACCCGCCTGCTGTCGAGCGCCGAGGTTCCCGGTCTCTACCTGCTGCGCTCGCGCTTTCTGTCCAAAGCAGAAAATGTGGTTTATCTGCTGCTCAAGGCAGCGTTCCCGCGCCACGAAATCTTCGCCCGCGTGCGGCTGGCCGACGTGCTGCAAGTCAAGATCGGTCCGCAAGGGATGGAGCGCCTGCGCGCCTTCCGCAAGATCGCCAACCAGCACGTCGGCTTTGTCGTTTGCGACCGCGACATGACGATCGTCGCGATCGTCGACGCCAAGGAGCCCGAGCAGGTGCAGAACCCTCGCGACCAGAAGCTCGAAATCATCAAGCAGCGTTGTTTGCAGGCGGCGCAGGTCAAATACATCTGCGTCTATCCACCGACGCTGCCGCGTTATCGCGAATTGCGCTCCCAGGTGCTCGGTCCGGCCGCGGAACTGGTTTGACCGCGGAGGCTGCGGCCTACGCCGATCCCTAACCGGAGCTCGGCCGGGCCCGCGCTCCGACGGGCGCGCCGCGCACTGCAACCGCCGTGCCGGCGAGGATCAGGGCGCAGCCTGAAAGCGTATTGACCGTGACCGCCTCGTCGAGAAACAGCACGCCCCAGAGCACCCCGAACACCGGGATCAGAAACGTCACCGTCAGTGCGCGCGCAGGCCCGATCGTCGCAATCAGCCGGAAGTAGAGTAGATACGCGAGCGCGGTTGATGCCAGCGCCAGGGCCAGCGTATTGCCAACGACGAGCGGCGTAAGTGGCCCGGGTACGGGCGCGAAAAGCAGACCCGGGGCGAGCACTGCCGCCGCGGTGAGCTGGCTGTAGAGCGCGACTGCGGAGCTCGGGACGGTCGCCATGCGCCGCTTGGCATAGACGCTCGCGACGCCGTAGCACAGCGCCGCGCCGAGGCAGGCGAGCGTCGCCGGCAGCCGCATCCCCGAGAGTGCCTGCTCCGACCAACCCACCAGAAGTACGACGCCAGCCAGCCCGAGCGCCATTGCGCCGAGCTTGCGCAGCGACAACGCCTCCTTGAGCCATAGCGCGGCGACAGCAGTGGCGAAAAAAGGGCTGGTGGCATTGAGAATCGCCGCGGTCGACGCTTCAATGTACTGTTCGGCAAAGCAGAACAGTGCGAAGGGCAGCGCCGAATTGACTGTGCCGATCACGACATAGTCGCGCCAATGGGCCAAGAACGGCGGCACCGCGCGGCGCGCCAGCGCGAGGGCCAGCAAGGCGATGAACGCCAGCGCGACGCGCGAGAAGGCGAGCCACACCGGACCCATCGCCGGCGCGGCGACGCGCATGAAAGCGAACGAGCCGCCCCATAACCCGGCCAGGAGCAACAGCCGGGCGACGTCGCGCGAATGCATCGGCTTAGG
Organism: Edaphobacterium sp. (SeqCode); assembly: GCA_035937415.1. Taxonomy (GTDB): domain Bacteria; phylum Pseudomonadota; class Gammaproteobacteria; order Burkholderiales; family Casimicrobiaceae; genus PALSA-1003. The sequence goes on along the minus strand of DASZIB010000071.1, from coordinate 50,502 downwards.
CGGGCGAGGACGCGATCGGCGCGCGCGCTCGCAGCTCAACCTCGAGCGGGAGCTGGCCGCGCCCCCCGGCGTGCACGCGCTCGTGCTCGAGCAACCACTGCTTGCGCCACAGTCCGCCGCCGTAACCGGTCAGCGCGCCGTCGGCGCCGATAACGCGATGGCAGGGGACGATGATGCAAAGGCGGTTGTCGCCATTGGCGCGACCGACGGCGCGCACCGCGGCGGGGTGGCCGATCGCAGCGGCGATCTCGGCGTACGAGCGCGTGGTGCCGACGGGGATGGCACGCAGCTCGTTCCAGACCGCGCACTGGAACGGCGACCCGGAAAGCGCGAGCGGCGTGCTGAAAGTCAGCGCACGGCCGGCGAAGTACGCGGCAAGTTCCTCGCCGATTTGCGAGAGCAGCGGATGGCTGCCGGGCAGGATCCGGCGCTTGAGCTTGCGCTCGACCAGCGCCAGCTCGCGCTCGAGCCCGCGGCGATCGACGAATTCCAGCAGTTCGAGCCCGGCGTCGTTGGCGAGCGCCAGCATCGCGCCGAGCGGCGTCTCGAACCACTGGGCGTACAGGCAATTGACATCGCGTGCGCGGCTCGGCGCGGCGCCGACCAGGCGGTTGAACGCACCGCGAAAGCCGCTGCCGGATTCGAAGCCATGGTCAAGTTGCAGGTCGAGCACGGATTTCCCCTGGCGCACGCCGGCCAGCGCCAGACCCATGCGGCGCGCGCGATGATAAGCGTGAAAGGTCATGCCACAGTAGCGCTTGAAGGTGCGACGCGCGGTCGAAGGATCAATACCGCGCTGCGTGAGATCGACATCGCGTAGTCGCTCCGCCGGCGCATCCTCGACGGCCGCGAGCAACTCCGCCACAAGCGGCGGCGCGCTGCGCCCGCGGTCCAGGGGCTGGCAGCGGCGGCATGGCCGGTAGCCGGCGTGCAGGGCATCGCTCGGCGAGGCGAAAAACTCAACGTTTTCACGCTTCGGCGTGCGCACGCGGCACGTCGGGCGGCAGAAGATTCCGGTGGTCGCAACGCCGACGAAGAAAATGCCCTCGAAGGCGGGATCGTGAGCGACGACCGCGCGGTACATCTCAGCGGCAGGAGGCAGATTGGGCATGCGCGAATTATAGGCATGCCCGGCCACGCCGCGGCGTCGAAATTCGGGCAGCAAATTCGGCCGCGTTTGCCCGCAGCCGCGGTCGGGCTGGCTACGGCAATCGGTTCACTGCAGGTAGTTGATGTAGACCCAGAGCAGGAGCAGCGCCCCGAGAAGCGACAGGAACCAGCCGGCGGGATGAAACTTGCCGTCGGGCGTCTTCCAGATCAGACTGCTGATGACACCGCCGACGATCGATCCGCCGATGCCGAGGCCGACCGTCATCCAGAAACCGATGTGCCCTGCTCCCGGGTAGAAGGTTTTCGCCAGAAAGCCGACGATGAAGCCGACGATGATCGTTCCAATGATGGCCATGATTCCCATGGAGCGCTCCTCCTGTGACAGTGATAGCGGGTGAAAGATTGCGGCGGTCGAACGGTCGCTGCAGCGACGGGTTTCGACGGGCGCATGCTAGCACAAAGAGGCTATCGGAATTCGTAAGGACTGCGCTCAGGCGTGCGACGAAGCAACCAGGTACTTACCACGAGGGACTACGATGAATGCGACCCGCAGATTGAAAATCGGCATACTCGCGGTCGCGGCGATCGCGGCATGGCCCGTCATGGCATCGCCGGTCGCGGGCAATGCCATCTGCCACGCGGCGAGCCCCAGTTATACGCTCGCACTGCTTGAGCTCTATACGTCCGAAGGTTGCGACAGCTGTCCGCCAGCCGACCGTTGGTTCTCGGCGCTCGACCTCGGTCCGGCCGCGACGCGCGCGGCCGCAGTTGCCTTCCATGTCGACTATTGGGATCGCCTCGGTTGGCGCGATCGTTTCGGCAGCGCCGACTATACCGCGCGACAAAACGATCAGAAGTGGCGCCACCACACCGCCTTTGTCTATACGCCGCAGGTCCTGCTGCAGGGCGAAGAGTTTACGGCCTGGCACAGTGGTGGCCAGCCCACCGCGGCGCTCTCCGCGATCAATGCCCGACCGGCGCGCGCCAGCATCGAGCTGGCGACGGCGAGGATCGATGGCGCCAAAATTGGCGTCGATGTTCACGTGCGCATACCGGGCGCGCCGGATCGCGAGCACGCGGAAGTCACCGTGGCGATGGTCCAGAACGGCCTCGCAAGCAACGTGAAGGCGGGCGAGAACAAGGGCAAGCACCTCGTCCACGATCACGTCGTGCGCGCATGGCGGTCGGGTCTGGCCGTTGGCGCCAGCGGCGAGTTGCGGCAGCAGGTGGTTCTGCCGCTGCCCGACGAGGGCGGCGCGGTTGAGATTGTGGCATGGGCGGAGGACGCCGCGAGCGGCGAGGTGCTGCAGGCGCTGAGCCTCGCGCCCTGTGACAACTAGCGCGGCGGCCAGCCGCGAACGCGGGTTGATTGCGCGTCCGCCTGCGCGCTAACCTCGCGCCACGGGCCGTTGCGCGGCCTCGCGAATTGCCGTAAGGTTGCGCTCGCAGTCGATAATCGCGGGTTACGGCCTGCGTTGCACTGCGCCATCGCACGGCGGCCCACGCCCCGAAGCGAGGGGGATTGCGGCACAAACTAATGGAGGAATCATGAGTTCGACAGCCCGACCGGGAGCAGCGCACGTACAGCTGGCCTCTAAGTCCGAGGAGCGCCGGGTCATCTTTGCCTCATCGCTCGGCACCGTCTTCGAGTGGTACGACTTCTACCTCTACGCGATTCTCGCCCCGTTCTTTGCCGCGCTGTTCTTCCCCAAGGGCAACGAAACAGCGGCATTGCTGTCGGCTTTCGCGACCTATGCGGCGGGATTCCTCGTGCGACCGTTCGGCGCGCTGGTGTTCGGCCGGATCGGCGACATGGTTGGCCGCAAGTACACGTTCCTGGTGACGATCGTCGTCATGGGTTTCTCGACCTTCGCCGTCGGCCTATTGCCGACATACCAGAGCATCGGCTGGGGCGCTCCCGTCCTGCTGGTGACGCTGCGCCTGTTGCAGGGCCTCGCGCTCGGCGGCGAGTATGGCGGAGCGGCCACCTACGTGGCCGAGCACGCCCCCCAGAATCAGCGCGGCTACGACACGGCGTGGATCCAGACCACCGCCACCGTGGGCCTGTTCCTGGCGCTCATCGTCATCTACCTGTGCCGCTTCACCGGCTGGATGGCAGCAAAGGACTTCAGTGACTGGGGCTGGCGGATTCCATTCCTGGTGTCGTTGATCCTGCTGATTTTCTCCGTCTACATCCGGCTGAAGCTCAACGAGTCGCCAGTATTCCAGCGGATGAAGGCCGAAGGCAAAGGCTCCAAGGCACCTCTGCGCGACAGCTTTCTCAAGTATCCCAACAACAAGTTCGTGCTGCTCGCACTCCTTGGCGCCACCGCCGGCCAGGGCGTGGTCTGGTACACCGGCCAGTTGTATGCGCTGTTCTTCCTGGTGATCACGCTCAAGCTCGATGGCGCGACGACTTATATGCTGATCGCGGCCGCGCTGTTGATCGGCACGCCGTTCTTCCTCGTGTTCGGCGCGTTGTCGGATCGCATCGGCCGGCTGAAGATCATCCTGTTCGGCTGTCTCATCGCCGCGATCACGTATTTCCCGCTGTTCAAGGGGTTGACGCACTACGTCAATCCGGCCCTCGAGAGCTACCAGGCCACGACCCCGATCAGCGTCGCGGCCAAGGACTGCCAGTTCCATATCTTCGTCGGGCCCTGGTCAACGTTCAGCGATTGCGATAAGGCCAAGGACTTGCTGACCAAGTCGGGGCTCTCGTTCACGTCGACCGACTTGCCGGACTCATCCCCCGACAAGGTAGTTACCAAGATCGGCACGATCGAGCTCAAGGGTTTCGAAGACGCCAAATACAATGACGCGCTCAAGGCCACGGGTTATCCGAACGGTGCCGACAAGTCGAAAATCAACTATCCGATGACGTTGCTGATCCTGGTTATCATGATGCTCTACGTCACGATGGTTTACGGCCCGATAGCCGCGTTTCTGGTGGAGTTGTTCCCGACCAGGATTCGCTACTCGTCGATGTCGCTGCCGTATCACATCGGCAACGGCTGGTTCGGCGGAATGTTGCCCTTGCTGGCGACTGCCCTGGTCGCGGCAACTGGCGATATTTACTACGGCCTGTGGTATCCGATCATCGTGGCGCTGATGACCTTCGTTATCGGGCTTCTCTTCCTGCGCGACCACAAGGACCGAGACATCGAGTCGGATTTCCAACCGAGCTAGGTTCGGACGACGCGGCAGTTTTCAGAGCAAGGGCCCCGGAAGACCGGGGCCTTTTTTTGGCTGTTACGCGCCCATCGCGTCCCAAGGCAGAGTTCCATTTGATGTCGCGACGCTTGTGGCGAGGAATACCTCGGGCCGCCTTCACGGCCCTGGCATCGCAATCATTTGCGATGCTCGAGCTGGTCTGAAGTAAACCCTTCCTCTCAACGGGGTCAGGAGTCAGGGACTAAGATCTCTTGGTGGAAGACCATCTGCGCATTTGTAGTGCGCCAGCTGCGCGCGAGAGGCTAGAGTCGCGCACTGAGTTGGGCATCATAGGCCCGCGCCACCGCAACCCAGGGAGCCGGGTCGAGCTTATCTTCCACCTCCCAGGCGGCCGCCAGGACCGACTGCGCGAACGACCATTCCAACAACCGCACTTCGCTGAGGCCGAGCGTCCGTGCGAGCAACCGAGCGCGCTTCTCAAGTTGGGAGGCCGTTGCCCATTGGTCGACACGGGAAATGGGATTGCGCAGAGCGCAAGCCATCTCGAACTCAAGTTCTGCGACAACACCCTTTGGGTCAATCACAACCCAGCCGCGAGCGTCGTCGAGCAGCACGTTGCCATGATGCAGATCACCATGCACGACGCCGACACCCCGCTGCGAATCGGCCAGGTCAGCATAGCGCTGGATAGCCTTCTCCCACAGACCTTCGTCGATACAGGCGGGGCGCGAGCGAACAAGCAGACTCTGACCCCGCGCGCGAGCGTCAGGGAACCCTATGTCCTTGGCACCAAGCTTGCGCAGTGAAGAAGCGATGGTCCCGAGCACGACAAGGCTCTCATCATCCCCCAACCTGTCATAGTCAACACCCAGCGACGTGCCGGGGTTTACCCGTTCCAGGATGTGCACCGAGTCTCTTGCTTCGAGGACGCGTACGACAGGTCCTGTGCGCCAGGCATCGAGCAGCGCTGGAGCTAGACGCTCATCGGACTGCGGACTCAAGACCTTGACGTAGACTTCCTCACCCATGCGCTCACCTAAACTAACTATGCTCCAGGCGGTCTCCTTGGGCACGCCCAGCAGACGGATGTGGTGGCGCTTCGCCGCTGCCACGAGCGATGACGTCAAGCTGGCCAACGTTCACGGTCCTGATTTTCGCAACTGCTCAAGCAGCTGGTCGTAGTCAGCAATGTGAAGGGGCAACGACGGTCAAGCGTCCAGCCCATCACCGACAAATCACGGACGGAGGTGGAAGTGCAGGTGCGCTGTGAGCCGATCAACGCTAGCGGTGCTCACCCACGCGCACGATCTTGAGCGCGTTCGTACCACCCGACTTGCCCATTGGCTCGCCAATGGTGAGAACGACGAGCTCGCCGCGCTGGACCTGGCCTTTCTGCAGCAGCAGGTCCTCGGCGGAACGGAGAACAGACTCCCTGTCCGCGGTCTGCTCGAGGAAGAGCGGGCGCACGTTGCGAAAGAGCGCCATCTTTCGCTGCGACGAGATTTCGGGTGTCAGCGCAAAAATCGGGCAGCCGCAATTGTGGCGCGACATCCACAGTGCCGTCGAGCCCGATTGCGTCAACGCCGCGATCGCCTTGACCCGCAGATGGTGCGCGGTGAAGAGCGCCGCCATTGCGATCGACTGGTCAATGCGGGTGAAGGTTCGGTCAAGGAAATCGCGCTCAAGCTCCACGACGTCGGTCTTCTCCGCCTCGATGCAGATCTGGCTCATCGCTTCCACGGTTTCAACCGGATAGCGGCCCGCGGCGGTTTCGGCAGAGAGCATCACCGCGTCGGTTCCGTCGAGGACGGCGTTGGCGACGTCGGACACCTCGGCGCGCGTCGGCACCGGATTGACGATCATCGATTCCATCATCTGCGTTGCCGTGATGGAGAGCTTGTTGCGCTCGCGAGCGAGGCGAAGCATCCGCTTCTGCAGCCCCGGGACCGAGGCGTTGCCGACCTCGATCGCCAGGTCTCCGCGCGCGACCATGATGGCGTCCGAGGCGTCGATGATCTCTTCGAGCGCGGAGATCGCCTCGGCACGCTCGATCTTGGCGACGAGCAGCGCGCTGCCGCCGGCGGCGCGCAGCAGCTGCCGCGCCATGTACATGTCTTCCTTATTCTTGGGAAATGACACGGCGAGGTAGTCGGCCTCGATCGCGACCGCGGTCTTCATGTCCTCCATGTCCTTGGCGGTGAGCGCCGGCGCGGTCAGGCCTCCACCCTGACGGTTGATGCCCTTGTTGTTCGAGAGCACGCCGCCGACCTCAACGCGAGTCGATATCTCGTTGCCGACCACCGATTCGACGCGCAGCCGGATCAGGCCGTCGTCGAGCAGCAGCACCGCTCCCGGTGCAACGTCGCGCGGCAGCTCCTTGTAGTCGAGGCCGACCCGCTCCTCGTTGCCAAGCTCGCAGTCGGCATCGAGGATGAAGCGCTGTCCGCTCTTGAGCGTGACCTTGCCATTGGCAAGTTTGCCGATGCGGATTTTGGGGCCCTGCAGGTCGGCCATGATGGCTACTTCATGGCCGAGCGCCTGCGCGGTTTCACGCACGAGCCGCGCGCGCTGTTCATGATCGGCCGCGGTCCCGTGCGAGAAATTGAGCCGAACCACGTCGACACCCGCGGCAAGCATCCGGGTCAACACGTCTGGCGTGCTGCTTGCCGGTCCGAGGGTGGCGACGATCTTGGTGGCGCGTTGCATAGGTTCTCCTGACCCGTCAGCGCGCGTGCGCGTGCTGCGTGGGGTCCGCGCGGGTCGCTGGGACGCGTCGCGGTGCTGGGCCCGATGGCACCGGTTGCACAAGGGGTTTCATGACGTCGACGCGCGTTCCTCGAGAATCGCGACCGCTGGCAGGACGCGGCCTTCGAGGAATTCGAGAAAGGCGCCGCCGGCGGTGGAAATATAGCTGATGCGATCGCCGACACCGAATTTGTTGATCGCGGCGATGGTATCGCCGCCGCCGGCTATCGAGAATGCGCTTGCGCCCGCGATGGCAAGAGCGAGCGCCTTGGTGCCGCCCGCGAAGGCGTCAAACTCGAAGACGCCGACCGGGCCGTTCCATACGACCGTGCGCGCCCGGGCAATATACATTCGAAGTGCGAGTATGGATTGCGGACCGATATCGAGAATCAGGTCGTCTGCGCCGACATTCTCGACTGCCTTCAGGACGGGCGGCGCAGTGGCCGTGAGTTCGCGCGCGACGACGACATCGACCGGGAGGGGAACCTTGCCCGGGTAGGCAGCGAGGATCGCCTTGGCTTCGCCGACGAGGCCGGGCTCCGCGAGCGACCTGCCGATGTTGCCGCCGGCCGCAAGCAGAAACGTGTTGGCGATCCCGCCGCCCACGAGCAGCACGTCGACCTTGGCCGCGAGTGCCTTCAGGGCCGTAAGCTTGGTGGATACCTTGGCGCCGCCGACGACGGCGACCAGCGGCCGTTCGGGCTGCGCCAGCGCCCGGCCGAGGGCGTCGAGCTCCGCGGCGAGCAGCGGGCCGGCACACGCAACGGGAGCGAAGCGGGCGATGCCGTGGGTGGTCGCTTCGGCACGGTGGGCGGTCGCGAAGGCGTCGTTGACGTAGATGTCACACAACCGCGCCATCTTGCGCGCGAGTGCCTCGTCGTTCTCTTTCTCGCCGACATTGAAACGGCAATTCTCGAGCAGCACCAGGTCGCCCGGCCGCAGATTCGCGTGCCAGGCACCGCCATCGACCCAGTCGCGGATCAGCGGCACCTCTCGACCGAGAAGCTCACCCAGGCGCCGGCCGATCGGTGCAAGCGACTCGCTCTCAGTGAACCGACCCTCGCTCGGGCGTCCAAGATGTGAGGTTACCATCGCGGCAGCACCGCGCTCGAGCGTGTCGCGAATCGCCGGCACCGAGGCGCGGATACGCGTGTCGTCGGTAATCGTTCCGTGCTCGTCCTGCGGCACGTTGAGGTCGGCGCGGATGAAGACGCGCTTGCCGGCGACATCCACATCAGCGAGGCGTATGAACGCCGCCATGCCATCGCGCCAGCGTATCAGCCGCGCGGCCCGCGTCCAGCGTTGCGATCGCGCATCGAATTGAGCTGTTCGAGCACCCGGCTCGCCGTGGTAATGAACAGGAACGGGAGCACCGCATGTATCGCTGCCGCGAGCCCGCCCAGCGTCATCCGGGTGCCGAACACCAGCGCAAAGCGGAAGTGCTGACCGTAGGTCTCGCCCACGCTGGCGGGGTGGGCCGTGAAAGGATTGGGCATGTCGCGGTGAGCCCTAACGCGCTGCCATCAGCGCCATCGTCGTGTCGAGCATGCGGTTGGAAAAGCCCCACTCATTGTCGTACCAGGACGAAACCTTCACGAGCCGCCCGGATACCTTGGTTAGCGTGGCGTCGAACACCGACGAGCGCGGGTCGTGATTGAAGTCGACCGACACCAGCGGCGCGTTGCTGTAGCCCAGCAAGCCGGCAAGCGGTCCGGATTCGGACGCTGCCTTCATAATGGCATTGACCTCCGCGACCGTCGTGTCTCGCGCCGCGATGAAGGACAGGTCGACGATCGAAACGTTGATCGTCGGTACGCGGATGGAATAGCCATCGAGCCGCCCGTTGAGCTCCGGCAGCACCAGACCGACTGCGGCCGCCGCGCCAGTCTTGGTCGGAATCATGCTCATCGTCGCCGAACGCGCGCGGCGCAGGTCCTCGTGATAAACGTCAGTCAACACCTGATCATTGGTGTAGGCATGGACCGTGGTCATCAGGCCGTTGACCACACCGATGGCATCGTGCAACGGCTTGACCAGCGGCGCGAGGCAGTTGGTCGTGCACGACGCGTTCGAGATTACGGTATGCGAGGCTTTGAGCGTTTGGTGGTTGACGCCATAGACAATTGTCGCATCGACGTCCTTGCCCCCGGGGGCGGATATGACGACCTTCCTTGCGCCAGCCCGGAGATGCGCGGACGCCTTCTCCTTGGTCGTGAACAAGCCGGTGCTCTCGAGCACGACGTCGACGCCGAGCGCGCCCCATGGCAGCTCGGCGGGGTTCTTCTGTGCCAGAACCTTGATCCGGTCCCCAGCGACGACCATCGAGTCGCCGTCGACCTCGATCGTGCCCGGAAACTTGCCGTGCACCGTGTCGTAGCGCGTCAGGTGGGCGTTGGTATCGGGGCTGCCGAGATCGTTGATCGCGACAATCGCGAGGGCGTGCTTCTTGCCGCCTTCGTAGTGGGCGCGAAGAACATTGCGGCCGATGCGGCCGTAGCCGTTGATGGCAACTTTGATGGTCATTGCTTTATCCTGAAGGAAGCGCTCGTTCAGCTCGCACGGCGCGCGGCGGCGACGACGTTGTCGACCGAAAACCCGAAGTGCTTGAACAGTACGCCTGCCGGCGCGGACTCGCCGAAGGTGTCCATCCCGACCACGGCGCCGTCGAGCCCGACGTACTTGCGCCAGTAGTCGGTCACACCGGCCTCGACCGCGACTCGCGGCACGCCGTGCGGCAGCACTGCGTCACGGTAGGCCGCACTCTGCCGGTCGAAAGCGCTCGTGCACGGCATCGACACGACACGCGTCGCGATGCCTTCCGCCGCGAGCGCTTCGCGAGCGCCCATCGCCAGCGCGACCTCCGAGCCGGTGGCGATGATGATGACTCGCTTCGCCGCCGCGTCAGTCCAGTCCGCGAGCACGTAGGCGCCTTGCCGGATCGCCGCGATCTGAGTGTCGTTGCGCTTCTGGAACGGCACGTTCTGGCGGGTGAAGAGCAGGCAGGTCGGTCCTTGGTCGCGTTCGATCGCGTTGATCCATGCGAGCGCTGATTCGACCGAGTCGCAGGGGCGCCAGACGTCGAGATTGGGGATCAGGCGCAGCGCCGCAGCGTGCTCGATCGACTGGTGGGTCGGGCCGTCTTCGCCCAGTCCGATCGAATCGTGCGTGTACACGAAAATGGAACGCAGTTTCATCAGCGCGGCCATCCGGACCGCGTTGCGCGCGTAATCCGAGAACGTTAGAAACGTGCCGACGTAGGGAATGCATCCGCGGTGCAGGGCGAGGCCGTTGGCGATCGCGCTCATTGCGAATTCGCGCACGCCGAAGTAGACGTAATTGCCGGGGCTGCTGGCGGTGACCGCCTTGCTGCCGGACCAAAGGGTGAAGACCGACCCGGTCAGATCGGCCGCTCCGCCTAACAGTTCGGGCAGCGCAGCGCCCAGCGCTTCGAGCGCTTGCTGCGACCCTTTGCGCGTCGCGATCGACTCCATTTGGCTGTTCTGCCGTTGCACCAGCGTCGCCGCATGCTCCGCAAATGCGGCCGGCAGGATACCCGCCATGCGCCGCTCGAACTCGGCGGCGAGCTGCGGATGTGCCGCTTTGTAGGCGGCGAAGCGCGCGCTCCAGTCGCCTTCGAGGAACGCCCCGCGCGCATGGGCGTTCCATCCGTCATACGCCGTCTGCGGGATCTCGAAGGGAGCGTACGTCCACCCGAGCGCTTCGCGCGTCAGGGTGACTTCCTTCTCACCGAGTGCCTGGCCGTGCGCGAGCTCGGTGCCGGCGCGATTCGGCGCCCCCTTGCCGATGATCGTCTTGCACTGGATGAGCGTCGGACGATCCGACACCGCCTGCGCCGCGCGGATCGCCGCATCGACGGCGTCGGCGTCGTGGCCATCGACGTGGGCGATGACGCGCCAGCCATACGCCTCGAAGCGCCGCGGCGTGTCGTCGGTAAACCAGCCCTTGGTCTCGCCGTCGATGGAAATGCCGTTGTCGTCGTAGAAGACGATGAGCTTGGCAAGGCCGAGCGTGCCGGCGAGCGAGCAGGCTTCGTGCGAGATCCCCTCCATCAGGCAGCCGTCGCCGACGAAGACATAGGTACGGTGATCCACAATGGTATGGCCGGGGCGATTGAACTCCGCCGCGAGCAGCTTTTCGGCGAGCGCCATGCCGACCGCGTTCGCCAGCCCCTGGCCCAGCGGGCCGGTGGTCGTTTCCACGCCCGGTGTGACGCCGACTTCGGGATGCCCGGGTGTCTTCGAGTGCAGCTGCCGGAACCGCTTCAGCTCCTCGAGCGGCAAGTCGTAGCCGGTCAGATGCAGCAGCGCGTATTGCAGCATCGATCCGTGGCCATTGGAGAGCACGAAGCGGTCCCGGTCCGCCCAGTGCGGATCCGCCGGGTTGTGCCGCAGATGCCGATTCCACAAGGCGACGGCGATCTCGGCCATGCCCATGGGCATGCCGGGATGCCCCGAGTTTGCCGCCTGCACCGCATCCATCGCGAGTGCGCGGATCGCATTGGCGAGCAACGCCGTATCCGCGATCGGCCGCGCCGCGCTAGCGGACGCGGGGGTCGGCACGGTCAATGGTGCGATCATGGGAAGGAGGGGACACGTGATGACGCGGGCTGGCGCCCGGGGAAAGCGCTGCTGCACCGCATTAAATTATCGCCTAGGCACCGAATTTGGGCAATAATAACCAGTTTCACTAAACTGTAACCAGGCACTCTGTGGCGCTGGGGGGAACAACAATGGACGGGATCCATCTGCTTGGAGAATGGTATGGCTGCCCGGACGAACTGCCGGAGATGATCGGCGCGGAACCGTTGCGCGCGTTGTGCCTGCGCTTAGCCGGGGCGTCCGGCATGACGGTCGTCGGGGACCGCTTCTTTCAGTTCGAACCGCAGGGCGTGACCGGCACGGTGCTGCTCGCCGAATCGCATCTCGCGATTCACACCTGGCCCGAGCATGGCTTCGTCACCATCGACGTGTACGTCTGCAACTACACGACTGATAACACCGCCAAGGCTGAGCGTCTGTTCCGCACGATTCAAGACGCGCTCGCGCCGCAGCACACGCGATTCCAGGCCATCCATCGCGGAGGCCGCGATGCCTGAAGGCAAGTCCGCCGGCGACGTGCAGCCGGGGTTGCTTACCGAATACTTGACGGAGGACACCGGGTTTTTCGTGCGCTCGACGCGCGAGTTCGAGCGCTTTCAGTCGCCCTTCCAAGTGGTCGAGGTCCACGACACCGCTGCATTCGGCACGCTGTTCCGGCTCGACGGCCACTTCATGACGTCGGAAAAGGACGAGTTCTTCTATCATGAGAACCTCGTTCACACCGCGGCAATCGCCCACCCCGCACCGGAGCGGGCGCTTGTCATCGGCGGCGGCGACGGCGGCTCGGCGGAAGAGTTGCTGAAATACGCGACGATCAAGTCGGTGACGCTGGTCGAGATCGACCTTGCGGTCATCGACGTCGCGCGCAAGTATTTCGGCAGCGTGCATCGGGGCGCGCTCGATGACCCGCGCCTTGCGCTCAAGGTCGAGGACGGGCTGGCGTTCGTGCGTAGCACGGCCGAGACCTTCGACCTGATCGTGCTCGATCTCACCGATCCAGGAGGCCCGTCGGAGCCGCTGTACACGGCCGACTTTTATCGTGCCTGCGCCGCCCGGCTCAATCCAACCGGCGCGCTCACGCTGCACATCGCTTCCCCGGTCGCTCACCCCGACCGCATTCGCGCCGGGCTCGCCGGCCTGCGCGGCGCATTCGCAATCGTCACGCCGTACCTCGTCTCGGTTCCGCTCTACGGCGGGATGTGGATGATGGCGAGCGCCTCCGCGACGCTCAGCCCAGCGTACCTGACGCCCCTCGACGTCGATCGGCGCATTTCGCAGCGCAAGATCCGCGACCTCCGGTACTACAACGGTGACATGCACCGCGCCTCCTTTGCGCTGCCCAATTTCGTGCGCGAGCTGGTCGAGACGGCGTAGGCGTTTGTCCTGGCTCCTGCCGCGCGCGTCCGCGGCGGGCTTGAACCAGATGCCTTCGGCCGCATCTAAGCCTCACGGCAGTCCATTCGGACTGTGCCTAAGACGATGCGATGGGAACTGCCTCTATACCGTTGACCGAAGCGATGTGCGACGCGGATTACGTGCAGGTGAACGGAATCGTGTTCGAAACCGGATACCTGCGCGTACCCGATGACTCGACTGCTGCCGACGATGTCGTCATGGAGCTCAAGCTTGGCGAAACCGAACTGGTGTTCGTCCGCGAGGAGCTCGACGGCGCCGAATACGTCGGCGATGGCGCCTACCTCCTGAAATCTGGCGCCGTGTTGCGCTTTCTCGCCGGCGCGACCATACACTAAAGCGTCCCAACCCGCCGCCACCCGCGCTGCGGACGCCGCAGCGGACATGGCGGGTCCGTTCGGCTATGATGCTGCGGGACCCTGCCAGCCCGAGCGCATGTCCATCCGTCCGCGCAAGTCCTCCCGCCACGTCACGCTCGTGCTGCTCGCAACGCTCGTCGCTTGCGGCCAGGAGGAGAGGACGCTGCGACGCGATGTCTATGCCAGCAGGGATGATTGCGTTGCCGATTGGGGCGATGCGGTCAAGTGCGAACAACCCTACGGTACCGGCCACGGCGTGGGCGGCGGCACGTACTGGTATGGGCCTGCGTACCGTTCCGGCCAGTTCGGATCGAACCCCAGCAGCGAAACGCCCGGCACTGTCGATAGCGCGCGGCCCGGCAGTCACGCGGTGGCGACGAGCCATGTAAGCCGTGGCGGTTTCGGCGCGAGCGGGGCGGCGCACTCCTCCGGCGGCGGCTGATGGAACGACTCGACGTCACCCCGCGCCCGCGCTGGCGGGAAGATTGCGAAGCCATCGGCTTCACATTTCACTCCATGGACGGAGTCTACTGGGACGAGAGCCATTGTTACCGGTTCACTGCCGATGAGATCGATGTGCTCGAGGCGGCGACCAAAGAACTGCATACGCTATCGCTGCGGGCCGTCGAGGCAGTGATTGCCGAAAATCGCCTGGCGGAGCTTGCGATTCCGCCTGCCTTTGCCGATTACATCAAGGCGTCGTGGAACGCGCGTGAGCCAACGCTGCTCGGTCGCTTCGATCTCGCGTTTGACGGGGTAAATCCACCCAAGCTTCTCGAATACAACGCCGATACGCCCACCGCATTGCTCGAAGCCTCTGTCGCGCAGTGGCAGTGGCTGCAGGACACGGTGCGGACGCGGACCCCGGCCGCAGACCAGTTCAACTCGTTGCACGAGAAGCTGATCGCGGCGTGGCGGGTGATCGGCCTGACCGTATCGGGGGAGACGCCGATTCACTTTACCTGCGTCAAGGACAGCGAGGAGGATTTTGGTACGATTGGCTACCAGCGCGACGTTGCGACGCAGGCGGGACTGCAAACCCGATTCGTCTACATCGAAGATATCGGCTGGGCCGATCAGCTGCACTGTTTCGTCGATGGCGACGGTCATGCGATCACAGTGCTATGCAAGCTCTATCCCTGGGAATGGATGCTCCGCGACGAGTTCGGCCCGCACCTTCTCGAGACCAGGCTGCGGGCCCTCGAGCCGGCCTGGAAGCTTTTGCTGTCGACGAAAGGGCTCCTTCCCGTGCTCTGGGAGATGAATCCCGACCACCCCAATCTGCTGCCCGCTGCATTCGAGCGGTTCCGCATCTCGGGCGATTATGTGCAGAAGCCGATGTATTCGCGGGAGGGTGCCAACGTCACGCTGTACCACGGCGGCGAGGTGCTGCGCGCCGACGGCAGCTATGGCGAGGAGGGTTGGATCTACCAGGCATACACGCCGATCCCGAGCTTCGGGGCCGCCTACGCCACGGTCGGTTCCTGGATCGTGGGTGATGAGCCGGCCGGGATCGGCGTTCGCGAGGATGCGACTCCGATCACTCGCAACACCAGCCACTTCGTCCCGCATTATTTCATCTGACCCGCGCGAGCCACTGGGAGCATGACAATGAACAATCTATGGCAGTCGATCAGCGGTTTTCCCAACTTCGCACTGTACTTCGTACTCGGACTGGCGCTGCTGATCGTGTTTGTTGCCGTTCATGCGTACCTGACAGCCTATCGGGAGCTGCGGATGATCCGCGACGGCAACGTTGCCGCAGCGATTTCCCTCTCGGGAGCGGTGCTCGGCTTCGTGCTGCCGCTGAGCAGTGCCGTCGCCCATAGCGTCAATCCGATCGACATGATTGCCTGGAGCGTGATTGCGTTCGTAGCCCAGATGATCGTCTACCTGGCGGTAAACCGGCTCGTGCCGCACTTCAGCGAGGCGATCCGCGACGGGAAAATCGCGCCGGCGACGTTGCTCGCCACGCTGGCAGTCGCCGTCGGCGTGCTTAACGCCGCCTGTCTTACCTATTGAGCGACGGAGACGCAGGATGAACCGATGGCGTAGAAAATATTTGCAGACGGGTGGCCGAGCGACGCTGCTCGGTCTGCTCGGGGCGACCGGGTGGCTCAAGCCCGGCGACGCGCAGGCGCAGACGTGGAACGGCGCCGCGTTCGAGACGCACAGTCTTGGCGACGCCCTCAAGGCGCTCTCGGCCAGCGAGGCGGCGCCGAGCAAAGACATCGTTTTCCTGCAAACGCCGGAAATCGCCGAGAACGGCGCGGTCGTTCCGATCGGTGTCACGAGCGGCATCCCGAATACCGAAGCGATCGCGATCCTGATCGAAAAGAATCCCAACCCGCTCGCCGCGGTCTTCGATATTCCAGCCGGTACCGAGGCGACAATCTCGACTCGCGTCAAGATGGCGCAGACTTCGAGCATCTACGCGTTGGTGCGCGCCGGCGGAAAATACTACATCGCCGCCAAAGAGGTGAAGGTCACTCTCGGCGGCTGCGGAGGTTGAGATGGCCGACCCGATGAAAATCCGCGCCAGCGTTGTCGGCGACTCGACCGAGGTCAAGGTGCTGATGAGCCACGAAATGGAGACGGGCCAGCGCAAGGATGCGCAGGGCCAGACGATCCCGGCGTGGTTTATCCAGAACGTTACGGTCGCTTGGAACGCCAAGACGGTGCTGTCGGCGCAATGGGGAACCGCGGTATCGAAGAACCCGTTTCTATCATTTCGCTTCAAAGGCGGGGCGAAGGGCGACAAGGTCACGGTCACCTGGACGGACAACCGCGGCGACAAACGGACTGACGAAGCGGCAATTGCATGAGTCTCGCGCGCAGCCTTGTAGCGCTCGCCGCCCTGCTGCTGGCTCCGGCGGCGCTGGCGCAGGATTCGACCGCGGCGGAGATCGCCAAATATCGGGCCGCGCTGCAGGAGGACAATCCTGCTGAGCTGTGGGAGATTCGGGGTGCCGAACTTTGGCGGCAGCAACGCGGACCAAAGTCGGCGTCACTGGAAGGCTGCGACCTCGGCCTCGGTGCGGGCATCGTCAAGGGGACGTACGCCCGGCTACCGCGCTACTTCCCGGACGCCGATCGTGTACTCGATCTCGAGACGCGCCTGGTGTGGTGCATGGTCGAGCTGCAGGGCTACACCGAGGCGGAAGCGCGACACAACCCGTTCGGGGAGGGCGAGCGCAAATCCGACCTCGAGGCGCTGACGGCTTATCTAACCTCGGAGTCGAGGGGCGAGAAAATGGATGTCCCGCTGCGCCACCCGAAGGAAGTGGAGGCATACCGCGTCGGCGAGAAGCTGTTCTTCTTCCGCGGTGGAACGCACGATTTCGCCTGCGCCACCTGCCATGGCGCGCAAGGCAAGCGCATCCGCTTGCAGGAGCTTCCGGATCTGACGACGGCGGAAGGCGCGCAGAAGGCGTACACGACCTGGCCGGCCTATCGCGTCTCGCAGGGTGAGTTGCGCACCTTCGAATGGCGTCTCTACGACTGCTTTCGCCAGCAACGGTTTCCCGAGCTCGTGCTGGGCTCCGACGCGGCAATCGCGCTGACGATGTATCTGGCACGCAACGCCAACGGTGCGCCTTTCGCCGCGCCTGCCATCAAGCGATGAGGGCGCCGCGGTGAGCCAGACGACGCGACTCGCGGTGCTGGGCGTGGCCGTGCTTGGCGCCGCCGCTTGCGCCAGTGCCGCGGACGACGACGCGATCGCGGCCAGGACCGCGGCGGTGCTCCACGCGTCGTTCAGACCCGCCGGCCAGGCAGGGCTCGATCGCCTGGTCCAGGACGACACGCAGCGAACCTGCAGCGCGGCGGCCGGCAAGGCGCTGCCGCCGGACGAAGCCGCGAAAATCGAGCGGGCCAACCGCGCCACGATCCGCTATCCCGCCGACGGCAAGTTCATCGGCGACTGGAGCAGCGGCGAGCGCATCGCGCAGGAGGGTCGCGGCAAGCAGTTTTCCGACGATCCGAAGGGACCCGCCGGCGCCAATTGTTATGCCTGCCACCGCCTGGCGAAGGCGGAGCTGTCGTTCGGCACGCTCGGGCCCAGCCTCTACCAGTACGGCAAAATTCGCGGCGACAGCCTCGAGGTGCAGCGCGATACGTTCGCCAAGATATACAACTCGGAGGCCTTTCTCGCCTGCTCCAACATGCCGCGGTTCGGGCACAAGGGAATCCTGACCGAACAGCAGATCAAGGACGTTACCGCGCTGCTGCTCGACTCTGCCTCGCCCGTCAACCAGTGACCGGCTCGCTGCCGCTGCGGCGAGCGATGCTATAGTCGCGCGGTGAACCGCCGCGAGTTCCTGCACGTACTCGCCGCCGCATCGGCCGCCGGGCTCGCCATCGATGCGCACGCTGCGGATGCCGCGCGCAGCGGCCGCGGCGCGGAGTCCTTCTACGGCCTGCCGCGCTTTGGCAACGTGCACCTGCTGCATTTCACCGACTGTCACGCGCAGCTGCTGCCGAATTACTTCCGCGAGCCGGGCGTCAATCTCGGTGTGGGGGCGGCGGCCGGTCGGCCACCGCATCTGGTCGGTGAGGCGTTGCTGAAGCGCTTCGGCATCCGACCCGGAACCCGCGCCGCGCACGCGTTCACCTGCCTCGACTATAGCCACGCTGCGCGCCTGTACGGCAGCGTGGGCGGGTTCGCGCATCTCGCCACGCTGATCAAGCAGCTCAAGGCCGACCGCCCCGGGGCGCTGGTGCTGGACGGTGGCGATACCTGGCAGGGTTCGGCGCTGGCGCTGTGGAGCAAGGGGCAGGACATGGTCGAGGCAGCGAACCTGCTCGGGGTCGACGTCATGACCGCGCACTGGGAGTTCACCTACGGTGCCGAGCGGGTGATGGACATCATCGACCACGACCTCAAGGGCCGCATCGATTTCGTTGCGCAGAACGTGCGCACGACGGACTTCGGCGATCCGGTTTTTCCCGCCTATTCACTGCGTGAGGCGAACGGCGTCCCGATCGCCATCATCGGCCAGGCGTTCCCGTATACGCCCATCGCGCATCCACGCTCGTTCGTCCCCGAGTGGACATTCGGCATTCGCGAAGTGGAGCTGCAGGCAACCGTCGATGCGGTGCGGGCCAAAGGCGCGCGGGTCGTCGCCCTGTTGTCGCACAACGGCATGGATGTCGACCTCAAGCTCGCGTCGCGGGTCGGCGGCATCGACATCATCTTGGGTGGTCACACTCACGACGGCGTGCCGCAACCGATAACCGTCGCCAGCCCAAGCGGCAAGACGCTGGTCACGAATGCCGGTTGCAACGGCAAGTTCCTGGCGGTGGTCGACCTCGATTGCCGGGGAGGCACACTCTCCGGCGTTCATTACAGTCTGCTGCCGGTGTTTTCGAATCTCCTACCCGCCGATCCCGCCATGGCGGCGCTGATCGAGCGCTTGCGCGCGCCGTACGCATCGCGGCTCGGCGAGCCGCTCGCGATCACCGAAGGGCTCCTCTACCGGCGCGGCAATTTCAACGGCACATTCGATCAGCTGCTTCTCGACGCGCTGCTGGCGGAGAAGGACGCCGAGATAGCCTTCTCGCCCGGGTTCCGCTGGGGGACGACGCTGCTGCCGGGACAGGTGATCACCTACGAGCACCTGCTCGAGCAGACGGCGATCACCTATCCCACGGTCACCGTGAACACGTTCACCGGCGAGACGATCAAGGCGATTCTCGAAGACGTCGGCGACAACCTCTTTAACCCGGATCCGTATTACCAGCAGGGCGGGGACATGGTGCGCGTGGCCGGCTTGCAGTACACGTGTCGTCCCGGCGCAGCGATGGGCGCACGCATCGAGAGCATGCAACTCCACGGCCGCCCCATCGAAGCGGGCAAGCGCTACAAGGTGGCTGGCTGGGCGCCGGTCGCGGAAGAAGCTCTCGCGAGCGGCGGCGAGCCGATTTGGGAACTGGTCGCGCGCCACCTGAAGGCGAAGAAAACGATCGCGCCGCAGACACCGAACCGACCCAGGCTCGTCGGCGTCGCGGGCAATCCCGGCATGCTGTAACTTCAGGCTACGCGACGGTCACGCGCGCGAATTTCCGCTTGCCCGCCTGCACGACAACGGTGGCGCCGGAAGGCACGACCAGCGATTTGTCGGCGACCACCTGGCCGTTGAGCTTGAGGCCGCGCTGCGCGATCAAGCGCAGCGCCTCCGACGTCGACTCCACGACCCCGGCTTGCTTGGCCAGTTGGGCGATCGGCAGGCCCGCGCCGGCGCTGTGCAGTGTCAGTTCCGGCATCGTTTCCGGCAGCGCGCCCTGCTTGAAACGCGCCTCGAACTCCGCCAAGGCGCGTTCGGCCGCTTGCCGGCCGTGGAAACGCGCGACGACCTCCTGCGCGAGCAGGACCTTGGCCTCGCGGGGGTTGCGACCCTCGCGGCAAGCGCGCTGCAGCGCGGCGATCTCTTCCTGCGGGCGGAACGACAGCAATTCGTAGTAGCGCCACATCAGCGGATCGGAAATCGACATCAACTTGCCGAACATCTCCTCCGGCGGCTCGGTGATGCCGACGTAGTTGTCGAGCGACTTCGACATCTTGTTGACGCCGTCGAGGCCCTCGAGCAGTGGCAGCGTGAGGATGCACTGCGGCTCCTGGCCGTAGTGGCGTTGCAGCTCACGACCGACGAGCAGGTTGAACTTCTGATCGGTACCGCCGAGCTCCACGTCGGCCTTGAGCGCAACCGAGTCGTAGCCCTGCGCCAGCGGATACAGAAATTCGTGCACGGCGATCGGCTGGCCGTCCCGGTAGCGCTTGGCGAAATCGTCGCGTTCGAGCATGCGGGCGACGGTGTATTTCGCCGCGAGCCGGATCATGCCGTCCGCGCCGAGCGCCGTAAGCCATTTCGAATTGAAGGCGACTTCGGTCTTGTCGCGGTCAAGAATGAGGAACGCCTGGTCGGTGTACGTCTTGGCATTGGCCGTGAGCTCATCCGCGGTAAGCGGTGGGCGCGTGAGGTTGCGGCCGGTCGGGTCGCCGATCATGCCGGTGAAGTCGCCGACCAGAAAGATGACATGGTGGCCGAGATCCTGCAGCTGCCGCAGCTTGTTGAACTGAACGGTGTGTCCGAGGTGGAGGTCCGGCCGCGTCGGATCGAAACCCTCCTTGATGCGCAGCGGCTTGCCGCGCGCGAGCTTGTCGATCAGCTCGGTTTCGACGATCAGTTCGTCTGCGCCCCGCTTGAACACGGCGAGCTGGTGGGCGATGTCGGGATTCATCGAGTTGCGCTTCTGCTACAATCCGCACCGCCCGACGTGGCATCGCAACAGATCGGCCGGGGACTATTGAGCAAATTGCTCGCAATTCTAGCGCAAAGCGCCGCGGTAATCGCCGCGCGCAGTGGTGGCCAACGCTTCGCGGTGGCCGCTGTGCTTCTGGCCGTGAGTGCAGTCGCCGCATTCGGCATCGCGCCCGCGACGACGCCGGAGGTCATGCCGACGCAGCGCATCCAGCGCATTCTTCCGCTGCCCACGCTCGCCGCGCTGGCGGCGGATGAAACCTATTGGCGCGAAGAGCGCGTCCGCCCTGGAGACACGCTGGGGAGCATGCTCGCGCGGCTCGGCGTCGTCGACGCCGCAGCGCAGAAGTTCCTGCGCACTGACCCGCGGGCGCGACCCTTGTACCAGCTGCGTCCGGGCCGAGCGCTGCGGGTCGAGACCGATGCCGACGGGCGGCTGCTCAGCTTGCGCTATGCGGCGCCGAAGGGCGAGCTGCTGGCGATTGATCGGGTTGGCGACGCTTTCCTCGCGCAATCCGCACCCGCCGCAGTCGCCGTGAGCCTTGCGCTGCGCGCCAACGAAATCCGCAGTTCGCTCTTCGCCGCGGCCGACGCGGTCGGGCTGCCCGACGCGGTCACGATGCAGCTGGCGGAGATCTTCTCCGGGGATATCGATTTCCTGCACGATCTGCGCCGCGGCGACCGGTTCAGCGTGGTGTATGAAATGCCGCACAGCGAAGGCGAGCCCGCCGGCGCCGGCGGAATCGTCGCCGCCGAATTCGTCCACAAGGGCGTCGCGTACAGGGCATTCCGGTGGCAAGCACCCGACGGCACCGAAAGCTACTACAGCGAAGATGGCCGGAGCTTGAAGAAGGCCTTTCTGCGCTCGCCGGTCGCGTTCACGCGCATCACCTCGGGCTTCTCGCAGGCAAGATTCCATCCGTTCCTGCAAACGTGGCGCGCGCACAGGGGCGTCGATTTTGCCGCGCCGATCGGCACACCGGTCCACGCGGCAGGCTCGGGCAGGGTGATTATCTCCGGACAGCAGGGCGGCTACGGCAACGTGGTCATCGTGCAGCACGCAGGCGGTCGGTCGACCGTCTACGCGCACCTTTCCCGCTTCGCCACGGGCGTGAAGCGCGGTTCGCACGTGGATCAGGGCGAGGTGATCGGTTACGTCGGCATGACCGGCTGGGCGACCGGCCCCCATCTGCACTACGAATTTCGCGTCGACAACGTCCAGGTGAATCCCCTGACGATCGCGCTACCCAACGCGCGGCCGGTTGGCGCTGAGCAGGCGGTTGCCTATCGGGCGCAGATCGCGCCGCTTGCCGAGGAGCTTGCGCTGGGCCGGGGCGTGGTGCTCGCCGGCGGCGAGTGATGGCAGGGTGGCGGGCGAGCACTACATCGGTGTGATGTCGGGCACGAGCGTCGACGGCGTCGACGCGGTGCTTGCCGATTTCGGCGTTGCACCCTTGCGCACCGTCGCCGCGGCGCATGTCGTGTTCCCGGGGGCGCTGCGTCATGAACTGCACGCGCTGCAGCACTCGGGCGCCGACGAGATCCATCGTGCGGCGCTGGCGGCCAACGCGCTGATGGACTGCTGCGCGACTGGCGTGGATAAGCTGCTCGCGCAAGCTGCGCTGGGCCCCCTCGAGATCGCCGCAATCGGCCTGCATGGCCAGACCATTCGCCATCGCCCCGAGCTCGGCTACACCACGCAGCTCGCCAATCCGGCCCGGCTGGCCGAGCTCACGGGCATCAGCGTCGTCGCTGACTTCCGCAGCCGCGACGTCGCTGCGGGCGGGCAAGGAGCACCGCTCGTGCCGGCGCTGCACGCTGCGCTGTTTGCCACCACAGACCGTCACCGCGCCGTCGTCAATCTCGGGGGCATCGCCAATGTCACCGACTTGCCGCCGCGCGGCCCCGTGCGCGGCTTCGACACCGGGCCCGGCAATACGCTGCTCGATGCCTGGTGCGAGCGGCATACGGGCGCCCCGTTCGATCGCGACGGCGCTTGGGCAGCGAGCGGTCACCTGAGTGCCGCGCTGCTCGCCGCCCTCAAGGCCGACGCGTACTTTGCGCTTGCGCCACCGAAGAGCAGCGGGCGCGACCGGTTCAACATGGCGTGGCTCGAAGAACACATTGCGCGGCTGCCGCAGCCGCCGCGTCCGGTCGACGTGCAACGCACGCTAATGGGATTGACCGCGGAGAGTGTCGCCGACGCGATCGCAGCGTACTGCGGGGATGCGACCGAGATCCTGGTCTGCGGCGGGGGCGCGAACAATGCGGCATTGATGCGTGCGCTCCAGGCCGCGCTCCTGCCGCGGCGCCTGGCGAGTACGGCGACCCTGGGCGTCGCGGTGGAGGAAGTCGAGGCGCTCGCCTTCGCCTGGCTCGCCCGCGAGGCGCTCGCCGGCCGTGCGGCCGGCCTGCCTACGGTGACCGGCGCGCGCGGGCCACGCGTTCTTGGCGCGATCTACCGGGCTTAAGATCGCGACCACAGCCACCGAGGGAGCAAACAAAACGGGGGCCTGCGCCCCCGTTTGGACAGCGAGCGCGTGCCGTTTCAGACCGAAAACGACGAACCGCAGCCGCAGGTGTTGGTTGCCTGGGGATTCTTGATCACGAACTGCGCGCCTTCCAGCCCTTCCTGATAGTCGATCTCCGCGCCGACCAGGTACTGATAGCTCATCGGGTCGATGAGCAGCGTCACGCCGTTCTTTTCCATGCGGGTATCGTCTTCCGCCGCGGCCTCATCAAAAGTGAAGCCGTACTGAAAGCCGGAGCAGCCACCGCCGGTGACGAACACCCGCAGCTTGAGCTCGGGGTTGCCTTCCTCGTCGATCAGCGATTTCACCTTCATTGCCGCCGCGTCTGTGAAGACCAGCGGGGCGGGCATCTCGGTCATTGCGTTCATTGCCAACTCCTCGGTTACTAGCTGCAACTTAACAGACGGCGGGTGGCGCGGTCAACGCGCCGCCCAAGGTCATTCGCCGGTGGCGCGCTTGAGCTCGACGACCGCCGCCGATTCCTGTTCGGCGTGCATCAGTTTACCCTGCACGATCGCGCCAACGTGCATCTCGAGCGTGCGGTACATCACATCACCGTTGACCCGCGCCTTGGCCTGCAGTTCCAGGTAATCGTTGGCGGTCACCGGGCCGGTGACCGCGCCGTTGATAACCACGTGCGAGACACGGACTTCACCGTCGATGCTCGCCTGCTCGCTCACCACCAGTGTCGCGGGCTGGTTGTCGACGGTTGCCACCTTGCCGTGAACCGCGCCGTCGACGCGCAGGCCTCCGGAGAAGGTCACGTCGCCGTCCACCACCGTGCCGGCGCCGATCAAGCTGTCAATACGCTTGGGTTGCGGAGACTTCTTACGTTCGAACATGGGACTCTCCTACATCAGATTCAAGCTCCGGGTCGCCTTCGGTAGCGTCTGCCCCGGCTCCACGACGCGAGCCAGCAGGCTTTTCAGCTGGCCGCCGGGCGGGACACGGAATGTGCCTTCAACCCGCTGATAATACTTGAATTTGAGCTTGAGCGCCGTAGCCGTGTCCGGCTGGTCGTCGGGCAGCGACAATGTCGAGCTGTGCCCATTGGCGGCAACGCTTGCCAGCAGCGTCAACTGCCCGGAGAACTCGTCATTGGGATTGCCGCCGCGCACGACCAGCATGCTGAAGCGATAAATGTCGTCCCGATCCTTTTCGGCCCGCAGGCGTTGAATGGTGACCGTCCCCGGCTTACCGGTGTTGCTGAAGAGCTCGCGCAGAAAGGCCAGTTCCTCCTTCATCTGCGAGTTTTCATTCTGCAGTTCCAACGCCTGCCGCGACAACGTCGCTTGCGTGCCGCGGGTCACGTTGAGGTCGCTTTCGAGCGCGGCGAGCTTGGCGCGCAGACGGATATTCTCGTCCTTGAGCAGGGTCGCGTTGGCTTCCAGCTGGGCCTGCTTCTCGGCGACCGCGCTGCGGTTGAAGCCGCTCAGAAACTGGCCGAAGTCGAACCCCCACCACCACATCCCCGCGATGAGCGCGAGCATCGCCAGCAGCGCCGGCAGGCGCCAGCGCCAGGAGAGGTGGGTGCGCACGGCCATCCGCGGCGCACTGATGCCGAAGGTCTGGCGCAGCCGCCGGCCGAGGTTGCGCAGGGTTGGCGACATTACGGAAGCACCGGCGGCGCCAGCAGGCCCGCAGTCTCCGGCACACCGAACATCAGGTTCATGTTCTGCACCGCCTGGCCCGCCGCGCCCTTGACCAGATTGTCCTCCACGGCAAGGACGACCGCCGTGTCGCCGCCCTGCGGCCGATGCACCGCGATGCGACAGATGTTGGAGGCACGTACCGACCGTGTCTCGGGATGGCTTCCCGGAGGCATCACGTCGATGAACGGCTCGCCGGCGTAGCGCGTCTCGTAGAGCCGTTGCAGATCGATGTCCGGTTGCATGAGGCGGGCGTACAGCGTGGCATGGATGCCGCGAATCATCGGTGTCAGGTGCGGCGTGAATATCAGGCTCACCGGTTGCTTGCTGACCCCGTTTAAGCCTTCCACGATCTCGGGATGATGGCGGTGACCACCGACGTTGTAGGCCTTGAAGTTGTCGGCCGCCTCGCTGAACATGAGCGCAAGCTCCGTCTTGCGCCCCGCCCCGGAGACGCCCGATTTGGCGTCCGCAATGAGATGTGCGGCGTCGACGACGCCGGCTTCAACCAGCGGCAGGAAACCAAGCTGGATCGCGGTGGGGTAGCAGCCGGGGTTGGCGACGATGCGCGCCTCCTTGATCGCCGCCCGGTGCATCTCCGGCAGGCCGTACGCCGCTTCCGCGAGCAGCTCGGGACAGGCGTGCGGCATTTTGTACCACTGCTCGAAGGCGGCGGGATCCTTGAGACGGAAGTCGGCGGCAAGGTCGATGATCTTGACGCCTGCCGCCGTCAATTCGCGCGCCTGGGCCATCGCGACGCCGTGCGGGGTGGCGAAAAAGACCACGTCGCAGGCCTTCAAATCGGCTGCCCCCGGGTCGCTGTAGCGCAGGTCGCTTAGCGGGCCCAGGCCACGCAGGCTGGTGAACATCTCGGCCACCGGCATGCCCGCTTCCTTGCGGGAGGTGATCGTGCACACCTCGGCTTGCGGATGCCGGGCGAGCAGGCGCAGAAGCTCGACTCCGGTGTAGCCTGTGCCGCCGACAATTCCGACCTTGATCATGGTGCCCTTATCCGTGCGGCGATTCTAACATCCACCCGGCCGAATTATGACAATGGAATAAAAGGCGTGCGGCAAGCGGTGTCCGCGCGGCTGCCGAAAAGCCAAGGGCCGCCTCGCGGCGGCCCTTGCAGGATCTCGAACCTCGAGCTTGGCTGCCGCTTAACGTTTCGAGAACTGCTTGCGACGTCGTGCCTTGTGCAGGCCGACCTTCTTGCGCTCGACCTCGCGTGCGTCGCGGGTCACCAAGCCGGCCTTCGACAGGGTCGGCTTGAGCTGCGTGTCGTAGTCGATCAAGGCCCGCGTGATGCCGTGCCGCACCGCGCCGGCTTGCCCCGACTCACCACCGCCATGAACGTTGACCATGATGTCGAAGGTCGCTTCGTGGTTCACCAGCTTGAGCGGCTGGCGGACCACCATGCGTCCGGTTTCGCGGGTAAAGAACTCGTCGACGGGTTTGTCGTTCACCGTGAACTTTCCCGAGCCCTGCTTGATGAACACCCGCGCCACGGCACTCTTGCGCCGGCCGGTGCCGTAATAGTAATTGCCGATCATGGATGCGCCTTACAGATCAAGGGGCTTCGGCTGTTGCGGCGCGTGCGGATGCGCGGCACCGGCGTAGCACTTGAGTTTTTTCAACATGGCGTAGCCCAGCGGTCCCTTGGGCAGCATGCCTTTGACCGCGTGCTCGAGCGCGCGGCCGGGAAAGCGCTTTTGCATCTTGCCGAAGGTCGTGGTCCGGATTCCGCCAGGATAGCCGCTGTGGCGATGGTAGAGCTTGTCGTCCACCTTCGTGCCGGTTACCTTGATCTTTTCGACATTGGTCACGATGATGAAGTCACCCGTATCAATGTGGGGGGTGTAGATCGGCTTGTGCTTGCCGCG
Organism: Edaphobacterium sp. (SeqCode); assembly: GCA_035937415.1. Lineage (GTDB taxonomy): Bacteria > Pseudomonadota > Gammaproteobacteria > Burkholderiales > Casimicrobiaceae > PALSA-1003. The sequence continues at coordinate 23,760 of DASZIB010000071.1, read as the reverse complement.
CAGGCGGTGCGCAATGGCACTCGCGAGCCGTCCCAGGACCTTGTCGCTGGCGTCGACGACGTACCAATCCCGCTGGATGTCCTGCGGCTTGGCGGAAAAGGTCTTCATCCCAAAACTCCGAAAAGTCCGGAAAACGCGGCGGCCCCATGCCGGGACGGCCTTCCGGGTTCAATTTTGCAAAGTCTTGGATAATAATACGCCGCACGGAGGGGTGTCAAACCGCCCGGCCGCGGCCCAACTACGGGCGCGGCTGCCGCAGTGCAAAAAAACGCGGCCGAGTCGGCCGCGTAAGCATTCCACCATAGGAGGAGGATGGGGGAATGACCTGCGGCAAGAGCAATGAATGTCTCGTCCGCAAGGATGAAATGATCCTCGCATATTGCAGCGCACAAGGCAAGCCTCCGGCGCCTCGCGCGGGCGCCGGGACTGCCGGAGCCTCTGGCAGCAAGCTATTGATTTAACACTGGAAGGCAGCACCAATTCCGATCGGGGACAGCGGTGAAAGCGAGAATCAAGTGGGTGGAAGGCGTGAGCTTCGTCGCCGAAACAGGCAGCGGCCACGCGCTGCTGGTGGACGGGGCCCCGGAGGCGGGCGGCCGCAACCTGGGCGCGCGACCGATGGAACTTGTCCTGGCGGGCACGGCTGCGTGCACTGCATTTGATGTCGTCTGGATTCTGCGCAAGGCGCGGCAGCCGGTATCGGACTGCGTGGTCGAAGCCGAAGCCGCTCGCGCTGAGAAGGATCCCAGGGTGTTCACCCGCATCCACCTCAAGTACCGGGTCTCCGGCAAAGGTCTCAATACGGTGCAAGTCGAGCGCGCGGTAAGGCTATCGAAGGAAAAGTATTGCTCGGCGACGCTGATGCTGGCCAAGACCGCCGAGATCAGCTTCGAGATCGAAGTCCACGACCTGGGCTCCGCGTAGGCCTACTCCGTCTTAGCGGCAGGCGGCTTCGCCAGAAGCAACCCGCGGGCCTGGGCCTCGAGATCCACGGTGTGCACCGTCCGCTTCGCATCCTCGAAGCGCAAGGTGATCGGAACGAAATCACCGTTGCCGAACGCACGCTGCACGTCGACCAGGGCGAGGTAGCTTCCGCCGGGGGCGAGGCGGAACTCGGCGCCCGCCGCCACGTCGAGTGCTGCCACGGCCTTCTCCGAGGGCAACCCGGCCTGCAACTCGAGCGTGCGAATTTCGACGCTGCGCGCCCAGGGACTCGTCGCCCCGACCAGGCGCAGCGGCGTGTCGCTGCGAATGTCGACATAGGCAGGAGTCGCCGCCTGGCCTTGCGTCGCGCTGCGGACCCATGCGTTCTTGACCTGCACCTCGACGGCTGAGGCAACCGTCGCCGCACCGAGCAGGGCGAGCGCGCACACCCGAAGCAGCGGCCTCATGCGCTGTCGCGCAGCAGGCGGATCAAGCTCGACGTGTCCCAGCGTCCGCCGCCGCGCGCCTGAATCCGCGCGTAGAACTGATCGACCAGCGCGGTCGCCGGCAGCGCCGCGCCGTTTACCCTGGCCTCGGCAATCGCCATGGCGAGGTCCTTGCGCATCCAGTCGACGGCAAAACCGAAGTCGAACTTGTCGGCCGCCATCGTCTTGCCGCGATTGTCCATCTGCCACGACTGCGCCGCGCCTTTGCCGATGACGTCCAGGACGCGCTCGATGTCGAGCCCGGCGCGCATGCCGAAATTGATGCCTTCGGAGAGAGCCTGCACCAGCCCGGCGATACATACCTGGTTGACCATTTTCGTAAGCTGCCCCGAGCCGGGGCCGCCCATCAACGCGACCGCGCGTGCGTAGCAGGCGAGGACGGGCTCGGCGCGCGCGAAGGCGTCGCCGTCGCCGCCGACCATGATGGTCAGCTTGCCGTTTTCCGCGCCAGCCTGGCCGCCCGAGACCGGAGCGTCGAGAAAGCCTACGCCGCGCGCTTTCGCGGCGGCGTAGAGTTCGCGGGCAACGATCGCCGACGCCGTCGTGTGATCGACGAGCACGGCACCGGCCTGCATCGCCGACAACGCCCCGTCGACACCGAGCGCGACCGCACGAACATCATTGTCGTTGCCTACGCAGAGCATGACGAATTCGGCGCCCGCTGCGGCCGCCGCAGGTGTCGGCGCCGACTTGCCGCCGTGCTTTTCGGTCCATTGCGTGGCTTTGGCCGGCGTGCGGTTGTAGACGGTGACGTTGTGGCCGGCGCGGGCGAGATGACCGGCCATCGGAAATCCCATGACTCCGAGACCGATAAAGGCCGTCTTCGCGTTCGTGGACATCGGATTTACTCCTGGCTGGTTGGTTTGCTGCGCGGCTGTTCCGGTACCGCGGCGAGCGCCGCGCGCGCAGCCTGCGCAGCGGCGCGGACCTGCGCCGGCGCGGTGCCGCCCGGGTGGTTGCGGCTGGCAACCGACCCTTCAAGGCTCAGGGCACGCTGGATGTCTTCATCGACCCGGGGCGCGAACTGGCGCAATTCGGCGAGCGTGAGCGCGGCGAGCTCGCGGCCCTTGGACTCGGCGTAACGCACCACCTGGGCGACCGCTTCGTGCGCGTCGCGGAACGGGACGCCCTTGCGCACCAGGTAATCGGCGAAGTCGGTCGCCGTGGCGAATCCCTCCGTGGCCGCGGCGCGCATGTGCCCGGGCACGGGGCTAAGCCCGGTTGCCACGAGGTCGGTCAGGACTGCAAGGCACTCCTCGACCGTGTCGGCGCTGTCGAACAGCTGCACCTTGCCCTCCTGGTTGTCCTTGTTGTAGGCAAGCGGCTGCGCTTTCATCAGCACCAGCGAAGCGGTGAGGTCGCCGATAACGCGGGCGCTCTTGCCGCGGATTAGCTCGGCGACGTCCGGGTTCTTCTTCTGCGGCATGATCGAGCTACCGGAACAGAACCGGTCGGCGATCGTCACGAATCCGAATTGCGGGCTCGACCAGAGGACAAGTTCTTCGGCAAAGCGCGACAAGTGCACCATGATTAGCGCCGCGCTGGCGACGAATTCGACTGCGAAATCGCGATCGGAAACGGCGTCCAGTGAATTTTCGCAGAGCGCCTCGAAGCCAAGCTCCGCGGCAACGCGCCGGCGATCGATCGGGTAGCTGGTGCCGGCGAGGGCGGCGCTGCCCAGCGGCGACCGGTTGACACGACGCCGGCAATCGGCCAGACGCTCGGCATCGCGCGCGAGCATCGCCTCGTAGGCGAGCAGGTGGTGGCCGAATGTCACCGGTTGCGCGACCTGCAGATGGGTGAAGCCGGGCATTATCGTATCGGCGTGCTTCTCCGCAAGGTCGATGAACGCGACGCGGAGGGCGCGCAGGCGCGCGAGCAGCGCATCGATCGCACCACGCAGCCACAGCCGCAGGTCGGTGGCGACCTGGTCATTGCGCGAGCGCGCGGTGTGCAGCCGCTTGCCGGCATCGCCCACCAGCGCGGTCAGCCGCATCTCGATGTTGAGATGAACGTCCTCGAGTGCGGAAGACCAGACGAATTCGTCACGCTCGATCTCACCGCGGATCTGCTCGAGGCCGCGCTCGATAGCGGCGAGGTCCGCGGCGGAGATGATGCCGGTTGCCGCGAGCATGCGCGCGTGGGCGAGCGAGCCGGCAATGTCAACGGCAGCAAGGCGCCGGTCGACCTCGACCGATGCGTTGAACCGTTGCATGCGTTCGGACATCGGTTCGCCGAAGCGGCCTGATCGGCCACGTTCGGGCGATGGACCAGCACCTGGCTTGTCGCGGGATGTGTCTCTGGACATGGCTTGCCTCGCCCGAGGCTCTTCCCCACAATAGCAGGACGGCGACGGTCCGTTCACGCCGCCGGCCGTGGAGGTAGTGCGTGGCCATTTCAGCGCCGGACCGACAGCAGCAAACGATGCGCGTGATTATAAATCAAAATGCGTCTTCGCTTCGGTTGCCGGAGTTCCGCAATCTGGGGACGGTGCTGCGCATTCTGCTCTCGGTCAACGGCCTCGCGCTCGTCGCGGCTTTCGTCCGGGAACCGCGCTGGGAGGCGCTTTCCGCAACGTGGCTTGCCACGACCGCGAGCGTCGAGCCGCACCTGCTGGCCAACCTGCTGCTGCTCTACGCCATCGCACCGTGGCTCGAGCGCCTGCCCTACCGCACCGGCGTGATCGCGATCCTCGCGTTGACTCTCGGCATGACGCTGCTGCTCGACGCGCTGCTCATCACGCAGGGCGCCTATCCCGGAGCAAATGCCACGCTGCGGCACGCGCTGTTCGCGCTGCTCACCGCAGGCTTGCTGCTCGGCTACTTTCAGCTGCGCACCAAGGCACTGTCGCCGGCGATAACCGAGGCGCGACTGCAGGCTTTGCAGGCACGGATACGGCCCCATTTCCTGTTCAACAGCATCAATGCGGTGCTGTCTCTCGTTCGCACCGAGCCGCGCCGTGCCGAGGCGGCCCTCGAGGACCTGGCAGACCTTTTCCGGGTGCTGATGCGCGACAATCGCCAACTCGCGCCACTGGCCGACGAGATCGAGCTGTGCCGGCAGTATCTGGAGCTGGAAAAACTCCGCCTTGGCGAGCGGCTGAAGGTCGAGTGGCACCTCGAGAACATGCCCGGCGACGCGCTGGTGCCACCCCTGCTGCTGCAACCGTTGCTGGAGAATGCGGTGTATCACGGCATCGAACCGTCGAGCGCGCCCGGGGTCATCGGGATCAACATCTACCTCAGGCGCGGCGAAGTACACGCGCTCTTGCGCAATCCGTACACGTTCGCCGGAAGCCATCACGCCGGAAACAAGATGGCGATGGACAATATCCGCGAGCGGCTTGCCCTGCACTTCGATGCCGAGGCGAGCCTTGAGACACGTGCCGGCAAAGACATCTACGAGGTGCATATCCGCATGCCGTACCGGGTGCCGAAGCGAGTCGAGGGCGTGCATGCCTGACGCGCCGCTGCGAATACTCGTTGTCGACGACGAGGCGCCGGCGCGCCGCCGCTTGCGCGAGCTCCTCGATGACTGCGCCGCCGCGCTGCCGCTTGTGATCATCGGCGAAGCCGAAAGCGGGCGCGAAGCGCTGAACGTGCTCGGCGGTTCGCCGGCCGACCTGGTGTTGAGCGACATCCACATGCCCGACATGGACGGCATCGAGTTGGCGCGGCATCTGCTCAAGCTGCCGCAGCCACCGGTGCTGATTTTCACGACCGCGTACCACGAGCATGCGATCGCGGCATTCGAGGTGCATGCCATCGATTACCTGATGAAACCGGTGCGGGTGCAGCGGCTGCTCGCTGCGCTGCAGAAGGTGCCGCGCCTGCGGCCGCTGTCGGACGCAAAGCTCGACCGCCTGCCGGCGGCGGCGCGCCGCTTTCTGTCGGTGACGGAGCGTTCGCGCGTGGTTCTGGTGCCCGTCGAGGAAGTGATCTATCTCAAGGCCGAGCTCAAGTACATCACGATTCGCACCGCGGAACGGGAGTACCTGCTCGAGGAATCGCTGACCAAGCTGGAGGACGAGTTCGGCTCACGCTTCGTCCGTGTGCATCGCAATTGCCTGGTTTCCCGCGATGCGATCCGCGGCTTCGAACGGCACGTGAGCGCCGAGGGTGACGCGCACTGGGAGGTTCTTCTGCGCGACATACCCGAGGGGCTGCCGGTGTCGCGGCGACAGCAGTTCATCGTGCGCGAGATCGGTCGCGACAGCGACGCGTGAGCATACCGACCGCACCCCGCACCCTCATCTGCGGCTCGCTTGCGCTCGACACCATCATGGTGTTTCCGGACCGTTTCGCCCGGCACATCCTGCCCGGCGAGGCGCACGTGCTCTCGGTTTCGTTTCAGATCGGCGAGATGCGCCGGGAGTGGGGCGGCTGTGCAGGTAACATTGCCTACAATCTCAAGTGCCTCGGCGGCGAGCCGGTCGTAATGGCGACCGTGGGCGAGGATGGCACTGCCTATGTCGAGCGGTTCAGGGCCCAGAACGTCTCCGCCGACGGCGTCCGCGTGATTCCCGGAACCTACACCGCACAGGCGTTCATCATCACCGACCTCGACGATAACCAGATCACCGCGTTTCACCCCGGCGCGATGAACGAGTCGCACCGAAACCACGTAACTGACGTCGCGGACATCGCGCTCGGCATCGTCGCTCCCGACGGGCGCGAGGGCATGCGCGCGCACGTGCACGAGTTCGCCGCGGCGAAGGTTCCATTCATCTTTGATCCGGGGCAGGGGCTACCGCTATTTTCGGGTGCCGAGTTGCTCGAAATGATCGATTGCGCCGACTACGTTGCGGTCAACGACTACGAGGGCAGAATGCTCGCCGAGCGCACCGGGGTCTCGATCGAAGCGCTCGCCGCGCGGGTCGAAGCGCTGATTGTGACGCTGGGTGGCGAGGGCTCGCACATCCATAGCGATGGCAAGGTGCTCCAAATTCCGCCCGTCAAACCGACCCAGGTGGTCGACCCCACCGGCTGCGGCGATGCCTACCGCGCCGGCCTGCTTTTTGGCATTGGGCATGGCTGGGATTGGACGCGCACGGGCCGCCTTGCCTCGCTGCTCGGAGCGCTCAAGATCGCGTCTCGCGGCGGGCAGAACCATGCCCTGAGCCGGGACGCGATCGCCGCGCAGTACGAGACGCACTTCGGCCAGCCGCTGTTCTAAAGCGAGCGCCGGCACATCGGCAGGAGGAGCGCTCCTGCGCTGACGAACCCTTCACTCGAGGGGTTTGGGAACGAGCGCCGCGCGGCTCGGTACCTGGAACACGCGCGCGTCGTCCAATCGGACGGCGGTAAGCGTTCCGCCCCACAGGCAGCCTGAGTCAAGCATCATCACGTTCGGCGCAAACATGAGATCGAGCGTCGACCAGTGCCCGCACACGATGGTGACCCCTGCTGACTTGCGTTCCGGGTGGGCAAACCAGGGTGCGAAACCGGGCGGCGAATGCCCCGGGCCGCGTTTTTCCTGAAGCTCAATGGCGTCGTCGGCCGAACAGAAGCGCAGTCGGGTGCAGGCGTTGACGATGACGCGCAGGCGGTCGTGGCCGGTGAGCCCGTTGTTCCACCGCGCCGGCTCGTCGCCATAGAGGTGGTGCAGGAAATCATCGTGCGCGGGCGACGCGAGAACGGCTTCAACCTCGCGCGAAAGCGCCACGGCATCTGCCGGCGTCCATGACGGCAGAAGCCCGGCATGAACGAGCAGGAATTCGCCCTCGTGCACCACCAGCGGGCGTCGCCGCAGCCAGTCGAGCAACTCGTCGCGGTCGGGCGCCGCGAGAACAGCGGCGAGCGTGTCGCGCTTGTGCGCGGCGCGATGCCCTGCCGCGACGGTCAGTAGATGCAGGTCGTGGTTGCCGAGCACCGTTGTTGCGGCCGCGCCGAGCGACTTCACCTGCCGCAATACCGACAGGGAGTCGGGTCCGCGATTGACGAGGTCGCCGACCAGCCACAGACGATCGCGTTGCGGATCAAACGCAATCAGGTCGAGCAGCTGCGCAAACTCGGCGTAGCAGCCTTGGATATCGCCGACGACGTAATGACTCATGGCGCGAGGCTCGCCCGGAAGTGGCGCGGATCGCTGCGCCCGGCATCGACGCCGGGTAACTTCGCGACCGCTAGTGCGCAACCAGCGTTATTTCTTCAGGCTCAGGATCCAGCTCACCAGCGCCTTGATATCGGCGTCGGGTATCTGGGCATTGGGCGGCATGAGAATCTGCCCCCACACCCCGGTGCCCCCCGACTTTACCTTCTGCGTGAGCTTCGTGAGTGCGGTGGCGTCGCCGCGATACTTGGCGGCGACGTCGACGTACGCCGGACCGAGGATTTTCTTGTCGACCGCGTGACATGCTGCGCACCCGTTCTTCTGCATCATCGCCTGACCCGTATTGAGATCGAGTGGCGCGCCTGCCTTCGCAGCGGGCGCAGCGGGCGAGGGCGCCGCTGCAGCCGGAGCCGGCGTTGCAGCGGCCGCCGGAGCTGCAGGCGCAACCGGAGCGGACGCTGCAGCAGGCCCCACCGGTGCCGCCGGCTCGGGGAAGCTCGCGCCCGACCGGTTGGCCATGTAGACCACGCCACGCTGGACTTCGATGTCGGCAAGATCGGTATTGCCGCCCTTGGGCGGCATGCCCTTGTTGGTACCCTTGAGCGCATTGCTGTAGAGGGCGTTGACGCCTTTCTTTATCCGCGGCGCCCACGCCGCCTTGTCGCCTAGCTTCGGCGCGCCGACCAGGCCCGCTTCGTGACAGGTTTTGCACACGGCTTGGTAAACCTGCTCGCCGCTCATGTTCCCCTGCGGCGCGCTCGCGTCGACGAGCATGACTTCGCCGACGGGCTTAATGCGATCGAGCACGCCCGACTCGGCCTCCGCGCGTCCCGCAGGCCGCATGCCCGTGACGAGCTGCGACACCAGTCCGAACAACGCGATCGGTACGGCAAGGGCCAGTGCGACGACGATGACGAGTTGCTTTGGCGTTTTGATAAAGGATGTGTTCTCGTCGCTCATCGCGGGTTCCGGGCGCTCTTGCTGGATTTTTGTTCGCGCGGCACGCCTCGACCGCGAGACAAAGCGCAAATTATAGCGCGCTGATCCAAGTCGGGAGAAGCCGGATGGACGGCGTTTGCAATTGGGGTAGAATCGCCAGCCGTGCGCCCGTAGCTCAGTTGGATAGAGTGTTGGTTTCCGAAGCCAAAGGTCACAGGTTCGACTCCTGTCGGGCGCGCCACTCCGCACTTTGCTTTCCGTGCCCATTGCCGTTCGCGGCAAATCCAGAGCAGGTACTTTTCGCGCAACTGCGCGTCGCGTTGCCGCGAGGTTGTCCGTTGCAATGACGCGGCGACTCGGGCTCGCGATGCGGGCACGTGCGCACGTTCAGCACACCGACCGACTCGCTCGCAATTGACGCTTCGCTCGCGCCGCGACGAAGGGCACTGCAATCGCGAATCAAACCCAGCGCCGCTGCGGCGAGTTGCGCAGGTCCGGATGGTTGCGAAACCACGGCGCAGCCGCCCACGGTCTGCGCCTGGTTTGTGCCCGGTGCCTGCGGACTCAATGCTGCTGGCATAAAGCGACGCTGCCCGCTGCGGATTAATCCCTGCGTTTCCCGGCGCGCGCCTGCGAGCGCCCCACTTTTCCATTGGATGTGCGAATTTACCTTCAAAGTAACTCGTAAATTATTATTTATCCACAACATTTGTCGTTTATACAACAGCGGCGCTAAGTCTTTGTTCAGAAACCGTAATTTTATTGACCCTCGGCGGGCATTCACATATAGTGGCAAATGGTGGGAAAAAGTGGGTTAAAGTGGGCACTCACCGCACAGCGCTATCGCCGGAGGAGGGGCAGTGTTTCGAGGCGTTACCCATCTTGCGCTCGACAACAAGGGTCGGCTGGCGATCCCGGCCCGGCATCGCGAGGCGCTCGCCCGCCAGGCCGAAGGGCGCCTGGTCCTCACCGCCGATCCCAGTCACTGTCTTCTCCTCTATCCGCTGCTCGCTTGGGAGCCCATTCAGCAGAGGTTGATGGGGCTGTCCAGTTTCAACGAAAAAACCCGGGCCCTGCAACGCCTGCTCGTCGGCCATGCCGACGACGTCGTCCTTGACGGCGCCGGTCGCATCCTCGTGCCGCCCGCATTGCGCCAGTACGCGACGCTCGACAAACGTGTCGTGCTCGTCGGGCAGGGCAACAAGTTCGAGTTGTGGGACGAGGCGAAATGGCTCGAGCGGACCGAGCATGCGGTCGCATTCCCCGCCGGCGGGCTGCCGCCGGAGCTGGACGGTTTTTCGCTTTGATTGCGGATGGCGGCCATCTCCCCGTTTTGCTCGAAGAGGCCGTGGCCGCGCTCTCGGTCAAGCCCGATGGTGTCTACGTCGACGCGACGTTCGGTCGCGGTGGACACAGCCGCGGCATCCTCGCGCAACTCGGTCCCCGCGGTCGCCTCGTGGCGCTCGATCGCGATCCCGCGGCCGAGGCGGTCGCCCGCTCGTGGCGCGACGCGCGCTTTCGCTTCTACCGCGAGTGGTTTTCCGACTTGCCGCAGTTGCTCGACGCGGCTGGCGACGCCGCGATCGACGGGCTGCTGCTCGATCTCGGCATTTCGTCGCCGCAGATCGACGAGCCAAGCCGCGGCTTTTCGCTGCGCGCCGACGGCCCGCTCGATATGCGCATGGATCCCAGCCGCGGCAAGAGCGTGGCGGAATGGCTCGCCACCGTCACCGCCAATGAACTCAAACAAGTGATCGCGGACTATGGTGAAGAACGGTTTGCTCAACAGATTGCAAGAGCGATTGTTGCGGCTCGCGCGCACGGGCCCATCGTACGCACGCGGCAACTGGCCGCGATCGTGGCAAAAGCCCTCGGCGCGGGCCGGGGGCGTGATCGGAGTCAGGATCCGGCCACGCGGACGTTCCAGGCTCTACGGATTTACATCAATCAGGAGCTCGCGGAATTGTCGCTAGTCCTCGAACGCGTCTTGCCACGCCTTGCCCCAGGAGGAAGACTCGCGGTCATCAGCTTCCATTCGCTCGAGGACAGGCTCGTCAAGCAGTTCTTTCGCCGGCACAGTGAGCCCTACGGCGGCGATGCGCGCCTGGCCCGTCTGGCAATCGCGGAGCGCGCGCTTCCGATCCCGCCGCTGCGTCTGGTGGGACGGGCGATCCGTCCGCGCGCCGCCGAAGTCGCAGCCAATCCGCGATCGCGCAGCGCGTCGCTGCGCGTCGCCGAGCGCACCCGCCAAACGCTAGGGTAATGGCAAGACTCAATTTGCTACTGCTAGCCGCGCTGGTCGCCTGCGCAGTGTCGCTTGTCACCTCGCGCTACCAGGCGCGCCAGCTCTTCGTCGAACTCGAGCGCGGTCAGACGCTCGCGCGAGGCTACGATGTCGAATACGGACAGCTGCAGCTCGAACAAAGCACTTGGGCGATGCCGGCGCGAATCGAGAAGATCGCGCGCGAGCAATTGAAAATGCAACTGCCGCCACCGGGTCGCGTGCACGTTCTCGGCCAGAGCCCGCGATGACGACCGCGACACTCTCGCGCCCCGCAGCTGCTCCCAAGCTGCCGCGGCTGCGGGCTTCGGTCCTGTTCAGCATGCTGCTGGCGCTGTTCGCCTTGCTCGCGGCGCGCTCGCTGTACCTGCAATGGTTTGACAACCGCTTCCTGCAGGAGCAGGGCTCCTCGCGCTACAGCCGGGACCTCGAGGTCCCCGCGCACCGCGGACGCGTCCTCGACCGGTTCGGCGCGCCGCTCGCCATCAGCACCCCGGTTAAGGCGATCTGGGCCTGGCCGGACAAGGTGGAGGCCACACCCGCGCAGCGCCAGGCGCTCGCCGCAGCGCTCGACCTGGAGCCCGACGCGCTGGCGGCGCGGCTCTCCGCCGGCGACGAGTTCGTCTACCTCAAGCGATCGGTGGCACCGGAAGTCGCCGCGCGCGTCGCCGCGCTTGGCATCAAGGGTGTGCACGAGGACGATGAATATCGCCGCTATTATCCGGACGGCGAGGTGATGAGCCACGTCCTGGGTTTTACCGGCGACGGCGACGTCGGCCAGGAGGGCATCGAACTGGCGCAGCAGTCATGGCTTGGCGGGGCGCCCGGCAGTCGGCGCGTAATCATCAATCGCCGCGGCGAAGTCGTCGAGGACGTCGCCAGTATCCGCTCGCCGCGGGAAGGTCGCGATCTGGCGCTGTCCATCGACAGCCGGCTGCAATATCTCGCGTATCGCGAACTCAAGGCCGCGATCGACGTGAACAAGGCCAAGGCGGGGAGCCTCGTCATTCTCGACACGAAGACGGGCGAGATCCTCGCGCTTGCCAACTGGCCCTCGTATAACCCCAACAACCACAGCCGCGTGCCGCGCGACCGAATGCGCAACCGGGCGCTGACCGACATCTTTGAGCCCGGATCGACGCTCAAGCCGTTCACGATTGCGGCCGCGCTTGAAAGCGGCAAGGTCCAACCGTCGACGATCATCGACACCGCGCCCGGCACGCTGACCATCGGCGCGGCGACGATCCACGACGCACATCGGGAAGGCGCGCTCACCGTCGAGCAGGTCATCCAGAAATCTTCGAACGTCGGCGCGGCCAAGATCGCGCTGTCGCTGCCCGCGGAGAAAATGTGGCAAACGCTTTCCGGCTCGGGCTTCGGCGCGCCACCGAAAACCGGCTTTCCCGGCGAAGTTTCCGGGCGGCTGCGGCCGGCGAAGACCTGGCGACCGATCGAGCAGGCGACCATCGCGTATGGACACGGTATTGCCGTCAACCTGGTGCAGCTTGCGCGCGCGTACACCATTTTCGCGACCGACGGCGAGGTCAAGCCGGTAACGCTGTTCAAGGAAGCCGGGCCGGTCGCCGGGGCGCCGGTGGTCAAGCCTGCTACCGCACGCGCAGTCCGGCGCATGCTCGAGCTCGTGACGCTCCCCGGTGGTACGGCGCCGAAGGCGCAGGTGCCCGGCTACCGCGTCGCCGGCAAGACCGGTACCGCACACAAGCTCGAGGCGGGCGGCTACGTTAACAAGTACGTGTCCTCGTTCGTGGGCTTCGCCCCCGTTTCGAATCCGCGACTGGTCGTCGCCGTGATGATCGACGAGCCAACCGGCAGCCAATATTACGGTGGCAGCGTTGCCGCGCCGGTGTTCAGCAGCGTCATGGGCGCCGCGCTGCGGTTGCTTGGCGTACCAACGGATGCACCGCTCAACCAGCCGTTCCTGCCACCGCAGGACGCAGTGCCGGAGGAAACGTGACCGACGCGGCGACGAGCGTAGCGCCGCCGGACGCGGACATCGCGGCGCTGCTGGCGAAGCTGCCCGTGCCGATTATGCGTATTACCTCCGACAGCCGGCAGGTGCGCCAGGGCGATGCCTTCGCCGCGTATCGGGGCACACACCGGGACGGACGCCAATTTGTCGCCGATGCGATCGAGCGCGGCGCCGCGGCGATCCTCTGGGATACGCAGGGTTTTAGCTGGAACCGCGACTGGAAAGTGCCGCATCTCCCGATCGACCAGCTGAAGGCCCGGCTGGGCAGCATCGCGGATCAGGTGTACGGCCATCCCTCACGCGAGTTGTGGATGATCGGGGTCACCGGCACCAACGGCAAGACCTCCTGCGCGCACTGGATTGCGGCGGGGCTCGACGCCGGCGCACGCCGCGCAGCGGTGATCGGCACGCTCGGCAACGGCTTGTGGGGCTCGCTCAACGCGGCCACGAACACCACGCCCGATGCCGCGGAGCTCCACGAAATGCTGCGTCAGTTCCGCCGCGAGGGCGCGGAAGCGGTGGCGATGGAAGTGTCCTCGCACGGCCTGCATCAGGGGCGCGTGAACGGCGTCGCATTCGACGTAGCACTGTTCACCAATCTCTCGCGCGATCACCTCGACTACCACGAAACCATGGCCGCCTATGGCGCGGCGAAGGCCCGGCTCATGGCGTGGCCCGGGCTGCGGGTTGGCGTGCTCAACGCCGACGATCCTTTCGGGCAAAGCCTGATCGACGCCGCCCGTGGCAAGGGTCGGAAGATCCTGACCTACGGGTTCGGCGCAGCAGACGTTACCGGCGCGCAACTCCGGGCGACGAGCTCCGGGCTCGCCTTCGCCGTCGAGACGCCGTGGGGCAAGGGCGAGATCTATACGGGCCTCATGGGCGCATTCAACGCGGCAAATCTCCTCGGCGCACTCGGCACGTTGCTCGTCAGCGGGGTCGCTCTGGAAGAGGCGCTGCGTTTTCTGGCGAACGTCGACGCGCCTCCCGGACGCATGCAGCGCCTCGGGGGTAACGGTGCGCCTCTGGTCGTCATCGACTATGCACACACGCCGGACGCGCTCGACAAGGTGCTGACATCGCTGCGCTCCGCCGTCGGCGTCGGTGGCGAGCTCGTGTGCGTGTTCGGCTGCGGCGGCGATCGCGATCGTGGCAAGCGGCCGGAAATGGGTCGCGTGGCCGCGCGGTTGGCCGATCGCGTGATCGTGACCAGCGACAACCCGCGCAGCGAGGATCCGGGCGCGATCGTGAGCGAAATCGTCCACGGTATCCGCGACACCGGCAATCGGCGTTACGCAGTCGAGCTCGATCGGGCCGCGGCGATCGCGACGGCGATCGTCGAGGCGGGTCCCGGCGATGTCGTTCTTCTCGCCGGGAAGGGCAGCGAGAGCTACCAGGAAGATGCCGACGGGCGACACCCGTTTCTCGACGCCGATCACGCCACCCGCGCGCTCGCTTCACGGGGCGAACGATGATGGATGCCGCGACCGCCGCCCGCGCAATCGCCGGCACCCTGTCCGGACCGAACGTCGCTTTCTATCGCGTCACCACCGATTCACGGTCGCTACAGGCCGGCGATCTGTTTGTCGCGATCAAGGGCGAGCGTTTTGACGGCCACGATTTCGTGGTCCAGGCCTTCGAGCGTGGCGCCGCCGCCGCGGTCGTTGCCGCTGACCGCGCCGGATCGCTCGTCGGACACGCCGTCGGCAGCATGCTCGCGGTCACCGACCCGCTCGCCGCGCTGGGAGCGCTCGCCGCCTTCTGGCGCCGGCGTTTCGTGCTGCCGGTGGTTGCCGTGGTGGGCAGTAACGGCAAAACCACGGTGAAGGAAATGGCCGCGGCCATCCTGCGCGTCGAGTTCGGTGCGGACCGGGTACTCGCCACCGCGGGCAACTTCAACAACCAGATCGGACTGCCATTGACGGTGCTGGGTCTGCGCGCGGCGCACAAGGTCGCGGTGCTCGAGATCGGCATGAACCATCCCGGCGAGACCGCGGCGCTGGCCGGGATCACGCAGCCGACCATCGCCCTCATCAACAACGCCCAGCGTGAGCACCAGGAGTTCATGAAGAGCGTGGCCGAGGTCGCGGCGGAACATGCGGCCGCCCTGAACGCGCTGCCCATCGACGGCGTCGCCGCGTTCAACGCCGACGACGACTACGCCCCCTTCTGGAATGGGGTCGTCGCGCGGCGCAATGCCGAGGGCGCGGGTATCAGCGTGCGCGATTTCGGATTGCGCGCGCCCGCGGCGGTGTCCGCGCGCTGTCGTTCGGAGCCTTGGGGCAGCCTTATCGACGTCGAGACGCCCGGGGGCGCGACGAGTTTCGAACTGCATGTCCCGGGGCGCCACAACGTCGCCAATGCCATCGCGGCAATCGCCATCGCGACAGCCGCCGGCGCGAGCCTCGCTGCGGTGCACCGCGCCTTGTCCGTTTTCCGACCGCTCGCCGGCCGACTCGACACCAAGACCGCCGCGGCGGGCGCCGCGGTCATCGACGACACCTACAACGCAAACCCGGATTCGGTGCGTGCCGCAATTGCGGTGCTGGCGCGCGCTCACGGCGAGCGCTGGCTGGTGCTCGGCGACATGGGCGAGGTCGGCGAGCAAGGCGTCGCCTTTCATCGGGAGATCGGCGAGTACGCGCGCGCGGCAGGAGTCGATCGCCTGTTGACCACCGGCGCGCTTGCGGCACACGCCGTCGCTTCGTTCGGTTCAGGCGGAGAACACTTCGCCGACGTCGATGCGCTGATCGCCACGACCGCGGCGAAGCTGCGCAGCGAAGGTCAGTCCGGCGTCACCTTGCTCGTCAAGGGTTCGCGCTTCATGCGCATGGAGCGGGTCGTCGCCGCGCTAACCGGTGCCGCCGCGGCCGAGGGCCACTGATGCTGCTCGCCCTTGCCAACTGGCTGGCGGCCGACGTGCGCGCTTTCAACGTCTTCGGCTACATAACGCTGCGCGCCGTGCTCGCGACCATGACGGCGTTGATCATCTCCTTCGTCGTCGGCCCGGGCATGATCCGCAAGCTCACCGAGTACAAGATCGGCCAGGCCGTACGCGACGACGGCCCCCAATCCCATCTGCTCAAGGCCGGAACGCCGACGATGGGCGGTGCGCTGATCCTGGTTTCGATCGCGATCACGACTGTGCTCTGGGCAGATCTGCGCAACCGCTTCGTCTGGGTCGTGCTGTTGGTGACGCTGGGCTTCGGCGCGATCGGCTGGATCGACGATTACCGCAAGGTGGTGTACCGCAATCCGAAGGGGTTGCCGGCACGCACCAAGTTCATTTCCCAATCCGTGATCGGACTAATCGCCGCCATCTATCTCGCGTTTGCGGTCTCCACGCCGTCGAATGCACAGTTCCTGCAGCTGTTTCTGGCCTGGCTGTTCAGCGGTTTCAGCCTCGACCTGCCGCAGAAGGCCGATCTGATCGTGCCGTTCTTCAAGACGGTGTCGTACCCCCTCGGCGTGTGGGGCTTTATCGTACTGTCGTATTGCGTGATCGTCGGCGCAAGCAACGCCGTCAACCTGACCGACGGGCTCGACGGGCTTGCCATCATGCCGACGGCGATGATCGCCGGCGCGCTCGGGATCTTCACCTACGTGGCGGGCCGCGCCGACTTTTCGACCTACCTCCTCGTGCCGCATATCCAGGGCGCGGGCGAGCTGACCGTGATTTGCGCGGCGGTCGTGGGTGCGGGACTGGGGTTTCTCTGGTTCAACGCCTATCCCGCGGAGGTCTTCATGGGCGACGTCGGCGCACTGGCCCTGGGCGCTGCGCTAGGGGCGATCGCGATCATTGTTCGCCAGGAGATTGTGCTGGCGATCATGGGTGGCGTGTTCGTAGTCGAGACCCTTTCGGTGGTAATCCAGGTGGCGTCGTTCAAGCTCACCGGCAGGCGTGTGTTCCGCATGGCGCCGCTCCACCACCACTTCGAGCTCAAGGGCTGGAAGGAAAATCAGGTCGTCGTGCGTTTCTGGATCATCACCATGCTGCTGGTGCTCTTTGGTCTTTCGACCTTGAAATTGCGCTGACGATGAGGTTCAAGAACCGCCGTATCGTCGTGCTCGGGCTCGGAATTTCCGGCCTGTCGGCGGCGCGCTGGGCAGCGCGCGTTGGCGCGCGCGTCGCGGTTGCCGATACCCGCGCCGATCCACCCTGCGCGGCGCAGCTGCGCGCCGAATTGCCGCAGGTTCAGTTGACTACCGGACCGTTCGACGACGCGACGCTCTCGGCTGCACAGACGATCATCATCAGCCCGGGGCTCGCCAAGGATCAGCCGGCGATTCGCGCCGCCGTCGCGCGCGGAGCCGAACTGGTCGGCGACGTCGAACTCTTCGCCAGAGCGCTGCCCCCGGGCCAGAAAGTCCTGGCGATCACCGGCTCGAACGGCAAGACCACCGTCACCGCACTGACCGCGGAGCTGCTACGCGCCGCCGGCCTCGCCGCAACGACCGTGGGCAACATCGGTGAGCCCGTACTCGACGCCCTTGCAGCATTCGAGCGCGAGGCGCGCTGGCCAGACGTGCTGGTGCTCGAATTGTCGAGCTTCCAGCTCGAGACCACCGCCAGTCTCGCCCCCGTCGCGGCGACGGTGCTCAATGTGACGGAAAACCATCTGGATCGCTACGCCAATCTGGCCGAATACACCGCGGCCAAGGCGCGCATCTTTCTCCGCGGCGGCGAGCAGATCCTCAATCGCGACGACGCGCGTTCGCTCTCGATGCAACAACCGGGACGTGTCGTGCAGACCTTCGGCACCAGCATCCCCGTGGGCGAGCACGAGTGGGGGCTTGTGGAACGCAAGGGAACGCCATGGCTTGCGCGCGGCGGCGCGTTGCTGATCGCGGCGAACGAGCTCGCGCTGGTCGGGCGGCATAATTTGTTGAACGCGCTCGCGGCGCTGGCGCTCGCGTCGACGGTCGCTAAGATCGAGGCGAAAACACTGGCCGCGCTGGCCGCATTTCGCGGCTTGCCGCATCGCATGGAGCGCGTGACCGACATCGCTGACGTGCTGTTCGTCAACGACTCGAAGGGGACCACGGTCGCGGCCACGCTGGCCGCCCTCGACGGCATCGGGCGTCCGGTCGTGCTGATCGCCGGCGGCGAGGGCAAGGGGCAGGATTTCGCGCCGCTGAAGGCGGCGGTGGAAGCGCATTGTCGCGCGGTCGTTCTGCTCGGACGCGACGCCCCTGTTATCGCCGCTGCGCTTTCGGGCGTCACGCCGGCGGTGGAGCTCGCGCCAGCGCTGGAAGTCGCGGTCGCGCGCGCGATCGCACGCGCCCGGCCGGGCGATGCCGTGCTGCTATCACCGGCGTGCGCGAGCTTCGACATGTTCCGCGATTACGTCGAGCGTGGCGAACGCTTCAAGGCCGCCGTTGCGGCGCATGCGAAGGAGTCGGCGCATGCCTAGAGACGGGCTGCTCTCGACGCTGCCGCGATTGTCCGTGCCGGGCGGATCGCCGCATCCGAGCCGCGCCATGCTCACCTACGATCCGACCCTCGCCTGGACCGCGCTGTTGCTGCTCGCCCTGGGCCTGGTGATGGTGTACTCGGCGTCGATTGCGACCGCGGAAGCGTCCGCCTACACCGGCTACCGACCGTGGTATTTCCTGGCGCGGCACGCGCTATTCGTCGGCGTGGGCCTGGTCGCCGGCCTGATCGCATTCCAGATTCCCGTCAGCGTCTGGCGTTCCTTGGCGCCGTACCTGTTCATCGTCGGCGCGGCGCTGCTCGCCGCCGTCCTTGTCCCCGGGGTGGGCCGCACGATCAACGGCAGCAAGCGCTGGCTGTCCTTGGGTGTGGTCAACCTGCAGCCGTCGGAGTTCATGAAGCTGTTCGTGGTGCTCTATGCGTCGAGCTACGCGGTCCGCAGAGCGGCGTTCCTGCACGCCGAACAGCCGCTCAAGCAAACCCTGTTGCGAGGCTTCCTGCCGCTGCTCGCGGTCATGATTGCCGTCGGCGTGCTGCTGCTGCAGGAGCCGGACTTCGGCGCCTGCGTCGTGATCGTCACGATCGCATTTGCCATCCTGTTCCTGGGCGGCCTCGACTGGCGCTTGCTGAGCGGACTCACCCTGCTGCTCCCGATCGCGCTGTGGGTGCTAATCCAGATCGCGCCGTACCGGCTGCATCGCTTCACCGGTTTCCTCGACCCCTGGGCGGACGCGTACGGCAAGGGTTATCAGCTGTCGCACTCGCTCATCGCCTTCGGGCGTGGCGAGTGGTTCGGCGTGGGACTCGGCGCCAGCGTCGAGAAGCTCCTCTATCTGCCCGAGGCGCACACCGATTTCCTGCTCGCAGTGATCGCCGAAGAGCTCGGTTTCGTCGGCGTGCTCGCCGTGCTGGCGCTGTTCGCATGGCTGCTCGTTCGCGCCTACGCAATCGGCAGGCAGGCCGCGCGGCTGGAGCGGCCCTTTGCGGCCCTGACAGCGCACGGCATCGGCGTCTGGCTCGGGGCGCAGGCCTTCATCAACATCGGCGTCAACATGGGCGTGCTTCCGACCAAGGGTCTGACGCTGCCGCTGCTGTCGTTCGGGGGCAGCGGCATCGTCGCCAACTGCATTGCCATTGCGATTCTGCTGCGCGTTGACTACGAAAATCGGCGCTTGCTGCGCGGGTTCGCCGTATGAGCGCCACCGTCATGATTACAACCGGCGGCACCGGCGGCCACGTGTTCCCGGGGCTCGCGGTCGCGGCGCGGCTGATCGGGCGTGGCTGCCGGGTGTTCTGGCTGGGGACCCGCGACGGCATCGAGGCCAAGCTCGTGCCGCAACATGGCGTGGAGTTCGAGGGCATTCGCTTCGCCGGCGTGCGCGGCAAGGGCCTGCGCCGGTTGCTGCTCGGACCCTTCGCGCTGCTCAATGCCTTTCGCCAGAGCCTGGCGATCATCCGTCGCCGCGCGCCGGACGTCGTCCTGGGGCTGGGTGGATTCGCGTCGTTTCCGGGCGCGCTCATGGGCGTGGCTTGCGGCAAGCCGCTGGTGATTCACGAGGCGAACGCGGTCGCCGGGCTCGCCAACCGCGTGCTTGCGTACGGTGCCGATCGCATCCTGCTCGGGTTTCCCGGTGCCCTCTCCGGCCGGCACGGCAGCAAGGTGGAATGGGTCGGCAATCCCGTGCGCGACGACATCGCCGCTGTGGCATCCCCCGAAACGCGTTACCGCGGCCGCACCGGGCCCTTGCGTCTGCTCGTTCTCGGCGGCAGCCTGGGTGCAGCCGCGCTCAATTCGCGGATCCCGGCCGCCCTCGCGCTCCTGTCCCCGGCTGCGCGCCCGCTCGTCGCCCACCAGGCGGGCGAACGCAACCTCGAGGCGGCGCGCGCCGCGTACAGCGCTGCCGGTGTCGAAGCCGAGTGCGTCGCGTTTTTCACCGACATGGCGCAACGCTACGCGCTGGCCGATCTCGTGATCTCCCGCAGCGGCGGCCTGACCGTAGCCGAGCTGGCCGCGGTCGGCGTCGCCGCGGTGCTCGTGCCGCTGCCCGGGGCGATCGCCGACGAACAGACGCACAACGCGCGCTTCCTGGTTGATGCGGGCGGTGCGGTTCTCATGCCGCAGGCTGAGCTCGAGCCGGAACGGGTGGCGGAATTCCTGCACAACTGCTCGCGCGAGGGTTTGCTGCAGATGGCGATCGCGGCGCGGCGGGTCGGCCGCCGGGATGCGGCCGAGCGCGTCGCGCAGGCATGTGCGGCGGAGGCGAAGCAGCCGTGAAGCACAAGGTCAAGCGCGTGCATTTCGTCGGCATCGGTGGCGCCGGCATGAGCGGCATCGCCGAGGTGCTGCTGACCCAGGGATATCGCGTGACCGGCTCGGACCTCGCGCACGGGGCGGTGATTCGGCGTCTCACCGAGCTTGGCGCGCGCGTCCATCTTGGCCACGCCGCAGCCAACATCACCGAAGCGGATGTCGTCGTCGTATCCGCCGCTGTCGCCGCCGACAATCCCGAGGTGCTGGCGGCGCGCGAGCGCGGTATTCCGGTGGTGCCGCGCGCGCTGATGCTCGGCGAGCTGATGCGGTTGAAGCAGGGCATCGCGGTCGCCGGCACCCATGGCAAGACGACGACGACGAGCCTGATCGCCAGCGTGCTCGCCGAGGGCAACCTCGATCCGACCTTCGTCATCGGCGGCCGCCTGCTTTCCGCGGATAGCCACGCCCGGCTGGGTAGCGGCGAGTTCCTCGTCGCCGAGGCCGACGAGTCCGATGCGTCGTTCTTGGTCCTGCAGCCGGTGCTCGCGGTGATCACCAACATCGATGCCGACCACATGGAGACCTACGGCCACGATTTCGCCCGCCTGAAGGACACGTTCCTGCAGTTTGCGCAGCGCTTGCCGTTCTACGGCGTCGCCGTGCTGTGTGTCGACGACGTCAATGTCCGCGACATCCTGCCGGCGATCACCAAGCCGCTCGTGACCTACGGCCTCGCGCCGGATGCGCAGGTGCGCGCCGAAGCGATCGCGCACGCCGCTGGGTGCATGCGTTTCGTTGCGCGCAGCGCCGGCCGCAGCGACCTGGATGTCCGCCTCAACCTCGCCGGCGTGCACAACGTGCAGAACGCGCTGGCGGCCATCGCCGTCGGGCGCGAGACGGGCGTTGACGACGGCGCAATCGCCAGAGCCCTGTCCGATTTCAAAGGCGTTGGCCGGCGGTTCCAGCGTTACGGCGAGATCGCATTGTCGCGCGGCGGGCGCTATACGCTCATTGACGATTACGGACATCACCCCGTGGAAATGGCGGCAACCATTGCCGCCGCCCGCGGCGCCTTCCCCGGACGCCGGCTGGTGCTTGCCTTCCAACCGCATCGCTACACGCGTACCCGCGATCTGTTCGAGGACTTCGTCAAGGTGCTCGCGACGGTCGACGGCCTGGTCCTGACCGAGGTCTATCCAGCCGGCGAGCCGCCGCTCGTCGCGGCGGACGGACGCGCGCTGGCGCGGGCGTTGCGCGTCGCCGGCAGGGTCGAACCGGTATTCGTCGAGAACGTCGCGGAAGTCGCTGCGGCGATCCGCACTATCGTGCGGGACGGCGACGTCGTGCTCACGATGGGCGCCGGGTCGATCGGCGGTGTGCCGCAACAACTCACCCAAGAGGCTGCATGAATATGGTCGAGCCTCGGCATTTCGTTGGCCTGCGCGGCACCCTCCTACTCGACGCCGCGCTCGCTCCCCACACGAGTTGGCGCGCGGGGGGCGCCGCCGACATCGCGTACGTCCCTGCCGACCGCGACGACCTGGCCATGTTTCTGCGCCAGTTGCCGATTTTCGAGTCGGTGACGGTTCTCGGCCTCGGCAGCAACGTTCTGGTACGCGACGGCGGTGTGCGCGGCGCGGTGATCCTGCTGCACAACCCCGGCGGCGCGCTGGCGGTTGCCGACGGCCTGATCTACGCCGAAGCGGGAGTCGCCTGCCCGAAGCTCGCCCGCTTTGCCGCGCGCCACGGTTGCGGGGGGGCCGAATTTCTCGCCGGCGTGCCCGGGACTGTCGGTGGCGCGCTGGCGATGAACGCTGGCTGCTACGGAGGGGAGACCTGGCCGCACGTGGCCAAGGTGGAACTGCTCATGCGCGACGGCTCCTTCGTCGTGCGCACGCCAGCGGATTACGCGATCGGCTACCGCAGCGTCAAGCGTGCGGACGGCCGCCCCGCCGACGGCGTCTTCACCGCGGCATGGTTCCGCTTTCCTCCCGGCGACGGCGAGGCGTCGCTGGCAAGGATCCGCGAGCTCCTGGCGCGGCGCATTGCCACGCAGCCGCTCGCCCTGCCCAACGCCGGCAGCGTATTTCGCAATCCACCCGGTGATCACGCGGCACGATTAATCGAGGCGGCGGGACTCAAGGGCTTTGCCGTCGGTGGTGCGCAGGTGTCGGAGAAGCACGCGAATTTCATCGTCAACGCGCAGCGGCGGGCGAGCGCGGCGGACATCGAAAAGCTGATCGCGCACGTGCAACGGGTCGTTGCCGACCAGAGCGGCGTGATGCTGGAGCCCGAGGTACGCATCATCGGGGAAGCGCTGTGAGCGAATTCGGCAAAGTAGCCGTCCTGATGGGCGGCCCGTCGGCGGAGCGCGAGATTTCGCTGCTTTCCGGCAACGCGGTGTTAGCCGCGCTGCGCAGCAAGGATGTCGACGCCCACGCCTTCGACCCTGCGCAACGTTCACTCTACGAGCTGACCCGCGACGGCTTCAACCGCGTCTTTATCGCGCTGCACGGCCGCTTCGGCGAGGACGGTACCGTGCAAGGAGCGCTGGAAGTCCTCGGCATCCCCTATACCGGAAGCGGTGTCATGGCCTCGGCGCTCGCGATGGACAAGTGGCGCACCAAGCTGGTGTGGATTGCCAGCGGCATCCCGACTCCGCGGTATCGCGTGGTCAATGCCGCAACCGACTGGTGGTCGGTCGTCGCCACGCTCGGCTTGCCGCTGATCATCAAGCCGGCGCGCGAGGGCTCCACGATCGGCCTTTCCAAAGTGACCGCGGTCGACCACGGCGAGCTCGCGAGCGCCTTTGGCGAGGCAGCCAAGCACGACGACCTGATACTGGTCGAGGAATTCGTCGCCGGCGTCGAGCTGACCGCGTCGATCCTGAACGACCGCGCGCTGCCCCTCATTCGCATTGAGGCGCCCGACGGCAACTACGACTATCACCACAAGTATTTCTCCAATGAGACGCGCTACCACTGTCCGGCCGGTTTGCCTGAGGCGACCGAACAAGGCGTTCGCGCGCAATCGCTCGAGGCCTTCGCGCTCGTCGGTGGCTCGGGATGGGGGCGGGTCGATCTCATCATCATGCCCGACGGCAGGTGGCAATTCCTCGAAGTGAATACCTCACCGGGCATGACCGCGCACAGCCTGGTGCCCATCGCGGCGAAGGCGATCGGCATGAGCTTCCCCGACCTGTGCGTTGACATCCTGCGGGGCGCGCATGTGGGATAGCCCACGGCTGCTCAACGCGCTGGCCTGGGCGATGACCGCCGTGGCGGCGGCGCTGCTGGCATGGGGTGGGCTGGCGTGGGCGGTGCGGCAACCCGCGTTCGCGCTGCGGCAGGTGACCGTCGACGGCAGCATCGCCCGCACCAACCC
>DASZIB010000070.1:0-12795 GCA_035937415.1 Edaphobacterium sp. (SeqCode) | reverse complement strand
CTGGCCGTCCTCAACGACGACGAGAAGGAACTCGGCGTTTGCCTGATGGATGTGGGCGGTGGCACCACCGATCTCGCGGTGTTCACCGGGGGCGCGATCCGGCACACGGCGGTGATCCCGATCGCCGGTGATCAGGTCACCAACGACATCGCGATGACCTTGCGCACGCCGACCAAGGAAGCCGAGGAGCTGAAGCTTCGCCACGGCTGCGCGCTGCGGCAGCTCGCCGATCCGAACGACATCATCGAAGTCTCCGGGGTCGGCGAGCGCGGCCCGCGGAAGCTGTCGCGGCAGATGCTGGCCGAAGTGATCGAGCCGCGGATCGAGGAGCTCTACACGCTCGCGCAGGCGGAACTGCGCCGCAGCGGCTTCGAGGAGCTGCTCTCCTCCGGGATCGTGCTGACCGGGGGTTCGGCGCTGCTGGCCGGGATGATCGAGCTCGGCGAGGAAGTCTTTCATTTGCCAGTGCGCATTGGGGTGCCGGCGTACGTCGGCGGGCTCGCCGACGTCGTGCGCAGCCCGCGCTACGCGACCGCGGTCGGGCTACTGCTCGATGGTCGCGAGCATTTCCTGCGCGCGGAGCTCTCGCGCGCCCAGAGCGGCGGATTCACCAACGTGGCGGGACGGATGAAGCAATGGTTCAAGGCAAATTTTTGAACGGCGGGCCTCGGCCCAAGCGGTTACAGACAGCAGGATCAACACCAGACAGGAAAGGAGTGCATATGTTTGAAATCATCGACCAGAGCCCTCAGGATGCCGTCATCAAAGTCATCGGCGTGGGCGGCTGCGGCGGGAACGCCGTGGAACACATGATCGGCAAGGGCCTCGCGGGTGTGGAGTTCATCGCCGCCAACACCGACGCGCAGGCGCTGAAGCGTTCCACCGCGCGCATCCAGCTGCAACTCGGCACCAGCCTGACGCGCGGGCTCGGCGCCGGCGCGCGGCCGGAGATCGGACGCGACGCGGCGATGGAGGATCGCGATCGGATCGCCGAATCCATCGACGGTGCGGACATGCTCTTCATTACCGCCGGCATGGGCGGCGGCACCGGCACCGGTGCCGCACCGGTCGTCGCCCAGGTGGCGAAGGAATGCGGCGTGCTCACGGTGGCCGTCGTGACCCGACCCTTCAAGTTCGAGGGCAAGCGGCAAAAAGTGGCCCAGGCCGGGATCGACGAGCTGGCAAAAATTGTCGATTCGCTGATCATCATCCCGAACGACAAGCTGATGCAGGTGCTCGGCG
Source organism: Edaphobacterium sp. (SeqCode) (assembly GCA_035937415.1). Lineage (GTDB taxonomy): Bacteria > Pseudomonadota > Gammaproteobacteria > Burkholderiales > Casimicrobiaceae > PALSA-1003. The sequence continues at coordinate 11,553 of DASZIB010000070.1, read as the reverse complement.
AGGAAGTGTCGGTACTCGACGCCTATGCCGCCGCAAACGAGGTGCTGCACAGCGCTGTCGCGGGCATCGCGGAGGTGATCAACAACCCGGGATTGGTCAACGTTGACTTCGCCGACGTGCGCACAGTCATGTCGGAGATCGGCATGGCGATGATGGGATCGGCCACCGCCGCCGGCATCGATCGCGCGCATCAGGCCGCGGAGCGCGCCGTCGCGAGCCCGTTGCTCGAGGAAGTGAACCTTGCCGGCGCGCGCGGTGTGCTGGTGAACATCACCGCGTCCGCGGGACTCAAGATGAAGGAATATCACGAGGTCATGAATACGATCAAGGCGTTCACAGCCGATGACGCGATGGTCATCGTCGGCACCGTCATCGACGACGCGATGGAGGACCGGCTGCGCGTGACAATGGTCGCGACCGGCTTGGGCGGCGCCACCGCAAAGGCGCGCGCGCCGCGGCTGGAAGTCGTCGAGCCGATGCTGGAGCGCACCGGTACCGATGGGCTGACGACGTCCGGAGAACCGGTGGACTATGATCGTCTCGAACGCACGCCCGCCGTGATCCGTCGCGGGCGCGCGCCGACCCCGAGCGGGACGTCGACGCCGGGATTCGATCCCTCGGATATTCCCGCGTTCCTGAGGAAGCAGGCGGACTAGCGCGAGCGCGACCGCGACCGTCCTCGAGAGGGGCCCTGTGCTAAAATAGTGCACTCGCACGCGGCGCGTGGAGGCTTGGCGCTTCGTCCGCGACGTGGCCGCGCGAGCGAACGGCGATGCTCAAACAACGAACACTCAAAAGCTCGATCAAGACGACCGGCGTAGGCCTGCATACCGGTGCCCGCGTCGACCTTGCGCTGCGACCGGCGCCGCCCGATACCGGCATCGTGTTTCACCGCACCGATCTGGCGCAGCCGGTGGCGATTCCGGCGCACGCCAGCTACGTCGGCGATACGCGCCTGTCCTCGTCGCTGGAGAAGGACGGCGTGAAAATCTCCACCGTCGAGCACCTGATGTCGGCCCTTGCTGGACTCGGCATCGATAACCTGCACGTCGATGTGGCCGGCCCCGAACTCCCGATCATGGACGGCAGCGCCGGCCCGTTCGTGTACCTGCTGCAGTCGGCTGGCATCGAGGAGCAGGCGGCACGCAAGCGTTATCTGCGGATCAAGGAGCCCGTGGAGGTCCGCGCCGCCGACAAGTGGGCCCGCTTCGAGCCGCATCACGGATTCAGGCTCGATTTCACGATCGATTTTCCGCATCCGGTGTTCGGAACCGAGAATCGTCACGTCGCGATCGACTTCGCCGAGCATTCGTATACCAAGGAAGTGAGCCGCGCCCGCACATTTGGGTTTATGGCCGACGTCGAAGCGTTGCGCGCCGCCGGGCTGGTGCTGGGCGGCAGCCTGCAGAACGCGATCGTCCTCGACGAAACGCGCGTGCTGAACAGCGAAGGTCTGCGCTACGACAACGAATTCGCCAAACACAAGGTGCTCGACGCGATCGGCGACATCTACCTGCTCGGCCACCCGCTGATCGGTACATATGCGGCGTTCAAGTCCGGCCACGCGCTCAACAACGCCCTGTCGCGCGAACTGCTCGCCCGCACCCATGCCTGGGAGCTCGTGACTTTTGACGCGCCCGACGAGGTGCCGAGCGCGTTCCTCGCCTGGCAGCTGCAGCCGGCCTAGCCGTTGCCGTCGCGACCGGACGGGCGATGCTGCGGCGAAGCGTGACGCCTGGCGAGCGAGGCTGAGCCTTGGTCCTGGTGCGGCTGCTGCTGGTGGTTTCCCTGGGGACCATCGCCGTGGCCTTGGGCGCCTACCTGCTCCGCCGCGATCGTCGCTATCTGCGCTTCATCGGCCAGGTGGCCAAATACACGGTCGTGCTGCTACTCGCGGTGCTGGTCTTCTACGCCGTCGAGAGGTCCTTGGGCAGCGGCTGACGCGCCGTCGCCGCCGTGCGCCGCAAGCCGCTGCAAGGCATTGGCGAGCTCGGGGTCGGCAAGCCTGCGGGCAGCTGCGCGCAGTGTCGCAGCCGACGCGCTATCCAATTGTTTTGCAACGGTTTTGTTTAAATGGTCCGCGCGTGGGCGGGCTTGCACGCGAACCTGTATTCCAGTAAATTCCCACCCCGCACGGCGCAGTATCTCAAGCAGAACCGGAGCGCGCTGCCGAAGCAGGCCGGCGGCGGCGCCGCTGCCGGCGACGAGGGCAAGTTCGGGCGGGGTAACGGTGGCGACGCCGACCTGCGCGGCAAGGGCCGGGGGCAAACTGTCCCGCACCGCCGCCAGGATCGCGAGTTCGCCCTGGCGGCGGTTAAGAAGACCCGCGAGCGCCGATTCGGTCGCTAGTATTTGTCGCAAAGGGCGCATGCGAAGGGTAGTTTAGCGCGGTTGGACGGCTCGCCCCGGGCGATTCAGGCCGAGGCGGAGGAAGGGCCACTTTGAATATTATTGTCGTGTCTGGCGCAATGCGCCGAGCCCGAACGCTCACGCTGGACTGGCGACACTGGACGCTCGGCGGCGTGGGCCTCCTGACGTTGTTCCTGTCCTTCACCCTGCTCTTCAACTACGTCACGCTGCGCTACGCGGCATCGATCAACCACCCATTGCTGCAGGCGATCCTGCTCGATGACCAGCGCCAGCAGGCGCGTCGGGCGGAGGAAGTCGTCCAGGGTCATCTCAACGCCATGGCCATCAAGCTTGGCGAGCTGCAGGCGCAGCTGCTGCAGCTCGACGGGCTGGGTGAGCGGCTGGCGGAGATGGCTGGGCTGAAGCCGAAGGACCTGCCGATGACGGAACCGGGCAAGGCGCCCGGTCGTGGCGGTCCGGCGCCGACATTGGCGCGCGACCTTTCGGTGGACGAATTTGCGGGGCTGCTCGGGCAATTGACGCGCGAGGTCGAGCAGCGTTCCGATCAGCTCGGCGTGCTCGAAGCGCTGCTCGTCAGCAGTTCGGCGAACAAGCAGTTCTTGCCAACGCTCGCGCCCGTCGAAGGAGGCTGGCTCTCGTCGAGTTTTGGTTGGCGCATCGACCCGTTTACCGGCCAGAAAAGCTTTCACGAGGGGCTGGATTTCCCGTCCGAAGCCGGCACGCCGATCGCCGCCGCCGCCAGCGGCAAGGTCATCTTCGCGGATGTGCAGGCGCAATATGGTAAACTCATCGAGATCGATCACGGTAACGGGCTCATCACTCGCTACGCTCATTGCTCGATGCTGTTTGTCAAAGAGGGCGATCTCGTAGTGCGGGGACAACGAATCGCCGCGGTTGGTGCAACGGGGCGGGCCACCGGGCCGCATCTGCATTTCGAGGTGCGGCTGAATGGAGTCCCACAAAACCCGACGCGGTTTCTGCAGTCGGCCGGCTGATCCGCAAGGACCCGGCGATGCGAGGCAGGGGTGAGGGGATCCTCACCCCTTGCTTTTTCCGGTTGCCGCCGTCAGTTAGCAACGAATGATCAACATCCTCACCAAAGTCTTCGGCAGCCGGAACGAGCGGCTGCTCAAGCAGTACGGCCAAGTCGTGCGGGGAATCAACGCGCTGGAGTCGGCGACAGCCGCTCTTTCCGATGCGGAGTTGCGGGCGAAGACCGGCACCCTGCGCGAGCGCGTGGGTAACGGTGAAGAGCTCGCATCGGTGCTGCCGGAGGCCTTTGCCGTCGTGCGCGAGGCGGGCAAGCGCACGTTGCAGATGCGCCATTTCGACGAGCAGCTCATGGGCGGCATGGCGCTGCACAACGGCAAGATCGCCGAAATGCGCACGGGCGAGGGCAAGACGCTCGTCGCGACGCTGCCGGCTTACCTGAATGCGGTGGCCGGACGGGGCGTGCACATCGTCACCGTCAACGATTACCTCGCGCAACGCGACGCCGACTGGATGGGCCGGATCTACCGCTTCCTGGGGCTCAACGTCGGCGTCAATCTGTCGCAGATGAGCCACGCCGACAAGCAGACCGCCTATGCCGCGGATATCACCTACGGGACCAACAACGAATTCGGCTTCGATTACCTGCGCGACAACATGGTGTTCCAGGCCTCCGAGCGCGTCCAGCGCGGCCTGAATTACGCGATCGTCGACGAGGTCGATTCGATCCTGATCGACGAAGCCCGAACGCCACTCATCATCTCCGGCCAGGCCGATGACAACGTCGAGCTCTACTACCGCCTGAACGAACTCGCGCCCAAGCTGCAGCGCCAGTCCGACGAAAAGGGGGCGGGTGACTTCTGGGTCGACGAGAAGGCACACACTGTGCTGCTGTCGGAAATGGGACACGAGCAAGCCGAGAACATCCTGACTGATGCCGGGCTGCTGCCGGCGGGCACGAGCCTCTACGACGCGCACAACATCTCGCTGATGCATCATCTCTATGCGGCGCTGCGCGCGCACGCACTGTTCCATCGCGACCAGCACTATGTGGTGCAGAACGGCGAGGTCATCATCGTCGACGAATTCACGGGACGGCTGATGGCGGGCAGGCGCTGGTCGGACGGCCTGCACCAGGCGGTCGAGGCCAAGGAGGGGGTGCCGATCCAGCGCGAGAACCAGACGCTGGCGTCGATCACGTTCCAGAACTACTTCCGGATGTACGAGCGCCTCGCCGGCATGACCGGTACCGCCGACACCGAGGCCTTCGAGTTCCAGCAGATCTACCATCTCGAAACCATCGTCATTCCGACGCATGTGCCGATGATTCGCAGGGACGAGAACGACCTCGTCTTCCGGACACTGCAGGAGAAGATCGACGCCATCATCGGCGACATCAAGGACTGCCACGAGCGCGGGCAGCCGGTGCTGGTCGGCACGACCTCGATCGAGAATTCCGAGTTGCTCGCGGGTCACCTGGAGAAACAGCAACTCCCGCACCAGGTGCTCAACGCCAAGCAGCATGCGCGCGAGGCAGAAATCGTCGCCCAGGCCGGGCGGCCGAAGATGATCACCATCGCGACCAACATGGCCGGACGCGGCACCGACATCGTGCTCGGTGGCGCCGTCGAGCCGCAGATTCTGACGCTTCGCGAAGATGAGGCACTGACGCAGACCGAGAAGGACCTGCAGATCGGCAAGCTGCGCTCCGAATGGCAGCTCCGGCACGATGCCGTCATCGCTGCCGGGGGCCTGCACATCGTCGGTACCGAGCGCCACGAGTCGCGCCGGATTGACAACCAGCTGCGCGGCCGCTCCGGCCGCCAGGGCGACCCGGGTTCGTCGCGGTTCTACCTGTCGCTCGAGGATCCGCTGCTCCGGATCTTCGGCGGGGAAAGGCTTTCGGGCATCATGCAGCGCCTGAAAATGCCCGAAGGCGAACCGATCGAGCATCCCATCGTCAATCGGTCGATCGCGAAGGCGCAGAACCGCGTCGAGTCGCGTAACTTCGATATCCGCAAGCAGCTGCTCGAATACGACGACGTTGCCAATGATCAGCGACGCGTGATCTACCAGCAACGCAACGAATTGCTCGAAACCGACGATATTTCCGACACGATCCGGAACATGATCGCCGGCCAGATCGACGACACGGCGCGCCTGTATGTTCCCGCGGAGTCGGTCGAGGAGCAGTGGGACATTCCTGCGCTGGAGTCGGCATTGGCGGGGCAATACGAGCTCAAGGCCGACCTGGCCGCGTGGATCAAGGCCGAACCTGAACTCACCGACGCGACGTTGCGCGAACATATCCGCGACCTGGCAAGCAAGCAGTACGAGAACAAGCTCGTGCAGGTCGGGCCGGAGTTGTTTCATCCGTTCGAGCGCAACCTGATGCTGCAGATGGTCGATCAACATTGGCGCGAACATCTGGCGGCGCTCGATCATCTGCGCCAGGGCATCCACCTGCGCGGCTACGCACAGAAGAATCCGAAGCAGGAATACAAGCGCGAGGCGTTCGAGCTTTTTTCGGACATGCTCGACCGCATCAAACTGGATGTCGTGAAGTACGTCCTGACTGTGCAGGTGCGCTCACAGCAGGACGTGGCTGCGGTTGAAGAGGCCCCGGCCGTCTCCAACGTGCGCTATCAGCACGCGGACTACGACGAAGCACTGACGGCCGCCACCGACGTGCCGCCGGGAGCGGTCGTGCCGCCGCCGTTCACCCGTGTCGGCCAGAAAGTCGGCCGCAACGACCCTTGCCCCTGCGGCTCCGGGAAAAAGTACAAGCATTGTCACGGCAAGGTTTGAGGCCGCCTTTCGGGCGCCTGGCCGCGGTCATGCATTAGAATCCGCGGGATAGCAGCGCACCCGCCGATGCCAGTCAACTACACGCCCCCGACGCCGGAGCAGTTGCTGCCGGTTCCCGGCGTCACACTCGGGGCTGCGCCGGCGCGCATCAAGAACTGGTTACGCCCCGATCTTGTGCTCGCGAGCCTGGCGCCAGGTACGCAGGCGGCGGGCGTCTTCACCCAAAACCGTTTCTGCGCTGCGCCAGTGACGATCTGTCGCGAGCATCTCCTGCGCGCCGGGTCGGTGCGCGCTTTCGTAGTCAATGCCGGCAACGCCAATGCGGGGACCGGCGAGCGCGGGCTCGCCGACGCGCGCGCGACATGCGCTGCCGTCGCCGGGTTGTTCGACTGCGCCGCGGACATGGTTTTGCCCTTCTCGACCGGGGTCATCATGGAACCGCTGCCCGTCGACAGGATCGTTGCCGCGCTGCCGGCGTGTCGGGACGCGCTGGCGGCGGGCGGCTGGTACGACGCCGTGCGTGCGATCATGACAACCGATACGGTTCCCAAGGGCGCCTCGCGCCGCATCGAACTCGACGGCGCGGCAATCACCGTGACCGGAATCGCCAAGGGGGCGGGCATGATCGCCCCGGACATGGCAACCATGCTTGGCTTTGTCGCGACCGACGCGCCCATATCGAAGCGCCTGCTCGAAACGCTCGTCGGCGATATTGCCGCCGCCTCGTTCAACCGCATCACCATCGATGGCGATACCTCGACGAACGACAGCTTCGTGCTGTTCTCGACGCACCGTGCGCCGCTGCCGCCGCTCGATCGCGGCGACGACCCGCGCCTGCCGGCGCTCAAAGCGGCGCTTTCGGCAGTTGCCGTCGAGTTGGCGCAGGCGCTCGTTCGCGACGGTGAAGGCGCGACCAAGTTCATATCGATCGTCGTCGAGGGTGGCCGCAATGCGCAGGAATGTGACCGGGTCGCGCGCGCGATCGCGCAGTCGCCGCTGGTCAAGACGGCCTTCTTTGCCTCCGACCCGAACCTGGGCCGGATCGTCTGCGCCATCGGCAACGCCGAGGTGCCCGAGCTCGATCCCGGGCGCGTGTCGTTCTGGCTCGATGATGTGCGGGTCGTCGCCGATGGTGCCCGCGCGTCTTCGTACCGTGAGGAAGACGGCAAGCGCGTCATGTCCCGCCCGGAGATCGTAGTCCGCGTCGCGCTCGACCGTGGCGCGGCGCGGGCCACGGTCTGGACCTGCGACCTGTCCCACGACTACATCCGGATCAACGCGGATTACCGAACCTGATGGCGCGCAAGCCTGCAGCCGATCCGCTTGCCCATGCGCTGGCCCGTGTCGAGAGCTTGCTCGCCCGCGTCGAAGCGCTTTTGCCGGCCCCGCCGCCGGCCACGGATTGGACGGCCCATGCGTTCCGCTGGCGCAAGCGCGGCCCGCGCAGTTTCCTGCAGGCGGTACGCCACCCGCAGGCGATTCGGCTCGACGATCTGGTCGCCATCGATGAACAGAAACGCACCATCGACGGCAATACGCGCCAGTTCATCGCCGGGTTGCCGGCGAACAACGTGCTACTGACCGGCTCGCGCGGCACGGGCAAGTCTTCGCTGGTCAAGGCGATGCTGGTCAAGTATGCGGCCAAGGGCCTGCGCCTGATCGAGGTCGACAAGAGCGACCTGGTTGACCTGCCGGACATCGTTGAGCAGATCGACGGGCGTCCGGAGCGGTTCATCGTCTTCTGCGACGACCTCTCCTTTGATGCCAACGAACCGGGCTACAAGGCGCTCAAGGTAATGCTCGACGGCAGCATCGCCGCGCCCTCGGTCAACGTGCTGATTTACGCCACCTCGAACCGGCGGCATCTGCTGCCCGAGTACTTCAGCGAAAACCTCGAGACGCGCCATGTCGGAGAGGAGGTGCATCCCGGCGAGTCGGTGGAGGAAAAAATCTCGCTTTCCGAGCGCTTCGGGCTATGGATTTCGTTCTACCCGTTCAGCCAGGATGACTACCTTGCCGCGGTCGAGCAGTGGCTGCGCTTCCACGAGGTGCCGCTGCCGCGCGAGGCCGGCCCGCTCGAGTCATTGCATCGGCAAGCGATCCAGTTTGCGCTCCAGCGCGGTTCGCGCAGCGGCCGCATCGCGTGGCAGTTCGCGCGGGCGCACGCCGGCCAGCGCGCGCTGAAGGCCGCCCGATCGCATTGAACGGCATGGCGCTCGTGCGGGTCGCGGTCGCGGTCCTGCTGCGGACCGATGGCCGGGTGCTGCTCGCGCAAAGACTCGCCGGCACGCCGTATTCAGGCTACTGGGAGTTTCCCGGTGGCAAGCTCGAGCCGGGCGAATCTGCGCACGACGCGCTGGTGCGGGAGCTCGACGAGGAGCTGGGCATTACCGTACTGCGCGCAGCACCGTGGCTGGTGCGGCGCTTCGCCTACGCCCACGCCCACGTCGAGCTCAATTTCTTCCGTGTCTTCGCATGGGGTGGCGAACCCGGCGGGCGCGACGGGCAGACGCTTGCCTGGCAGATGCCCGGTGCGTTCGACGTCGCGCCGCTGCTGCCCGCGAACGCCGCAATCCAGAGTGCGCTCGAGCTGCCTCTGGTCTACGGCATTTCCATGGCCGAGGATCTCGGGGAAGAGGTCTTCCTGCAGCGCGCGCAACGCGCCCTGACCGCCGGCTTGCGGCTCATCGAGCTGCGCGAAAAATCCTGGCCGGTCGAACGCCTGCAGCGCCTGGCGGAGCGCCTACTGCCCCTAGCCGACAGGGCGGGTGCGCGGGTGTTGCTCAACGGCGATCCCGAACTCGCGCGGCGACTCGGCTGCGCGGGTGTGCATTGGACCTCCGCAGCGTTGCGCGACGCCAGCGCGCGGCCTGCGGGGATCCTCTGCGCGGCATCGTGCCACGACCACGCGGAGCTCGCCCGCGCCGCCGAGCTCGGCCTCGACTTTGCCGTCCTCGGACCGGTCGCGGCGACCCCGTCGCACCCGGGATTGGTGCCGCTGGGCTGGCCGCGCGTCGCGGAGTTGCTGCGCGCGCCCGCGCTGCCCGTCTATGCCCTGGGCGGGCTCGATCGTGCCGCTCTCGATACGGCGATTGCGCACGGCGCGCATGGCATTGCGCTGCGCCGCGGCGCATGGCCCATCTAGGTCAAGTTACTGTCCGGTGGATCCTCGCCAGCAGGCTTTTCTTCGGGTGCCGGAACCCGGTAGGACTCGGTCGCCCAGGCACCCAGGTCGATCAGCCGGCAGCGTTCGGAACAGAACGGACGGAAGCAACTCTGCGCTGTCCATTCAACCGGCGCCCCGCAGTTCGGGCAGGCGACCTTGCGCACGTGCGCGACCATAGGCTGTATTTTGGCGTAATTCTTGACGGGCCGGTATCAAGCCGATTCCCGCGGTGGAGGTTCCGCTAGCCAACGTTCCTGAGGCACGGCGTTATCATCGCGTCCTATGTACCGCCGCGCCAATCCCCCAACGTACCCATGATCCGAGCACTTTGCGCATTCGTCCTATTCGCGATGTCGTGGCCTGCATCGGCCGACAACGCGAAGCCGCTGACCACGATCCTCCTGGTTGCCCGGGCGGAGCTACCTGATCCCAATTTCAAAGACTCGGTCGTGCTGGTGATGAACAATATCGGTCCCGCCCCGGCCGGCATCATCATCAACAGGCCGACGAGTATCGCCGTATCGCGTCTGTTTCCCGATCTCGAAGGCTTGGCGCAGTTGGACGACAAAGTGTACTTCGGCGGCCCGGTAGAGATCGGCACGGTGTCTTTCCTCGTTCGAGCTGCTGCGGCGCCCGAGCATGCGACGGAAGTCCTCCATGGCCTCTATATCAGCACGAGCCGGGAACTGCTGCGCAAGCTGCTTAGCCGCGATAAGCCGATGGAAGATCTGCGGATCTTCATTGGCTACTCGGGCTGGGCGCCGGGTCAGCTCGAGGCCGAGATTGCGCGCGGCGACTGGACACTCACGCCCGCGGAGGCGAGCGCGATCTTCGACGGAAAGTCCGAACGGCCCTGGCCCGAGCGGCAGACGCCTGACGCCGGGAGCCGCACTTGACGGCTGTCGCCTTCGCCGGCTCGATGTGCTGGCGCGGCAACTGCATCGCTTCCACCAGATGGCAGCCATAAAATGGAATATCAAATCAGCTATAAAATTGAACCCCCGTCCTTAACCGCAGAAAACTGGGACCGGCTCGCCGCCTCGGATGCCATGTGGACTGTGTTGAGCGATCCATCCAAGGTCGGCGGCAAATGGAATGTCGACGAGTTCTTCGCGACCGGCGAACCGATTGTCGAACGCATCAACTCATTTGCGGAAATGGGGTATCGGGTACCAAGAGGGGTAGCGATCGACTTCGGATGCGGTCTTGGCCGGGTCTCCCGTTGGTTGGCGAAATCGTTTTCGCACGTTGTCGGCGTCGACATCTCACCCAAAATGCTGGAGCTAGCGGAACGCTACAATGCGCAACAATCAGCAATCACCTTTGTACAAGGCAATGAGAAGAACATTCCTCTCGCGAGCTCGTCCGCCGACTTCATCTACAGCTTCATCGCGTTGCAGCACATCCCACGACCTCTGCAGGAGGTTTATTTGCATGAGTTTGCGCGCCTGGTCAGGCCGGGTGGTTACTTCTATTTTCAATTACCATCGCATCCGATTTATGTGAAGGAGACGCAGTTTCGTCAGCACTTCAGCACGCCATCGGGGCCGGCTTTCATTGACATTCATACCTTTCCTCGCGCCGCCGTTGAAACCTTGCTGCAGAGTACCGGCTGTGAAGTTTTGAGAGTGTTCGACGACGAAAGCTGTGGCCCTGGCATCAAGAGCTTCTTTTATTTGGCGAGGAGAGGGTTCGGGTTTTTGGCGTCGCGCTAGCGCGATGCTGACGCTGAAGCAGTGCTTCGTGGTGCAGCAGGGCCAGCAGCGTAGCCACCCGGCTAGGGCGTTCTGACTAGCGCGACCTAAAATCAAAGTCCGATCAGGCTCGGATTGCTTTCCTTTCACCGACTGGGTTCGACACATAGCAGTCGGTCGGCGTTCGCAAAAGCAGCCGTTCAACGAGCCAGTTAGCCGGGGTCCAGCGCCGCGGCGAGGTGTCCGGGTGGGGCGAGAGGTCAGGGGCCACACTAATAGACAAGATTGGCACCGAACTCTGGAATCTTTCCCGCTCCTACTTCCTGTGCCCACCGGTCCAGATTACCGTAGTCCAACTTCCAAAATTTACGGCATAGCTCAAAATATTGGAGGACAGTGTCACGCTCGCCCTTTTCAAGCAGGTCCTTTGCCAGGCTCATGTTGGGACCGAAAGAGTCGAGCTGTGGCGAACCGCGAGTAGCTCCCGCTTTCAACAGGAACTGCTTTGCATCCGCCATCCGATCC
>DASZIB010000069.1:0-1750 GCA_035937415.1 Edaphobacterium sp. (SeqCode) | reverse complement strand
GAAGCCCGCGTCGCCCACATGGCCCATCACGATTCGCTGACCTCGCTGCCCAACCGCGTGCTGATGCGCCTGCGCATGGAGGACATGCTTCGCGTCCGGCGCGACGGCGGGCAGTTCGCCGTGCTGTGCATCGACCTCGACAATTTCAAGTCGGTCAACGACACGCTCGGCCACCCGCTGGGCGACCTGTTGCTGCAACACGTCGCGATCCGGCTGCAAAGCGCATTGCGCGACCACGACACCGTTGCGCGCCTCGGCGGTGACGAGTTTGCCGTGCTCCAGAGCGGGGCCGCGACGCCCGACATTGCGAGCGCGCTTGCCGAACGGCTGCTCGCGGTGATCTCCGAGCCCTACGAGCTCGACGGCCATCTGGTGGCGATCGGCGCGAGCATCGGGGTCACGCTTGCGCCCGGCGACGGCGACGATGCCGACCGGCTGCTCAAGCAGGCCGACATGGCGCTTTACCGCGCCAAGGGCGACGGCAAGGGCGCGTTCCGCTTCTTCGAGCCGGAGATGGACGCGCGGGTCCAGGCCCGGCGTCGCCTCGAAATGGATTTGCGCAGCGCGCTTCATACCGGCGCGCTCGAGCTCCACTATCAGCCCCTGATCGACATCGCGAGCGGAGCGACCTGCGCCTTCGAAGCGCTGCTGCGTTGGCCGCATCCCGAGCGCGGCATGATCCCGCCGGCGGATTTCATTCCGGTCGCCGAGGAGACCGGGCTGATCGGCGCGATCGGAGCATTCGTGCTGCGCCAAGCCTGCAAAGACGCCACCGCCTGGCCTGCGGACACCAAAGTCGCGGTCAATCTTTCGCCGCTCCAGTTCCGCACCGGCAATCTCTTACAAACCGTGATGAGCGCGCTCGATGCCTCCGGCCTGTCGCCGCGCCGCCTGGAGCTCGAGATCACCGAGACGCTGCTGCTCGAGCGCAGCGACCAGATTCTCGCGACGCTCCATGCATTGCGCGCGCTCGGCGTGCGCATCGCCATGGACGATTTCGGCACGGGTTATTGCTCGCTGAGCTACCTGCGCAGCTTCCCCTTCGACAAGATCAAGATCGACCGGTCCTTCGTGCACGATCTCGGCGCCAATCCCGACTCCCAGGCGATCGTGCGCGCCATCATCAGCCTCGGATCGAGCCTCGGCATCACCATTACGGCCGAGGGCGTCGAGACCGAGCGCGACCTCGAAGCGCTGCGCGCCGAGGGCTGCACCGAGGCGCAGGGCTTTTTCTTCAGCGTGCCGAAGCCGCAGCGCGAGATCATGCCGACGCTGAGGCAGCAGCGGGTCGCGTGAGCGCGTCATTCGCGCGGCACATAGCCCGGATGAGCGCAGCGACATCCGGGGACCGGCCCATCCGTTGAACCCGCATATAGCTTCGCTCATGCGGGCTACGGGCTGCGCACCCTCACATGATCCATGTTTCATGCCGCTATTTTGGCGTATACAGGCTCGCGCCGCGCCGTATCGGGTGCGGTGCGTTCGAGCAAAACGGAAAGCGAGCAACATGGCAGCCTATCCCGACCTGCAATTGTTCATCGGCGGCGAATGGAAGAAGGCGGACGGTCAGCCGGTGCTCAATCCGGCCGACGAAAGCGTGCTTGCCACAGTGCCGCACGCAACCCGCGCCGATCTCGACCGCGCGCTTGACGCCGCGGAAGCAGGCTTCCGGGTGTGGCGCAACACCTCGCCGACCAAGCGCTGCGACATCGTCCTCAAGGCGGCGCGCCTTGCGCGCGAGCGCGTCGAG
>DASZIB010000068.1:0-1567 GCA_035937415.1 Edaphobacterium sp. (SeqCode) | reverse complement strand
CTACTATGTCGGTTTGTCCGAAGGCGGCCGCGAGGGGCTCACCATGGCCCAACGTTTCCCCGGCGACTTCGACGGCATCCTCAGTGGCGTACCGGTCATCAACTGGGTCGGCCTTCAAGCCGCCGGCACGCGCGCGGGCGTGGCACAGTTCGGTGACGGCTGGATTGGCCCCGACCAGGTAAAGCTTGTCAACGATGCGGTGATCGCCGCATGCGACCAACTCGATGGGCTCGCCGACGGCATCATCAGCAACTATGGCGGCTGCAAACGAGTCTTTGATGCGACGAAGTTGACCTGCGCGGCGGGCGTCGAAACCGGGTGCCTGTCGGAGGCGCAGCTCAATGCGGTGAAGGCAATCCACACGCCGTTCGAGTTCAGCTTCGCGCTGGCGAACGGGCTACGCAGCTATCCGGGCTGGGGCCTTGGCGGCGAGGGCGCGCCGGGCAGCGGCCCGGTCGGAGGCTGGGTGAGCTGGCAGACCGGCACCGCCGCGCCGACGTTGCCGCCTGGACCGGCGAGCAGCCGCGCCTGGCTGTACGGCAGCGGCGCCGTGCAATATTTCTTCGCGCGCGATCCGGATTACGACGTGACCAAATTCGAGCCGGCGCAGTTCGCCGATCGGCTGCGGGAAATTTCGGCGCTGATGGATTCCACGAATCCCGATCTAACTGCCTTCTCGGCGCACGGCGGTAAACTCATCATGTACGAAAATATGGCCGACTATGCGCAGAGCCCCTACGCGGGCATCGACTACTACAAGTCCGTCGTCGCCAAGATGGGGGCGACCAACGTCGGGAATTTCCTGCGCCTTTACGTAGCGCCAGGTGTGGACCACATGGGCGTCGGCGCGCCGTCGAGCGTGGACTTGCTGGAAGTACTGACCGACTGGTCCGAGAGCGGCAAGGCGCCTGGTGAGCTCGTACAGGTGCATCAGGAGCCGAAGCCGCCGTTCGCGCAGCTCGCTGCCCGCCCGATGTGTCGCTACCCGGCCTATCCGCACTATCAGGGTGGCGACGTGACCAAAGCTGAAAGTTTTGTGTGCAGAGGGCTCTGAGACCTGCACGAGCCCCATCAGACAAGTGAACCCGCCCAGAGGATGTCGGAGCGCAGACGGATCGCTTCGCGTCCTTCGAGGATTCGCTGCGACTTCAAGCGCGAGGTCGTGGCGGCCGAGGTCGGACAGCGCGCGCGCCTCGAGCAGCAGGCGCTGGTTGCGCAGTAATGGCGCCTTGACGGCTTTTTCAATGATTCCAGGAGGTTATGGCAGCAGCCGCGAACCCGCGGCTCCGACCGCGGCGCCGCCCGCCCGGCGCGCGAACTGCTCAAGAAAACAGTTGAAAGCGCGAATAGCTTCCCGTGCTCCCCGTTTGCTACTTAGTGTGCGCATCCGCCCTGGTCACGCAAAACACGGACGATCGTAGCCATGCTCGGCGCCTACCCCACCGCCCGCACCGAAGGGACGGCCTTGGCCAATGCTCGCTGGGTCGATCTGGTCGATCCAACCCCCGAGGAAAGGTCGGCGTTCGAGCAGGCCTTTGGCCTGCGCGTGCCAACGAAGGAGCAGCTT
>DASZIB010000067.1:0-23096 GCA_035937415.1 Edaphobacterium sp. (SeqCode) | reverse complement strand
CGGACGAGCTGCACGCCGTCGAACTCCGGCAGCTTGTAGTCCGTCAGGATCATGTCGACGCGGTTATTGCGCGAGAATTCCAGCGCGCGGCTGGGCGTATCGAACAGTTCGAGATTGAGTTTCCCATCGATCTGCCGCACGATTTCCGCAAGCAGCAGCCGGCTGCTGAAGAGATCGTCGACGATGACGACGGTATTGCGCTGTGCTCGAGCCAGCGCCAGTTCCGAAATCACGCCCGATTTCCCGGGACTACGCGATTGGGCTACGCTCATGGCAGTAATCTTTCCAGATTGGATTCCCGTGGGGAATAGGGCGGCAAGCAACTAGTATGCCGTGTACAGGGTGTTTCACCTAACAGGGGCGCCCGGGGGAGAATTCCCCGGAGCGCGACTGCGGGCCGGCTTAGCGCAGGGCGGCCCGGCGAGGACGGTGCGACGCGCGGGCGGCCGGCTTGGGCTCCCTCCCGTCGCAGAGAAATATGGTCGGGGCGATGTGATTCGAACACACGACCCCCTGCACCCCATGCAGGTGCGCTACCAAGCTGCGCTACGCCCCGACACCACGCTGAGCATTGTACCGTCATCAGCTGTCCGGTCCCAGGATTTGCCGGATTTCCTCGATGACCTGCCGAATTTCGGCAGGCGAGAGTGACGCCATTGGGTTGGGGGCCGGGCGCGACATCCTGGACCGGGGCGCCAGGTCACCGTCCCCCACCGCTTCGGTTTCCAGACGGTGCCGGGCGCCGTTGATGGTGAAGCCCTGTTCATAAAGTAGGTCACGAATGCGCCGGATAAGCAGCACTTCGTGGTGCTGGTAGTACCGGCGGTTGCCCCGGCGCTTGACCGGCTTGAGTTGCGTGAATTCCTGCTCCCAGTAGCGCAGCACGTGCGGCTTGACCGCGCACAGATCGCTGACTTCGCCAATCGTGAAGTAGCGCTTGGCGGGAATTGGCGGCAGGTCCGCCTTAATCTGCCTGGGCTCGGCCATGGTTCGCGGCTTCGACCATTGCCTTCAGTTTCTGACTGGCGTGGAAGGTGACGACCCGGCGGGCAGTGATCGGAATCTCTTCCCCTGTCTTGGGGTTGCGCCCCGGCCGCTGCGGCTTTTCGCGGAGCTGGAAGTTTCCAAACCCGGAGAGTTTGACGCTGTCGCCGGACTCCAGGGCGATGCGAATCTCCTCGAAAAATCGCTCGACCATGTCTTTGGCTTCGCGCTTGTTGAGTCCGAGCTGCTCGAACAGCAAGTCGGCGAGTTCGGCTTTGGTGAGCGTCATGGAGTCCCCCGAGTCCCTACTGGCGTAATGCGCCACCGAACCGATCTTGGATCACCCGCAGCAGTGAAGCGACTGCAGCGTCGATTTCGGCGTCCGTCAAAGTACGTGCAGTATCTTGCATAAGCACCAGAATTGCAACGCTTTTTTTGCCCACCTCAATTCCGGCGCCACGGTAGACGTCAAAAAGTGCCAACCGCTCCACCAGCGCCGGCTTGGCGGCGGCCAGCGCATCGAGAACGCTCTGCGCAGGGACGTTCTCATCGATCACGACCGCAAGATCGCGGCGCACGACGGGCAGCTTGGAAACGGCGCGGGCGAAGGGCTTCGGCCGCCGGCACAGGCATTCCAGGTCGAGTTCGAAGACCACCGGCGCCTGTGGGAGGTCGAAAGCGCGGACCAGGCGCGGATGGAGCTCGCCCAGCCACCCGGCCGCTGTGCCATCGAGCAGGACCCGGGCGGCGCGGCCCGGGTGCAGGGCAGACTGCGGCACGGCCTCGGTCCGGACCGCCCAGGGCGCGCCGAGCGCCTCAACGTCCCCCTTGACGTCGAAGAAGTCGACCGGCCGCCTGGCCTCGCCCCACTGTTCGGGCAGGGCGGAGCCGAAGGCGAGACCCCCAATCCGCAGCGGCTGCTCGTAGCCATCCGGGCGGCGCAGGAAGCAGCGCCCGATCTCGAAAATCCGCACCCGCTCCTGCTTGCGATTGGCGTTGGTACGCAGCGTATCGAGCAGGCCACCGAGCAGGCTGCTGCGCATCACGTCCAGGTTGCTCGCGATCGGGTTCAGCACCCGGATCGGGTTGGCCTCCATACCGAGCGCACGCTCCCACTCCGAACTGACGAAACTGAAGGTGATGACTTCCTGGTAGTCGCGCGCGTTAAGCAGGGTCCTCAGGGCGGCCGTCGGACGGATGTCCTCGCGTTGCGGCAACATCGGCTGCGGTTGCACGGGCGGCGTCGAAGGGATCCGTTCGTAACCATAGAGCCGGGCGACTTCCTCGATAAAGTCTTCCTCGATCGCGAGGTCGAAGCGGAACGATGGCGGAGTGCAAACGAAATCCGCCCCGTCGCGCTGCGGTTGCAGCTGCAGCCGTCCAAAGATGTCGGCAACCGTTTCAGCAGGGATGGCAATCCCGAGCACTCGCGCGATGCGCGCGCTGCGCACGCGCACCGGATCGCGCCGGGGCAGCTCGCCGCGCACGTCAACCAGCGGTCCCGCGGCACCCCCGCAGATGTCCATGATCAACCGTGTCGCTCGCTCGACCGCGACCGGCGAATTGGCGAAATCGACTCCCCGCTCGAAACGAAATCCGGCATCGGTCGCGAACCCCAGTTGGCGCGCCTTGCCCTGGATCACCGCGGGGTTCCAGAACGCGCCTTCGAGAAACACGTTGCGCGTGGTAGCGGCGATGCCAGTGTGCTCGCCACCCATGATGCCGGCGAGCCCAAGCGGTTTCTTCTCGTCGGCGACAAGCAGCAGATCGGGACCCAGGCTGAGCGTCTGCCCATTGAGCAGCGTCAGCTTCTCCTCGCGGCGGGCGAAACGTACGACGATGTCGCCTTCGAAAAGCGCGTCGTCGTAGGCATGGAGCGGCTGACCCAGCTCCAGCATCACGTAGTTGGTGACATCGACGACCGCCGAGATCGAGCGGATGCCGGAGCGCTCGAGCCGCCGCTGCATCCACTCCGGCGTCGGCGCTTTCGGATCGATGCCCTCAATCACGCGCCCGCAGTAGCGCGGGCAGGCGCGCGGATCTTCGACCCGCACGTTGCGACACGCGGTGGCCTTGACCGGAGGCGGAGCAAGCGGAGGGGGCGTAAGCCGCGCGGTTGTAATGGCGGCGACCTCGCGGGCAACGCCGAGCAGGGACAGGCAATCGGCGCGGTTCGGGGTGAGCTTGAGAGTGAGCAGCGGGTCGTCCAGGTCGAGCGCGAGGCGCAGGTCCGCGCCCGGTTCGAGGCTGGCCGCGAGCAGCAGCAGGCCCGACGCGTCATCGGCGAGCCCGAGCTCCTTTGCCGAGCAAAGCATGCCTTCGGACTCGATGCCGCGCACGGTTGCCTTCTTGATGACCACTCCGCCGGGAAGCGTCGCGCCGGCGCGCGCGCACGGAACGGTGACCCCCGGGGCGGCATTGGGTGCGCCGCAGACGATCGAAAGCGGCTTGCCATTGCCGACATCCACGCGGCACACGGTCAGCCGCTCGGCATCCGGGTGGCGGGCGACGTCGAGCACGCGACCGACGATGACACCGCTGAATGCCGGCGCCGCCGGCACGCGCTCCTCGACCTCCAGCCCGGCCATCGTCAGCCGGTACGCGAGCTCGGCGCTGTCGATCGGTGGATCGACCAGCGTGCGCAGCCAGTGTTCGGAGAATTTCATCGCCGGCGGCGCCTAGACGAACTGGCGCAGGAAGCGCAGATCGTTCTCGTAGAACAGGCGCAGGTCATCGACGCCGTAGCGCAGCATCGCCAGCCGGTCGGGTCCCATGCCGAAGGCGAAGCCTTGGTAGCGCTGCGGATCGATGCCTACCGCGCGCAGCACGTTGGGATGCACCTGGCCGGCGCCGGAGATCTCGAGCCAGCCGTCGCCGAAGCCCATGTCGATCTCCGCCGAGGGCTCGGTGAACGGGAAGAACGAGGGCCGGAAGCGCACCTTGAGATCATCGCGCTCGAAGAAACGGCGCAGGAAGTCGGTGAACACACCTTTCAAGTCGGCGAAGGTCACGTGCTCGTCGATCCACAGGCCCTCGACCTGGTGGAACATCGGCGAGTGGGTCGCATCGCTGTCGACGCGATACACCCGGCCCGGCGCGATGATCTTGATCGGCGGCGCATGCGTTTCCATGTACCGCACCTGGACCGGCGAGGTATGGGTGCGCAGCACCATGCCGCCGTCGACGTAGAAGGTGTCCTGCATCGAGCGCGCCGGATGGTTTTCCGGCGTGTTGAGCGCGGTGAAGTTGTGGAAGTCATCCTCGATCTCCGGCCCGTCGGCAACGGCGAACCCGAGCGAGTGAAACAGCGTCTCGATCCGCTGCAGCGTGCGGGTGATCGGATGCAGGCCGCCGACGCCTTGGCCCCGTCCGGGCAGCGACACGTCGAGCCCGTCCGCGGCAAGCTGTCGCGCGAGCTTGGCCTCGGCGAGCTCTTCGCGCCGGCTCTCGAGGGCGGCCTCCAGCCGGGATTTGGCGGCGTTGATGCGCGCCCCGGCTGCCGGCCGCTCTGCCGCCGGCAGGCGGCCAAGCGCTTTCAGCAGTTCGCTGAGCCGCCCGGTCCGGCCAAGGTATTTCGCCTTGCAGTCCTCGAGCGCAGCCGCGTCGGCGCAGCCGGCGAATTCGGCGAGCGCCGCAGCGACGATTGATTCGAGGTCTGCCATCGCCGGAAATAAAAAAAGGGAGGCGTTTGTCGCCTCCCTCGGTGGTTTGCCGCGCTCAGGCCAGAGAGGCTTTGGCCTGCTCCGCAATCTTGTTAAATGCCGTCTTGTCGTGCACGGCCAGATCGGCCAGCACTTTGCGGTCGATATCGATCGATGCCTTCTTAAGGCCGTTCATGAACACGCTGTAGCTCATCCCGATCTCGCGCACGGCGGCGTTGATGCGGGCGATCCACAGCGCCCGAAACTCGCGCTTCTTGTTGCGGCGATCGCGGTACTGGTATTGGCCCGCCTTCATCACCGCTTCCTTGGCGATGCGGTAGACGTTGCTGCGGCGGCCGCGATAGCCCTTGGCTTTGGCCAGGATCTTCTTGTGCCGCGCCTTGGCGGTGACGCCTCGTTTGACTCGTGGCATGAGCGTCCCCTTTAGGCGTAAGGCAGCATGGCCTTCACCGATGCCGCGTTGGTGCGGTCAACTCCGGTGGGGCCGCGCAGGTGCCGTTTGTTCTTGGTCGACTTCTTGGTAAGGATGTGGCGCTTGAACGCCTGCGAGCGCTTGATGCTGCCGCTGCCGCGTATGCGGAAGCGCTTTTTCGCGCCGCTCTTCGTTTTCATCTTTGGCATGATGCTCAATTCCTTATTTGCTGCCCACGGCGGTGCTCTCCGGAGGAGAGGCTTTTTGCGCCTTTGGCACAGGCGCCTGACCGGTCTCGGGCTTGTTCGGGTGATGCTTCGGTATTGCCTTCTTCGGCGCCAGCAACATCACCATTTGCCGGCCTTCCAGCCGTGGAAACTGCTCCACGACGCTATACGGCTCGAGGTCGCCGCGGATTCGCTCCAGCAGCCGCACTCCGAATTCCTGGTGCGCCATCTCCCGGCCACGGAAGCGCAGCGTCACCTTGGCCTTGTCGCCTTCGCCGAGGAACCGGATCAGGTTCCGCAGCTTGATCTTGTAGTCCCCCTCGTCCGTGCCGGGGCGGAATTTCACTTCCTTGACCTGAATCTGCTTGAGCTTGAGCTTCGCTTCGTGCGCTCGCTTCGCCTCGCGGTACTTGAACTTGCCGAAATCCATGATCCGGCAGACCGGGGGCTTGGCAAGCGGCGCGATCTCGACCAGATCGAGTTCTGCCGCTTCGGCTCGTGCGATCGCGTCTGCGATCGGCACGATGCCGATTTGTTCACCGTCTTCGCCAACCAGGCGAACCTCGGGGACGGCGATCTCCCCGTTGATCCGCTGCGCTCTTTCCTGGGCGATTGCGTTCTCCTGTCGATTGAAAAATCCGGCCGTGGCGCCCGTCCGTGCCCGCGCGTTGCCGATTCGTCAACGTCGAGCTTTTGCCTCGCGGTCCAATCGAGACAAGAAGACTTCGAGGGACATCGCCCCCAAGTCTTCGCCGGTGCGGGTACGCACGGCCACCTGTTGCGCCTGCAACTCCTTGTCGCCCAGGATCAACTGGTACGGCAACTTTTGCAGGCTATGTTCCCGAATTTTATAAGTAATCTTCTCGTTGCGCAAATCGGCCACGGCGCGGTAGCCTGCCGCCTGCAGGGCCGCCGCGACCTCCCGGGCGTAGGCTGCCTGGCGGTCGGTGATCGTCAGCACCGCAACCTGCACCGGCGCGAGCCACAAGGGTAGCGCACCGGCACAGTTTTCGATCAGGATGCCGATGAAACGCTCGAACGAGCCGATGATCGCGCGGTGGAGCATGACCGGCACTTTGCGCGTGTTGTCCTCCGCGACGTACTCGGCGCCGAGGCGCTCGGGCATCGAAAAGTCCACCTGCATGGTGCCGCATTGCCAGGAGCGGCCCAGCGAATCCTTGAGGTGGTACTCGATCTTCGGCCCGTAGAACGCGCCCTCGCCGGGCAGTTCGGTCCAACTCACGCCGCACGCCTGCAGCGCCGCGCGCAGCGCCCCTTCGGCGCGGTCCCAGACCGCGTCGTCGCCCATGCGCTGGTCCGGCCGCAGCGCGAGCTTGATGGTGATGTCCGCGAAGCCGAACTCCTGGTACACGGCCAGGGCGAGGCGGTTAAACGCCGTGCACTCGGGCTGGATCTGCTCGGCGCTGCAGAAGATGTGGCCGTCGTCCTGCGTGAAGGCGCGGGTGCGCATGATCCCGTGCAGCGCACCCGAAGCCTCGTTGCGATGGCAATAGCCGAATTCCCCGTAGCGCAGCGGCAGATCGCGATAACTGCGCAGATCGGAATTGAAGATGAGCACGTGCCCGGGGCAATTCATCGGCTTGACCGCGTAATCGCGTTTCTCCGATTCGGTGAAGAACATGTTCTCCTTGTAGTTCTCCCAGTGGCCGGAGCGCTTCCACAGGCTGAGGTCGAGGATCATCGGGCCGCGCACTTCCTGATAGCCGTTGTCCTGGTAGACCCGGCGCATGCGTTGCTCGACCTGCTGCCAGATCGTCCAGCCTTTCGGATGCCAGAACACCATGCCCGGCGCCTCGTCCTGCTGGTGGAAGAGGTCAAGTTGGCGACCGAGCTTGCGGTGATCGCGCTTTTCGGCCTCCTCGATGCGGTGCAGGTACGCGTCGAGGTCATCCTTCTTCGCCCACGCCGTGCCGTAGATCCGCTGCAGCATCTCGTTGCGTGAGTCGCCGCGCCAGTACGCGCCGGCGAGCTTGGTAAGCTTGAACACTTTCAGCTTTCCGGTCGACGGCACGTGCGGGCCGCGGCACAGATCGGTGAACTTGCCTTCGCTGTAGAGCGAGATCGGCTGGTCGGCGGGGATGGAGGCGATGATTTCGGCCTTGTAGTGCTCGCCGATCGACTCGAAGTAGCGCACTGCGTCGTCGCGGGCCATCAGCTTGCGCACGACCGGTTCGTCGAGCCGCGCGAGCTCGGCCATCTTCGCTTCGATCGCCGCGAGATCCTCGGGCGTGAACGGCCGCTTGTAGGAGAAGTCGTAGTAGAAGCCGTCCTCGATGACCGGGCCGATGGTGACCTGCGCGTCGGGAAACAACTCCTTGACCGCGTAGGCGAGCAGGTGCGCCGTCGAATGACGCAGCACCTCCAGCCCCTCGGGATCCTTGTCGGTGACAATCGCCAGAGCAGTGTCGCGATCGATGACGAACGAGGTGTCGACGAGCTTGCCGTCGACCTTGGCGGCGAGGGCGGCCTTGGCGAGACCGGGGCCGATGGACCGCGCGACATCGGCGACGGCGACCGGCGCGTCGAAGTGCTTGACGGCACCGTCAGGAAGTCGGACATCAGGCATGGTGGCTCCTCAAAAAAAAAGTGCGGACGAGCCGCACTTTTTCGCCAGACAGCCGC
This sequence comes from Edaphobacterium sp. (SeqCode), assembly GCA_035937415.1. Taxonomy (GTDB): domain Bacteria; phylum Pseudomonadota; class Gammaproteobacteria; order Burkholderiales; family Casimicrobiaceae; genus PALSA-1003. The sequence goes on along the minus strand of DASZIB010000067.1, from coordinate 15,168 downwards.
GTGCGAACTCGCGCTTCGATCAACCGGGCTCCTGCCGCGTTCGCGGTGTCATAACGCTGCCTTTCTGTCCTTCGCCGATGCACTGGTAGGCGCGATTGGACTCGAACCAACGACCCCCACCATGTCAAGGTGGTGCTCTAACCAGCTGAGCTACGCGCCTGAGGCCTGCAATTATACGGGACGTGCCCGGGAGCCGCCAATTCGCGCCTAGACAACCGCGCGCAGGATGCCGACGAGCACCGGTTGGTGCACGAGGTAGACCAGCAGGCTGTGGCGTCCCAGCCAGGTGAGCCACGCCGGCGTTGCGCGGTTCAGCGCCGTGATGGCATTGCGCTCGCGCGCCAGCAGCCAATGGCCGACCGCGACGCCGACGAGAACGACGCCCAGCCACGGCAGGAGCGGCACGTAGTCTTCGGTCAACGGCTTGTGGGTCATCATGCCGACCCAATTAAGCCACGCCGTATCGAACAGCGGCCGATGGACGAGGTTGCCGACGGCGATGATCGCGATTCCCACCAGCAGGGCGAGGCGGGGAGTGGCGACGAGCGGTCGCGCCAGCACCGAGCTCAGCGCGATGCAATGCAGGATCCCGAAGGTGATGAAGGTTTGCGGAAAGGTCAGATAGCTCACGCCGCTGACGAGCACGGCGCAGGCGGCGATGAGCGCGACGCGCCACCAGAACGCGCGCGGACCCTGGCGTGCGCGGCGCGCAAGCACGAGACTCACGCCGACCAGCGCGAGAAACAGCGTGACAATGATGCCGCGAAAGGTGAGCCAGAACGGATCGTTGTTGAAGTCCGCGCCGATCACGTGAAACCACACCAGGTCGAACGCGAAGTGATAGACGAACATCAGGCAGAGCGCAAAGCCGCGCAGGCCGTCGATCACGGCCAGCCGCTGCGGGGCGGCCGCATGGACGCTGCCGCGGCCGTGCACTGGCCCGTCGCGCCGGCGGTGTTGGCGGCGGCTCATCGCCAGGCTCCGCTCCAGTGCACGCGGTAGCCGCCTTCGCCGTCGCCAGCGCCGATGCTCGACAGCGCGGCCGCGATCATGTCGGCCCGCTCCCGCGTGGTGGTGCGCGGCCGCAGCGTGGCGTCGAGCTTGGCCGCGCCGGTTGCCGCGACGGCGAGCTGCCCGGTGATCTCCACGTCGCCGCCGCTGTTCTGCACCGGCCCGCCAAGCTCGGCACCGCGACCGTTGAGCGCGACGCTCACGGTGCCCAGCGCAATGCGCGTATCGGGGCGCGGTCCGGGCACGCTGGCGTCAGGCCACTGCACCGTCAGCTGCGCGTCGAGCGTGTCGGCAGTCCGCGCAAGATGGTCCACATGCACGCGCAGCGTGCCGCCGACCCCGGCGATCCTGGCCGGGCCCGCGACCGGCAGCAGGCTTTCGATCGGCAACGCGAGGTCAAGATCGCGCAGCTCGAGGTGATCGCGACCGTACGCCAGCGTCGCGGCCGGCGCGCCTTCGCCGCCATGGTCGATTGCAACTCGAACTTCGCCGCGGAGCAGGGGCAGGGCGTCGAGTCGCCACCGCAGTGGCTCGTGGGGTCCCGCCGGCAGCAACCACAGCTCGCCCGACCCGTTCCAGATCGTCCCCGAGGCGTTGCTTAACCGCATCCGCCCGCCCGACATCTCGGCGACGCGCGCGTCGAGCAGCGACGCCGGTGCGAAGCTCACCAGTGTAGCCAGCAGCAGTACCGCGCCAAGGGCAACGGCCAGTGTGCTTCGCATCAGCGTGCCAGCGTAACCTCGGCCCGCACTTGGCCCGGTTCAACGCGGGCGGTGGCGACGAGCTCGACCGCGCGCAGTTGCGCGGTACGCTGCAGCGCGTCCAGGAAAGCGGTGAAGGTGTCGAAGGCAATCGTGTCGAAAGTGAGCCGGATACGCTCGTTGTCGATGCGCTCGATCGTCGTTGCCGAGTTCTTGAGCCCCTGCTGGACGAGCACGGAATCGAGCGCCGCGCGGGGCTCGCCGGCGACGACCTTGGGAGCGTTGCGCGCGAGCCCGGCAATCTCGTCGGCTTGTCGTCGCGCCTCGGCTAGAGTTATCCGCGCGCTGCCCAGCTGCCGGGTCAAGCGCTCCGTATCCTGCACCAATGGCTGCCAGAGAAATAGCCACGAGAGACCCAGGGCCAGCAGGCCCGCGCCGAGGCCGAGCAGGGTGCGTTCGTTGCGCGAGCGCAGTTGCCACCACTGTCCCAGCGCTTCGCGTCGGCTCGACGTCGTCATAGCCGTCAATTCAAGCCGACCCTAAGCCGCGCGCCGGTCGCCGTCGGCGCCGCGATCGCGACTAAGCCCGCGCGCTGCAGCTCCCGTTGCAATGTCGCCGGCTGCGCCGGATCGATCTTCTGCAGGTCGAGCAGCAGGTGACCGTCCGCGTAGCTGAGCGAACGGATCGCCTGCGCCGGCAGGGCGCTCAACGCAGGGGCGGCGCGCGCGAGCAACGGCAAAAAATCGTCGGCAGCGACGAGCCCGGCGCGATGCCTGAGGTCGCGTTCGCGACGCGCCAGCGCCACCGCGGGCGAGGTACCGGCGGCGACACCGTCGGCGAACTCGGGAACGGCCGCGCGCGCGAGCGTGGTGAGCTCGCGGTCGATCGCGGCGGTCTCCCAACGCAGCCAGAGCCACTGCCCGAGCGTCGCCGTCACGTGGATACTGAGCGCGGCCGCCGCTATCCACAGCGCCGGCCGCAGCAGCCGGCGGCGATCGAGCGCCGGGCGCGCCGCGCCCGCGTCGAAGTGGCCGCTCAAGAGATCGATCGCAGCGGCAAACGCGGCCGGTGTGGCATCGGTCCAACGCCATGGCGTTCCCGCGACGAACTCGACCCCGGTCAGCTTGCGTGCGCGATCGAGCAGCGGCGCCGCTGCGCCTGCGGCGTCGACACGCACCGTCTGCGCGGCATCCGCGCCCCCGCGGGCGAGTGCCAAGGCGAGCTCGGGCGGCGGCATTTCGCCTTGCGCCGGCCCTACGGCCAGCGTTGCGCCGCGGTGCGTCCGGACGAATCCGGGCTGCGCGACCGTGGCCGCGCACCAGCGCCAGGTGCGCTGCGGTGCCAGCGCGAGGTCGCTCTCGAGGACGGCGCGTTGCCAGTCCAGTCCGCAGCGTTGCGACGCGGCCACAAAGGCAGTCATCCAGGACTTGGCGATGACGGCCACGCGCAAGCCGTTGCTGCCGCGCTCCTGGCCCAGCGCGACGTGGCTCGCTTCGGGCGCATCGGCGAGCTGGTCCTCGAGAGCGAAGCGCGCGGCCGCTTCGGCGCGACCGGGCGGCAAGGGGGGAAGGGCGAGCGTGACGATGCGGCCGTGGCGGGCGGCGAGCACCGCTTCCTTGCGCGGCGCCGCGGGCCATGCCGACGGCGGTCCGCGACCGCTGCTGCTCATTCGGCCGGTCGCATCGAAAAGCGCCCACGCTGCGTCACGCCCCGCTTCGGGAGGATCGTCGACGTAGACACGCAGCGTGGTCAGTGAAGTTGGCGTCGGTGCCATCGGAACCTGCGCAAGGATCCGCCGGGGTCATGACGGGCTTGCTACGAATCGGCGCCGATTGTACTCGACCCCCAGCGGCGCGCCGCCGGCTGCCGCATGAGGCCTATTCGACGGTTTGCCAGACGACCGTCGGCCAGGCACCCGCGACCGTGGAACGCCGGAGCAGGGCGCGCGCCCGCGCGCCGGTGTCTCCCTGCCGCGCTTCGATGGTCACAACGAACCAATCGCTGGTGACGCTGAGCTGGGATTCATCGATCGCGAGGTCGGAACGCTGCAGCCGGGCGCGGAAATCGCTAACGCTGCGGAACGGCGAGGTCGCCCTGCTCGCGAGCAGCGCTGTGGCGGCGCCGGCGTCGAGGCCGCCGATCACCGCGACGAGCACTTCGGCCGGCGCGGTATTGACGTTGATTGGGGCAGGTGGATCGATGGCGTCGACAAACGGCCGCAGGCGGGCAATGAGCGTCGGGTCGGCGCCGCGCACGGCGAGCAATTCCGCGACGCGACGGACCGGCGAATTCGCGGCAAGCCCCGGCGGACTCTGCGCCAGGTAGTAGCCGTCTGCCGCGCTGCCGCTCTCGAGCGCGGCGCCGGTCCCGACCCAGTCGGCGATGGCCGGCAGCAGGGAATTGGGAACGCCCAGCTCGCCGAACAGACGTTGCAGCGCGGCCCGCGCCAACGGCGCGGCGGTGCCTGCGGCGGCGAGATTGTTGACGTTGAAACGGCCCTGCGCATCGGTGATGTTGCCGCTGATCGAACCATTTTCGATCGGCATCGCTGGCAGCCGGTAGGCCCACGGCTGGCCGAGCGTGACCGGCGAGGGCGGCGCGTTCTCGAACAGAATCTGGCGCGCCCACTGTACGCCGGCCATCGCCAGCGCCTGGGCCTGCACCTGGTCCCGGCGGCGCTCGTACTCGCCGGCCCAGAGCTGTTGCTGCCACAGGAGCGTGGCGGCGATGGTCGCGGCCAGCGCAGCGAGCAGCATCGCCATGACAATCGCCGCACCGCGGCTCGCTAGCGCAGCGCGAGCCATCGCTCGATGACCTCGCCCGAGGCCAGCGTGACATCGACCTTCACCGCGCGCGGAAGCTCGCTCTCGTCCGCTTGCGGCCAGGTGTCGGCCCACGCCCCGCTCTGGGTCAGATAGGCGAGCTGGAAGCGCGTCACGCCCTCGAGCAGCGTGTAGGGCGTCGGCTCGAGACCGCGCGGCCGATCGTAGCTCGCCCAGTAGAGCACCTCCACCGCGCCGTTGCGCACGCGATACGCCAGACGCTGACCGGCGCTGTGCGACTCGAGCACGAATTCCGGACCGGCGCGCGAGAATTCCAGCACGCTGTTGCCGGCAGCGTCCGCTGCCGCAAGCCACGCCGGTTCGCGCACGTCGGAAGCGCGCGCGCTGCGCGGCATCGCCTGGCGCAGATCGCCTTCCAGGCGGGCAAAAAAGAGATCCAGCGTGCGCCAGCGCGTCGCTTCGGCGCTAAGCCGCGTTTCACTGTCGCTAAGCGCGGAAACAGCGCGGTAACCGAGCACGGCGATAAGCGCGACAATCGCGACGGCGAGCAATACCTCGAGCAGCGTGAAGCCGCGGCCGCCAGGCAAGCGCGTGCTCATTGCTGCGCGCTGCGGCCCACGTAACCGACCAGGCGCGCGAGCACATAGTCCGGGCGCACGGCTTCGGCGACGGTGATCTCCACCCGCCGAAACGCCGGGTTCGGCGTGCCGATGACGGTTGCGTGCCAGGTGAAATTCGCGCCCGCCTGCAGGTCGGTGCCGCTGCGCTCGCCGATCGCCGGACCCGGCGTCTCGAGCTGCGCGGCGGCCAGCCGGTTCTGCGCCACCCACAGCGCGAGCGTGCGCGCCTTCAATGCCGTTGCACTGTCGGCGCTTTGCGCGACACTGCGAAAGCCCGCGGCGAGGGCGATCGCGACGATCGCCAACGCCACGAGGACCTCGACCAGCGTGAACCCGCGCTGGTGCGCCGCAGCGCCGCTCTTCAGCGCGGCGTCGGACCGACGAGCGCAACGCGGTTCAGTGGGTCCGCGGCGAGCAGGAGTTGCCATTGCGGCGAGGCCAGGGCGATGCTGTAGGGCTCGTTGCGGCCGCTGGGAAGCAGCGGCAGCACCGCGTCGTTCGGCACGGGTTGACCGGCGTAGCTGCGCGGCACAACGCTCAACGGCGCTGGCAGCGCGCGCGGGGCGAGCAGATCGTCGTCGGATAACGCAACCCAGCGTTCGCCGTCGCTGCCGCTGCTCCGGCGCCAGAAGCGATAGGCGCCGCCGCTCGCGGACACACCGAGCGTTTCGTTTTTCCACTGCGCGAGCAGGGCCGCATGCTCCAGGGCGCCGGCAAAGCGCCGTCCCTCCCGCTCCAGGGTCTGCCGTGGGTCGCTCTGCAACTGCGCATACGCGAACCCGGCGGCCAGACTGATCACGATCAGCACGACGAGGATCTCGGCGAGCGTGAAGCCGCAGTCGCGCCCCCGCCTCACAGATCCCACGAGCCGACGTCCGCGTCGTAGCCGGTGCCGCCGGGCTGGCCGTCGGCGCCGAAGCTGAACACGTCGATCTCGCCGTGCAATCCCGGATTCAGATACTGATACGGATTTCCCCAAGGATCGAGCGGCAGGCGTTCGAGGTATCCGTTGGGCTTCCAGTTTGCGGGCGCGGGCGGGAGGGTCGGCCGCACCACGAGCGCGGAGAGGCCCTGCTCGGTCGTCGGATAGCGCTGGTTGTCGAGGCGATACAACTTGAGCGCCTGCATGATCGTGGCGATGTCGGCCTTGGCGGCGGTGACGCGCGCCTGATCGGGCCGTTCGATGATGCGCGGCACGACCAGCGCGGCAAGGATGCCAAGGATGACGATGACAACGAGGATCTCGACCAGCGTGAAGCCGGCGGTTGACCGCGGTCGAAAGGCGGGTGGGGCCATCGGGCCATTATAATCGCGCGATTCCGTTTTTCGCCTGCGCCCACACGTGTTGCGTCGTCTCTTCGCGTTGCTGGTCATCGTTTTAGCCGCCGCGGCGGCCGCCTGGTGGTGGGTCACGCGCGTGCCCCTGCCGCTGCCGCAGCAACCGTATGCCTTCAGCGTGCGCACCGGCGCGACACTGCGCGCGGTGGCGCACGAGCTGACCGCGGCGGGCGTGCTGCCGGCCGACTGGACGCTCGTCGCACTGGCCCGCCTCGCCGGCGCTGACCGCTCGATCAAGGCGGGCAACTACGAGATTCCGGTGGGCACGACGCTCGCGGGTCTGCTCGCCAAGTTGTCGCAGGGCGATGTCACGCAGACGAGCCTCACCATCGTCGAGGGCTGGACCGTGCGCGACCTGCGCGAAGCCTTGCGCGCCAACGATGAGATCATCCCGGCCACCGCCGATCTTTCCGACGCCGAGTTGATGCGCACAATCGATGCCACCGTGCCGCAACCGGAAGGCTGGTTTTTTCCGGACACGTATTTTTTTGCGGCCGGGGCGACCGACGTGTCGATCCTCGCGCGCGCCTATCGCACGATGCGGCTGCGCTTGGATGCGGCCTGGGCGGCGCGCGCTCCCGGATTGCCGTTCGGGTCGCCCGTCGAGGCCCTCATCCTGGCCTCGATCGTGGAGAAGGAAACCGGCCGCAGCGCGGACCGCCCGCTCATCGCCTCGGTGCTCGTCAATCGCCTGCAGCGCGGCATGCGGCTGCAGGCGGATCCGACCGTGATCTACGGGTTGGGTGAGCGCTTCGACGGCGACCTCACCAAGCTCGACCTCGACACCGATACCGCGTACAACACCTATACGCGCGACGGATTGCCGCCGACACCGATCGCGCTGCCGAGCCAGGCAGCGCTCGATGCCGTCCTGCACCCGCCGGCAACGCCGTACCTGTACTTCGTCGCGCGCGGCGACGGCTCGAGCGAGTTCTCGGTCAATCTCGCCGACCACCTGCGGGCGGTGGCAAAATACCAGAAGAGCGGGCGCTAGCGCCGATGTCATCCGTCATCTCCGAAACTCCCCCACGCGGCCGCTTCATAACGCTCGAAGGCATCGACGGCGCAGGCAAGAGCACGCATCTGCCGTGGCTCAAGGATGCGCTCGAACGCGCCGGCCGGCGCGTGTGGGTCAGCCGCGAACCCGGTGGCACGCCCGTCGGCGAGCGCCTGCGCGAAATGCTGCTGCACGAGTCGATGTCACCGCTCGCCGAAGCGCTGTTGATGTTTGCGGCGCGGCGCGAGCATTGCGAACGCGCGATCTGGCCGCGGCTTGCCGACGGTACCTGGATCGTCTGCGATCGCTTTGCCGACGCGACCTACGCCTACCAGGGCGGCGGCCACGGCGTGGCGCTGGAGACGATCGGAGAGCTCGAGCGCCTGACGCTGGGCGAGTTTCGTCCCGATCTGACCGTGGTCTTTGATGTGCCGGTTGAAGTCAGTCGCGAGCGCCTCGCCACCGGTCGCGAGCTCGACCGGTTCGAGCGCCAGCGCGACGAGTTCTTCACCCGGGTGCGCGCGACGTATCTGCAGCGCGCGCGGGCCGAGCCCAAGCGCATGCGCGTGATCGACGGCACGCGCTCGCCCGACGCAGTCCGCGCCGAACTGCTGCCGATTGTCGAGGCGCTGTGAGAAAAGCGCCGACGACGCGGTTCACGGAGAGAGCGCGGTGATCGACCCGGACGCGCTCACGTGGGCATGGCAGCCGCTGCCGCCGTGGCAGCAGGCCGCCGCGGCCACCGCGCTGCGGGCGCGCGCACGCTGGCCGCACGCGTTGCTTGTCAGCGGGCGGCGCGGCATCGGCAAGCGCATCCTCGCGCTGCATTTTGCGCAGGCGCTGTTGTGCGAGCGGCCCAACGCCGATGGCAACGCCTGCGGAAACTGCCCGAGCTGTGGCTACGTCGCCGCCGGCGTTCATCCCGATCTGCGCACGATCGAGCCGATCGAGCGCGATGACGACGACAATCCGAAGCCGGTCGATGCCATCCGCGTCGACAGCATCCGGGAGCTCACCAGCTTCACCCAGCTCTCGACCCATCGGCAACGCGCCAAGGTGGCGGTGATCGTGCCGGCCGAGAGCATGAATGCGGCCGCGGCGAATGCCTTGCTCAAGACCCTCGAGGAGCCACCGGCTGCAACCTATCTGATCCTTGTCAGCCACCAACCCGGGCGCCTGCCGGCAACGATCGTCAGCCGCTGTCAGCTACTCGCCGCACCCGAGCCGGACCCGGATGCCGCGACGGCATGGCTTGCGGCGCAGGGCGTCGACAATGCGCGGCTGCTGCTTGCCCAGGCTGGCGGGGCGCCGCTTTTCGCGCTCACGCTCGCTGACGCCGGCGTGCAACGCGAGCGGCAGCTCCTTCTCGACGACCTGGCGCGGCCGGAGCGCTTGGCGCCCTTCGCCGTCGGTGCCCGCCTGGAGGGCTACGCCCGCGATGAGCGCAAGGCCCGGCTTGCCGCTGTGGTGTACTGGCTGCTGACCTGGACCGCGGACCTGGCGGCGAGCAGCAGCGGCGGGGCGCCGCGCTTCCATCCGGACCGGCGCGAGATCCTCTCGCGGCTGGGGCAGCGGGTGGCGCGGCTCAAGCTGTTCCGTTACTATCGAATGCTGCTGGGGCAGCGAGCGCTTCTCGGCCATCCGTTGCAACCGCGGCTGGTCGCCGAAACGCTTCTGCTCGAGTACCAGGCCCTGTTTGGAAACGCAAATGGCGAGTAGCAACGGCGATCGGTTCAATGGCAACTCCCCCTCGACCCTGTCGCGGCCGGGTGTGCTGTCGCTCAACATTCGCGAGAAGGCGGCGCTCTACGCTGCCTACATGCCCTTTCTCAAGGGCGGTGGCATCTTCATTCCGACCAGCCGCCCCTACCAGATCGGCGAGGAAGTGTTCATGCTGCTGTCGCTGATGGATGACCCGCAGCGGATCGCAGTCCAGGGCAAGGTCGTGTGGATTACGCCCGACGGCGTCCAGGGCAACCGCACGCAGGGCATCGGCGTCCAGTTCACGAGCGACGAGACCGGCGCATCGGCGCGGGCGCAAATCGAGCAGATTCTGGGCGAGACCCTGGCGTCGAACCGGCCGACGCACACGATGTAGCGCTTGTTCGTCGATTCGCACTGCCATCTCGATTTTCCGGAGTTGGCCGCCGACCTGCCGGCGGTGCTCCAGGCAATGGCCGCAAACCGGGTGACGCACGCGCTGTGCATCAGCGTCAACCTGCCGGCGATGCCGGCCGTGGTGAGGCTTGCCGCCGACCATGCGCAACTCTACGCCACGGTCGGCGTGCATCCCGACGTCGAGGACACGCCGGAGCCATCGGCGGACGAGCTCGTGACCATGGCCGCGCAGCCGAAGGTCGTCGCGATCGGCGAGACCGGCCTCGACTACTACCGGCTGAGTGGCGACCTGTCCTGGCAGCGCAACCGCTTCCGCACCCACATCCGCGCGGCGCGCGCTTGTCGCAAGCCGCTGGTGATCCACACCCGCGCCGCCGCGGAGGACACGCTCGCGATCATGCGCGAGGAGCGGGCCGGCGAGGCGGGCGGCGTCATGCATTGCTTCACCGAAAGCTGGGAGGTCGCCGCCGGCGCGCTCGAGCTCGGCTTCCATATTTCGTTCTCGGGGATCGTGACCTTCAAAAACGCGCAGGCGCTGAAGGAAGTTGCGCGCCGCGTGCCACTCGAGCGGATGCTCATCGAAACCGACTCGCCGTATCTTGCGCCGGTGCCGTTCCGCGGCAAGACCAATCAGCCGGCGTACGTGCGTTATGTTGCCGAGGAAATCGCCCGCCTGCGCGGCCTCGCCGTCGATGAAGTCGCGGCGGCAACTTCCGAAAACTTCTTCCGCTTGTTCGGCGTCGCTCGCGATGTGCACTGAAGCCATGCACCGGCTGCTCGGCACGGCGCTCCTCGCGCTGGGCCTCGTCGTCGGCACGCCCGCGGCACGCGGCCAGGGGCAGCACGACAGCTTCGTGCAGGCGGTCGAGCTGGATCGCAGCGACCAGGTGCGCGCCATGCTTGCCCGCGGGATGGATCCCAATACGGTGGCTGCCAACGGCGACCCCGTCCTGCTCATCGCCGCGCGGGCCGGTTGGCAACCGACGCTCGATGCGCTCCTTGCTGCCGGGGCGAAAGTCGATGCGCAGAACCCATTCGGGGATCGCCCGATCATGGTCGCCGCGCTTGGTGGTCACCTCGCGGTCGTGCGCACGCTCTTAGCCCGCGGCGCGGCACTCGACCCACCGGGCTGGACGCCGCTCATCTATGCGGCATCCACCGGCCAGGTTGAGGTCCTGCGCTACCTGCTCGACGCCGGCGCCCAGGTCAACGCGGCCTCGCCCAACGGCACGACCGCGTTGATGATGGCGGTTCGCGGTGGCCACGACGCAAGCGTCGAGTTGCTGCTCTCGCGTGGGGCTGACGTCAACCGCCGCAACGACAATGGCGCGACGGCGCTCAACTGGGCGACCCGCGGGGCCATGAGCAGCATCGAGCGGGCGCTGCGCGCCCACGGCGCCACCAACTAGGGCCTACCCGCGCCAGGGGTCATTCGGGCGCGGCGGCGGCCGCGACCTTGCCGCCTGGCAGCGCGAGCAGGCGGCGCGCGCCGCTGTAGCGTTCGCGCCAGTAGCGCTCCGACAGGGTGACGATCTCGACCGCGCGTCCCGGACTTGGCGCATGCACGAAGCGGTTCTCGCCGAGGTAGATACCCACGTGCGAAAAGGCCGCGCGCGTATTGAAGAACACGAGGTCACCCGCCTGCAGCTCGGCGGCGGCCACCCTCTGCCCCAGCCGGGCCATCTCCCGCGCGGTGCGCGGGAGCGTCGTGCCGGTGACCTGCTCGAATACATAGCGGACCAGGCCGCTGCAATCGAGGCCGGCCACCGGCGTGGACCCGCCCGGCGCGTACCGAACGCCCACCATCCCGAGTGCAAGCATCGCGAGATCCGGCCCCCCGCGTTGCGATGCGGCGGGCGCAGGCGACCCGACCGCGGCGGGGTCGGAGCGCGACGTGGCTGCGAATCCAACCGGCGCCCCCAGGATGAGCGCCAGCGCGATCGCCAACGCGAGGGCGCTGCGGCGCGCATGGGGTGAGACCCGAATCATGGGCAGATATTATTCATTATTTCAATATCTTGCAACAATGACCTAGCGTCGTTTATCAGCTGCGCGCCGGCGTCTTGCCTGCTTCGGGTCCGCCTGCAGCGGTCGATAGAGCTCGACCCGGTCGCCGTCGGCGAGCACGGCGTCGCGGCGCGAGCGCTTGCCGAATATGCCGACCGGTCCATGGGCGAGGCTCGCTCCGCCGGGCCGGTCGCGAATGCCCGAGCGTTGGATGGCCTGTTCGACGGTCGCGCCTTCGGGCAGGCGCACGACGATCTCCGTGGCCGCGTCGGGCAACGCGTAGACGACCGTAACGCGGATCTCGCTCACGTTCGGTAGACCGTTTCGGCGCGGCGCACGAAGGCGTCGACCAGGGTGTGGGCGATGTGGCTGAAAACCGGGCCGATCAGCCGCTCCAGGACCGCGGTGGCGAAGGCATATTCGAGCTCGAGCTCGACCTTGCTGGCGGTGGTGTCCAGCGCGCGGAACCGCCACGTTCCGTCGAGTTGGCGGAACGGGCCATCGCGCAGGGTGATCATGATCCGCTTCGGCGGCTGCGCGCGATTGGCCGTCGTGAAATGCGCCCGCACGCCATGATAGTTGATGTCGATTCGCGCCACAGTTTCCTCCGCGGTGGTTTCGAGAATCGTGGCGCCGCCGCACCATGGCAGGAAGCGCGGGTAGTCCTCGATGCGCTCGACCAGCTCGAACATCTGCGCCGCACTGTACGCGACGAGCACCGACTTCTGCACGCTGGCCATTGCTACAATACGACTCGCGCGTCTCGCGGTGAAAAGACCGGGCGCGGAAAGAATCCTGCGATGAGCATCGTCGACAACAAGAAAGCCTATCACGACTATTTCGTCGAGGAGAAATTCGAGGCGGGGCTCGCGCTCGAAGGCTGGGAAGTCAAAGCGATCCGCGCCGGCCGGGCGCAGCTCAAGGAAGCCTATGTCGTGGTCAAGAACGGGGAGATCGTGCTGCTCGGTGCGCACGTCTCGCCGCTGCCGACCGCATCAACGCACATCCGGCCCGACCCGACGCGCACGCGCAAGCTGCTGCTGCACCGAACCGAGATCAACCGCCTGATCGGCAAGGTGGAGCGGGCCGGTTACACGATGACGCCGCTCAACCTGCACTTCACCAAGGGCCGCATCAAGCTCGATATCGGACTGGCGCGGGGCAAAAAGCAATACGACAAGCGCGCGGCGGTCAAGGAACGCGAATGGAATCGCGAAAAACTGCGGCTGTTGCGCGGCCGGCCCGGCGGCAGCCGCACCCCGCGCGGGCAATGACGGTGCCGGCGCCGGCGGACGTGCAGCTGCGAGCGGCGCGGCGCAGCGACGTGCCGCAGATCACGCGCATCTATGCGGAGCAGGTTGCCACCGGTACCGCGAGTTTCGAATACGCGCCGCCCGCGGTGAGCGAAATGGAGCGCCGTTACGACGCCATCGTCGCCGCGGGATATCCCTATTTTGTCGCTGCGAATGGCGGCGGCGAGATCATCGGCTACAGCTTCGCCAGCGGCTACCGGGCCCGCCCCGGCTATCGCTACACCGTCGAGGATTCGGTCTATGTCGCGCCCGCCGCGAGCCGGCGGGGCACGGGGCGCGCGCTGCTGGCGCGGCTGATCGAGGCGTGCACGGCACGCGGTGATCGGCTGATGGTCGCGGTGATCGGGGATGTGGGCAACGCTGCGTCGATCGCGTTGCACCGCCGCCTGGGTTTCATCACCGTCGGCCCCATGCCCGGTGTCGGTTGGAAGTTCGACCGCTGGATCGAGAGCGTGCTGCTGCAGCGCCCGCTCGGCCCCGGCGCCACGTGCCCGCCGACCCGCGCGTAGCGCAGGCAGCCATGCCGGTGTCGGACGTTCGCGGGCATGCGGCGCTCTCCAGGCAGCGCGCCAACTACGTGCCGCTCTCGCCGATCCAGTTCCTGGAGCGGAGTGCCCTCATCTGGCCTGCAAAGATTGCCGTGCGCCATGGGTCGCAGGCGTACACCTATGCCGAGTTCGAGGCGCGGTGCCGCCGCCTGGCCTCGGCATTGGCACAGCGCGGCATCGGCCCCGGCGACACCGTCGCGGTGATGGCGCCCAATGTTCCGGCGCTGCTCGAAGCGCACTACGCCGTGCCGGCGCTGGGCGCGGTGCTCAACGCGCTCAACTACCGTCTCGATGCGCGCACCATCGCCTTCTGCCTTATGCACGGCGAAGCGAAGGCGCTGCTCACCGACGCCGAATTCGCCCCGACGATGAAGGCGGCGCTCGCGCAGTCAGGTCGCGGCATGCTCGTCGTCGACATCGCCGATCCCGAGGGACCGCGCGAGGAAAATCTCGGATCGATCGCCTACCCGGCGCTGCTCGCCGAAGGCGATCCCGCGTTCGCCTGGCCCGGGCCGCTGGACGAGTGGGATGCGCTGGCGCTGCTCTACACCTCGGGCACGACGGGCGAGCCGAAGGGCGTGGTCTACCATCATCGCGGCGCTTATCTCAACGCGCTCGGCAACGCGCTCGCCTTCGGCCTGAAGCCCGACAGCGTCTACCTGTGGACGTTGCCGATGTTCCACTGCAGCGGCTGGACCTACACCTGGGCGGTGACCGCGGCCGGTGGCACGCATGTGTGTCTCCGCCGCGTCGATCCGGCGCGCATCTTCCCGGCCATTCGCGAGCACCGCGTCACGCATCTGTGCGGAGCGCCGATCCTGCTCAACATGCTCGTGCATGCGCCCGCGGCGGTGAAGCAGAGCTTCGACCACGCCGTGGAGGTCGCCACCGGCGGTGCGGCGCCGCCCTCGGCGGTCATCGAGGCGATGGAAAAGATGGGCTTCCGTGTTACGCATCTGTATGGGCTCACCGAGACCTACGGACCGGCGACGCTGTGTGCCGCCCAGGAGCGCTGGAGCGATCTCGCGCTAAGCGAGCGTGCGCGGCAGATGGCGCATCAGGGGGTGCCCATGCCGACCCTCGCCGAACTGACCGTCGCCGACCCCGCCACGCAGCTTCCCGTGCCGCGCGACGCGGTGACCGTCGGCGAGGTCATGCTGCGCGGTAACACGGTCATGAAGGGCTATCTCAAGAACGCGGCTGCCACCGCGGCCGCCTTCCGCGACGGCTGGTTTCATACCGGCGACCTGGCGGTGTGGCATCCGGACAACTACATCGAGATCAAGGATCGCGCCAAGGACATCATCATCTCCGGCGGAGAAAACGTGAGCTCCCTGGAAGTGGAGGAGTGCCTCTATCGCCACCCGCAGGTGATGGAAGCCGCCGTCGTCGCCCGCCCGGACGCGAAGTGGGGCGAAACGCCGTGCGCATTTGTGGCCCTGCGCGACGATGCCGCCGGCGTCGGCGCCGCCGAGCTCATCGCCTGGTGCCGGGAGCACCTGGCGCACTTCAAGGCGCCGCGTACGGTCGTCTTCGGGCCGCTGCCGAAGACCTCGACCGGCAAGATCCAGAAGTTCGTGCTGCGCGAACGGGCCCGGGCGCTCGGCGCGGACGACGACGCGTAATGACGGCGCTGCGCTAGCGGCAGGCCGCGAGCAATTGGCGCGCCGCCACGACGCCGCTACGCATGGCCGCCTCCAGCGTGGCCGGGAACTCCGGGTCGGTGTAGTCG
>DASZIB010000066.1:0-2046 GCA_035937415.1 Edaphobacterium sp. (SeqCode) | reverse complement strand
TGCCGTGCTTCAGGCCGAGCCGGCGCCGGCCGAGCGCAATGGCGCCTGATGACACCAGGATGACACGCTGTCCGCGCTTGCGCAGCCGCAGCAGGTCCTCGACCAGCGTCTCGAGCCAGGCACGGTTGACACGCCCGGTTTCGCCATCCACCAGCAGCGCCGAGCCCACCTTCACGACGATCCGCCGTGCCTGCGTGAGGGGCGCTGCCGAGTCGGGACGCCGGGTGTTCATAAGGAAAACTATACGCAATCGAGCTGCGTTGCCCAACCCGACCTCAGCCCCTACACTTGGTCGGCGGCGAAATGATGACAAGGGTGGCTTTCGCGGTGAGCAGAGATTACGAGCCCGTGCCCTCCCAGTGGTACGAAAACGTCGAAGAAGAAGAATCGTTCCGCGTGCTGTCGGTCGACGAGGACTCGGAGCTCATAGAGATCGAGTACCTGGACGGCGACATCGAGGAAATCGATCTGGAGACCTGGCACGAGATGGACCTCGAGCGTATCGAGGAGCCTGAAGGCTGGTCCGAGTCCGATGACGAGGACGCGGACGCGGACGCGGACGAGGAAGACGACGAGGATGAGGACGACTGGGACGACGACGACGAGGACGACGAGGACGAGGACGAGGTCGACGACGAACGGGATGAATATTGACCGCGTCCGGCATCCATAGCCCATCGCGACCGTGGCCCTGACGGCTCACCAGTAAGGGCTTGAAAACGCGGGCCACGGCCCCACGCTGGCGAGGGTAAGGCCGTAACGGTAGAGTGCCGTTCGCCGAATCGCATTAGCCTCAACCACTTACCTTCACCCAAGGTTCCATAGCCGCCATGAAGCGCATCGTGTTGTTCCTCGCCACCAACCTCGCAGTCGTGCTGGTGCTGTCGGTCGTAGCCCGCCTGCTCGGCCTCGACGCCTATCTGGCCGTGCACGGCCAAAGCCTCGGGGGCCTGCTGGTGTTCGCGGCGATTTTCGGCTTCGGCGGCGCGTTGATCTCACTCGCCATGTCGAAGTGGATGGCGAAGATGACCATGGGGGTGCGCGTCATCGGCCCCTCGGGCGATGCCACCGAGCAATGGCTGCTCTCCGTGGTGGAACATCACGCCCGCGCCGTGGGCGTCGGCATGCCCGAAGTCGGGATCTTCGACTCCCCGGAGCCGAACGCCTTCGCCACCGGCGCCAGCCGTAACGCTGCGCTGGTCGCGGTCAGCAGCGGGCTCCTGCAGCGCATGAGCCGCCAGGAGATCGAGGCGGTGCTGGGCCATGAAATGACGCACGTCGCCAACGGCGATATGGTGACTCTCGCGCTCGTGCAGGGCGTGGTGAACACCTTCGTGATCTTCCTGGCGCGCGTCATCGGCAACATCATCGACCGCGCCGTGTTCCGCTCCGACGATGGCCGCGGCATTGCCTCCTTCGTCACCATCATCGTCCTGCAGCTGTTGCTCGGGATCCTCGCCAACCTGATCGTCATGTGGTTCTCACGGCGGCGCGAATTCCGCGCCGACCGCGGCGGCGCGCAGCTCGCCGGCACCGGCAACATGATCGCCGCGCTCGAGGATCTCAAGCGGGTGCACGAGCCGCTGCCCTCGCAGCAGTTCTCCGCCTTCGGAATCGCCGACGGCAGCATGGCGAGCGGCCTGCGGCGCCTGTTCATGAGCCATCCGCCGCTGGAGGAGCGCATCGCGGCGCTGCGCGCCCTCGGCTTGAGCACCCATTGACGGCGGCCGCCGCGGACTTCAGCGAACGGCTGCGCGAGATCCTGGGCGCCGACGGACTGCTGACGGCGGCGGCGGACTGCGCGCCCTTTCTCATCGATCACCGCCGGCTCTATCAGGGCGCGGCTCTGGGCGTGGCGCTGCCGCGCTCGGTGGCGCAGGTCGCGCAGCTGCTGTCGCTATGCCATGCGCAGCGCGTGGGCGTCGTGCCGCACGGCGGCAACACCAGCTACTGCGGCGGCGCGACCGCTGATGAGTCGGGGCGGCAGCTGGTGCTGTCGCTGCGGCGCCTGAACCGCATCCGCAATCTCGATGCCGCGAACTACTC
>DASZIB010000065.1:0-3820 GCA_035937415.1 Edaphobacterium sp. (SeqCode) | reverse complement strand
TCCGAGGCTGCGTCCGAGGGGGGAGCAGCGAATTCGTCCTTGCCTGCGACATGCGCTTTGCGTCGCGCGAGAACACGCGACTGGGCCAGCCGGAAGTCGGAGTAGGAGTGCATCCCGGTGGCGGCGGTACCGAACGCCTGCCACATCTGGTCGGCCGCGGCCGCGCGCTCGAAATCGTTCTGGGCGCGGACGACTTCGACGGCGACACCGCGGAGCGATACGGATACGTCAACCGGGCACTTCCCGACGCGGAACTGGACGGCTTCGTCGACGCGCTCGCGCGCCGGATCGCCTCCTTCGACCGGCGGGCCATCGCGGCGGCGAAGAATCTCGTCAACCAGGTCTCGTTGCCGTCCGCCGACCGGCTCCTCGACTCACTCACCTCCTTTGAGACCACGCTGACGTGGCCTGAGGCGCAGCAGCGAATCCAAGCTCTGTTGGAGCGCGGACTCCAACGGGAAAGCGACTTCGAGAAGCGGTGGCCCGCGCTGCTCGGCACGCTCCTCGAGACGTAGTCGTTGTGTGGCGATGCGCAGCCTCGCGCGCGGGGAGGTGGCGGGCACGCCCACTGCCCTTTGGAAATGCTGCTATTTTGCTAGTACCTGTGGCAAAACCGCTTGAGGAGATAAGGACGATTCGTCCAGGAGAATAATCGTGATGAATAATGCAGTATGGTCTCCGCGGCCGCAATCATTTGCCGAGCCCTTCACCTTATCGTGGGGTCTCTTGCGTTCTTCAGCGGTTTTCCGTCGAATTGGGAACACGCCAGCCAACGACCCTACGGCAACCCTCAGGGAGACGAAGAATGGCAACGAGGCATCTGCGCACAGCCCCACTCGAAACCCCGACCGACCTCAAGCCGAGCGCGGTCAAGGACCTGTCCGGAGCGCTCAATCTCGCGCTCGCGGACATGTTCGCGCTCTATCTGAAGACCAAGAACTTCCACTGGCACATGTCGGGGCCGCATTTCCGCGACTATCACCTCCTGCTCGACGAGCACGCCGAGCAGATATTCGCCACCACCGACGACATCGCCGAGCGGGTGCGCAAAATCGGCGGCACCACGCTGCGCTCGATTGGCCACGTCGCCCGGCTGAAGCGCGTCCTCGACAACGACGCGGAGTTCGTCACGCCGCAGGACATGCTGGCGGAGCTGCGCGAGGACAACAAAGAGCTGACCGCGCGCCTGCGCGAGACCCACGACCTGTGCGACGAGCACGGCGACGTGGCGACCGCGAGCCTGATCGAAAACTGGATCGACGAAGCGGAGCGACGCACCTGGTTCCTGTTCGAGACCACACGCCGCAGCGAGGGGTAATCGTACGGCGCAATAGCGAAGCGTAATGCGCCGCCGCACAGGCAACGGCGCATTACGGCCTTCGGCCTAATGCGCCCTCCGCACGGGTGCCAGCATGAGCGACCCGCCAATCTCGCGAGGCTTTCGCCGGCGCGGCGGCGCCGATGCACGCTCCGAACGTCTGCCGCCGGGTCAGCATCTCACCGGCGACTTCCCCGTGCTCTCCGCCGGGCCCACGCCGAGAGTCGATCTCGCGAAGTGGAATTTCGCGCTCGCGTTCGGCAACAAGGTCTTGGCGCAATGGACCTGGAGCGAGTTCCAGGCGCTGCCGCAAACCGACGTCACCGTCGACATCCACTGCGTGACCAGCTGGTCGAAGCTCGACACGGCCTGGCGCGGCGTCGCCATCGACGCGCTGTTCAACGCCGCGGGGATTGCCGAACCGCCCGCTCCGTTCGCGATGGTCCACTGCGACGGCGGCTATACCACCAATGTGCCGATCGCCGATCTCGTCGGCGGCAAGGTCATGGTGGCGACCCGCTACCAGGGCCGGCCGCTCGCTGCCGAGCACGGCGGCCCGGCTCGCCTGCTGGTGCCGCATCTCTATTTCTGGAAGAGCGCCAAATGGGTGCGCCGGCTCGAGTTCATCGCGCACGACGCGCCCGGGTTCTGGGAATCGCTCGGCTATCACATTTACGGCGATCCCTGGAAAGAGCAGCGTTATGCCGGCGACTGAGCTGGTTGCGCCGCGGCGCCTGGGCTGGCGCACGGTCGAGGTGATCGAAATCATTGCTGAAACGTCGCGCGTAAAGAGCCTCGTGCTCAATGCGCCGGACTGGCCCGGACACCGCGCGGGCCAGCACGTCGACGTGCGCCTCACCGGCGAGGATGGCTATCAGGCGCAGCGCAGCTATTCGATCGCCTCGGCGCCGGAAGCCGCGCATCTTGCGATCACGGTCGAGCGGGTCGACGACGGCGAAGTCTCGCCCTATCTCGCCGAAGAGGTGCGGCCCGGCGACCGTTTCGAGCTGCGCGGGCCGATCGGCGGCTATTTCGTCTGGACCGCCGGCATGGGTGGACCGCTGTTTCTCATCGCCGGCGGCTCCGGCATCGCGCCGCTCATGGCCATGCTGCGTCACCGCGCCGCCACGCGCTCAACAGTGCCGGGGCGGCTCATCTATTCCTCACGCACAGCCGACGACATCATCTATCGCGGCGAACTCGAGCGCTTGGCGGCGCCAGGCAGCGGCCTCGAGGTCACGCACACGCTCACGCGGTCGCGGCCGCCGGGCTGGCGCGGGGAAGCACGCCGCATCGACCGCGCCATGTTGACGAGCGCGGGCTTCCGGCCGAGCCTGCGGCCCAGGGCATTCGTCTGCGGTCCGACCGGGCTGGTCGAAACGGTCGCGCGGGCGCTGCTCGAAATCGGCCACGCACCAAGCCTGATCAAGACCGAGCGCTTCGGACCAACGGGGAGATGACCATGGCTGCCGATGACCGTGCTGGCGCCGCCCCGCTCGACGGCAACGCCGTTGCCGGCCTGCTGCGGGAGGTGTTCGCCTGCGAGATGACGGTCGCGATCGTCACTTGCAGCGGCTGCGGGACCTCGGCGCCGGCCGGCGAGATCAGGGTGTTCGGTGGCGCCATGGGCGCGATCTTCCGCTGCGCCGCTTGCGACACCGCCGTCGTGCGCGTCGCCCGCACGCCGCGCGGAGTCTGGCTCGACCTGCGCGGCGCGCGCAGCGTGGTCGTTCCGGATGGCCGTTAATGTACGTTTTTGTAATGTCGGGTTTTGGCCCATCTGAGACATCGCGCTTCTCATCTTGGGCGCGCCAAGGCAGTGCCGGCGACCTGTTCACATCCGCTGAGGCCATGACCGCCACCCGAACTCCCTGGCTCCAGCCGACTCCTTGCGCTCAGGCCGGGGTCGTCGATTTGACCTGGGGATGAAACCTGAGCACCGCAAGGATGCCGATTGCGATGAATGCCGCAATCAGAACCAGTTGCACGACAACAAACGGCGGCTCCGATTGGGTCGGCGCCAGCGGCTGCAGGAACGGCAGCTTCTGGAACGCCTGGACCACGCCCACGAAGGCGTTCAAGTAGAGCGCTGCCAGCGCGGTGACGATGTAGATCCAGCGCCACGCTCCGCCGAGGTGGAAGGCATAGAGCGCCGCAATCGCCACCACCAAGAGGACGAGGGAGATCGTCGCGATCACGCGCGGCGGGTCGAAGTCGAACGGCGGCAGCAGGAATCCCGTAACGCTGGTCAAGACCGTCGTGGCTAGAAACAGCGCGGTCCATGCGCCGAACGGCTTTCCGGCCAGCAGGCCGTACGCTACGACAAGGCCCGATGCGATGCCGACGAGACTCAGCAGGACATGAATTTGCAGCATGGCAGCCTACCTGAATTCACGTGGGGTCCAAAGCGGAGCGTCTTTGCGGCATAGAATACGCAGGGTCTCGCGCGCCGCCATTGGAGGCAAGCGACGGCAAGTCTGGCGTTCAAGGGACGTCACGCTA
>DASZIB010000064.1:0-5106 GCA_035937415.1 Edaphobacterium sp. (SeqCode) | reverse complement strand
CTGAGCCGACGGCCTGGCCGGGACCACGTTGGACCTCGACGTCGCCAAGCAGAACGAGCTGTTCGACGTGGCGCGTGCGGCCTGGGCCGAGGCCGGCAAGCCCAAACCCCACCTGATCACATCGTTCTGGTTCGCGCTCGGTGCGGTCGACGAAGCCCGATCACAGGTGCACCGGCATCTGCGGCGCTACATGAACTGGATACCGGCCGAGTACATCGACGCGATGGCGCCGACCACCGGGTTCGCCGGCAGCGCGGAGGAACTGGTCGCGGTGTTGCGCAAGTTCGAAGCGGTCGGTACCGACGAAATCCAGCTCATCCCAACCAGTTCCGATCTCGATCAACTTCGACGCGTGGCCGACGTGGTCGGCGCGCTCTAGACAGATTGCGCTGTAGGCGGGCTTCAACAGCGCGGTCCCATCGTCGCGGGAGATACTGGGCCGGTGTTTGAGCGCAACGTGTTGGGCGGCCCGCTAGAACCGTGCGGTAGCGACCCGCTCACCGGTTTCTACCGCGACGGCTGCTGTTCAACCGGGGAAGAGGATCTCGGTTTACACACAATTTGCGCCGTGGTGACCGCCGAGTTCCTGGAGCACCAGCGTGCGATAGGAAACGACCTTTCAACGCCGAGGCCGCAGCTCCGGTTTCCCGGGCTGGTACCCGGGGACCGTTGGTGTGTGACCGCCGGGAACTGGCTTCTGGCCTACCGCGACGGTCGCGCCGCCCCCGTGGTGCTGGCCTCCACTCACGAGCGCACCCTCGACGTGGTTCCCCTTGAGGCCCTGCGGGCGCACGCCGTCGACGTACCCGACGACCTCGGCAGCTTGTGACGGAAGTAGTTCCGGGGTTTGTCTGCACCGTAGCGACCTTTTGGTTGCAGGAGTTCGTCAGGTTTCGCTGGAAAACCAAGGAAATTGCGAACTTTCGCTGAACGACGACAAAAAATGATCGCAAGAGGATTGCCGGCCGGCAAGCTCGCCTTCGGACCTGGTGCTGGCATTCACGCACGAACGCATGCCGACATAGTTCCCTCGAGGCGGGGCAGGAGCACGCCACTGCCGCTTCGCGAGATTTCTGTCTACCGCACAATCAACCAGGTCAACCCACTTTCGAGAGGTAATCTTCCGCCATGATGCGCGTCGCGATCGTGGGTGGTGGAGCTGCGGGCGTGCTCGCCGCGGTGCATCTGCGTAGGCGCAAATCAGAAGCGCAGATCACGTTGATCGATGCGTCCGGTCGTCCTGGCACGGGCGCGGCGTACGGCACCAACGACCCAACCCACCTGCTGAACGTTCCTGCGCAGGGCATGTCTGCATGGCCAGACGATCCAGATCACTTCTGCCGTTGGCTCGACGAACGAGCTGTCACGCCGCTCGAGAGCTTCGCACCGCGTCTCGCGTACGGCCGCTACCTGCAAGAACAACTCGCGGTCGCCGACGTGCGGATCGAGACTGCCGAGGTTGTGGGCTTGGTGCCGGGCGCGCCGGCGCGCGTGTCGCTGAACGATGGACGCTCGTTATCGGCCGACGCCGTTGTGCTCGCGTCGGGGCGTCCCGAAGGTGGCATGCCCGAATCGTTAGAACGCGCCTTCGCTCCGGTGTTGGCCGCAGGCGTCGACGGCAAGGTTGTGGTGGATCCATGGGCGCCCGGCGCGCTCGCGGCCCTTAGTGCGCGTCGGCCCGCGAGCGTCTTGGTGATTGGTTCGGGACTCACGGGCGTCGATGTCGCGCTGCATCTCATTGCGCGCGGCGCCACGGTCACGCTGCTGTCGCGTAACGGCGTGCTCCCGCGCCGATTCCGCGCCACGGCCGCGCCGACCGAGTTGCCTAACATCGATGCGCTCGCTGCCGAGGTCTCGCTTGAGCAATTGCGCGCCGCGCTCGCTGCGGATCTCGCGCACGCGCGCGAAGCCGGTTCGGACTGGCGACAAGTGATCGACGCATTGCGGCCGCGTGCAGCCCGGCTGTGGTGCTCGTTGGGGTGGGAGGACCAGCGCCGGTTCCTGCGTGAGGACTTGCGGCAGTGGGAGGTCCTTCGCCACCGCATGCCGCCCACGATTGCTGATGCGATTTATGCCGCGATCGATAGCGGTCAACTGATTATTGAGGCGGGCGAGGTCGCCGATGTGTCGCTGCACGGCAGTGGCGTTGAACTGGTTGTGACAACGAGCGACCGATCAGTGCGTCGGCGCGGTGACGCGGTTGTCGTCGCTACTGGAGCGGCGTGGGATCGGCGGTCCCTGCACCGCTCCGCGCTCTGGGCGAACCTGTTGGCCACAGGGGTCGCTTCGCTGCACCCGTGCGGCGTAGGCGTGCGACTCGATCCGGACGGCTATCTCATTGACGGGGCCGGGGGTACGGTCCCGGACATCGTGTGTCTCGGCTCCATCCGCCAGGGTGAGGTGTGGGAGACCACTGCGATTCCCGAAATCCGTGCCCAAGCGGCTGCTATCGCGGAGCTGCTCGCCGACGACAAGCGCGACCGTCCGGTGCGGACGCCCAGTCTCATCACGGCTGCGCCGGAATTGAGTGGTGCGGCCGCTTCGTATGCCGAGGGCGTGCGTCGCCTGCTCGCCGTCCAAGACGGCGCATCGGTCGCCTTCGCTGCCGCGGTCGCGGAAGATCCGCACCACGCGCGTGCGCACGTCGCGCTCGCGATGATCGCCACCGAACGGCCCGACCGCGCGGGCGGGCCTGACGCGGTCGCCGGCCATCTCGCTCGAGCGCGCGCGGCGCTTGCACATGGGAGTGACGAAGACCGCAGCCACGTCGAGGCCATCGCGACGTGGTGCGAGAAGGGAAACGCGGGCACCGACGCACTCATCGACCATCTGGAGCGGGTACCGGACGACCCAGTCGCATTGCTGGTGCTCGCGCCGTCGATTGCGTTCGCGGGGGCTGGCGATGCGTTGCCGGACGCGTGGCAGTACGTCGAGCAATTCACTGGCGTGCACGGCGAGGCGCCATGGTATCTCGGCTTGCGCGCCTACGGCCGAACGGAGCAAGGCCTCTGGTACGACGCAGCCGACCTGGCTGACGCCGCGCTCGAACTCGATCCAGGCAATGGCAATGCCGCGCATGCGCTGTCGCACGTGCACTACGAGACCGACGCGCATGGGGCCGGGCTGAAATGGCTGACGGACTGGATCCCGAGCGACGGCAGCACGCAGCGTTACCTCCCGCACTTTCAGTGGCACGCCGCGCTGCACGAGCTCGCGATGGGCGACGCGGCTGCCGCGGCGCGGCGGTACGCCGCGTTTCTCGCGCCGCCCCAGTCGAAGGACGTGCGCTGTCTCGTTGATGCCGGTTCGCTCGCATGGCGGGCGCGCCTGCATCCGGACTGGGTTACTCCACCTGATCCGATGCCGGTGCTCGCCGAGGCCGGCTCGCTTGCGTATGCGCCGCAAACGCCGTTTATCGCATTCCACGCGCTGCTCGTACTGGCCGCAGCGAATGATCCGGCCGCGATCCGCGCGATCAATGTCCCGGGCGCGACCGACGCGCAAGCAACGACCTTGCATCTCATCGGCGAAGGTCTTATTGCGTTGACGGCGGGTGAGCCGCGCGCCGCGCTGGACTATCTCCTCGAATCGCTCGCCGGGCTTCCGTCGATTGGCGGTAGTCGTGTGCAACAAGAAGTGGTCCTCGAAACGGCGTTGGCCGCGATGCTCCAACTCGGTGCGCCGGGTCAAGCAGCGCGCCTGCTGTCGCGACATCGCGCTGCGCCCGCGCCGCAAGTGACCCGTGGCGCGGTGAACTGAGCGAGCGAGGTGCGCCGAGACCTTCGACACACCGTGGGTTTCATCGTCGAAAGCACCCCGAAGTCCTCCGGTAGGCAGCAAGATGCCGACCATGAAGCACGTGATGACCGTGGCGCTGATCGCCACCGCCATGCTGGCCGCGCCAGCAGGCCACGCGGACCCTGATCCCCACAAGCCCGATATTGGTGCCAACTACTGCCCGGGTGGCGGGACGGTGGACGCGTTGTCCGCTGAGCCTTCTTGCGACGGCGTGCCCTATCCGGACGGCTCGTACTGGCGCGCCACAAAGCGCGGCGCCTCCGCCGTGTTGGTGCAGTGCGTCGTGCCCGCTCCCGCGCCAGGTATCTTCGCCGGTCTTGTGCCGCAACCGGTCGGGCCGATACCCGCCCCGCCTGGCGGCTGCCAGTAGGGGCGCGCAGTGACGTTCGGTCCGGGTCGATTCTGATCGGGAGTAGCCGAAGTTCGCCATCGATTGCGTCTATATCGCGCATCCGCGGAGCTAGGTCGCATGGCGCTAGGCGCATTTCACCTAGTGTCGTGTTGGGGTGAGTTTGTTGGCGCGCGGAGCGCCAACGCAATACCTTTTAGGCGGTCGCGGAGGGTTCGTCTGGGACGCCGAGCCCGAGGTGTTCGATGTGGTAGACGGCCTCGTCGAGGAGCATCGCGACGTGGTTGTCGTAGAGCGCGTAGATCACGCTGCGGCCGTTTCGGGCGCCGGTGACCAATCCCATTGCGCGCAGCAGGCGTAACTGGTGGGAGACCGCGGACTGTTCCATTTCCACGGCAGCCGAGAGGTCGTTGACGGAGCACGCGCCGTGGCGCAGGCGGGTCAGGATCCGTAGTCGGCTTGGTGTCGCAAGCGCTTGCAGCGTCGCCGCGACCGATGCCGCGGACTCGGCGTCGAGCTGTGCCGGCGGGGTGGGTTTGCCCTCAATTCCGTGACCCATGGCTGGATCCTACCTAATGATCCTATGAAGACCTGTTCATATGTTCCTGTATGGTGGCGATGTCCCGCCGTCTTACCGAATGTGGAGTTCCCGATGTCGCCTCCGGTCCTGGACCGCTCCCGCGCCGCCGTCGCCCCCGATCGCCAACCGAGAGCCCGGACACGTCCGTTCGCCCTTCCCGAGGTTCGTTGGGCGACCGTGGCCACGGTCCTGTTCGTGCTGGGGTTGGTTGCCCAGTTCGGTGGCGCGCCGGCGTGGTTGTGGTGGGCGCTGTATCTGGCTTGCTATGTCACCGGCGGCTGGGAACCCGCGTTGGCCGGGCTGCAAGCTTTGCGGGCAAAGTCCCTTGATGTCGATCTGTTGATGATCGTGGCCGCGATCGGGGCTGCCGCGATCGGCC
>DASZIB010000063.1:0-12968 GCA_035937415.1 Edaphobacterium sp. (SeqCode) | reverse complement strand
AAACGAGCTTGGCCGATGGGATAAGACGCTGGTGCTGACCTACGCCGAATTCGGGCGGCGGCCAAAGGAGAATCTGTCGAGCGGCACCGACCACGGCACAGCGAGCGTGCATTTCGCCACGGGCGGGCGCGTCGCCGGCGGTCTGTACGGCGAGCAGCCGGCGCTGGACCGCTTGAGCGGCGACGGCAATCCCGGCTTCGCGCTGGATTTTCGCAGCGTCTACGCGACGGTGCTCGAGCGCTGGTGGGGCGTGCCGTCGGCCGGACCGCTGGGCGGCCGCTTCGCGCCGGTGCAGATATTGCGCGCGTAAGGCGAGTCAACCCGGCAGAGCGTCCCAGGCGGCAATGTACTCCCGCCAGTGCGGCTCGTTCGCGGCGGCGATTTTCTCCCGCGCCAGCAATACCTCGGCAGCGTACTGGGCGACCGAGATCGTGCCGCGCATGTGCTGAAAGCGCAGGTACAGCAGGTAGGTGTTGAAGACATCGGTTTCGCAATAGCGGCGAATATCCTCGATCCTGCCGGCCTGGTACGCCGCATGGACCTGAGCGCCCTGGAACCCCAGCTTGCCCGGGAAGCCGCACAGCCGCGCCATCGCGTCCAGGCCCGCGCCGGCGCGCGGCTGAAACGCAGCGAGCACGTCCATCAGGTCCAGATGGCGGGTATGGAAACGGCCGAGATAGTTGTTGTAGCGGAAATCACGGTCGTCGTCGCCCCAGTCCCAGTAGCGTGGCGCCGTCACGCCGTGAACCATGCAACGATAGTGCAACACAGGCAGATCGAAGCCACCGCCGTTCCACGACACGAGCTGCGGCGTGTAGCGATCGATGCCGTCAAAGAAACGGCGGAGCAGCTCCGGCTCGGCATCGGTCGCTTCTCCCAGGGACCAGACACGGAAGGTCTGCCCTTCGCGCAGGGCACAGGCGATGGCAACGACGCGATGCAGATGCAGCTGCAGAAATTCACCTCCAGTCGCAGCGCGTCGCTGCTGGAGGGCCCAGTCGAGAACATCGGCGTCAGCGAGTGCGGCAGGCAGTGAGTGGATGCGCCGCAGCCCGGCAACGTCGGGAATCGTCTCGATATCGAAGACCAGTGTAGGTGGCATGGTGCTTTCAAGCAGCCTGTGCTGCGAACGGCCCCTCCCTAACTACGCCGCCGCATCGGCCAGGTGCGGACGCGGGCCGATGCCGGCTCAGCCGGGAAACACGCCCGTCGACAGGTACCGGTCTCCGCGATCGCAGACGATGAACACGATCGTCGCATTCTCGACCTCACGGGCGACGCGCAGCGCCACTGCGCACGCGCCGCCAGACGAGATGCCGGCGAAAATCCCCTCCTCGCTGGCGAGCCGCCGCGCCATGTCCTCCGCCTCGGCCTGGGAAATGGACTCGAGCCGGTCGACCCCCTTTGGGTCATAGATCTTCGGCAGGTACGCTTCGGGCCATTTGCGAATGCCGGGAATCTGCGAGCCCTCTTCCGGCTGGCAACCGATGATATGGATAGCCGGGTTTTGCTCCTTGAGATACCTGCCGGCGCCCATGATCGTGCCCGTGGTGCCCATGCTGGACACGAAATGGGTTATGCGACCGGCCGTGTCGCGCCAGATCTCGGGTCCGGTACCTTTGTAATGTGCAAGCGGATTGTCGGGATTGGCGAACTGATCGAGGATGATGCCCTTGCCCTCGGCGCGCATCTTCTCGGCGATGTCGCGTGCGCTTTCCATGCCCCCCGCCTTGGATGTGAGCACGATCTCGGCGCCAAAGGCGCGCATTGTCTGCCGCCGCTCGAGAGAAAGATGCTCCGGCATAACGAGGAGCATCTTGTAGCCGCGCATCGCCGCGGCCATCGCCAGTGCGATGCCGGTATTGCCCGACGTCGCCTCGATCAACGTGTCGCCCGGCTTGATCGTGCCCCGCCGCTCGGCCTCGACAACCATCGACAACGCGGGACGATCCTTGACGGATCCGGCAGGGTTGTTGCCCTCGAGCTTCGCCAGCAGCACATTGCCGCTCCGGCCGGGCAGGCGTTGCAGCCGCACAAGCGGCGTGTTGCCGACGGTGTCTTCGATGGTCTGATACACGCTGGACCTTTTCGCGGGTTACCACGCCTATTGTACTGCCGGCAAATCCCCGCCCCACCGACGGAGCAGGCCCATCCGCGGCCGCGCTGAGTGGGTTGTCGCTGGGCGCCCGCGCAAACCTAGGCGTCGCCTGCCTGCGCAAGCAGGGCGCTGACGCAGCGCGCGACGCCGTGTTCAACCGGCAGCAACGGTGCCGCGTAGCCCGCGGCGCGCAGTCGCGCCAGGTCAGCCTGCGTAAAACTCTGGTATTTGCCGACGAGTGCCGGCGGAAACGCGATGTATTCGATCGTCTTGGCACGGTGCAATTCCGCGAACGGCAGCGCCAGCTCGCCTCGCGCCACGCGGCAAGCGTTTATCGTTGCGGCGGCGACCGCGTTGAACGTCGTCGCGGTGCCCGTGCCAAGATTGCAAATCCCCGAGCGCTCGGGATGGTCGAGAAAGTCGAGGTTCACCTTGACAATGTCTTCGACACTGACGAAATCGCGGCGCTGCTCGCCGGCAGCGTACCCGCCCGATCCCTCGAACAGTTGCACTTTGCCGTGGTCACGATACTGATTGAAAAGGTGCCAGACGACTGACGCCATGCGCCCCTTATGCGCCTCGCGCGGCCCATAGACGTTGAAATAGCGGAAGCCGGCCACCTGCGCCGTGCGCTCGGGCAGCATCCGCCGCACGTATTGATCGAACAGGAACTTCGAATAGCCGTACAGGTTTAGCGGCGACTCGCACGTGCGTTCCTCCCGGAACTCCCGGCCCGCGCCGTACACCGCCGCCGACGACGCATAGAGAAACGGAATGTCGTTGTCCTGGCAGTGGTTGAGCAGGCGAACGGAATAGCGGTAGTTGTTGGCGAGCACATACCGGCCATCGGTTGCCATGGTGTCGGAACACGCGCCCTGGTGCAGGACGACCGCGATGTCGTCGTCGAAATCGCCATCGTTAAGCCGCGACAGAAACTCGTCCTTGTCGACGTAGTGGGCGATCTCGCAGTCGACGAGATTACGAAACTTATCGCCGGCGGTGAGGTTGTCGACCGCGAGAATGCGCGTTTCTCCGCGCGCATTGAGCGCCTTGACGAGGTTCGAGCCGATGAACCCGGCCGCACCGGTGACGACGGTGTACATTGGTTTCCGGTCAGAGTTCGATGTCGACTTTGCCGATTTCGGTGGTCACGAATGGCACCCGCGGGGCGACGGCGGAGAGCAGTTGATAGCCTACGGTGCTCGCCGCGACGGCGACGTCGTCGACCGGCAGACCCTCGCCCCACAGCACCACGGGGCTGCCGATGGTGGCCTCGGCCACATCGGTGAGGTCGACGGTCAACATGTCCATCGACACGCGCCCCGCAGTACGGACTTTCTTGCCGCACACCAGTACCGGTGTGCCGTTCGGCGCATGGCGAGGATAGCCGTCGGCGTAGCCGCAGGCCACTACGCCGATCCGCACGGCGCGCGCCGCGGTATAGGTGGCGCCGTAGCCGACGCTCTGGTTGGGTTTCAAGTCCTGGATCCCGATCAGTGCGCTCCTGAGCGTCATTACCGGAGTCAGCCCGAGCATCTCCGCCGTATCGTAGGGAAATGGTGAGGATCCATACAGCATGATGCCAGGACGCACGTACTCGCCGCCAACTTCGCGGTAGCGGATCACTCCGGCCGAGTTGGCGAGGGAGCGCGGATAGGGCAATCCCGTGCAAGCTTCCTCGAATAGATCGAGTTGCTCGCGCAATCCGTCCTCCTCCTCTGCGCGCGCGAGATGGGTCAGCAGCCGGAGCACCGCGACACTGGACGTGTGCGACAACCGATCGACGACGGCGTGGGCCTCGGACGGCCGGAAGCCGAGGCGATTCATGCCGGTATTGATCTTGACGAAGACCTCTACCGGGCGCGGCAGCGAGGCCGCCTCGAGCATTTTGATCTGTTCCTCATGGTGTACTACAACGGCCAATCTCCGGCCGGCGATCTCGGGCAGTTCCGACGCAGTGAAAAACCCCTCGAGCAACAGGATTCGGCGCGCGTAGTGGCGCTCGCGCAGGGTCACCGCCGCATCGAGCTCGACCACCGCGAGTCCGTCGGCATCGGCGAGCGCCGGCAGGACGCGCTGCAGGCCGTGGCCATAGGCGTTGGCCTTGACGACGGCAAGCAGCTGCGCATCCGCGATGCACTCACGTGCTTTCGCCAGATTTGCGCGTAGCGCTGACAGATTGACCTGGGCCAGGAGTGGGCGGGCCATGACGTTAGAGGCGGCGCAAAAAATGGACCCGGCCGGTGCGGGTTTGGTGTGATGGGGAAAACGTGGTATAAGGCGCGAGCCGCATGCGCCGGCGATTTTGTCAATTATATACACAACCAAGCGCAGCGAAGCTCCCCTGGCGCCGGGCGCCGGGTAACGCCGAAATTCCAGAGCGATCGCGCCATCTTTCGAGGACGATGCAAGCCGGCTTCTACATCATCATGGCGGCGCAGTTCTTCTCGTCGCTCGCGGACAATGCGCTTCTGGTCGCCGCCATCCAGATGCTCCGCGATCTCGAGTCGCCGGCGTGGATGACGCCCTCCCTTAAGCAGTGCTTCGTCATTTCCTATGTCGTGCTCGCACCGGTGGTCGGCGCGTTCGCCGATTCGATGCCGAAGGGTCGCGTGATGCTGATAACCAACGGCATCAAGATCCTGGGCTGCGGCGTGATGCTGTTCACGCTCCATCCCCTAGTGGCGTACGCTCTCGTGGGCCTGGGTGCGGCGGCATACTCACCGGCGAAGTACGGCATCCTGACCGAATTGCTGCCGGCGCGAAAGCTGGTCGTCGCCAACGGCTGGATCGAGGGCACGACCGTCGCCTCGATCATTCTCGGCGTGCTGCTCGGCGGCGTGCTGATCAGCGGTCCGGTCTCGAGCTGGCTGCTCGCGATCGACATCCCGAAGATCGATACCGGGATCGACACCCCGCCACAGGCGGCAGTCGCGGTCATCATGGGCTGCTACGCGATCGCCGCGCTGATCAACTGGTACATACCCAACACCGGCGTCCAGCGTCGCGTGGTGAGCAAGAATCCGCTTTTCCTGATCCGCGAGTTCGCCCACTGCAACAGCCTGCTGTGGCGCGACAAGCTCGGCCAGATCTCGCTCGCAACCACCACGCTGTTCTGGGGCGCCGGCGCGACGCTGCAGTTCATCGTCATCGACTGGGCGGCGACGCACCTCTGCTACAACCTCTCTCGCGCTTCCTACCTGCAGGGCGTCGTCGCAATCGGCATTGCCCTCGGAGCGGCGCTGGCAGCGCGGCTCATCTCGCTAAGTAGCGCGGTGAAAGTGTTGCCGCTCGGAGTGCTCATGGGCGTCAGCGTCATCGTGATGATCGCGGTAAACAAACTGGAGAGCGCGATCGTGCTCATGACGCTCATCGGGGCGTTCGCGGGGTTCTTTGTCGTGCCGATGAACGCGCTGCTGCAGCATCGCGGTCATGTGCTGATGGGCGCTGGACATTCGATCGCCGTGCAGAATTTCAACGAGAATATCGGCGTGCTCATCATGCTCTCGCTGTATGCGGTGATCGTCCACTTTGGCCTTTCGACGAACGCCGCGATCGTGCTGTTCGGGCTGTGTGTCTCCGGGACGATGTTGCTGGTCATGTGGCGACATCGGCTCAATCTGGCCGCCGGCGACCTGCTGCATCTGGTCGCGGTCGAGCGCGCCGAGGCGAAAGCCGGGCGCTAGAGCACCACCGGCTCGTTCGGGAGCTCGTTGGACCCTTCGCCGCGCTGCGGAAAATGCGCTGCGAGAAGCTCGCTGATCGCTTCGATCCCTGCAATCGCGCCGTCCTCGAAGCGCCCATCCCGGAACGCCGCTTCCATCGCCCGGCAGATCACCTGCCAGCTCTCCGGGGAAATCTTGCGGCTGATGCCGCGGTCGGCCACGATCTCGACGCCCTTGTCGGCGAGCAGCACGTAGACCAGCACGCCGCTGTTGTGCTCCGTGTCCCACACGCCGAATCGACCGAAGAGCTCCAGCGCGCGCTCCCGCGGCGTCAAGCCGCGCATCACCTGCGCCAGTGGCAGCGAGGCTTCGACGACGAAGCGAACCTGGCCCGCGTGGTGGCGTTCGCCGGCCGCGATTGCATCTTCGATCCGTTTCAGCGCCTGCGCCGAAAACTTGCGCCGCGCGCTGAGATGATCGGTGATGAAGTGGCGGCCCAACCGCAGCGGCTTACCCGGTTTCATCGCTAGTTCCATCCGCCCGAGGCGCCGCCGCCGCCGAATCCGCCGCCGCCGCCGGAGAAACCACCGCCGCCACCGAAGCCGCCACCGCCCCCGCCACCCGGAATCCACAGGCCCGGCCCGCCACGGCCGCCGAATGCCGAAAAGCCGATGACAACAAACGCGATGATCGCCGCGATCCCGGCTATGAGCAGCGACGCGGCGAAAAACCAGGCTGCCGCGCCGACGATGCCGGCACCAACTACCGAACCGCCGACGTTGCCAAGGATTGACCGCAGAATTGCGCCGATGGCGGGCACCGCCACGAGCAGAATCAGGGCGAGCGTGCCGATGTCGAAGCCATGGGTCGATGCGGGCCGGCGCGACTGGGCTGGCGGCAGCGGCTTGCCTTCACTAACCACGCTGATAATGCGGTCGACGCCGGCGTTGAGGCCCGTGGCGAACTGTCCCTTGCTGAACTGCGGCGCGATGGTCTCGGTGATGATGCGGTGCGACGTAGCGTCGGTCAGCACGCCCTCCAAACCATAGCCGACCTCGATGCGTAACTGCTTATCGTCCTTCGCGACCAGCAGAATCGCGCCGTTGTCCTTGCCCTTCTGCCCGATTTTCCACGCCTCCGCGAGGCGAATCGAGTAAGCCTCGATCGGCTCCGGCCGGGTGGTCGGGACGATGAGAATGGCCAGCTGATTGGTCGTTCGCGCTTCCCAGTCGGCGAGCTTGGCGTCGAGCGCGGCGCGCTCCGCTGCGGAGAGCGTACCCGTGGGATCGGTGACCCGCGCCTGCAGCGGGGGTATCGATTGCAATCCATCGCGTGGCGCTTCCCACGGCACCGCGCCCATCGCGCCGATGGCCACGAGCGCCAGCGCAGCGGGCCAGAAGCGCCGCGTGGCGGCTAGCCCGGAGCGAAACCACGCAGTGCGAGCCGCGATCAAGGGATAACCGGGCGCGAAGCTGCGCTACTTCTTCGCCGGAGCGGGGGCAGGCGCGGGCGCCGGTGGCGCTGGCTTGCTGAAATCCACGGTCGGCGGCGCGCTGATTGTCTTTTCGTTCTCGACTGAGAAGTTGGGCTTGATGTCCATCTTGAACAGCATCGCCGTCAGATTAGTCGGGAACGTGCGCACCGTCGTGTTGTACTCCTGCACCGACTTGATGTAGCGGTTGCGTGCCACGGCGATGCGATTCTCTGTTCCTTCGAGCTGCGACTGCAGGTCCCGGAAGTTCTGATCGGACTTGAGCTGCGGATAGTTCTCCGCTACGAGCAGCAAGCGCGACAGCGCCGACTGCAGCTGCGACTGCGCGGCTTGGAACTTGGCAAAGGCCTGCGGGTCGTTGATGAGCTCCGGCGTCGCCTGGATGCTGCCGACGCTGGCGCGCGCCTGGGTAACCTCCGTTAGGACGCGCTCTTCCTGGGCGGCGTACCCTTTTACAGTGTTGACGAGATTGGGCACCAGATCCGCGCGGCGCTGATACTGGTTGAGGACCTCTGACCACGCCGATTTGATTTGCTCGTCCTGACGCTGCAGGTCGTTGTAGCCGCAGCCGGACAGCATGGCCGCCGCGAAAGCGGCCGCGGTGAAGGCAAGAAACTTGCGCATCGTGACTCTCCCGTCGAGGGTTCTGAACTTCGCGAGGGTTCTTGTTTCGGTCCTAAGATGGGTCCGCGCCCAGCGTTTGCAAGCCGGCGCCCTGATCGCCGCCTGCCAGCAGGCGGCGCATGGTGGCGCGGGCCAAGCACAAATCTTCCCATGCCTTCGCCTTGTCGAGCAAGCTGCGCAGCAGATAGGCCGGATGATAGGTAACGATGAGCGGCACGCCCTGATAGCGGTGCACGCGGCCGCGCAAGCTCGCGATGCTGGCATCGACATTGAGCAAGGTCGTTGCCGCGCTCTTGCCCAAGGCGACGATCAGCACCGGACGGATCAGCGCGATCTGCCGGTCGAGATACGGCCGGCAGGCCTCGGCCTCGAGCGGTGAAGGGGTGCGGTTGCCGGGCGGGCGGCACTTGAGCACGTTGGCAATGTAAACGTTCTGACCGCGTTTCATACCCAGGGCCGCGAGCATGTTGTCGAGGAGCTTCCCGGCCTGACCGACGAAAGGCTCGCCCTTCGCATCCTCTTCGGCGCCCGGCGCCTCGCCGACGAACAGCCATTGCGCGCGCCTGTCGCCAACGCCGGGTACCGCCTTGTTACGCGTCTTGCACAAAGCACAGGCAGTGCAGGCGGCAACGTCGGCGGCAAACTCGGCCCAATCGAGGGTTGCGATATGCTGCAGGCGATCCGGCGGGGGATCGGCTGCGCTATGCAGTGCCTCCGGATTGCCGGTCCCAATCGCGGGCGACGCGCGCGTCGGAGGAATGGTGGCACCGTCCGAGCGCGGCTCCGCTGCGCCGGACGCGGGCCCGCGCAGATGCCACAGCGGCAGCAACCCCAGTTCGCGCAGAATTTCGTGACGGGTTGCCATTTCACGCGGTGGCAAGCGCCCGGCGCATCACCAGCGCGTCCTCGCGCAGACCGGCTTCCGCCGCCGGATAGTAGCCCGTACGGCGTGCGACCGCGGCAAACCCTTCCTGCATGTACAGCGCAATCGCCGCTTCGTTGGTCACGCGGACTTCGAGGAAGCACTGTTCAGCGCCGCGTGCGCGCGCGTCGTCGAGGAAGCGTTGGAGCAACGCCCGCCCGATACCCTGTCGCCGCGCCACGGGCGCCACCGTGAGGTTGAGCAACTGCACCTCGCCAGGGGCGAACAGCAAAACCCCGTACGCCACGACCGCGCCGCCAGCGACGCCCACAGCCATGCCATAGCCCGCGGCCAATGCATCGCGAAAATTGCCTGCCGTCCACGGCGCGGCGTGTGCTTCGCGCTCCAGCGCCGCGACCGCTTCGAGGTCCGATTCAGTGAGCGGGCGCCACAGCACCGTCGCCGCAATTGCGTTGCGTGCGAGCGTCGCGTTCAAAGCCGCACTCCCGCCGCGCGTTCATCGCTGGTCAACGCCACGCGATGCCGCACGTACAGTGGTGCTGCGTCGCGCGCAGGAACGCCCTCGCCAACCGCGAATCGCCGCAGCGCGAGATTACCGATGGCAACGGCCGTCGGCAAAATGGCCGGATCGCAACCAGCGAGCGCGCCAACGAGACGCTCACGCAGCACAGGATAGGCGGCAAAACCGTTGCCGGCGCCTGACCAACCCTCGCCCGCCGGCGGGGATGCGTCCCCGGGTTTGACGACGGTGGGCGCAGCGCAGGTAAGCCAGCGCGTTCCGTCGTGTTCGTACACGGCGTAGTAAACCTCCTGCATGCGCGCGTCGAGTGCTGCAATCACTCGCGTGGAACCGCTGCGTATGCGGGCTTCCTCGGCCATTGCCTCCAGCGTCGCGATTCCCACGAGCGACAGATTCGCCCCGAGTGCTAGTCCCTGGGCCACGCCACACGCAATGCGCAGCCCCGTGAACGAGCCCGGGCCGGCGCCGAAGGCGATGCCATCGATATCGGGCAATTCGAGTCGTGACTCGGTGAGCAGCGACCGCACCATCGGCAGGAGCAACTCGGAATGCCGCTGTCCGGCGGCTTCGGTTCGCTCGGACCAGCGCGTGCCGTCGCCGAGGGCGGCGGCACAGACGTCGGTCGAGGCGTCAAGCGCAAGGACGTGCATGTCGCAATTCTACCGCGGCGCCGCCGCGCAATGCGGCCGGCGGCGGTGCTACCCGGTACAATGTACTTGCTTCCGTTCGCAGCAAGTGTTGCGCCGGGCGAAGCCGGGGAACGGCCGTTGCGGACCCTGCTTCAATCTCAGGGCGGGTTG
This sequence comes from Edaphobacterium sp. (SeqCode), assembly GCA_035937415.1. GTDB lineage: Bacteria > Pseudomonadota > Gammaproteobacteria > Burkholderiales > Casimicrobiaceae > PALSA-1003. The sequence goes on along the minus strand of DASZIB010000063.1, from coordinate 2,886 downwards.
GCCCGCGACAAACGGCCGCATGCATGGAAACCGTCGTCATCACCGCGCTCGATCAGGAAGGCCGCGGCGTCGCACGCCTCGACGGCAAGACCGCGTTCATCGAAGGCGCGTTGATTGGCGAAAGCGTCAGCGTCGAAATCGTCAGTAACAAGCGCAATTACGATCTCGCGCGGATCACGGAATTGCATTCCAAGAGCCCGGCGCGGGTGACGCCTGCCTGCATTTATTTCGGGGTCTGCGGTGGATGCAGTCTGCAGCACCTGGATCCCAGCGCGCAAATAGCGGTTAAGCAGCGCGTGCTGGAGGACGCGCTCTGGCACATCGGCCGCGTGCGCGCAGCCGAGTTGCTCGCGCCGATTCACGGCGGCGTCTGGGGCTATCGGCATCGCGCCCGTTTCTCGGTTCGCGATGTCGCCAAGAAAGGCGGCATTCTCGTCGGCTTTCACGAGCGAAGATCGAGCTACGTCGCCGATATGGAGAGTTGTCTGGTTGTGCCGCCGCGCATCTCCGCACTGCTGCCGGAGTTGCGCGCGCTCGTCGCGCGGCTCTCGATCCGGAACCGACTGCCACAGATCGAATTGGCGATCGGAGAGGACGACGGCGGTCCGGTAGACGCGCTCGTGCTGCGCATCCTCGCGCCCCTCAGCGAGGACGACAGGCGGGAGCTCTCGGCCTTTGCCGCCGCCAATACGGTGCAACTCTACTTGCAGCCCGATGGACCGGCCAGCGTCCAGCCTCTGGACCCGCCGGGACGCAAGCTGTCGTATGCGTTGCCAGAATTCGGCGTGACCCTCGAATTCGAACCGACCGACTTCACGCAGGTGAACGCGGGGCTAAATCGTGTGCTCGTGCGACGCGCGATCGGTTTGCTCGAGCCGGGCGCGGACGAAACCGTGGCCGATTTCTTTTGCGGCATTGGAAACTTCACGTTGCCCATCGCGCGGCGTGGCGCCACGGTCGTCGGCATCGATGGCGGCCGAGCCATTATTCAACGTGCCCAAGCAAACGCAGTGCGCAATGGCCTCGATGGAAGCGTCCGGTTCGCAGTCGCCAACCTATTCGAAGCAACGCCAGAACGCACTGCCGCGCTCGGCCGTCTCGACAAGGCACTCCTCGACCCGCCGCGCGAAGGTGCGATTGAACTGGTCAAGGCGCTGCCGGAGGAACACCTCTCGCGTGTGGTCTACGTCTCGTGCAACCCGGCAACGCTGGCCAGAGATGCGGCCGTCCTGGTTCATAAACGTGGCTATACGCTTCGGGCCGCGGGCGTGGCGAATATGTTCCCGCATACGGCACACGTCGAGTCGATCGCGCTATTCACGCGCCCGTAAATAAAGAGGGCGGCTTGGAGCCGCCCTCTTTCGATCGTCCGCGCCTTGTCAGTCGCGCTGACCGGTGAGCATCATCAGGAGGTTGAGAAGCATCAGGAACAGGTTCAGCAGGTCGAGGAACAACCGAGTCGTTGCCGTGATGTAGTTCGACTCGCCACCGCGAACGATGTTGCTAAGATCGTGAAGCAGAAACATCGAGAAGATCAGCACGCCGATTGCTGAGATCGTCACCGCCAGTGCCGGTATCTGCAAGAACATATTCGCGATCATAGCGATGATAAGCAGGATCAGACCCACGAACAGGAACTTGCCCATGAAGCTGAAGTCACGCTTCGACACCGTGGCGATCGTCGCCATGACCAGGAATACGCCCGCGGTCATACCGCCGGCCAGCGCGACGAGCTGACCACCGTTCCTGAGTCCGGCTGCGAACTGCAGCGTCGGCGCGAGCGTCAGCCCGGAAATGAAGGTGAACCCGAATACAGCCAGGACACCCCATCCGCTATTGCGCAGGGCGGAAACCACGAAGAGCGAGCCGAGCATGGCCGCGAACATTAGCAGCGGTGCCATGAACGGCGACGCACGATAGAACGCCGCCAGATCGAGCGACATACCAACGAGGGCGCCGGCGATTGTCGGCAGCATCGACACGGCAAGCAGCCAGTAGGTCTGGCGCAAAACCTTGTTGGGCTCTGCCGCAGGTACGGCTACCGATCCGGGCATTGTCCACTGGTCGGTTGGATTCCCCGTTGGGACGGGGTTGAGTTGCGGTTCCATGGGGTCCCCCATAAATCGGTCAGTCACACGCCACTATACGCGCGAACGCAAATCAGCGGGTTAGACTAACAGAAATCCGTGAAGTTTCAATGGCAAACGGTCTAGATCCATTCGAATCGCAAATTGGGCCGTGGTGCTATGATTTCAAGCCGCTGGAGAGTGAAATGGCAGCAACAGGATGGGTGGCCGAGCGGTTGAAGGCACCGGTCTTGAAAACCGGCAGACCCTCGCGGGTCTCGTGGGTTCGAATCCCACCCCATCCGCCAATCTCAGCTTTGTAAGGTCTCAAGACGCGGGTGACACACTGCCCGCGATTTTTTTTTGCCAAGAGCCGCTCGTATGGGGTCTGCCCATCGAGGGCTCCATGCGGTCGATGGTAATTGTAGTAGTCCTCCCATTCGCGAAGCTTGTCATTGAATAGGTGGATATCGTCGGCAATGCCGTCTTTATCCAAGAGCTGATAAAACTCCTGTTCATCGACGCGGTGTGACCGTTCGACTTTGCCATTTAAGTGCGGTGTCCGAGGTCGGATATAGACATGGCGGATGTCGCGTGCTTCGAGATGCCAGTGGAAGCGGGACTGGAACTCGGCGCCATTATCCGTCTGGATGACCAGCACGCGAAAGGGCAGGCGGCGGATGACCTCGTCTACAAAGCGAATCGCTGAAGTTTGGTTGCACGCGTCGTAGACCTTAAGCACCCGAATGCGCGTGTTGACCGACGCGCTGGCCCAACGCGCAAAAGTCATTCCCTTGCAACGTCGAGGCTGGTAACGCAG
>DASZIB010000062.1:0-37292 GCA_035937415.1 Edaphobacterium sp. (SeqCode) | reverse complement strand
TCTTCGTTGGTGTCATCGTTGGTTTGGCTGCAATGAAACAAGGTGACGAGTTCTGGCGGCGAGAGTCTGATTCGTGGTGGCCCTGGCGGTGGTGGTGGTGATTCCCATGCGCGATAGGAACGTCGTGCCGCCTTGTATGTTGAGCCGAAGTGATTTGTGCCGGTTGTGATGAATGGCAGAATTACGGGACTTACGGAAGGCAGTGAGACCAGATGATATGGCCTGATACGGGGTCAAAGATTGCAGAACATCAGGTCGAATTCGACATCACCCTCATAAACGGAGCCGCGATCCATCCCGGCGACGCCCACGAAGCGGATGTTAAGCGCGTACTTGTTGGCGCTGATTTCGGGGACACACGGCAGATCCATCGCCAACGATAGCCGGAGCAGCTGCGCCACCTTTGCCGTGGTCAGCATAAGCTGAAAAAGGCCGTGGTACGCGATATGACGGTTGGTCTTGCCGTTGTCGCGCAAGAGCCGCAGGATGATCGAAAGACCCGCGTGAATCGGTAGCAGCGGCGCGAGCCAGTTTTGGAGATCACGTTGCCGCGCCGCCGGGTCGAGACTCAACCAGTGATGGTAAGCGGGCAGATCGAACTCGCACGCGCCGCCAGGGATGCCGGTGCGTTGCTTGATCGCCATCAGCCACTCGTTGTCACGTATATGCTGTCCGACTTTGCCGGTCTGGGCGAGCAGCTTGGCGGCGGCGGCATCGATCTCGGAGAGCACGCCATTGAGCGCCGCGGTCTCGATTGCGGGATTGTGCCTGAGCGGCGCGAGCAATTGGCGCTGTCGCTCCAGCTCCTGCAGGATGTCGGTCTTGAGATCGGCGCGGGCGGCAACGTCGACAATCTCAAAGAGTGAGAGCAGCGCGGCGTGGTGGTCCGGGGGCGTGGTCTCGCCAGTGAAGAACAAGCCGCGGCGGTACAAATCCTCGAGTCGCATCAAGGTGCGGATGCGCTCATTGAGCGGGTGCTCATATCGGATCACGTCGGTGGCCCGGCCGAAGGAGTGGCGACATTGTGCACGATCTGTGCTGGGCAGTGCAGCCGGTTGCATCCCCGCAAGACTTCAGGCGGTGGCACCGGGTCCCGCCGCGAGCTCGCGGTAGCGGCGATCGAGTTCGCGGACTTGCGGCGCGATGGCGTCGGGAGTGCCGCCATTGTCGAGCACTTCGTCGGCGGCGGCGAGCCTCTGGTCGCGGCTGACCTGCGCCGCCATGATGGCCCGGACTTCTGCCGGCGAGAGGCCATTGCGCGCGACGACGCGACGCACCTGCTCCTCTTCCGGGCAGTCGACGACCAGAATCCGATCGGCGAGCGAGCGGAGTCCCGTTCGCTCGAGCAGTAGCGGCACGACAATGACCCCGTAGACCCCGCGCCAGGTTTCGACGCGGCGCACAACCTCGGCGGCGATCAGCGGATGTAGCGCGGCTTCCAGGCGCGCGCGCGCCGCGGCATCGCCGAAAACCAGCCGGCGCAGCGCAGCTCGATCGAGCTCCCCATCCGGTTGGAGCACGCCACGGCCAAACGCGGCCACAATTGCGGTCAGGCCGGGCTCGCCTGCCGCCGACACCTGGTGCGCCAGAAGGTCGGTATCGATGACCTCCACGCCCAGCGCTGCGAACGCATCGGCCACCGCGGATTTGCCACTACCGATGCCACCGGTCAACGCGACGACGTAACTCAAGATGAGCCCGGCAGATAAGCTGCCATCAACGCCTTGCCGAAGAACAGCGCGATTACGCCCGCGATAGCGAGATAGGGGCCGAATGCCAGGGGAATCTGGTGATCGCGCCCCTTGAAGACAACCAGGCCGACCCCGATCGCCGCACCGACGATCGACGAGAGGAGCACAATCAGCGGCAACATCTGCCACCCGAGCCAGGCACCGAGGGCAGCCAGCAGCTTGAAATCCCCGTAACCCATGCCTTCCTTGCCGCGGATCAGCTTGAACAGCCAATAGACCGCCCACAGCGCAAGGTAGCCGGCGATGGCGCCGATGACCGCGTCGCGCAGGGTCACGCCGGGGAAAACCCCCGCGACGTTGGCAAGCAGCCCCGCCCACAGCAGCGGGAGCGTGATGTTGTCCGGCAGCAACTGCGTATCGAAGTCGATGAATGTCAGGGCGATGAGTGACCACAGAAACACGCACGCCGCCAGGGCGGCGGGTGTGGCGCCGAAGCGGACCAGCGTGGCAACCGTCAGTGCGCCGGTGAGCAGTTCGACGATGGGGTAGCGCCGCGAAATCGGCACCTGGCATCCGGAGCAGCGCCCGCGCAGCAAGAGGTAGCTCAGCACCGGTATATTTTCGTGCGCGGCGATGCGGTGGCCGCAGGCCGGGCACTGCGAGCGCGGCGTAAGCAGGTTGTATGTCGGCTGCTCGGGCGGCGTCTGGCCCGAGAGCTCGGCACATTGGTCCCGCCAGCCGCGGTCAAGCATTTTCGGCAGGCGGTGAATGACCACGTTGAGAAAACTGCCAACGCAGAGGCCGACCAAGCCAACGACGACCGCCAATGCCGGCGATGCGGTCAGTAACGCCGGCATGCGCAATGACGCAGGTGCGTCAGATGACCGCGCCCAGCTTGAAGATCGGCAGGTACATCGCGACGACCAGGCCACCAACGATAACGCCAAGGAACACGATAATGATGGGTTCGAGCAGACTGGTCAGCGCGCTTACTGCGTCATCGACTTCGCGTTCGTAGAATTCGGCGACTTTGGACAGCATCCCGTCGAGGGATCCCGATTCCTCGCCGATCTGCGTCATCTGCAGCACCATGCTCGGAAACAGCCCCGTGCTGCTCATCGCGTTCGTGAGGCTCGTACCGGTGCTGACGTCGTTCTGGATCTTGCGTGTGCCTTGGACGTACACCGCGTTCCCCGATGCGCCTGCGACCGCGTCGAGCGATTCGACCAGCGGCACGCCGGCGGCAAACATCGTTGCCAGCGTCCGCGTCCAGCGCGCGATGGTCGCTTTTAAGACAATTTCCCCGAGGATCGGAATTTTCAGCATGATCCGGTCGAGTGCGTAACGGAAAGCCTCCGACCGCCGATGGAGGAAGAAGAACGTAAATAACGCGCCGATGATGATCCCGAGTATTAGCCACCACCAGGTCACAAAAAAGTCCGAGATGCCCATCACGATCAGCGTGGGTGCCGGAAGGTTAGCACCGAAGTTGGCGAATACTTTCTTGAATGAGGGAATGACAAATACCATGATGATCCATATCACGATGATCGCGACCGTGACCACCGTGATGGGATAGAACAGCGCGGATTTGATCTTGCTTTTGAGGGCGAGGATCTTCTCCTTGTACGTGGCGAGCCGCTCGAGGATGCCGTCGAGCATGCCGGAGGTCTCGCCAGCGCTGACGAGGTTGCAGTAGAGCGCGTCGAAGTGCGCGGGATGGGCGTGAAATGCCTGCGACAGGCTGGAGCCTGTCTCGACGCGCCCTTTGATGTCCATCATCAGCCGGGCAAAGCGCGCGTTGCTATGACCGCGGGCGACGATCTCGAAACACTGCAGCAACGGCACGCCGGCCTTGAGCATGGTTGCGAGCTGACGGGTGAAGAACGTGATGTCCTTCTCGCTGACCCTGCGCCCGCCGCGGAACGTCTGCCGCCTGAGCTTGGTGATGCGGATGCCCTGGCGCCGCAGATTGGACCTGACGACGGTCTCGGACGCGGACCTCATCTCGCCGCGCACGTTGCGGTTGTTGCGGTCGATGCCCTCCCAGGTATAGGTGTATTCCTTGACCCCGGGGTCTCGGCGTTGTGCGATCGCAGTGGCCATAATGGTGAATTACGATAGGTTATTCGTTGGTGATCGCTTCGATTTCCTCGAGCGAGGTCACGCCTTGCTTGACCTTGATCAGGCCGGACTGGCGCAAATTCTTGACGCCTTCCTTCTGCGCCTGTTCGGCGAGTTCGAGCGCGTTGGCGCTACGCATGATCAGCTGCCGCATCTCGTCGGAGATCGGCATTACTTCGTAGACGCCGAGGCGGCCCTTGTAGCCGGTACCCTTGCAGTTGTCGCAGCCCACGGGGCCAAAGGCCTGCCACGACCCATCGATGTCTTCCTCGGTGAAACCGGCCTGGAGCAGCGCTTCCGGCGGAATGTCCTCGGCGCGCTTACAGTGCAGGCAAAGCTTGCGCGCCAGTCTTTGCGCCGTGATGAGAATGACCGAGGATGCGATGTTGAAAGGGGCGACGCCCATGTTGAGGAGCCGCATCAGCGTCGCGGGGGCATCGTTGGTATGCAGTGTCGAAAGCACGAGGTGACCCGTCTGTGCGGCCTTGACCGAGATGTCGGCAGTTTCCAAGTCACGAATTTCACCGACCATGATGATGTCCGGATCTTGGCGCAGGAATGCGCGCAGCGCCGTAGCGAAGGTGAGCCCGGCTTTCTCGTTAACGTTGACTTGATTGACGCCCGCGAGCTGGATTTCGGCGGGATCTTCAGCCGTCGAGATGTTGATCCCAGGCTGGTTAAGGATATTGAGACACGTATACAGCGAGACAGTCTTCCCGCTGCCGGTGGGACCGGTGACCAGGATCATGCCGTAAGGGCGTTTGATCGCGGTCAGCAGAAGTTGCTGCTGATCGGGCTCATACCCGAGCGCCTCGATACCGAGTTTGATGCCTGCCGCATCGAGGATCCGCAGCACCAGTTTTTCGCCATACAGCGTTGGCAGCGTGCTCACGCGGAAATCGATGGCGCGGTTTTTCGAAAGCACCAGTTTCATCCGGCCATCCTGCGGCAGACGCTTCTCCGAGATATCGAGCTTGGAGATCACCTTGATCCGCGACGACATCCTGTCCTTGATGGCGAGCGGAGGCTGCGCGACTTCCATCAATTGACCGTCGAGCCGGTAGCGGATCCGATAGAAGCGTTCGTAGGGCTCGAAGTGAATGTCAGACACGCCCGCGCTGATGGCGTCGACCAGGATCTTCTGCAGGTAGCGGACAACCGGCGCATCGTCGACATCAGGGTTGGCTTCGTCCTCGGAAGGTTTGTTGCCGGCATCGACGTCAATTTCGAGGTCGTCGTCGCTGACCATATCCGCCAGCTTCTGACCGGTCGTCTCGGAGAACTTGCTGATAATGTGACCGAGCTTGTCGTCCTCGACGACGACGGTGTCGATGACGAGATTGGTCTTGAAGCGGATTTCGTCGAGCGCCTGCAAATTGGCCGGATCGGATACTGCGACGAACAGGCGGTTGCCGCGCTTGGTTAATGGCAGCACGCGACGGCTGGCGGCCAACCTCGCATCGACCAGGTCCTTGTTGATCTGGTCAAGGTCGAAGCAGTTCAAATCCATCATCGGCGCACCGAATGCGCGCGACGCGAACATCGCGACCTGCGTTGCCGACATCCGCTTCGACAGGAGCAGTTGCTCAACGAAGCCGATCTTGGCCGTCTGCGCCTGACCCTGCAAGGTCTCGGCATCGTACTCGGACAACAGGCCGTGCTGCACCATGGCCCGCGCGAGCCCGCTGATGGTTCGTGTTGCGGCGTGTGTTGCCATGACAGTGAGTACGTGACGCTGCGTGGTCCGAACCGCCAAAGGCCCTAAACGCGCCGTCGGCGGCTTATTCCAGACGCATTAAACCTAATTTAACGATGATGCCTGCTCGCCACTGGTTTGTAAAGCTGGCGTGGAGCTGCGCCCGACTGGAGGCAGCAGTTTTACAACCTTTACCGCTCGGTCCTGAACCTGCAGGATCTCCATCTCCTGGTCGGCGAGGCGGAAAATTGCCCCGGCGGCGGGGATTTCGCCAAGATGGCCGACGATCAGGCCGTTCAGTGTCTTGGGGCCATCGAGCGGAAACGAGGCGCCGAGCTTGCGGTTGAGAATCCGTAATGACGCCATTCCGTCGACTACAACGCTCCCGTCCGCCTCGCGCTGGAACATCTCGGTGCCTCCCGGCGCCTGCGTCGTGAACTCGCCCACGATCTCTTCGAGAATGTCCTCCAGGGATACGAGGCCGAGCAGTTCGCCGTACTCGTCGACGACCAGTCCGAGCCTTTGCCGTGCGGCCTGAAACTGCTGCAGTTGCGCGAGCAGGGGTGTCCCCGCAGGAATGAAGTACGGTGGCCGCAGAATTGTCCGCAACTGCGGAGCATCGAGCGCGTCGGCCTGCTGCAGCCGAAGAACCTGCTTCACATGAATGATACCGACGATATTGTCGAGTTCGTCTTCGTACGCCGGTAGCCGCGTGTGATAGCTGTTGGCAAGTTGCTGCGCGAGCAGGGTCGATTTGGCGTTGAGGTCGATCGCCTCGATCTGGCTGCGTGGCGTCATGACGTCGTCGACGCTCACTGCGTCGAGATCGAACAGATTGGCGAGCATCGCGCGGTGCTTGCCGCGAAAGTACTGTCCTTCGAGCACCAGCGAGCGCAGCTCCTCCTGAGTGAGCGGCGCGTGCCCCTCGCCGCCGGGGCGGATCGCCAGCAGCTTCAACAGCCCGCGCACGAACAGATTCACGAACCAGACGATCGGGGTTGCAAGCTTGAGCATCGGCGCAAGGACAAAGCTGACTACCGGCGCGAGGCGATCGGCGTGCGCGGCGCCGATGACCTTGGGAGTGATCTCCGAAAACACCAGCAAGGCGAATGAGATCGTGACCGTGCCCAGCGCCAGTGCCGCTTCCCCTTCACCAAACAAGCGCTTGGTGATGACTGCGGTCAGTGTCGCCGCGGCCGCGGCGACCAGCGTATTGCCGAGCAGGATGACGCCGAGGAGCGTGTCGGTCTGCGCCAGCAGCGCGAGTGCGAGCTTCGCCCCCCTGGCACCCTGCTTGGCTCGGTGCCGCAGCCGGTAGCGATTGACCGCCATCATCGCGGTTTCGGCGATGGAGAAGAAGCCGGATGCCACGAGCAGCGCGGCAAGCGCCGCGAACAGGCTGCTCAGGGGGGTGTCGTCCAAGCCGGGCAGACGGTAGCGGCGATTGCGGCCAGTATTTGACTGCGCCGCTCGCCTGTCAAGGAATCGACCGCGCCGTCAGCGGCCGAGAATCACCTCGAGTACAAACTTGCTGCCCACGTACGCGAGCAGCAGCAACACGGTCCCGGCGAGGATCCAGTGCAGCGCAGAGCGACCGCGCAAGCCGTAACGGTAACGACCGAAGAGCAGCCCGCCGAATACCAGCCACGCGAGCACCGAGAACACGATCTTGTGCTGGAAGCGCAAGGGTTTGCCGAACAGTTCCTCGGAAAACACGGCGCCGCTCAGCAGCGTCAGCGTGAGCAGCGCGTAGCCGACGGCGACCAGCCGAAACAGGAAGCGTTCCAGGGTCAGCAGCGGCGGCAACGTCTCGGCCGCGGGGTCGGGCAGCGCCTGATGCAGCCGCCGCTCGAATCCGAGCAGCAGCAGCGCCTGCATCGCGGCGATGAAAAAGAGCGCGTACGCGCTCAGGGCAACCGCGATATGCAGCGCCGCCCAGGGCTCGTCGACAAGCGAGAACCGGTGCGGATTGGGCAACAGCGCGGGCAATGGCGCCGCGACCGCCGCCACCGGCAGCGCGATGGCGGCGACACCGGGCAGTGTGCGCGTGAGGTTGCCGACCCACGCGAACAGTGCCGTGAGGCCGGCAACCACCGACAGCGCGTTGGCGAGGCTCACGTCGAGGCCGTCGCGGGTGTAGACGGCGCCGATGACCAGTGTTGCGTGACCGGCGAGCGCGGCGGCAGCCAGCCCAGCGGCGAGCGCACGGTTCGCCTCCGGCGGTGTGCCGGGCGGCGGCGCAAGCCGCTTCCATTCAAGCGCAGCCGCGGCGAGGTAGGCAACCGGGACGAACAGGTAGAGTAGAATTGTCACGGGCCGGCGTCTCGCCCGATCGAGTTTACACCAACACTGCGGCGCAACATCCGCACCGCGATTGCAAGCCAGGATCACTCTTCGATGCTCGACAATCTGACGGAACGGCTCGGCCGCGTCGTGAAGACGTTGCGCGGCGAGGCCCGCCTCACCGAAGACAACATCCAGGAAGCGCTGCGCGAGGTCCGGCTTGCGCTTCTCGAAGCCGATGTGGCATTGCCGGTGGTCAAGCAATTCATCGCCGCGGTCCGCGACAAGGCGGTGGGGCAGGAGGTGTTGAACTCGCTGACACCCGGCCAGGCACTGATCGGCGTCGTCCAGCGCGAGTTGACGGCGCTGATGGGCGGCGCCGCGACTCCGCTTGACCTTGCCACGGCGCCGCCGGCCGTAATCCTGCTCGCAGGATTGCAAGGCACCGGCAAGACGACCACCGCGGCGAAGCTCGCGCGGCTGTTGCGCGACGGGTCGCGCAAGAAAGTGCTCCTGGTGAGCTGCGACGTTTACCGCCCGGCGGCGATGGCGCAACTCGCGACACTGGCCGGGGAGCTCGGCATCGACTGCTTTCCGGCGACGCCGGGAACCGAGCCGGTGCCCATTGCGCTGGCCGCCCTTGACTGGGCGCGCAAGCATTACCACGACGCGCTCATCGTCGACACTGCGGGTCGGCTCGCGATCGACGACGCCATGATGCGCGAGATCGCCGCGCTGCATGCGGCGCTGCATCCCATCGAAACGTTGCTCGTGGTCGATGCGATGCAGGGCCAGGATGCGGTGAACACGGCCAAGGCTTTCGCTACGGTGTTACCGCTGACAGGCGTCGTGCTGACCAAGCTCGACGGCGATGCGCGTGGCGGCGCGGCGCTGTCGGTGCGCCAGGTGACCGGTACCCCCATCAAGTACGTCGGCGTTGCCGAAAAGCTCGACGGACTTGAAGTCTTCCACCCCGAGCGGATGGCGGCGCGCATTCTCGGTATGGGCGACATGCTGACGCTAATCGAGGACGCGCACCGGCAGGTCGACCGCGACGCGGCCGGCCGTCTCGCCAAGAAGGTTCGCGCCGGTAAGGGCTTCGACCTCGACGATTTCAAGGCACAGCTTGGCCAGATGCGGAAGCTTGGCGGGATGCAGGGTCTACTCGACAAGCTGCCCGGCGAGCTCGCGCGCGCCGCGCAGGCGGCGCAGGCCGATGATCGAACGGTCCGGCGCCTCGAGGGCATTATCAACTCGATGACGCCACAGGAGCGCGTGCGGCCCGAGCTCCTGAAGGCATCGCGGAAACGGCGGGTTGCCGCCGGGGCGGGGGTCACGGTGCAGGAGGTCAACCGGCTTCTGGCGCAGTTCGAACAGGCCCAGAAAATGATGAAACTGGTCGCCAAGGGGGGTATGCAGAAGATGTTGCGCGGCCTGCGCGGCGGCTTTCCCGGGCTCCGCTAGCCAGGTGTTGCCCGAGCGCTGTGGAGCGGGTTGCCATGGAGCGGGATTTCGCCATATAATCAACGTCTTTTTTCCGACATGGCAGGCACTCGCAAATGGTAGTCATCCGACTGGCTCGGGGCGGCGCTAAGAAGCGGCCCTTCTACAACATCGTCGTGGCCGACTCGCGTCATCGTCGCGACGGACGATTCATCGAGCGTGTCGGCTTTTACAATCCGATCGCTGGCAAGAACGAAGAAGCGCTGCGGCTCGCGCTGGACCGCATCGAGCACTGGCGGCATCGGGGGGCGAAGCTTTCGGACACCGTGGCGGGGCTTGTCAAGCGCGCCGCCGTGACCGCCGGCGCAGCGCAGGCGACCGCTGGCTAAGGAGCCTGGCGAGCGCACACCTACCGACCTCGTCGTCATGGGGCGCGTCACCGCGCCCTACGGCGTGCAAGGATGGATCAAGGTGCGAGCATACACGGCCTTGCCCGACGGATTGCTTGCCTACCGGGCTTGGTGGCTGGCAACGAGCGACGAGCGGTGGCGCGAATTCGCGGTGCTCGAAGCGCGCCTGCACGGCGCGGCGGTGGTCGCGCGGCTCGAGGGATTGAATCAACGCGAGGAAGTAGCGCAGTGGCGCGGCGCGGCGGTGGGAGTGCCCAAGGCGGCGCTGCCCGCGCTCGCGGCCGACGAGGTCTATTGGGCGGATCTGGTGGGGCTGGCGGTCGTTAATCGCTCTGGCGTGATGCTCGGGCGGGTTGTTGCGGTGCTGGAGACGGCGGCCCATCCGGTGCTGCGGGTGGCGCGGGCCGGCGACGTGGTGGGTGGCGAGCAGTTGATCCCACTGGTGCCCGCGCATGTCGACGCGGTCGACGTGGCCGGGGCGCGGATCGTCGTCGACTGGCAGCCAGAATATTGATGGTGACGCCCGTCGGTGGGCAACCCGATGGAGCGCGACAAGGATGGCGGGAACGCGAAAACGATGCGCATCGAGGTCGTTACGCTGTTTCCGGAGTTGGCAGCGAGCGCTGCTGCGTACGGCGTAACCGGCCGGGCCCTCGACCGGGGGCTGTGGACACTCGGGACGACGAACCCGCGTGACTTCGCCACCGACCGGCATCGCAGCGTCGACGACCGGCCGTACGGGGGCGGGCCGGGCATGGTCATGCTGGCCGAGCCGTTGGAACAGGCCATCGACGCGGCGCGCGGAAGGCTGGTACAGAGCGGCGTGCCGGCGCCCCGGGTGATTTACATGTCACCGCAGGGCGAGCCGTTGCGGCACGCGCGAGTGGTCGAACTGGCGGCGGAGCCGGGGCTGGTCGTCGTCGCCGGCCGCTACGAAGGGGTCGATGAGCGGCTCCTTGAGCGCGCCGTCGATCTGGAACTGGCGATCGGGGATTTTGTCGTCTCGGGGGGTGAGCTGCCGGCGCTGCTGTTGATCGATGCAGTCGTGCGCCAGCTGCCCGGGGTGCTGAACGATGCGCAGTCGAGCGTGGAGGAATCCTTCGTCACCGGGCTGCTCGATTGCCCCCACTACACGCGGCCGGACGTGTACCGGGGGCGGGCGGTGCCGGCAGTGCTGCTGTCGGGCGACCACGCCGCCATCGCCCGGTGGCGGCTGAAGCAGGCGCTGGGGCGAACCTGGCTGCGCCGCCCCGAACTGCTCGCGGCGCGGGGCATGAGTGCGGGGGAAGCGCGGCTGCTGGAAGAGTTCCGGCAGGAGCGGGATCTTGGCAAGCAGTGCGAAGACTGATGGGCGTCGCAGCGGCCGGCGCAGCGGCACTGGGCGAGAGGCGATGGCGGTTGAATCTTGAGCGAACGTAACTAGCGGAGAAGGCAACATGAACATCATCGAGCAACTGGAAGGCGAGGAGATTGCGCGTCTGGCCAAGACCATTCCCGAATTCGCGCCTGGCGATACCGTCATCGTCAACGTGAACGTGGTCGAGGGTGAGCGCAAGCGCGTGCAGGCCTACGAAGGGGTGGTGATCGCGAAGCGCAATCGTGGCCTCAATTCGTCGTTTGTCGTGCGCAAGATCTCCAGTGGCGAGGGCGTCGAGCGAACCTTCCAGACGTATTCGCCGCTGATTGCGAGCATCGAGGTCAAGCGCCAGGGTGACGTTCGCCGCGCCAAGCTCTACTACCTGCGCGGACGCTCCGGCAAATCCGCGCGAATTCGCGAAAAGCTGGCGCAGCGCGAGGGCAAACAAGGCGAGTAGCCCCGCGGCCGCAAGGCCGTTGTCCAGCGGTGACGCGGCTGGAACGAAGAGAAGGCGGCCATCCGGCCGCCTTTTTTGTCGTCTGCGTGACGTACAGCGGCAGCGTTTGCCGCGCAGCGCCAGCTCTGCGGTGCGTTGTGCGCCCCGTTGCGCCTGCAGCTTGCAATGGGGCGCCAATTACCGGAATATTCCAACGTCAAAATTCGTAGCGTTTTGCCTGAAAACGCGGCCATGAAAGCGACGCTGTACGAAGCCCTCGGAATTCCGCAAGCCGCCTCTGGCGAGGAGGTCCGGGCCGCGTTGCGCCGCCTGATCCGCAAGTATTACGCGAAAACGCGCGACGGGCAGGGCAACGTCGAAGAGGCGCTGCGTTTCATTAATCATGCCAGTCGCATATTGAGCGACCCGGAGCATCGCCAGCGCTACGACCAGGAGCTCTCGGTCACCACCGAGGCGAACACGGAGCAACGCATCGCGCATTTCGTGTCGACTGTGGCGGCCGATGCGGGAACCGGAACCGCGACGCAGGCCGGCGACGACGTGATCGACATCGCCGAAGAGCGAATCCTCACCGGGCCGGCCATCCGGCCCGAAAAGACGCTGCATCACCCGGGCCTGACCGAGCGCGTCGTCGCTTCCTTCGGGCGCTCGATCGCCGGCCGCGTTGCCCTATGTCTGTTGTTCGCCGCCTTCATCGCCGGGGCGATCGTTTTCGTCACCCCCGCCGACGCCGTGCTGGTCGCCAAGCAGGTACTGGTGTGGCTGACGCTCGCGCTGCTCGTCCTGGCGCTGGTCTACGGTATCGTTCACGGCATTGCGTTCATGCGGCGCCGGCGGGTGGTGCCGTTGCCCGCGCTGGTGCCGCAGACCGACATCGCGATTCTCAACTGGCGGCGCGAAAAGAGCGTCTTCCTCGGGACCGATGCGCCGCAGGAGGATGCGAGCTGGATCTTCCAGCTGCGGATGGCGGAACTCGAGCGCGCCAAGGCCGGCCGCACCAGCGAACCACGGCCGTGGAACCGCCTCGCGGCGCGATTGTTCGATTACGCGATCTGGGGCCTCATGCTGGCGCTGCTGATTTCCGAACTCCACGGCGCCGAGCTGATCAGCGACCAGGCGGCATTCTGGATCGGCCATCCGCTTATCGCGTCCATTCTCATTACCGCTACCTGGGTGCCGATCGAGGCGCTGCTGATTGCGGCGTTGCAGCAGACCCCGGGTAAATGGCTGTTCGGCGTGTATCTGCAATTCTCGATCAGCGACGCGTACGCGCGGCGCGACGTGCGGGCACAGCTCAAGACCGCGCTGCGCCGCGCCTTTCGGGTCTGGTGGGAAGGCATCGCCTGCGGCTTTCCGCTGCTGGCGCCTATCCTGATCGCGGTGGCCTACGAATCGGTAGCGCAGAACGGCGAGACCGATTGGGACTTTGCGGAGGACTGCCTGGTCACGCACAGCCCGCCGGGCGTGCTCAACATCGTTACCGGTGTCGTTGGGCTCGCCGCCATGCTTTGGCTCTACGGCGTAGCCTGGCACGAACCCATGGAGCAGTCGATCGTGCTGGCGAAATCGGCGCTCATGAGCTGGGTTCCCTCGCCACCGACGCTGTTGCGGCGCGGCTTGCAGGGCGAGGCAGCCAAGCTCGGAACGATCGAACGCAGTCTGACCGCACCGGCGCTCAGCGCGTCGGGTCCGATCACCCGTGCAGTGCCGATCGACGATGTCGATACGACTGCGATTTTCGCGGAACGGCAGGCGCGCCTCGCGCTGTTGCGCGGCGAAGGACCGCGCATGCTCAACGCGGGGAACTGGCGCCGCGCGACCGAACTGTGCCAGGCATGGTCGAACCTCGAGTTCTGGAGTGCCGAGCCCTGGCGCTGCCTGGGCTATGCGCTGCAGGCGCAGGGTTATCACCAGGATGCGATCGACGCCTTCCGCAAGGCAGCCCAAAACGATCCGGCC
Source organism: Edaphobacterium sp. (SeqCode) (assembly GCA_035937415.1). Taxonomy (GTDB): domain Bacteria; phylum Pseudomonadota; class Gammaproteobacteria; order Burkholderiales; family Casimicrobiaceae; genus PALSA-1003. Next base: position 23,872 of record DASZIB010000062.1, on the reverse strand, counting down.
GATCGCAGCCTCGACGCGGCGATCGAGAAGTCTCAGAAAGGGATCGTGCTCGACTTTCTGAACCGCTATCGGCGCTAGTCCGCGACCGCCACCGGCGCCGCGGGGGATCGTGGCTGGCGCGCGCAACGGCCGGCCAAGAGGCAGCTATTTTCGCTGCAGCAGGAACGTGAACACGCCGTCGTGCTCGGCGTGCTCCAGCAGCGTGTTGCCGGTCTGCCTGGCGAATGCCTGGAAGTCGCGCACGGACGCCGGATCGGTGGCAAGGATTCGCAGCACCTGGCCACTGGCCATGTCGTTGAGCGCCTTCTTCGTCCGCAGGACCGGCAGTGGACAGTTCAGTCCCCGTGCATCTACTTCGCGGTCGGCCTGAGGTATCGTTTCCATCGTCTGTCTACGCGGTTACGGGGAATCCGGCCTTGGCCCACGCAGCGATTCCGCCGTCGAGGTGATACAGGCGCTGGAATCCGCGCTGCGCTAGAAACGCGCAGCCCTGGGCCGAGCGGGCGCCCGACAGGCAGTACAGCACGCAGGGCGCCGCGGCGTCGAGCTCGTCCGCGCGCGCGGGCAGCGCGGCGAGTTCGATATGCTTCGCGCCGGCAATCACGCCGCGCGCGACCTCGGCGGCAGTGCGCACGTCGACGAGCTGGGGTGGGGTGGCACTATCGAGCAACGCGCGCAAACCGGTGGGATCGAGCGAATGAAACATCGAGGCGGCACGTTCCACGGACGCATTTCCGATTCAAGTATAACAATCGCCCGCCCCGCTGCAGGCTAACGGCGAATCCTCGCCAGCAGCCCCGTGGTCGAACACCCGCCGACGATGGGAATCGCCTCGAAGCGACCGCCCCAGCCGATGACTTCCGCGGCGCCCACGGTCGTCGCGGCCGAATAGTCCCCACCCTTGACGATGATATCGGGACGACAGGCCAGCACCAGCGCGAGCGGCGTGTCCTCATCGAACGCGACGACAAGGCTGACCGATTCCAGTGCGGCGAGAACCGCGAGCCGGTCGGCAAGGGAATTGATGGGCCGCTCAGGGTCTTTGCCAAGGCGCCGCACCGAGGCGTCGGTGTTGACGCCCACGATGAGCGAACCGCCGAGGGCGCGAGCCCGATCGAGGTAGGTGACATGCCCGCGGTGCAGGATATCGAAGACGCCGTTGGTAAATACTCGCGGCCGCGACAGCGCCGCAACGCCCCGGCCGATCTCCGCAGGCGTCGCGATCTTGGCGGCGAATCCTGGCTGCGGCGCAGCGGGTTCGCGGACGGTCATCCCGCGCTAGGCGGCAACTGCGCCGGGACGCCCGACACGAATCCGGCGGGCTCGTTCAGCCGCCGCCCGCTCATGCCTCGTCTCCCAGCAGACTTGCGTCGATCGAGTCGCACAGACAGTGAATCGTGAGCAGATGAACTTCCTGGATGCGCGCGGTGACCGTGTGCGGCACGCACAGGTGTACATCAGCGGCCGTTACAAGCTCGCCGCTGCGCCCCCCGCCCTTGCCTGTCAGCGCGACGACACGCATACCGCGCTCATGCGCGGCGTCGATGGCCGCGACGACGTTGCCCGAATTGCCGGATGTCGAGATTGCCAGCAGCACGTCGCCGGCGCGTCCCAGGGCACGGACCTGTCTGGCGAAGATCTGCGCGAAATCATAATCGTTGGCCACCGCAGTCAGGATCGAGGTGTCGGTGACAAGGGATATGGCCGGCAGCTCGGGTCGCTCGCGCTCGAAGCGGCCGACCATCTCGGCGGCGAAGTGCTGCGCGTCCGCCGCCGAGCCGCCATTGCCGCAGGCGAGGATCTTGCCGTCGGCGAGCAGGCACTCGGTCATCAACGCGGCCGCACGGGCGATGTGCGGCGTCATTTCATCGACGGCGGCGAGCTTGAGCTGCGCACTCTCTGCGAAATGCGCGCGGATACGGCGGCTGGTGTCCATCAGTCGGGAAGCGGGGCAATTCCGGCGCCAAGCGCGCCGCAAGCATGGAATTGTAGCAATTTGGCGAGGCGGCCGGAGCCGATGCAGCCAGCGCGTGCGGCGCCGGGGGTGCTGGTGATTACGCCAACCGTATGCCGCAGCCGCAGCCGCGCGAAGACTCGGCGCCGCCGCGGTTCATTGCGGCGCCACGTACGCCATGGGTTGCCCGTCGTGAATCACCATCAGCTTGCCTTCACGCGCGAAGACGTGGGTCGGCGCAAGCGAAAGGTGGCCCGTGGCGCCGTCGAGTTCGACCCGGTCAGGAGGAATCGAATTGGCGAGCAACTCGGCGATCGCGAATGCGTCGAGGCCGAGCGCGTACAGGCGCTCGAGCACCGGATCGCCCAGGTCGGCGCGGGGGAGGCGCGATAAGACCGGGCTCGACGGGTCGGCAAGCCACGGAATCTCGACGTAGCGCACACCCTCGAGATCGCGCAGCATCGGCGCCGGCAGATCGTCGGCGATCTGGCTGCTGGCGTAGACGATGCCCGGTGGGAGAAACGATTTCGCCAGAGCGGCGTCGCCGGCATTGACGGCGAGCAGCGTCGCGTCGGACGGATGCGCGGTGAGTTCACGCCGCAGCACGCGCAGGACTTCCGGGTTCGGATCGAAGCGGTAGTCGCGCGGTGGATCCCCCCCGGCACGCTGCCATGCCGTGGCAAATGCCGCCCTGAAGCGGCGCTGCAGCGGCGCGTCGCTGCCGACGGTCGCGACCACACGCGCGCCGTCGTCGTGCGCGCGCCGCGCTTCCAGCGCCGCATCGCTGTCGATGGATAGCGTCAACGCATAGACGTCACGCGGCAGCGGCGAGCCGTCTTCCGGCTGATTCAGGACCAGCGTGCGCGGCCTCGCCAGCGCCATTGCGAGAACAGTTTTTACGTCGTCGCGGGTGAGTGGTCCCACGGTGAGCGCGGCGCCAGACTCTTCGGCCGCGGCGAATGCAGGCAGGACGTTGTCGTCGCCATGTCCAATCACGCGCACGCGCGCTGCGCTTCCCGCCGCATCGGCGGCGGCGAGAAATCCGGCCTTGACCGCCGCGGCGGCTCGGCCGTAGGTTGCCGATTCGAGCGGCAGGACAAGGCAAATCGTGTCGGTCGTGGGCCGCAGCTTAGGCGGCGGCACGGCGGGAACGACGGGCGGTGCCGGCGGCGGTTGCGGCAGCGCCGGCGTGACCTCGGGAGTGGAAGGCGGCGGCGGAGGTGGCGCGGCGGGTGCCGGCGTTGCGGTTGCGGGGCCAGGTCGCGACCCGGACAATGGTCCCGGCCCGGCACACGCCGCCAGCAGCGCCGCGGCAAGCAGCAACGCCGGAGCGGCGTACGTACGCGCTATATTTCCTAAATCGAGTGGCATCGGAAGGGGGTCGTCGCCGTGACGACGGTTGAGGCATTGTCGGCGATCGGACAGGCATTATATGTGGTCGCGACGCCGCTCGGAAACCTGCGCGACATCAGCTTGCGCGCGCTCGACGTTCTCGCCCAGGTCGACGTCATCGCCGCAGAGGATACGCGCGTGACTGCCCGGCTGCTCGCGCGCCATGGCATCGCCGCGCGCCAGTTGTCGTTGCATGCGCACAACGAACGCCGGCGCGCGGCTGAAATCGTAGCCCTGCTGGCGGCCGGAAAGAGCGTCGCGCTCGTCAGCGACGCCGGAACGCCGGGCGTAAGCGATCCCGGAACTGCAGTCGTGCGCGCGGTGACGGCTGCTGGCTACACGGTCGTGCCGATTCCCGGGCCAAGCGCAGTGGTGGCCGCGCTTTCCGCCTCGGGCCTACCGGCAGCGCAGTGGCTGTTTTGCGGTTTTCTGCCGGCGGCACCGGCGGCGCGCCGCGCCGCGATCGCACGGCTCAAGGATCTGCCCTTCGCGCTGGTTCTCTACGAGGCCCCGCACCGCCTCGCCGCCACGCTCGATGCGCTCATCGCCGCCATGGGACCGGAGCGCGAGCTCGTCGTGGCGCGCGAATTGACCAAGCGCTTCGAATCGATTCACCGCGGTGCCTTAGCCGAGGTGGCTGCCTGGGTCGCCGCCGATCCCAACCGCGCCCGCGGCGAATTTGTCCTCATCGTTGCCGCACCCGATGCGCCGGCGAAGCTCGACGTCGCGGCGGATGCCGAGGAGCGCACGCTCGCTGCGTTGCTTGCCGAGTTACCGCTGGCCCAGGCAGTCCGCCTTGCGGTGACGCTCACCGGAGCGCCGCGGAAGCGCTTGTACGCGCGCGCCCTGGCACTGTCCAAGGCGGCCCCGCGCTGAACGCGGCGTAGCCTTGAGCGAAACCATGCTGACGGTCGTGCACCAATTTCGCGCGCGGCGTGCTGTTGCGGTGCGAGTTGGCGGTCGCGGCTGCGCTAAACTGCCGCCATGAGCGACGCCGCCGACCTGCCACTTGCGGCCGCGGGAAGCACCGGCTGGGTCGGGGAGCTGTCGCTGGCTTACGAGCGCGCCGGCAGCCGAACTGTCCTCAGCCGGCGTGCGCATCGCGGACCGCTGGTCGTGCAAAAATCGCTCTATCCGGAGGGCGAGGCGATCTGCCAGAGCATCGTCATCCATCCACCCGCGGGCATCGTCGGCGGTGATCGGCTTGCTCTCGATGTCGCCGTTGGCGCGGGCGCGCAGGTGCAGCTGACCACGCCGGGCGCGGCGAAATGGTATCGCTCGGCCGGCGCCGCTGCGCAGCAAAGCCTCGCGTTCTCCGTGGGCGCAAGGGCTGTCCTCGAATGGCTGCCCCAGGAGACCATCGTCTTCAACGGCGCGATCGTCAACCTTGAAACGCGGGTTGCCTTGCACGATGACGCGCGGTTCCTGGGCTGGGAGATCTACTGCCTCGGGCGCCGCCTCGCCGGCGAAGCGTTTGGCCACGGCCGCTTTCGGCAGCACGTGGTTGTGTCGCGTGACGGCCGACGACAGTGGGCGGAACGCGCGCATTTTGCCGGCAGTGCGCCGCTGTTGCGCGCCCCGGTCGGGTTGAGCGGCAACTCGGTATTTGGCACATTCCTTGCAGCCGCGCCGCACGTGCCCGATGATCTGGTTCGCGCCTGTCGCGAAGTCGTCTGCGAGGATGGCGACGGTGGTATTACGCGTTTGCCCGGACTCCTGCTCGCGCGCTACCTCGGACCCTCGCCGGAAGCCGCGCGGCACTATTTCACCGCGCTGTGGGCCTGCGCGCGTCCGGTTCTGGCGGAGCGCCAGGCGGTGCCGCCGCGCATCTGGAACACCTGAACTGCGGATCTGCCGACAATGGAATTGACGCCCCGCGAGAAGGACAAATTGCTGCTCTTCACCGCAGCATTGCTGGCCGAGCGCCGGCTGGCGCGGGGACTGAGACTCAATTACCCTGAAGCGGTCGCCTACGTCAGCGCGGCAATCCTGGAAGGTGCTCGGGATGGGCGCTCGGTGGCCGAGCTCATGAGCTACGGCGCCACGGTGCTGAGCCGTGCCCAGGTCCAGGACGGAGTGCCGGAGATGATTCCCGAGATCCAGGTCGAAGCCACGTTTCCGGACGGCACCAAGCTCGTCACGGTGCATCATCCGATTCCATGATCCCCGGCGAGATCCTCCCCGCGATTGGTGAAATCGAGCTCAACGTCGGGCGGCGGACGCTCAAGCTCGCCGTGGCTAATACCGGCGACCGTCCGATCCAGGTCGGCTCGCACTATCACTTCGCCGAGACCAATGCCGCGCTGAAATTCGATCGCGCTGCTGCGCGCGGCCATCGCCTCAATATTCCTGCCGGCACGGCGGTTCGCTTCGAGCCGGGTCAGAAACGCACGATCGAGCTCGTCGCACTGGGTGGCGCGCGCGTCGTGATCGGCTTCACGGGTGCCGTCATGGGCCCGCTGGACAAGACGGCAGCGCGCGGCAAGCGGGGCAAGGCGAAGGCGCCGCCGCCTAAAACCAAGCGCGGGCAATGATGAAACTGGACCGGCGCGCCTACGCCGAAATGTTCGGCCCCACCGTCGGCGATCGCGTTCGCCTTGCGGATACGGACTTGATCGTCGAGGTCGAGCGTGACCTCACGGTCTACGGCGAAGAGGTCAAGTTTGGTGGCGGCAAGGTGATCCGCGACGGCATGGGCCAGAGCCAGCGTAGCGCGAAAGACAGCGCCGACACGGTGCTCACCAATGCGCTGGTCATCGACTGGTGGGGCATCGTCAAGTGCGACATCGCGATCAAGAACGGGAAGATCGCCAAGCTGGGCAAGGCGGGCAACCCGGACATCCAGCCCGGTGTGGATATCGTCATCGGCGCGGCCACCGAGATCATCGCCGGCGAGGGCATGATCGTCACCGCCGGCGGCATCGACTCGCATATTCACTTCATTTGCCCGCAGCAGATCGAAGAGGCGCTGATGGCGGGCGTGACGACCATGATCGGGGGCGGCACCGGGCCCGCGACTGGGACGCTCGCGACAACCTGCACGCCAGGGCCCTGGCACATTCATCGCATGCTCGAGGCGGCGGAGGCGTTTCCGATGAATCTCGGCTTCCTCGGCAAGGGCAACGCGAGCCGCACCCAGCCGCTCGCCGAGCAGGTCGAGGCCGGCGCGATCGGATTGAAACTGCATGAGGATTGGGGCACGACCCCGGCGGCGATCGACGCCGCGTTGCGGGTCGCCGACGCGATGGACGTGCAGGTGGCCATCCACACGGACACGCTCAACGAATCGGGCTTCGTCGAGACGACCCTGGACGCGATCGCCGGCAGAACGATCCACACCTATCACACCGAGGGCGCGGGCGGCGGACACGCGCCCGACATCATCAGGGTCTGCGGCGAATCCAACGTGCTGCCGTCGTCGACCAACCCGACGCGGCCGTATACCGTCAACACCATCGACGAGCACCTGGACATGCTGATGGTGTGCCATCACCTCGATCCGGGCATCGCCGAAGACGTCGCTTTCGCCGAGTCGCGCATCCGCCGCGAGACAATCGCCGCGGAGGACATCCTGCACGACCTCGGGGCATTTTCGATGCTGTCGTCGGACTCGCAGGCGATGGGCCGCGTCGGCGAGGTCATCATCCGCACCTGGCAGACCGCGCACAAGATGAAGGTGCAGCGGGGCAAGCTTGCTTCCGATCCCTCGGCACACGACAACTTTCGCGTCAAACGCTATGTGGCGAAGTACACGATCAACCCGGCGATCGCGCATGGCATCAGCCATGTGGTCGGGTCGGTCGAACCGGGCCGGATCGCCGATCTGGTGCTGTGGAAGCCAGCCTTTTTCGGAGTGAAGCCGGCGCTTATCCTCAAGGGTGGCATGATCGCGGCAGCGGCAATGGGCGATCCCAACGCCTCGATTCCCACGCCGCAACCCGTGCATTACCGACCGATGTTCGGAGCCTTCGGCAAGGCCTTGTCGACCTCGGTGACGTTCGTCTCGCACGCCGCACTCAGGAACGGCGCGGTAGCGGCGCTCAAGCTTGGCAAGCCGCTCGTCGCCGTCGAGAACACTCGCAAGATCGGCAAGGCCGACATGAAGCTCAACCACGCGCTGCCTAAAATCGACGTCGATCCGGAAACTTACGTTGTTCGTGCCGACGGTGTGCTGCTCGCCTGCGAGCCCGCGACCGAGCTGCCGCTGGCGCAGCGTTACTTTCTCTTCTGACGCCATGCTTATCGCCCGAGAGCGCATTGTGGCGCAGGATCGCGCGGATGCGGAGTTGGTCCTTCCGTTCGAGCAGCGGCAGAAAAGCCGCTTGCGCACGCAACTTGAATCGGGGGAGGAGGCGGGCCTCTTCCTCGAGCGCGGCATCACGCTGCGCGGGGGTGACTGCCTGGTGGCGGACGACGGGCGCATCGTGCGCATCGTCGCCGCCGCGGAAGCGTTGCTGGAGGTGCGCTGCGCGGATCCGGGCGCGCTTGCGCGTGCGGCCTACCATCTCGGCAACCGCCACTGCCCGGTCGCGATCGGCGCGGGCTGGCTGCGTTTTCCGGCCGACCATGTGCTTGGCCAGATGTTGCTCGGCATGGGGCTGACGCCGGTGGCGGTCTCCGCGCCGTTCGAGCCGGAGGCCGGCGCTTACGCAGCAGGCCATCAGCACCATTCGAGCGCGGCGCGACACTCCGGCATCATCCACGACTTCGCGCAACGCGAAAGAACGACACGGTGAAGACATCGCTGCCGCTCGACGCGACGCTGGCGTTGGTGCGGCTGCTGCAGCTGGCGAGCCCCACGCTGCCGATCGGCGCCTACAGCTATTCGCAGGGGCTCGAGTGGGCCGTCGCGGTCGGCGCTGTCGGCGATGCCGCGGCGGTGCGCGACTGGATCGGCAGCGCGCTGGAGCTCAGCATCGCGCCCGGAGAGGCCGCCGTCACATGGCGGTTGCTGAATGCTGCGCAGCGCGGCGATTGGAGCGAAGCAGCCGAATGGAACGATTGGTTCAGGGCCTCGCGCGAGACCGCAGAACTGCGTGCCGAAACCGAGCAAATGGGGTCGTCGCTGGCGAGGCTTGCGTCCGACTTGGACTTGCTCGGTGCGCCCTCGCGCACCGCGGCGGCCGCGATGTCCCCCATCACGCTTCCGGGAGCGTATGCGCTCATCGCGCACGGCTTCGGGCTCCCGGCGGAAGCGGCACTGACGGCGTACATCTGGTCGTGGCTGGAAAATCAGGTCCTCGCCGCCATCAAGACGATCCCGCTCGGACAGGTCGCTGGCCAGCGGCTGCTCGTTGCTCTCGGGGCAAAGATTCCTGCGGCAGCCGCGCTCGCCCGGTCGATCGGTGACGACGAGGTGAGTTCGTTCGCGCCGGGGCTCGCGCTTGCGTCGTCGCGACACGAGACGCAATATTCACGCTTGTTCCGTTCCTAGGCATGGAAGGTCAGCATATACAACCCCTGCGGATCGGGATCGGCGGTCCGGTTGGCTCCGGCAAGACAGCGCTCACCCTCGCACTGTGCCAGGCGTTGCGCGATCGCTATGAGCTGGCGGTCGTCACCAACGACATCTATACGGAAGAGGATGCGCAGTTCCTCGTTCGCAGCGGCGCGCTGCCGCCCGAACGGATCATCGGTGTCGAGACCGGAGGCTGTCCGCACACCGCCATCCGCGAGGATGCGTCGATCAATCTCGAAGCGGTCGATCGGCTGGCGGAACGCTTTGGCAACCTCGATATCGTGTTTATCGAAAGCGGCGGCGACAACCTCGCGGCGACATTCTCGCCCGAGCTCTCCGACCTGACCTTGTACGTCATCGATGTCGCGGCCGGCGACAAGATCCCGCGCAAGGGCGGTCCGGGCATCACCAAGTCGGATCTCCTCGTGATCAACAAGATCGACCTGGCCGCGCTGGTCGGCGCCTCGCTGGAAGTCATGGATCGCGACGCGCGCCGGATGCGGGGCGAGCGGCCGTTCGTGTTCACCAACCTCAAGACCGGGCACGGACTCGACACGGTCGTGCGCTTCATCGAGGAGCACGGGATGGTGACGCTCGCCACGGGCGGTTCGCGCGAGGGGACGCCTGACAGCGCGTTGTTGCGTAAGGCGTGAGGGTTGTCGGCCGCGCTCGGACGGGTTGCCGGCTACGGCGCGCGGAACTGCACGCGGCTGTGCGAGCCATCGCAGAAAGGCTTGTTCTGCGAAGCACCGCAGCGGCACAGGAGCTGCCGATTGCGCACCTCGTAAGTGAACCCGTCGGAGAGCTCGATCGGAATGCCGCCCAGGACCCAGAGCGCTCCATCCGGGATGGTGGCGATGGTCGGGGGGTAGGGGATCTCGACCGGCGCCGCAGTTGCGCTCGGCGCGAACTGCAGGCGACCCGAAGGGCAATCGGCGATCTGGCGTTCGACCCGCTTGCGGATCGCGGGATCGGCCGTCTGCTCGATCTCGCTCCACACACTGCCGTGCGGATCGCAGAACGCGTAGCCGGCACAAAGGGATTCGTCGTCGGTCATGACGATGCCGGCGCCCGCGTAAACCTTGCGCCGCGTTGCACCGGGCGCGCGGTCGGCGGTGCAGCTACCGGCGAAGCCGACTTTTTGATGGGTCCCGTCGCAGAACGGCTTGTTGGCCGATTGCCCGCAGCGGCACAGCATGTAAGTGGCGCCCGTCTTGCGGACCGCGCCTTCGGTCCACGCGACGGGGGCACCCTGCGCGTCGAACTTCGGCGCGCGCGTGGTGAGTTGCGGGCTGCCGGATACCAGATACGGCCCGTGGTTTGCGATGCGGATCCGGGCGCCGCTGCGCACCGGGGCGGCATCGGGTCGATCAACCATCCGCAGTCTCCTTCCGCGCGGGGCGTGGCGCCGCGCAAGCAAACGATTATAGAGGCGTTCGCGTTCGACCCCGGCGGCAAAACCCGGGGTTGGCTCCAAATCAGTGCAGCGTGCGCGCGCACGCACCGTAATGGGGCCCCAGCGCTCCTTCGGGCTGGGGATCGGTCCCCGCCCGAGGCGACGTGGTCCTGGAGCATAAATGAATAATCAATAGCTTAGGGTATATCCCACCCCGATGGCATGGAACGTGCGAACCCGTCACTGTGCCGTGGCGAAGGCCGCACCAATGCTGCGCGGCCGGCTTTTGCCCTGCGCTCACCTCAGGGAAGCGTTTCTCAACCAATCGACGCGAGGTAACTCCATGCAACGAAGAAAATTTCTGCAACGACTGGCGCTTTGCGTGGCGGTCGCCACGGGCGCTCCGCAAGCGCTCGCCGCCGATACGATCAAGGTCGGCGTGCTGCATTCGCTGTCGGGAACCATGGCGATCAGCGAAACGGTGCTCAAGGACGTGACCCTGATGGCGATCGACGAGATCAACGCCAAGGGCGGGGTGCTCGGCAAGAAGCTCGAGCCGGTTGTCATTGACCCGGCGTCGAACTGGCCGCTCTTCGCCGAGAAAGCACGCCAGTTGCTCACGCAGGACAAGGTGGCGGTCGTTTTCGGCTGTTGGACCTCGGTATCGCGCAAATCCGTGCTGCCGGTGTTCGAGGAGCTCAACGGCCTGCTCTTCTACCCGGTGCAATACGAAGGCGAGGAGCTGTCGAAGAACGTGTTCTATACCGGCGCGGCGCCGAATCAGCAGGCGATCCCGGCGGTTGAGTACCTGATGAGCAAGGAGGGCGGTGGCGCCAAGCGCTGGGTGTTGCTCGGCACTGACTATGTCTATCCACGCACGACCAACAAGATCCTCCGCGCGTTCCTCAAGTCGAAGGGCGTCGACGAGAAGGACATCATGGAGACCTATACGCCTTTCGGGCACAGCGATTACCAGACGATCGTCGCCGACATCAAGAAGTTCGCCTCCGGCGGCAAGACCGCCGTGGTATCGACGATCAACGGCGATTCCAACGTCCCGTTCTACAAGGAACTCGGCAATGCCGGCCTGAAGGCGACCGACGTGCCGGTGGTTGCGTTCTCGGTCGGGGAAGAGGAGCTGCGCGGCGTGGACACCAAGCCGCTCGTCGGCCATCTCGCGGCATGGAACTACTTCATGTCACTCAAGAACCCGGCCAATGAGGAGTTCAAGAAGAAGTGGGCCGCGTACGCGAAGAAGATGAATCTGCCGAATGCCGACAAGCCGCTGACCAACGATCCGATGGAAGCAGCCTACATCGGCATGAACATGTGGAAGCAGGCGGTCGAGAAAGCCAAGTCAACGGATGTCGACAAGGTGATCGTGGCGATGGGCGGCCAAACCTTCAAGGCGCCGGACGGCTTCACCATCAAGATGGATGAGAAGAATCACCATCTGTGGAAGCCGGTGTTCATCGGCGAGGTGCAGGCGAACGGTCAGTTCAACGTCGTATGGAAGACCCCGGGCCCGATCCGGGCGACCCCATGGAGCCCGTACATTCCGGAAGACAAGGGCAAGAAGGACGAGCCCGAGAAGAAGTAGCGCGGGTGTTCCACGGCACAGCGGCGGCAGCGGCCCGTGATCACCCGCTGCCGCGCGCTGTGTTATTCGCAAGTCCCCCTCGGCGGCAAGGAGCTGCGATGAGTCGATTCATCGCCGGAGTGCTGCGCTTGTGTCTGGCGGCTTCCGGCATCGCGCTGGTCGCATCCGCGACGGCAGCGATCGCTCCACAGACGATCCGCGCCCTCGCTTTCGGCGAGAGCGACGCGAAGATCGAGGCGATCGGCGCGCTGACCGCCAGCGGCGACCCGCAGGCGCTGCCGCTGCTGCAGGCCCTGCTTGACGGCAACGTACAGACTGTGGGCGAGGAGCAGGTGCTGTTGGTTAACGCCGACGTGGCGACGGATCTATTGACCAGCAAGACCATGACGCCTCTGCCAGCGAACCTGGAGGATATCGTCGTCAACAACCGCGTGCGCAGGGAGCTGGGTACGGCCATCGCCACCCTGAAGCTCACCTCTCCGGACCGGTCAACGCGCCTCACTGCCGCGCGCGAGTTGCAAAATGGCGCCGACGAGGCAACGCTGCCCGCAATTTCGAAGGCCCTGACACAGGAGACCGATCCCGAAATCAAGGAGCTGCTGGTGCTGACGCAGGCTTCCATCCAGCTCTCGAGCGGGGATCGGGCGACGCGCATCGCGGCCATCCGCGCGCTCGCCGAAAGCAGCAATCCGGCCACCAAGACCCTGCTCCTCGGTGTGACCGAGCAGAAAGGCGGCACCTATATCGAGACCGACGCCGAGGTGCGCAGCGAAGCCGAAAAATCGCTGCGTGCGGTGGAGAGCAAACTCGCCACCGGCGAGATGATCGGCCGCATCTTCAGCGGCATAAGCCTCGGCAGCATCCTGCTGCTCGCAGCGCTGGGCCTGGCGATCACCTACGGCCTGATGGGCGTCATCAACATGGCGCACGGCGAGCTCATCATGATCGGCGCGTACGCGACCTACGTCGTGCAAAACCTCTTTCGCCGCTACCTGCCGGGCGCCTTCGACGCCTACCTGGTATGCGCCATTCCGATCGCGTTCGCCACCTCCGGGCTGGTTGGCATGGCGCTCGAGCGCAGCGTGATCCGATTCCTCTATGGCCGGCCGCTGGAAACACTCCTTGCGACCTGGGGCATCAGCCTGATCCTGATGCAGACGGTGCGCACGACCTTTGGCGCGCAAAACGTGCAGGTCGAGAATCCGTCCTGGATGTCTGGCGGCTTCCTGGCGATGACCGGCATCGTGCTGCCCTGGAGCCGGATAGCGATCATCGCCTTTGCGGCGCTGGTGCTGCTGCTCATGTGGCTGCTCCTGACCCGAACGCGGCTGGGCCTGTTCGTGCGCGCGGTCACCCAGAACCGGGCGATGGCGAGCTGCACCGGAGTGCCCACCAAGCGCGTCGACACCCTGGCTTTCGGCCTGGGGTCTGGCTTAGCCGGCCTTGCCGGCTGCGCGCTGTCACAGATAGGCAACGTGGGTCCGGATCTTGGCCAGAGCTATATCGTCGACTCGTTCATGGTCGTCGTGCTCGGTGGCGTCGGCCAGCTGGCCGGCACCGTCTATGCGGCAATCGGGCTCGGCATCGTCAACAAGATTCTCGAAGCCTGGTCGGGCGCCGTGCTCGCCAAGATCGCGGTTCTCGTGTTCATCATCTTCTTCATCCAGAAGCGCCCGCAGGGTCTGTTCGCGCTCAAGGGGCGGATTGCGGAGACCGGCTGATGGGGACCGCACTCGCGCCGGCTGCGATGGTGGGTAGCCCGCATTTCGCCGGGTTGCTAAGCGCTCGGGGGTGGTCGCTCTACGGCCTCGCCGCCATCGTTCTGTTCGGGGTGTTTCCCATCCTGCATCTGGCGGTGCCCGCCGACAGCGCGCTGCACCTGTCGGACTTCTGGGTTACGCTGCTCGGCAAGATCATGTGCTACGCGATCGTCGCGCTCGCCATGGATCTGATCTGGGGCTATACCGGAATCCTGTCGCTGGGTCATGGCTTGTTCTTCGCCCTTGGCGGCTACGCAATGGGCATGTACCTCATGCGCTCGATCGGGCACGACGGTGTGTATCAGAGTGACCTCCCCGATTTCATGGTGTTTCTCGACTGGAAGAAATACCCCTGGTATTGGGCCTTCACCGATCATTTCTGGTACGCCGCGACGCTCGTCGTGCTCGTTCCCGGGCTGGTGGCGCTGATCTTCGGCTACTTCGCGTTCCGCTCCCGCATCCGTGGGGTGTACTTCTCGATCATTACCCAGGCCCTGACGTACGCGTCGATGCTGCTGTTCTTCCGCAACGACACCGGGTTCGGCGGCAACAACGGGTTCACGGACTTCAAGCGGATCCTGGGCTTTCCCATCACGGCGCCAACCACCCGCATGGCACTGTTCGTGATTACCGGCGCCGCGCTACTCGGGTTTCTCCTGCTGGGCCGCTGGATCGTCATGTCCAAGCTCGGCCGAGTGTTGACCGCAATCCGCGACGCCGAGACCCGCGTCATGTTCTCCGGCTACAACCCGGTGTATTTCAAATTGTCGGTCTGGACCCTTTCCGCCGTGATCTGCGGGATCGCCGGGGCGCTGTACGTGCCCCAGGTGGGAATCATCAATCCCAGCGAGATGTCGCCGGCCAACTCGATTGAAATCGCCATCTGGACCGCAGTCGGCGGACGCGGCACGCTGATCGGGCCGGTGCTCGGCGCGGCGGTGGTCAATCTCGGCAAGAGCTGGTTCACCAAGGCGTTTCCCGAATACTGGCTGTTCGCGCTGGGCTTGCTGTTCATCCTGGTGACGCTGTTTCTGCCGCGCGGGCTCGCCGGTTTGCGCCTCGCCGGCAAGAGGACGATGTGAGCGAAGCCGCGCAGCGCGAGCACTGGGACGACCCGGTCGCCAGCGGCTCCCGGGTGCTGGTCGAGGGCGTCGACACGACGCACCGGGGAATTCTCTATCTCGATGGCATCAGCGTGAGCTTCGACGGCTTCAAGGCGCTCAACAACCTGTCGTTGCTGGTCGACGCCGGCGAGCTGCGCTGCGTCATCGGACCCAACGGCGCGGGCAAGACCACGGTGATGGATGTGATCACCGGCAAGACGCGCCCTGATGCCGGCAGCGCGTTCTTCGGCCAGACGATCGATCTTACCCGGCTCTCGGAAGCGGAAATCGCCGGCACCGGCATCGGGCGCAAGTTTCAGAAGCCAACCGTGTTCGAGCAGCACTCGGTGTTCGAAAACCTTGAGCTGGCGATGAAGGCCGACAAGCGGGTCGGTCCCACGCTGCGCGCGCGCCTCGACAAGGAGGCGCGCGAACGCATCGCCGATACGCTGGAGACGATCAAGCTCACGGCGGAGGCGGGGCGGCCGGCGGGGATGCTCTCGCATGGCCAGAAGCAGTGGCTGGAAATCGGGATGCTGCTGATGCAGGAACCCCAGCTGCTGCTGCTCGACGAGCCGGTCGCCGGCATGACCGACGAGGAGACTCTGCGCAGCGCGGAGCTGTTCGTATCGCTTGCCGGAAAGTACACGCTGATCGTCGTCGAGCACGACATGGACTTCGTGGCGCGCATCGCGCAGCGCGTCACGGTGCTGCACGAAGGCAGCGTGCTCGCCGAAGGCTCGATGGAGCAGATTCAACGCAACGAGCAGGTCATCGAAGTATTTCTTGGACGCTGAAAGAATGCTCTCGGTCGTCGGCCTCAATCAGTACTACGGCGGCAGTCACATCCTGCGGGACGTGGCGTTCGATGTCGCGCCGGAAGCGTGCACGGCACTGCTGGGTCGCAACGGCGTGGGCAAGACGACGCTGCTCAAGTGCTTGATGGGCTTGCTGCCTATCCGTTCGGGCGAGGTCAAGCTCGATGGGGCGAGCATCAGCGCCATGCCGCCGTACGCGCGCGCGGCACTCGGGATCGGCTACGTGCCGCAGGGGCGCGAGATCTTTCCTCGGCTCACGGTCGAGGAGAATCTGCAGATGGGACTGGCGACGCAGGACCGCGCGGCCAAGATCCCGGAGTTCGTCTTCGAAATGTTTCCGCTGTTGAAGAGCATGCTGCACCGGCGCGGTGGCGATCTGTCGGGCGGCCAACAACAGCAGCTTGCCATCGGTCGCGCACTGGCGATGCGGCCGCGGCTGCTCATTCTCGACGAACCCACCGAGGGCATCCAGCCCTCGATCATCAAGGATATCGAGCGCGCGATTCGCAAGCTGATCGCGGGCGGCGGAATCGCCATCCTCCTAGTCGAGCAATACTATGATTTTGCCAAATCGCTCGCCGACCAGTACGTTGTATTGTCGCGCGGCGAGGTGGTCGCCAAGGGACACGGCGCCAACATGGACGGCGACAACGTCCGCGCGCACTTGGCCGTGTAGCGCGCCTGCGCACTACAATGCGCGCAGGTCTGTGCTGTTGGAAACACGGGTGGACGGGTTGGTCCCGGTGCGGAGACGGCGCGAAGGGCGAGGAGTGAACCAGGGGTGCGCCGTCCCGCCCGGGTAAGCAGGATTCAGCAAGGGCTGTGCCAGTGCGCGCAGCCGCCCCGAACCACGGGCACTCGTGCTGGCGACGCGGCGTGCAAGCCGGGCCGCGCCGCCGGGCGTCACTTCAGGACGGAATCCGGCGCGCGGCGCGGTCGCCGCTCATTCGGGCAGCGGATCGACAAGCTCAGGCGTGTCGTTGGCGGGGCGGTTCACCTTCGCGCTTACCGGATACGCCCGCATCAGTGCGGCCGGATAGGGCTTGAGCAGCGCCAGCGCCTGCTCCGGCGTGCCGATCAGCCACGGGTCGTAATCCTCGGCAGCGATGATCACCGGCATGCGGTCGTGAAACCGCGCGGCGAGCTCGTTCGGCTCGCAGGTGATGATGCAGCACGACTCAATAGTCTCCCCCTCGGGGCTTCGCCAGCGCTCCCACAGGCCGGCGAAGGCGAACAGTTCACCGCTTGCCAGCATGATCCGGTACGGCTGCTTGCCACGCGAGGTCTGCTCCCACTCGTAGAATCCGTCGGCCGGAATGAGGCAGCGCCGGGATTTGAACGCGCTGCGGAAGGCCGGCTTGGTCGCGATACCCTCCGCTCTGGCGTTGATGAGATTCGAGCCGATCTTGCTATCCTTCGCCCAGTACGGAATCAGGCCCCAGCGCATGCGGCGCGCCTCGCGCTGCATATCGCGCGTCGGAATCACGACGATGCGTTGCGTGGGCGCCACGTTGAAGCGCGGCGTGTAGAACTCGGGCTCGACCGGCGCGAAGTTGTCGAGTCCGAACTTGGCGGCAATGTACGCGGGCTGCGTTAAGGTGAAGCGTCCACACATGGCGTCATTCTAGCGTTGCGGCATGACGAGCAAGGACAAGATGACTGCCGAGACCCGTTCGCAACCCCGCTACACGGCCGCCGAGGCGCTCTCCCGGTTGCAGAGCGGCAATCTACGCTTCGTTAGCGGCGAGATGCACTTTCCGACGACGCGGAAGGGCGTTCTGGCCGATCTCGCCAAGGGCCAGCAACCCTATGCCACCATTCTCGGCTGCAGCGACAGCCGGGTGCCGCCGGAGCTCGTGTTCGATGCCGGCTTTGGCGAATTGTTCATCGTAAGGGTCGCCGGCAACGTCCTTGGTCCGGCCATCGAGGGCACGCTGCAGTATGCCAGCGCGTACCTGCACACGCCGCTGCTTGTCGTCCTTGGTCATGAGGGTTGCGGGGCGGTGCAGGCCGCGCTCGCCGCGAAGTTTCAAGGGGCGCGACAGCCGCGCCGGATCGAAGTTCTGCTGCAGAACATTCTGCCGGCCCTCGATGGCCTCGACGCGGCGCTTCCCCCGGAGAGCCTGCTCCAGGCGGCAGTGGAAGCCAACGTGCGCTGGACAATGCGCGTGCTACGCGCGACGCCGGAGGCAGTGGCGCATGCTGCCGAAGGCGTGATGAGGCTCGTGGGCGCGGTGTACGAGCTCGGCACCGGCCGGGTGCGGTTCCTCGACTGAGCCGGCGTCCGGCGCGCCGGCGCCTGCCCGCAAGGCGCGAGCGCTGACCCTTACGCGAATCCCATCTTGTGCAGGAACCCGGGCCAGCGCGGGTCGTCACGCAGCCGATTCAGAAACGGGTCAGTCGCCGTATGGGCGAGGCCTGGATCGCGCTGCGTGTAGGCGCGCTCCAGCCACTCGAATACCCGGTCGACTTCGCCGCGCCAGGCATGTGCCTCGGCGATTTGATAGGCGGCGACGTGGCCATGATCGGTGCGCAACTGCGCGAGCGCGGCGTCCGATTGCGCTGCATTCCCGCGCGTGTGCTCGGCCAGCGCAATCCCAAGCAACCGGAAATCCGGCAGCGCTTCCCGGCGGGCCAGTTCGAGTGCCTCGGCGGCGTTGCCCTGCAGCAGGCGGGTGATGGACAGAAAGCAGTGCACGAGTCCCGCCTTTGGATTGAGGTCGAGCGCGGCCCTTAGCGCGGCTTCGCCTTCGTCGAGCCGGCCGTAAATGACGCACCGGAGCCCCAAGATGCGCTGAGCGGACGTGCTCAACGGGTCGAGCGCGACCGACCGGCGCAGGAGTTCGAGCGACTCTTCCTGGCGTCCGAGCGTGCCAGCCAAGACGGCGACCGCACGGAGCACCTCCGCGTTGCCGGGGGCGAGCGCGAGTGCGCGCTGATACTCGACATCAGCCGCCTTCCAGTCCCACTCGTAGATGCCCAGGATGTGGCCCATGCAGACGTGTCCCTCCGCGAGGTCCGGCGCGAGCGAGAGCGCCCGTCGCGCGGCCTCGCGGGCTCTCTCGAAGCCATCGGCGACTGGCGACCATCCGTAGCCGGCCTGCGTATAGAAAGCGCGCGACAGGCCCGCCCACCCCAGCGCGAATGCGGGATCCAGCGCAACGGCTTGCTGGAAATAGATCACGCCACGGGCCACATCCGCTTCGGTCATGCGCTCCAGGAAAAAACGTCCTTGCAGGTAGAGTCGATACGCTTCCGGGTTGTCGGCGCGGCCCGTCGCCGCCGCTTCCACTTCCGCCTTTGCCTCCGCGCTCGTCGTCGAACCCGCGCCCTCGCCCATCAAGGCCGCACGCAACTCCTTCACCACCGACTGCGCGATGTCGTCCTGCACGGCGAAGATGTCTTCAAGTTCGCGATCGTAAGTCTCCGACCACAGGTGCGAGTCGGTCGCCACCTGGATCAGCTGTGCCGTGATGCGCACGCGCATGCCCGATTTGCGGACGCTACCTTCGAGAACATTGGCCACATTGAGCTTCTGCGCCACCGTGGGGATGTCCACGTCCTTGCCCTTGAAGGAGAATGCTGATGTCCGCGACGCTACCCGCAGCCCACGGATCTTCGAGAGCACGTTGAGGAGTTCCTCCGCCAGGCCATCGGCGAAATACTCGTTCTCCTCGTCGCGGCTCATGTTGACGAAGGGGAGCACCGCAATCGACGGGGTTTCCTTGTCGATCGACGCGAGCTGCGTAGTCAACGGCGGAAAGCTCTGCGGCAGATCCGGGTGGCAGAGCTGGAAGACCGATTCGCGGCGCGCCAGATCCTTCAGGCCGTGCTCGCCAAGCGCCTTGACGCTCGCGAGCGGCGGCAGCGAGTCGCGACACAGATCGTGCGTCGCTTCCGACAGCAGCGTCTGGCCGCCGTGGCCGGTCGCGAGGAGGCGCGCGACGCGATTGAGTGGAGCGCCAAAGTAGTCGCCGTCGCGCGATTCCACCGCGCCGCTATGCAACGCCATCCGAGCGCGGATTTTCACCGATTCCGGCCAGTGTTCGATGTGGAGCGCGCGTTGCGCCTCGAGGGCCGCCGCTAGTGCATCGGATGCGGTGTGGAACGCAGCGCAGAACGCATCGCCAACGGTCTTGAAGACATGGCCGCCGTGCGAGCGGATCGAATAGCGCAGCAGCGCATCGTGCCGCGCCAGCGCGGCACTCATTGCGGACTGCTGGGTATCCCAGAGCCGCGCACTGCCTTCGATGTCAGTAAAAAGCAGCGTCACCGTGCCCGTTGGCAGCGACGACGGCGCGGCATTAACGGGTTGCTGTTGAGCCATTGGCAAGAGTCATGTACGGCGCGCCACGGCGCGGGGCTCGTCAAGCAACGCTAAGACGGGCATGCTCGACGTCACCTCTCCGCAATGCAGCGAAGCAAAGAATACTAGAAAACAATCAGCGAGTGCGGGAATCGGTGGCGTGCCGGAGGGCCAGCTTCGTTTCCTCATGAAGCCGCTCGCGACGACAAAGTACAATAAGCGATCATGCAAGGAGGACGGCAGGCGCAGCGGGTTGACTTTCGCCCAACAGCATTCGATTGCTAGGGTCTTGCTCTCGTATGCCAGCCGAGAATGATCATCGAGACCGCCCGGCGCCCAGGCAACCCGCAGCTTCTCCCGGACAGCTGACACTGCCCAAATACCGCGACGACATCGATGGACTGCGGGCCATCGCTGTGCTGGCGGTTATCGGCTTCCACACGTTCCCGAATTGGATCAGGGGTGGCTTCGTCGGCGTCGATGTATTCTTCGTAATATCCGGCTACCTCATATCCAGCATCGTTTTCGGCAGCCTGGATAGGGGAAGCTTCAGTTTCACCGAATTCTATTCGCGCCGCATCAAGCGCATATTCCCGGCGCTGATCGTCGTCCTTGTGGCGAGCTACGCAGTGGGTTGGTTTGAGCTATCCGCTGACGAATACAAGCAGCTTGGAAAACACATCGCCGGCAGCGCGGGGTTCGTCCAGAACTATGTTCTGGCGAGTGAATCCGGTTATTTCGACAGAGCCGCCGAAACCAAGCCATTGTTGCATCTGTGGTCGCTGGGCATCGAGGAGCAGTTTTACATCATCTGGCCGCCGTTGCTGTTTTTTACCTGGAAGCGCCGCCCCGTTTTCTTTGCGCTGATCATCGCAATCGTCACGGTTTCCCTCCTGTTGAATGCCTTCCCGGTCCGCAATGATGTAGGCGGGGACTTCTTTTCTCCGGTCACGCGTTCTTGGGAATTACTGCTCGGTGGGATCCTGGCCTACCTTTCGCTGTACAAGCAAGACCTGCTTGCCAACGGAAGCGGACGCCGGCGTCTCGCACTCGGCCCGGTCAGCTTCCGGACCGCCACGGCGCGCACCCGCGCAATCTTGCGCGACATCGCATCAATCCTGGGTCTTGGTCTGCTTGTAGCTGCGGTGATTGCGCTGAACGGCGAACGGTTCTTTCATGGCGGGTGGGCCCTTCTGCCGGCGGTCGGTACCTGCATGCTTATCGCGTCGGGTCCGCAAGCGTGGTGCAATCGTGTCGTACTGGCCAGTCCCGTATTGGTGTGGATCGGGCTGATCAGTTATCCACTCTATCTTTGGCACTGGCCTCTCCTTTCGTTCGCCCGCATCATCGAATCTGCCACGCCTTCGCTTGCGATACGTGTCACCGCTGTTCTGCTCAGCATCGCGTTGGCGTGGCTCACCTACCAGCTAATCGAGCGGCCGATCCGCTTTGGCAAGAGCAGCAAAGGGAAGGTATTTGCACTGTGTGCGCTGATGCTGGTGACCGGGTATGTCGGGTACGACGCCTACAGGCGAGACGGCCTGGGGAATCGATTCCCCGAAAGCATTCAAGCCCTTTCGAGATTCACCTACGATGTTAGGGGCGAATACCGAATGGGTACTTGCTTGGTGACAGCGGAAGATAAGCCCACGTTCGGCAACTGCGTTGATGGATCGCCAACGCCATCCTCACCATCGATCGTCTTGTGGGGGGATTCCTATGCGGCACACCTGTATCCAGGTATTAAGAGCGAACTGGGGCGCGAATTCAGACTGACCCAGCTCACACTCGCTGCGTGCCCGCCCACGGTTGGCGTAGATATTGAAGGGCAGCCGCACTGCAAGGCCGCGAATTCCTTCATACTTGAACGCGTAATCAAAGAAAGGCCTGACCGAATCATTCTTGCAGCGAATTGGCGTTGGTACCCGGACTGGCGTGCTGTCGGCGAAACGGTCAGACAATTGCGCACGGCTGGCGCAAAGAGAATCGACGTCGTTGGTCCTTTTCCACAATGGAATGACGGATTGCGGAGAAGCTTGTTCAATTTCTATAGGCAAGACGTGATATTGCGTCGCGTGCCGGAGCGGATGACATTTGGGTTGGTCCCGGGCATGGTTGCCCTCGACCGGGAAATGCAAACCTTTGTCGCGCCGCTGGACGTCAACTACATTTCACCAATGCAGATTCTTTGCAACCAGGATGGTTGTCTCACAAGAGTCGGTGGCAGTGTCGACTCGTTGATTGCGTACGATGCGGGCCATCTGACGAGTTCCGGCTCCGCCTACTTGGTGGCGCATTTTCCGCAATAGGCGCGCGGCGCTCGGCCACCATCGTCCGCACGGTCAACGGATCGCTTGGCGACCACTGCCAGGCCGCTGCGTGCGCATTGGCCTCGAGCGTGGCAATGGCGGCCCGAGCCATTGCACCACGCGATGACCACTGCGCCTTCGTATCCTGGGGAGCGGCGATAGCTCATGGTGCGGGCGTGCGCCAGAGTCGCCTTGCGCGGGCGGCTGATCCCGCAAGCTCAAGCAGAGAAACTGACGCCAATAGTGCGCTATTGTTTGCGCGGAATGATCAGTTTCAAATCGATCGCGTCGGCCATGACCTGGTCCGCGAAGAGGCGTCGCATAGTCCCGCTTCACCCTGTGTCAGGTACCGCCCCACCCATTTACGCGCCGTGGGCACACTAACCCCGTAGTCGGCGGCCGTGGCCGCGTACGTCAAATTGTGCTCGGTCACGTCCAGAACCATTTCCTGTCGACGGGCGAAGGTGAGTCGGGCATTCTTGTGGATGTTCAATCGGCTGAGATCCTGAAAGATGCAGGATGGGTCGCACCTTCCAGTCTCCCAGACCAAGTCCGAATGAACGGTAGCAACGTATTGAAGCATCACACCTAGGCCAGCGTGCGCAGCAGCGCGCTCGCGCCGTTCCAGACGATCTGCACGCCGATGCACAGCAGGATGAACGCGCTCAATCGCAGCAGCACGGTCATGCCGGTCTCCCCGATCATCCGGCTTAACCGGTCCGCGTAGCGATACGCGACGAATACCGACGCCGCCACGAGCGTCACGCCGATCAGGATTGCAGGGCCGCTGATGAGCAGCGAGCGCACGCTGTGGGGGTGATTGGCGCCGATGGTTATCGCCACCGAGATCGATCCTGGACCGACGGTGAGCGGCATCGTCAAAGGGTAGAACGCGGGACTGCGCCTGGGAGCGGCGGTATCCGGCGATGGCCGCTCGAGCGCGTCGGGGTCCTGCAGTAGCCGCCAGCCCAAAGCGCTGACCACCAGGCCACCGGCGACCTGGACGACCGGGACCGAGAGGCCGAAGAACTCCAGCACGTACGTCCCCGTGGCCACCGACGCCAGCAGCAGGAAAAAGGCATTCACGGTTACCATCCAGGCGAGCGCGGCCCGCTCCGGGGGCGCGTACTCGGCGGTCATGGCCAGAAAGATCGGCGCGCCGCCAAGCGGATTGACGATGGGGAACAGGGCGGCGAAGACGAGCAACACCCCTTCGACGATCTGGCGCAAATCGGCAGTCATGGCGCAATCCGGTCGGCAACACGCGACCGCACCCTATTAGAGCACACCGATGCGCAGCTGCGGTCCGACGCCACGGCGGTTGCCGATCGCCCTGCGGCCCCCCCGCCCAACCTGGACGGCAGGGGGCAAATGAGACACTCCGCTCCCCCAATTACCAGCAAGATTACGTGGGCAGGCAGAAATGTTGCGTTTCCTGTATAGTTGCGCGAGCTTCAGGGCGGTAGGCTGACCCGAAACTGGTAGCCGCTGGCTAAAGAGGTTTGACACGCAAAATAGGGGGTCCGGAAAACCATGAACCCGTTCCAAAGGAAGGCGCTGTACACGGCTGTGGCCGGCTTGACCGGTTTGGGTGCGGCGACCGCCGCGAATGCGGTCAACCTGAATCCGGGAGGACTGGGCCAGGTTCTGCTCTATCCGTACTACACGACCCGCGCGGACAGCCACGGCAACACGTTCAATTCGCTGCTGTACGTGGTCAACGCCACGCCTTCGGTCAAGGCGGTCAAGGTCCGTTTCCTGGAAGGCAAGGACAGC